>CAZFZM010000009.1:0-41479 GCA_964523545.1 uncultured Thermotogae bacterium
GGCCGCTCTACGAAAGGAGGCGAACGTGAACCGGAGCAAACGAGCGGTCTGCTGGATGCTGGTCCTCTTGATTCCTCTCGTTGTCTGTTGGGCTGCGTCTTGTGACGAGGGCAAGGTCAAGACGAAAACGACCTTCAAGCCCAAGCCGATCGTCGACGTCGCTACTGGAGCTGCGGTGACAGATCCTACCGAGTCGGGGGAAGCACCAGCAGAAGACGATGCTGAGCCACCAGACGTCAAGTTCGATGACAAGGCACTCGAGGGAGACCTCAAGCCGATGGAGATCGTGCGAACGTGGACTGCAGTCGATACGCGATCGACTGCAGCCGGACAGCTCCGTGCTGTGAATGAAGCTATCGCAGCGCTCCTCGGACGACTGGAGACAAGCGGCTGGTCTGAGGACGTGAAGGGGCAAGTCGAGGCGATGCAAGCTCAGCTGAGTCAATACGTGGAGGCTCGGAAGATCGGCGAGGTGAATGCGAGCGGTGTGGTCGATATGCTTAAGGAGCTTCGCGCGGCTGCGGCAGATCTGCGGGCGCTTGCGAATGACGAGACAGGGATCGCGGAGTTGTCCCGCAGCACGCAGCCTGGTAGCGTCGTGGCGTGCCCAGAGGACAACCGAGGATGTCAAGCGCTGGCGGAGATCGACAACGCTCTAGAGAACTGGGAGGCGGTGTCGGGGGCAGCCGCTGGTGCAGCAACCGCATCTGACCTTCGGACTAGGCTCCGCGGCATTCGCGATGCCTTCGGAGTGATGGGCGGAGCCTCCCCGACGTGGCTCATGGAGCAAGCGCGACTAATCGATGACATCTGTGACCAGATAGCCTCGAATACCAAGCCGATCAACGGAACTCGCAGATCGTTCGCCGAGTGGCACAACAAGCTCGGCCTCGTGGAAGAGAACCTCCAGTGGGCACTGGATCACGCGGGGAACAGCAAGAACGTGTCGGCAGTCATCTTTGGGCTCGAGATGGCGAGGGACTTCAAACACGACCTTGAGGAGATGCACGAGTAGCGACCTGGCAGAGCGCGCACTTCGGCTGGCAGCTGGTTTCCGCTAGCGGTTTCGCCCGTGTGTTGGGAGAGGAGGATTCGAACCCCCACTAACAGGGCCAGAGCCTGTCGTCCTGCCATTAGACGATCTCCCAAAGTTGCGTTCGGATGGTACGGGAGCGGCCTGGGGGAATCAAGAATCGTTGGTCCGTCCGATCCGAGGGCGCTACAATCGCACCATGGACGAGACGGTTCGCGCTCCCATCGTTGCCGGCGCCTTCTATCCCGGAGACCCCGATGTGCTCCGCGCGACGGTCGAGTCCTTCTTCGAGGGCGGCGTTCCGCGGCCGGATCGGAAGTCGGATTCGTCGATCGGACTGATCGCGCCGCACGCCGGGTACCCGTACTCGGGTGCCGTCGCTGCGGCGGGGTACGAGCGGGCCGCGGCGTTCGGACAGCCGGAGGCGGTCGTGCTGCTGGGGGCGAACCACACCGGGATCGGGATGCCGCTTTCCCTGTCGGCCTGCGCGGCCTGGGAGACCCCGCTCGGACGTTCCCCGGTCGACGCCGGGCTGGTCGCGCGATTGGCCGAGTCCGGGATCCCCTTGTCCGATGCGGCGTTCGGGCGGGAGCACTCGGTCGAGGTACAGCTTCCGTTCATTCAGTCGATCTGGGGAACCGATCTTCCGATCGTTCCGTTGTGCGCGGCGTCGATGCCCCGCTCCGTCGCCGAGGAGACCGCGGAAACGATCGCGAGCGCGATCGAAGGCCGGTCCGTGCTCGTCGTGGCGAGCTCCGACTTCACGCACTACGAGCCGGACGCGGCGGCGCGGGAGCTGGATCGCGCGGCGCTCGACCCGATTCAGGCGCTCGACGCCGAGCGGTTCGAGCGGGTCTACCGCGAGCGGAGGCTGTCGATCTGCGGTGCCGGGGTGATCCTGACGCTACTCGGGATCTGCCGACGGCTCGGCCTCACGAGTGGCGAGCTCGTGCGATACGCGACATCGGGGGACGTGACGGGCGATCGAGGAGCCGTCGTCGGTTACGCGTCGGTCCTCTTCACGGGGGAGGGATCATGACCCGTAGCATGACGGGGTTCGGAACCGCGACCGTCGAGGACAACGGCTGGCGGATCGAGGCGACGATCCGAACGCTCAACCATCGGTATCTGTCGGTGCGGATCCGATCGTTCAACGATCACCCGAACCTTCTCCCTCGGATCGAAGAGCGGGTCAAGACGGTCTTCGCGCGAGGGGAGGTCGGCGTCTGGATCACGGTGGAGCGATCGGCCGCGGAAGGCCCCGAATGCCGGTTCGATCGCCGTCTCGCTCGAGACGTTCTCGAAGAGCTGCGGTCGCTGAGCGAGGAACTCCATCTCTCCGCGTCCCTGACGCTGGAGGACCTTACGAGGGCCGGTGGGCTCCAGCCGATCCAGATCGAGGACGAGCAGCTGTGGCCCGTTCTCGAGCGGGCGCTCGATGCGGCGATGGAGGGCGCGAACGCGAGCCGCGACGTCGAGGGCCAGCGCCTGCGCGAAGCGTTGGAGGAGCATCTCGATCAACTGGGCGCGTCCCTCGGCGAGGTTCGGGCCCGGGTTCCGGAGATCCTCGAGGCGCACCGCACCAGTCTCAACGACCGGGCCAGGCAGCTCGAACTGAAGGTCGACTCCGCCCGGCTCGAGGCGGAGATCGCTCTCCTCGCCGAACGGCTCGACGTGCAAGAAGAGATCGTGCGGCTCGAGGCGCACCTGGCCCGGGCGCGCGAGACCCTGCAGAGCACCGAGCCGATCGGCAAGGAGCTCGACTTCCTCAGCCAGGAGATGCTCCGCGAGGTGAACACGCTGGGCGCCAAGGTGCGGGACGTCGAGGCCGGGGCGCACGCCGTCGACATGAAGCTGGCGGTGGAGCGGTTCAGGGAACAGGTCCAGAATGTCGAGTGACGTCACGGCGCATCGGAAAGGGATCGGCCACGGACTGGCGTTCGTGGTCTCCGGGCCGTCCGGGGCCGGGAAGAACTCGGTGATCAACCGCGCGATGGAGGGGATCTCCGGCCTGACGTACTCCGTCTCGTACACGACGCGTCCCAGGAGGGCGCACGAGACCGACGGAGTCGATTACCGGTTCGTGAGCCGAGAGGAGTTCACCTGGCGGATCGAGGACGGTGACTTCGTCGAGCACGTCGCGTACCTCGGCGACCTCTACGGGACGTCGAAGTCGCAGATCGACGACGTGATCGCTCGCGGTCTCGACGTGATCCTCAACATCGACGTCGAGGGCGCGAAGCTCGTCCGTCGGACCGGCCTCGGGGAGCACGCGGTCGTCTACGTCTTCCTCGTTCCCTCGTCGCTCGAGCGCCTGGAGGAGAGACTGAGGGCACGGGGAACGGAGAACGACGCGGAGATCGCCGCCCGGCTGGAGGTCGCAGCGCGCGAGATGGAGGCGATCGACGTCTTCGACTACCTGGTCATCAACGACGATCTGGAGACAGCCGTCACCGAACTTCGCGCGATCGTCGCTGCCGAACGGCTCCGGATCGTGTAGGGAAGACGGCGAAGCATCGGCTGGCTTCGCCGTCCATCAATCTCGGGGATGGGCCGATCGATCATCAGGGGCTACTTCTTCGCGACCCCTTTTGCAGTGACCTTGAGCTTCTTCTCGACCTGCCGCTTCAGTTCCTTCCCGGGTCGGAACAGGGGCACGACCTTGGCCGCCACCTGGATCGGACGCTTCGTCTGCGGGTTGATCCGACTGCTCGCCTTCCGTGCGCGCACGGCGAACTTGCCGAACCCGACGAGCTTCACTTCCTCACCCTGAAGCAGCGTCTCCTGGATGAGATCGAGGACCGAATCGAGGTGCTTCCGCGCCTCCTTCTTCGTCAGGCCGGTCCTGTCCGACAGGCGGTCGATGAATTCTCCTTTGTTCATTCCTGCACCCTCCTTGCGGTGTGGTTTCCTTCTTCTATTCGGTCTCGTCGTCGAGCGTCGCTTCCCCCAGTAGGTCTCGCATGCTCAACGACTCATGCCCTGCTTCATCGAGGAACCGGCGATCGACTCGCTCTTTGGCGCGTCCGCGATCCTTCCGCCTCCTGCTGCGTCCGGCTTGGTCGCGGTCTCGCTCTTCGAACGACATCGGCGGAATCTCGGGCGGGCCGAACAGGTTGCGCATCGTGAGTCGAACCTGACGCTTCTCCTCGTTGATCCCGATGATTCGGGCCTGGACTTTGTCACCGATGGTGAGCACGTCGGCCGGTGTGGCGATCCGCTCCTCGCTGATCTCCGAGACGTGGATCAGACCGTCCACGTCTTCGGTGATCCGGAGGAACGCGCCGAAGTCCTTGATCTCGGTGATCTCCCCCTCTACGATCTCGTCGATCGCGTGCTGATCGAGGAATTGCCGCCACGGGTTGTCCTTCAGCTCGCGGATGGAGAGCGAGATCCGGCGCTCCTGCGGATCGGCGTTCAGGATCTTGACTTCGACCTCGTCGCCCTCGGCGAGCACGTCGCGCGGATGATTGACGTGTCCCCAGTCGATCTCCGAGACGTGGACCAGTCCCTCGACGCCGTCCTCGAGCTTGACGAAGGCGCCGAAGTCGGTCAGCTTCGTGACCGTGCCCTGGACCACCTGGCCTCGTGGGTACTTCGATTCGACGTCCTCCCACGGGTCTCGCTGCGTTCGGCGGAGCGAGAGGGAGATCCTGCGCGCCGCGTCGTCGCAGTTCAGCACCACGACGGTGACCTCGTCGCCCTCGCTGACCACGTCCTTCGGGCTCTCGGGATGTCCCCAGGAAAGCTCGGAGACGTGGACGAGCCCCTCGACGTCCTGTTCGAGTTCGACGAACGCCCCGAAGTCGGTAACGGAGACGACGGCCCCGGTCACCTGGGCTCCGACCGGGTATCGATCGGAGATCCCCTCCCACGGATTCGGCCGCAGGCGTTTGATCGACAAGGAGACCTTCCCCTTCTCTCGGTCGAAGTCGATCACCTTGACCCGAACTTCGTCGCCGACCTTGTACTCCGCCGGCGGAACGGGAAGGTCCTTCCACGCGATCTCGGAACGGTGGACCAGCCCTTCGAATCCACCGATGTCCACGAACAGTCCGAAGTCGACGATACTGCGGATCGTCCCGTCGATCTCCTGCCCCTTCTCGAGCGAGTCAAACAGGGCCATCCGGCGCTCCCGCTCCTGTTCCTTGATGTACGCCTTGTGGGAGACGACCAGGTTCTTGTCGCGCCGCGAGAGCTCGAGGATCTTCAGCTGGATCCGCTGACCACGAAGCTCGTCGATCGAGCTGGGCAGATCGTCGCCCAAGTGGGATCCTGGCAGGAAGGCACGAATCCCGTCGAGGTTCACGTGATAGCCGGCGCTCTTGACCTCGTTGACGACCTCGCCCTCCACGGCCTCTCCGGCCCGATGCGCCGCTTCGAGCACGTCGATTCGCTTCTCGTATTCGGCTTGCTTCTCGGATGCGTAGACGGTTCCCTTCTCTTCGTCGATGTACGTGACGAGGACCTCGATCTCCTCACCCTCTTCGATCTTGCCGTCGTCCCGGAAGGGAGACAGCTCGGCCGCCGGAAGGATCCCCTCCGACTTGTAGCCGATGTCAACGAGGATCTCGGTCTCGTTGACTTGGACCACCGTGCCGGAGATCACGTCTCCGCGGCTGTACATCTTGACGTCGCTTTCCGAGAAAGCGTCTTCCATCTTGATTCGCTGTTCCATGCTCCAGTGCCACCTACCGTTACGCCACCCCGGCCTCCGAACTCCGGGCTCGCGGAATGTCTGCAATCGTAAGAGTTCCCTTATCCTCGTTCATTCCTCACGCGTTATCAACTCGTTCCATCAGGCGTTCGCTGAGCAGCCGGTACCGCTCCGATCGCGGTGCCTCCGCGTCGATTCCGGCCGACAGGTCGTCGACGGAGAAGGGACGGCCGATCGACACCGTCACGCGCGGGAACCCAAACGGGTACCTCGGAGGATACGGTCCCTTCGCTTGGATGTTGACCGGGAGGATCTCCTTTCCAGCAGCCGATGCGAAGTGTATCGCCCCGGCCTTCGCATCGACGCGCCTCCGCGTCGTCCCTTCCGGGAAGATCCCGACCAGGCGCTCCCGCTTGACGGCGGCCAGCATCTTCCGGAAGTCGGACTTGGTGAAGTTCTCGCGGTCGATGATCGTCGAGAAGGCTCGGATCACGCCTTGGAGCAAGAGGTTCCCTTTCATCAGCCCCTTTCGGGCGATGAAGTGGACGCGGTTCCAACCGCCCACCGCGATCGTGAAGATGGGAATGTCCCAGTAGCTTCGATGCCGGGCGACGACGATGTACTCTCCGTTCCGGTCGATGTTTGCCCTCCCCTTGACCCGAAGGCGGAACAGGGGCTTCGTCACAAGGAAGAGGAAGAAGGCGAGAAGCCCGTAGGTGCAGTCTTTGATCCCGATCCTCAGCCGCCCTGACAACGTCGTCCCAACCGCTCCCTGACCAAGTTTGATGCCGCGGAAATGACCTCTGCAAGGGTCTTTCGATCGGTGTCGATTATAGTCGCATCCCTTGCGGGTTTCAAGGGTGCCACTTCCCGGCTTGCGTCTCGATCGTCCCGACGGGTCAGCTCCTGCAAGGTCTCGCGGTAGTCGACGACGTGACGCTGCCTCATTCGCCGCTTCGCGCGAACCTCCGCCGCGGCGCGGAGGAAGAGCTTGACGTCGGCATCGGGGAGGACGACGGTCCCGATGTCGCGCCCCTCCATGACGACGTCGTGTCGCTCGGCGATCTCGCGCTGTAGCTTGACGAGATGCTTTCTGACCTCGGGGATCGTCGCGACCTGTGAGGACTTCTGATCGTACTCCGTCGTGTGCAGCAGATCGGTGACGTCTTCTCCGTTCAACAGGAACCGCTCGGAATCGGTCACCTCGATGGCGACCTCGTCGAGGGGGACTCCCCGATCGAACGCCAGGGCAACGGCCCGGTACATCTTGCCGGTCTCCACGAAGCGACAGCCGAACGCCTCGGCAAGCGCTCGCCCGACGGAGGTCTTCCCGACGGCGGCCGGTCCATCGATCGCGATCTTCACCGTGCCTCCAGGGTGCGGTGCCCGACGTCCGTCGGACGGCAGACGAACACATCGGCGTCGTCGAATCGCGTCTTGAGGCTCTCTGCTGCCCGCACGGCCGCTGAGTGGGCGGGAAAGGCGGCGTAGAACGACGATCCACTCCCACTCATCCCGTGGTATTTGCCCCCGAGTGACCGCATGGCGTCATGATACGCGACGAGTTCGGGGTGAACATCCAGGGCGGGGCGGAGCAGGTCGTTCTCCCCCGGCTTCGGCTCGCTCGCTCGCGATGTCTCCGTCGCTGCGGCGAGCTCGTCCCATCGCGCGTAGATCGCCGCAGTGGCGCAGTGGATCGGCGGGACGAGGACGACGAAATGCTCGGCGGACGGTTCCGGTGAGCGCAGGATGCGCTCGCCGCGTCCGCCGATTCGGACGCGTCCGCCGTGAAGAAAGAGCGGAACGTCGGATCCGATTCCGGCCCCGATGTCGCTCAACGCGTCGACCCCCAGCTCGGGCGGCGTCAACCGGTCGAGTACGCGGAGGACCGCCGCCGCGTCGGAGGAGCCGCCCCCCAGTCCCGCTCCGACCGGGATTCCCTTTTCGACGCGGATCCGTACGCCGCGATCGCACTCCTTGTGCTGCAGGAGCGCGACAGCGGCCCGCTCGACGAGGTCCGTCCCCTCGAGGACAAGGTCGTTCTCGATGCGGACGCCCGCGGCCGCGAGGTCGATCGTCAGGCGATCGGCGGGATCGATCGTCTGGACCTCGGAGTCGATCTCGTGGTAGCCGTCCTCCCGACGGCCGAGGACGCGCAGCGAAAGGTTGAGTTTGGCGTAGGCGGCGACGTGGACGCTCATCGCTGATGAACGAGCCCTCCGTTGCGAATCACGACGCGGACCGGATCCTCGCCGAGACCCGAGAGGAGGTCACGATAGTCCGAGACATCGAGGATCAGAAGGTCGGCCCGCTTCCCGGGCTCGATCGTCCCGATCTCCGCTGCGGACTCGAGCCCATACGCGTTGTACAACGTCATCGCGGCGATCGTCCGCTCGAGCGACATCCCGAGAACCGTGACGGCCAGCGCGAGAACGAGCCACATCGACCCTACCGCCACGGGCTCCGCCCCCGCGTTGGTGCCGAGCCCCACTTGGAGCCCCTCATCGAGCAGCCACCGAGCATTCGGACACGCCCTTCTCCGAATCAGTGGCTCAGCCGGGAGCAGGAGCGGAATCAGCCCTACGCGCTTCCATTCCTCCGGGTCCTGGCCGTTGAGATTGCAGGCGTGTCCGACGGCGGTGATCCCGAGCTCGGAAGCGACGGAGCCGAGCCCTCCGATGCTCCCGCCGGCCGAGTGGAGCTTCAGGTGGAGGCCCGCGGCGCGCGCGGCCCGCAGGATCGTTCGTGCCTCCTCGAGGGTGTACGCCCCTTCGCCGCATTCCGTGTCGCAGAATCGGGCCAATCGACGGCGACGTGCGCCCGGGATGGCGTCCCCGATCAGTTCGGCCATCTGCTCGGCGTGAGACACCCCGCACGGCGGGGCCGGCCCGAACAGGGTGGGGACGATCTCGGGAAGTTGGTCGTCGCTCGACCGCGCGATCGTCGAGAGCTCGTCCAGCTCTCGCAGCCCCGCGCACTTGACCTCCACGGTGGTGACGCCGCTGCACAGCGAGCGGCGGAGACGATCGTGGACACGCTGCCGCAGACGGTCGCGTCGATCGCCTTCCGGAGAGGGATCGGTCCGCGAAGCGAAGTGGGTGTGCGGATCGATCAGTCCCGGGAGGACGACCCCGCCGCGCGCGTCGATCTCGGCGTCGACGGGCTCTCGCCGATTCCCTCCGCCAACGGCGGCGATGCGTCCGCTTCGAATGTGAATCTCGGTCTGGGCTCGGACGTCGAGCGGCGCCGTGCTCCCGAGTGATGGCTGGTCGGGGGTGGGCGAGATGAGTTGCCCGATGTTGGTAATCCGTGTGTTCATGGACGCCCAAGCCGGAGTATAGTGCTCGGAGATCTGCTTTACAACGGAACTTGTGGTCGATACACTGATTTCAAGAGACCAGAGCCGAGTGGGAGCACGGCGCGGAAGTGAACAGGGCGAAACGGGTGACAGAGGACAAACGGGACAAGGTAGGGATCGTCGCCGTCGTTGGGCAGACGAATGTCGGGAAATCGACGTTCCTGAACGCCGTGCTTGGGCGGAAGGTCGTCATAACGTCCGAGAAGCCTCAGACGACGCGGAATCGGATCCGCTGCATCCTGAACACCGATCGGGCGCAGATCGTCTTCGTCGACACGCCGGGACTCCATCGACCGCGCAACCGCCTCGGCCGACACATCCTGCGCGAGACGCACAGAGCACTTCGAGGGATCGATGCGATGCTCTACATGGTCGAGCCGTGGGGGAGGGTCATCGCCGCGGATCGGGAGGCGTTCGGCCGGTGGGGGGAGCCGGAATTCCCGATCCTTCTCCTCGTGAACAAGACGGATCTGGCGAAAGGGAACCAGCTCGAGGAGACGCTTCTGGCGTACGAAGCGACGAACCGCTTCGCCGAGCTGATCCCGATCTCGGCGACGAAGGGCATCGGCCTCGAGGACGTCGTCGAGACCCTCACAGACTACCTACCCACCGGAGTCCCGCTGTTTCCGGACGACGCCGAGAGCGCTCAGGACGAGGCGTTCTTGATCAGCGAGTTGATCCGCGAGAAGGTGGTCCGCCTGACCTACCAAGAGGTTCCCCACTCGATCGCCGTGCGCGTCAAGTGGTTTCGGGAGCGGGAGGACGGCCTCGTGGAGATCGGAGCGGAGATCCTGGTCGATCGACCGTCCCAGAAAGGGATCATCGTCGGCAAGGCCGGCGGTTTGATCAAGCGGATCGGCACGCTCGCGCGGGCGGAGATCGAAGCGATTCTCGGGAGCCGCGTGTTCCTTGACCTGACCGTGAAGGTCGACGCACACTGGACGAAAGACGAGGACCGAATCCAGCAGTTGACGAGTCAGATGTGAGCGTGAGGCCATGGCCGAGGAGAGCATGACGAGACTCCTTCTGATTTGCGACGAACCGGCACGTGTGGAGGCGCTGTGCGATCTCGCCGACGGCACTTCTCGTACCCTGGGAGTGCAGACAGCGGAAGCCCAGATCGCACCGGGGGAGCTGCCCGATCTCGTCCTCTTCGTCGTTCGGGCCGGCGGAGACGGAGGGCTGGACGGCCTCAGTAGGTGGATGAGACGCCATCCCGGGTACGACGTTCTCGCACTGATCGAAGACGGCGACGCCGTCACCGGAGCGCGAGCGATCGCCACGGGCGTGGCGAACTGGGCCCCGTTGCAGACGGACGCGGAGAGCCTCCGCGAGATCATCGAACGAGCGGTCGATCAGCGGCAGCGGATCGCTGGAGCCGACGGGGAGATCCAGCGGTATCGGGAGCTGCTGGAGACGGCGCCGATCGGCGTGTTCGAGCTCCGGGGCGGGCTCGTCTCATACGTCAACGAGCACCTTCTTCAGCGCCTCGGGTACGCGCGTGACGAGCTGGTCGGCAAGCCGGTCGGGAAGCTGGACATCGCGACGCCGCGGGAGCGCCTCCGGTTGCTCAAGGCGATCGAGGAGCGCCATCGGGGCATCCAGTCCCCCGGGCCGACCGTCTACCGCTTGACGACGAAGTCGGGGGGGACCTACGTCGCCGAAATCCGCTCGCGCGTCATGGAAACCCCCGACGGGCCGGTCATGGAGGGCACCGTACGGGACATCACGCTGGAGACGCGCCTGGCGCAGATGCATCGAGTCGTGATCGAACTCGGCGAAGTCATCCTGGGGGAGTCGGACATCGATCGGATCCTTCAACTCGTGCTCGACACGATCACCGAGTACAGCGGGTTTCGCCGTGCGGTCCTCTCGCTCTACGACCTGTCGATTCCGATCCCGTTCGATGGGGAGGTCTACAGGATGCTCACCTCGGGACTGTCCCCGGAAGAGCGTGAGGCCCTCCTCGCTCAGCCGCCGATCCCGATCAGCGAGCGGAAGCAGGTCTTCTCCGAACGATACCGGCTCGGGCCGGCCTACTACATCCCCCACGACGACACGCCGTGGTCCGTCGAGCGAGGAATCACGGGAAGCGTGTCGGTCGAGGGCTGGCACGTCGACGATTTCCTGTTCATCCCGCTTCGCGGGACATCGGGAATCATCGGAAGCATCTCCGTCGACGATCCGGTCGACCGCAGCGCGCCGACGATCGCCTCGATCGAGCCGGTCGCCACACTGGCCAATCTCGCCGCCCTCGCCGTCGAGCGGGTCTTCAAAATGCGGCAGCTGGAGAAGCAGAAAGAGCAGCTGCACGGACTGTCCGAGTTCGGGACCCAGCTCGCGCGGGTGAACGACGCACGCACGCTTTGCGAGCTCGCCGCGGAGCGCGTTCAGCAGGACATGGACTACGGCGCCTGTTCGATCTGGATCGCGGATGGGATGCGGCTCGTGCAGGAGGCGGTCGCGGCGAAGGACCTCTTCCCCGAAGAGAAGGTCTCTCCGAAAGGGGCACGGGTGCACGTGGACGGCCCCGGGATCACGCGGAGCGCGTACCGGGACGCACAGCCTGTGGTCGTTCTCGACGTTCTCGACGACGAGCGCTACCAGGGGTCGCGAGACGTGATCCGTTCCTTCATGGCCGTGCCCATCATCGGGCGCAAAGGGGCATTGGGCGTTATCGACGTGGCGAGCGAGCGGCTGGCGGCGTTCGGGGAGCAGGATCTCGAGGTCGTGTCAACTTTGGCAGGCCAGATTGCGGTCGCGATTGCTGCGCTCCGACGGCGCGATTCACTGACCCGCATCTACTCGTTTGGGCAGAGGCTGGCAACGGCTTCGACACCGGATCAGGCGACGGCGAGCACACTCGATTTCCTCGTGGAGCAGTTCGACTTCGAGCTGAGCGCGATCCTGCTGACGACGGCCGACGGCTCGCTGGTCGTTACCGGCCTGCGCGGCCCGTACAGCGACGGCGGAATCGAAGTCGGGACGACGCTTTCGGGAAGCAATGGGATCATCGGCTGGGTGGCGGAGCACCGTCGGCCGTTGGTCGTGCCGAACGTGCGAGACGACGCGAGATACTTCGAGGCGTTCTCCGGAACCCGGTCCGAGCTGGCCGTGCCGATCCTGTTCAGCGCAAATCTTCTCGGCGTCATCAACGTCGAAAGCCAGCAGCCAGGCTTCTTCGACGACGAGGACCGACAGCTTCTTGAGGTCGTCGCGAACCACCTCGCGATCGCCCTGTCCAACCTCGCTTCGCAGGACATCCTTCGCGAACAGGCGATCCGCGATCCGCTGACCGGACTCTTTAACCGACACTACTTCAACTCGATCATCGCGTCCGAGCTGAGCCGCACAGACCGCTACGAACGGCCGATGTCCCTGATGATGATCGACATCGACGGTTTCCGCGCCGTCAACAACGAATACGGTCACCTCAGGGGAGACGAGGTCCTCCGGGAGATCGCACGGATGCTGGAACGAAGCGTTCGCAGCGCCGATCGCGTCATCCGATACGGCGGCGACGAATTCCTTGTGCTCATGCCGGAAACCGACGGGAAGGGGGACGTGACCGTGGTCGCCGACCGCCTCCGGGCACGAATCGGGGAAATCCCCACTCTGACTGGAATCGAGGGATACAGAATCGACCTGAGCATCGGCCTGTACACACGTGCGCCGCACGATGAACGCTCACTCGAGGCGATCCTCGAGGAGGTCGATCGGAGGATGTACGCCGACAAGCGGGCCAAGCACCTCGATGGCGATTGTAGCTGAGCGTCTGAGCAGCTTCGAGGAGTTCAGCGCCTGCGTCGACGTCCAGCAAGAGATCCTCGGCAATCGCTCGCGATCGGTCTGGTCCGTTCCCGCGCTTACCGCCGTCTGCCAGAGCGGCGGACTCGTTCTCGGAGCGAGAGACACCGAGGGGCGACTCCGCGGCGCAATCGTCGACCTCGTCGCCGACGTCGGCGGATATCCAGCTCGTCACACGGTGTTCCGAGGCGTTCTGGAACCGTCGCGGAATCGTGGTGTCGGGTACGGACTCCGCACGGCGGAGCGAGCGGTTTGTCAACAAGAGGGCGTCGATCTGGTCTTCTGGGAGCTCGATCCGCTCCGCAGCGACGAGGCGCATCTGGCTTTCAGCAAGCTGGGGGCCATCGCGACCGGGTACCGACGCAACCTCTACGGGGAGGTTCACGACAGCGCGAACCTCGGCCTCGCGACCGATCGGCTGCGGGTGGAGTGGTGGATCGATTCTCCGCGGGTCCGGTCGATTCTCGATCGAGGGAATCAACCGCCGCACTTTCGTCTCGGAATCCACGAAATGGACGTGGTCACCGAGACGAGGCTTCAGCGGAGCGGGTTCCGGGCGCTGACCGGGCACGACGAGGCCCCACGGGCCGAACACGTCCTCGTGGAGATCCCCGCGGACCTCGATCGGATTCGAGAAGCCGAACCGGCGGCGGCGCGTCACTGGCGTCTGCAGAGCCGCCCGGTGTTCGAGCTTCTCTTCGAGAGCGGGTACGTCGGCGTCGGGTTCGTTCACGAAAGCGGACGGAGTTTCCATCTGTTCCGGAAGGCGGACCGGAGGAACGTGTTGCGGGATACTTGAGGCACACCGACGAAGGAGGCAGCATGAAACGAGCAGAACTGGCGAAGCGGATCGATCACACGCTCCTCGGACCGACGGCGACCAAAGAGGCCGTCAGGCGGCTTTGTGAGGAAGCGGTCGAGTACGGTGTGGCGGCGGCCTGCGTGAACCCCTGCCACGCCGAATTGGTCCGAGACTGTCTGAAGGACTCGGCCGTCAAGACGTGCGCGGTCATCGGCTTCCCCCACGGGATGAACACGAGCGAGACGAAGGCCTTCGAGGCACAGAAGGCGATCGCTTCCGGCGCCGACGAGCTTGACATGGTCATCAACGTCGGAGCCCTCAAGGAGGGCGACTACGCCGCCGTGACGGACGACATCCGCGCGGTCTGTCTCGCGGCGGAGAAGGCGCCGCGCCCCGTCCACGTGAAGGTGATTCTGGAGATGGCCTTACTGACCGATGAGGAGAAGGTAGCGGGAGCCACGTTGGCCAAGGCGGCCGGCGCGCATTTCGTGAAGACCTCGACCGGGTTTGGCCCCGGCGGCGCCACGGTCGAGGACGTGGCGCTCCTTCGGGCGACCGTCGGGAAGGAGATGGGGGTCAAGGCGGCCGGCGGGATCCGTGACGCCGAGACGGCGACGGCGATGATCGAGGCCGGAGCCGATCGGATCGGCGCCAGCCGGACAGGGACGATCTTGGAAGGAGCGGAGGCCCCGTAGCGCGGGCTCTGCCGGTGGCCCTTGAACGGTCGTCGGCGCATATCTATAGTTACGAAACCTGGGGGGATACCATGTACTGTGCGCTCCGCACGGCGGACCGGACATACTTCGACGGCGACGCGTCGATGGTCGTTGCACAGAGCCCTCGCGGCGAGTTCGCGATCATGGACGGCCACGCGCCGCTTCTCGCCGTGCTCGACGCGGGACCGGTTCGTGTGCACACCGCCGATGGGACGAAGGTCTTCGCGTGTCGACGCGGGACGCTTCGCACCACCGGGAATCGGATCACGCTCCTCGTCGAGTCGGCGGTCCCGGTCGAGGAGATCGACTTGTCCGAGGTCGAGGCGCGGCGGAAACGGCTCGAGGAAGCCGAAGAAGGGCCCGACCTCGACGAACATGCGCATCTCACCCTGCTTCGGGCGGTCAAGGAGCGGTATGGTTAGGCGGGTCGCTGTGACCGGCGTGGGACCGATCAGCCCCATCGGAACCGGCGCCGAAGCGTTCTGGGAGAGTCTGCGGTCCGGGCGGAGCGGCGTACGGCGTGTTGAGGATCGCGTCGACCTGACGGACATCGACGTCAAGATCGCTGCTCCGGTCGACGATTTCGATCCGAACGACTACATCGACCCCAAAAAGGCCCGCCGGCTCGATCGCTCGACGCAGCTCGCCCTGGCGGCGACGTCCCTGGCCATGAAGGACGCGGGGATCTCCGAGGAGGACGTCGATCTCGATCGATTCGGCGTGGTCGTCGGTACGGGGATCGGCGGGATGGAGACGTTCGAGGAGAACTTCACGGTGATGCTCGAACGCGGTCCGCGGCGCGTGAGCCCCTTTTTCGTTCCCCGGATGATGCCGAACGCCCTCGCAGGCGAGATCTCGATTGCCCACGGGTTCCGCGGCGCCAACTTCGGCGTCGTCTCCGCCTGTGCCAGCGGGAATCACGCCATCGGCCTCGCCGCCGATCTGATCGCCTCCGGCCTGATCGATCGGGCCATCACCGGCGGCGCCGAGGCCGTTCTGATTCCGGTGACCTTCGCCGGCTTCGCGCGCATGGGCGCGCTGTCGAAGCGAAACGACGAACCGGAGCGAGCGTCCCGTCCGTTCGACGCGGCGCGCGACGGGTTCGTCATGGGGGAGGGCGCGGGGATGCTCGTCCTGGAGGAGTACGACTTGGCCGTGGCCCGAGGGGCTCACATCTACGCCGAGGTACGGGGCTTCGGGATGTCGGCCGACGCAACGCACATCACCGCGCCGGCGGAGGACGGGGCGGGCGCGTCCAGGGCGATGCAGATGGCGATGGAACGGGCCCACGTTCGACCGAGCGAGGTCGACTACATCAACGCCCACGGAACGTCGACGCCCCCGAACGATCGCGTCGAGACGACCGCGATCAAGACGACCTTCGGCGAGGCGGCCACCCGGGTGAAGATCAGCTCGACGAAGTCGCAGATCGGCCACCTCCTCGGCGCGGCGGGGGGAATCGAGGCGATCGCGACCGTCCTGACGATGGAGCACGGATTCATCCCGGCGACCCTCAACTACGAGAACCTCGATCCGGAGTGCGATCTCGACTACACACCGGTCTCGGTTGAGGCGACGGTCCGCGTCGCACTGTCGAACTCGTTCGGATTCGGCGGTCAGAACGCGAGCCTGATCTTCGTGCGGGAGTAAGGCGAAGCGGCGTTCGCCGTCGAGCTAGAACTGGCGAATGAAGCGAAGATCGTTCGTCAGAAAGACGCGGATGTCGTCGATTCCGTATTTCAGCATCGCCATCCTCTCGATCCCCAGGCCGAACGCGAAGCCGGTGTAGGTTTCCGTGTCGTACCCGACCGCCTCCAACACGGCCGGGTCGACCATTCCCGCGCCCATGATCTCGAGCCAGTCGTCCGCGCCCGGGGCCTTGATGTGCACCTGCACGGACGGTTCGGTGAACGGGAAGTAGTCGCCGGAGAACAGCATCGTGTATCCCTCGCCGAAGAACTCCTGGGTGAACACCTCGAGGACGTACTTGAGGTTGGCGAGGGAAAGCCCCTCTTCCACCCAGAGGAGCTCGATCTGGTGGAAGACCGGGGAATGGGTCGCGTCCTGGGTGTCGCGCCGATAGCATCGCCCGGGGCAGATGATCCGCACCGGAGGCTCCGTCTGCTCCATGACCCGGATCTGAACGGGAGACGTGTGAGGGCGCAGCAGTGTCGTCTCGTCGATGTAGAACGTGTCCCAATCCGCCCGAGCTGGATGCTCGACGGGGATGTTCAGTGCGTCGAAGTTGTAGTATTCGGTTTCGATCTCCGGCCCCGAGGCGACGGAGAACCCCATCTTCATGAAGATCGATTCGATCTCGCGCTGGACCACCGTCAGCGGGTGGAGATGCCCGAACGAGCTGTAGACGCCCGGAAGGGACATGTCGATCCGCTCCGCCGCGAGCCGATCCTCGAGCCGCCCTTGACGCGCCTCCTCCTCTTTCTGGGAGACGGCCTCGGTCGCCGTCTCCTTCAGCGCGTTGAGCAACCGGCCGGCTTCGCGCCGGTGCGACGCGTCGAGCTGCCCCAGGTTCTTGAACAGTTGGGTGACCCGCCCCTTCCGGCCGAGGAAGTCGATTCGGACTGCTTCGATCGCCGCGTCGCCGTCGGCCGTCGCGAGGCGTTCGCGCAGTTCGCGCTCGAGCCCTTCGATCGCCGTGCGCAATTCGTCAAGGGTCATGGGATGCGGATTATATCGGTCGCAATTGCCGTTGACAAGACGCTTTTCGGCGTATAGTCTTGCCGAAACCGACGCGGCGAGCCCCGCAGAGAGGACGGTCCGTTCGCATGCCAGACTACGGGAATCGACAGCGCGCTCTGTTGGAGGCCATCGAAGCCGATGCCTACCTCGCGATCAACCGCGAGGACTCGGACCCGGTGAGCCTGCGGTATCTGACCGGATTCACGGGGGAGGGCGCGCTCCTCCTCTCGGAGCGCGAGTCGATCTTGGTGACCGACTCGCGGTACGTCGAGCAGGCGAAGCGCGAGACGGACGCCCTCTCGATCGTGGACGATCGGCGGTGGCGGTTGGCGGCGACCGCGGAGACGATCTCCGCGCGCGGATTCAATCGGATCGTCTTCGCCTCCGCACGGGCGTCCTACCACTGGGTCGAGGAGTTCCGCAAGCTCGGCGACTTCACGCTCGTGGCGGAGCAGGATCCGGTCGCGACGCTCCGTCGGACGAAGTCGGCGGAGGAGATCGCGTGTCTCAGGAAGGCGGCGAAGATCGCCGACGAGGCGTTTGCAACGCTCCTCCTGGAGCTCCGCGTTGGGATGAGCGAGGCGGACGTCGCACTGCGGTTGGAGGTGCTGATCCGACAGACGGAGGCGGAAGGGATTGCGTTCGACGTCAACGTCTCGACCGGTCCGAACACCGCGCTCAACCACTATAACCCTTCGCTCGCCCCGCAGCCGTTCGCCGAGGGGGATCTGCTGCTGTTCGACTTCGGCGCCTGCTACGGCGGCTATCGCTCCGACATCACGCGAACCGTGTCCGTCGGTGAGCCCAAGGCGAAGGCGCGGGAGATCTACGACGTCGTGCTGCGAGCGAACTTGGCGTCGATCGGCGCCGTTCGGAGCGGTGTGAAGGCCTCGGAAATCGATGCCGTCGCCCGGAATCTGATCGCCGAGGCCGGATACGCCGACTCTTTCGGACACGGGCTCGGTCACGGAATCGGCCTCGAGGTTCACGAGGCTCCCTGGTTGACGCCGCAGCACGAGGATCCTCTGGAAGCGGGGATGGTGACGACGATCGAGCCGGGAATCTACTTGCCCGGGTTCGGCGGCGTCCGGATCGAGGACGACGTCGTCGTCGGGCCGGAAGGCTGCGAAGTCATCACCGGTTTCCCCAAGGACGAACTGATCGAGGTCGGGTGATCGCGATGCGCAGGGATCTCGGCGGAATCGTCTTGGCGTCGCTTCTCGTTGGCCTCCTGACGTCCTGCGCGTTCCTGGGCGGCGAACCGGAGGCTCGGTTCGACGTTTCGCCGGTCGTCGTCTACGCCGGAGAGACGATCGAACTCGACGCCGGCGCATCGACGGGCCCCGCGGCGATCGTTTCCTACTCTTGGGAGCTCGGAAACGGCGCGACCTCGGCCGGGCAGGTCGTCACGACGAGCTACCCGGACGCCGGGACGTATACCGCCCGACTGACGGTTCGTGACGTCAACGGGAAAACGGACTCGGTGGAAGAGCGGATCACGGTCTACCTTCGAAGCGGGACGATCGTCTTCCAAGAAGACTTCTCCGACGGCCCAGCGGCGCTGGGCCATTGGCCGCTCGATCCGACGTGGGCAACGGCCGACGACGCGACGATCGATCGCATCGCCGGAGATCCGGGGTACGCGCTGTACGTGCATAGCGGAAACGACCGTTGGCACCGGCGCTACACCGCCGTTTCGATCCCGCCGCTCCGCGTCGGACAAAGCGCCGTTATCTCCTGCCGCATCATGACGCTCCAGAATCAGGACGACCACACGTTCCTCTTCGCGCCGGCTCGGAAGGAGCTCGACTCGATCGCCGGTTCGCTTCCGTACTATCTGTTCACCGGGACCGGCGGAGGATCGTACGTCCGCGAGCCGTCCGAGTACGGGAGCGACGTTCCGCGCCCTGTCCCGTTCGTTCCCGACGTCTATCGTTGGCACACGTACACGTTCGACTTCCGGGCCGGTTCGTACGAGCTTCGCGTCGACGGGACCCCGATGTACGTCGGAACCTTGAACGCGGACTTCTCCGACACGAGCGAGTGGATCGTCCTCCTTGGGGAGGAGAGCCTCACGGAGGCGTGCAAGGCGTACTACGACGACGTCCGCGTCTCGATCGAGGAGTAGTCGGCTCGGATCGCAGGCCGCCCCGCTCTCCGCTTGCTCGGACACGGCGGAATCGGCAACATGGGCGTGAGGGGGGTGTCCATGGTCAGCGGGATCGTCGTTCTCGGCCTCGTCTGGGTCGCGCTGTCACGACGGTTCGACGTTCAAACGGTGACCCTCGGCGTCTGTGCCTCCCTCTTCGCGCTCTGGATCCAGCGGCTCTTGGTCCCGCTTCGCGGCCGTCCTGCGCTTCACGTGCTTCGGCATCCACTGCGTCTTCTGTGGTTCGTCGCCACGCTCGTGCGGCGCTTCGTTCTCTCGACCCTTCTGACCGCGCGGTTGATCCTGCTCGGCGACGAGGAGGGTCTCCTGATGGCGCTGCCGATCCGCGTCACGCATCCGTTCGGGCAGTTCCTCCTGCTCAACTCGATCACCCTCACGCCTTCGACCATCTCGCTCCTGGTCGAAGGCGACCTGTTGTACATCCACTGGCTCCAGCGACGTGGCGGTCACGGTGATTGGCGGACGATCAAGGAGTCGCTCGAGCGTCGGATCGAGGCGGTCTTCCCGGAGGACGACGATGCCCGTCGTTGAGGGGCTTCTCTGCGGCTCGATCCTGCTTCTCCTCCTGCGCCTCTGGAGAGGGCCGACGCCCTGGGATCGTCTTCTCGCCTACAATTCAGCCTCGAACCGCGCCGTTCTCGTCTTGGCGGTCGCCTCGATCACCCTCGACGAATCCGTTTTCCTCGACGTCGCGATCACCTACGCGGCGTTGAGCTTCCTCGGCGTGGTCATCCTGTCGCGCTTCCTCGAACGCGAAGGGGGATTCCGATGATCGCCTTCTCCCTCGTCGGCCTCGGCCTGGCGTTCGTCTTCATCGGGACCCTCGGCGTCCTCAGGTTTCGCGACATCTACTCCCGGCTTCAAGCGAGCGGGGTGTCGGACAACGCGGGCCTCGGGCTGGTCCTGATCGGGCTGGTCGTTCACGGTGGTTGGGAGCGTCACGACGCGGCGCTCCTTCTCCTCCTGTTTCTGCTGTTGATCACCAACCCGGTCGCGACCCACAGCATCGCCCGGAGCGCGTTCGTGCGGCGGCACACCGGCGAGGACGGCGATCGATGATCGCGCGGACGGCGCTCCTCGCCCTCCTTCCGGTCGTTGCCGTCGTCGCGCTAACGCAGCGGCGCCGCCTGCCGGCGATCGTCGGGATGGGCCTGTTCAGCTTCCTGCTCGCCGTCGTCTATCTCCTGCTTCACGCGCCGGACGTCGCTCTCACCGAGGCGACCATCGGAGTCGGGCTGATCACCGCGATCTACGTCCTCGCGATCCGCCGCACCGGCAGGCTCGCGGTCGTCGGTGACGAGGCTCCGGGCCTCTTCGCGAGGGAAGGGGACAGGATCGTCGGGCTTGAGCACGAGATCCTCGAGCGGTTCGCCCGCCACCTCGGACTCGATCTCTCCGTTCAGCTCGTGCCGCATGGGGACGTCGCCGACCTGGTTCGAAGCGGCGAGGCGGACATCGGAGCCGGCGGGTGGGTCCTCGGCGGAGAAGCCGGCGTGCTCGTCACGCGGCCGCATCTCGACACGGCCCTCTTCACGGTCGGAGGTGCGGAGGCGGAGACGGGCAAGGGCGTCCCGCGTGTCGAGTACGAAGGGTACTTCGCCGATCTCGAACCGCCGAGCCTGTACACCACCGAGACGCCGATCACCCTTGACCTGGCCCGTTTCCTCGCTGTTCGACGCTCCGACGTCCCCGACGAGTCCGTGACGCGGCATCCGCAACCGCGCGGGTACGTGTTCGTCGTCAACGGGCGTCGCCGCGACCTCCTTTCGGCGCTCGATGCGTACATCGAGCGTCTCCGCGAGACCGGGGAACTCGACCGGCTGACCAGGAGGTTCCTCGTATGAGATCGCGTCCCTTCAACCTCCTGGCGATCGTCTGCACGGTTTGCGTCGTCCTGGTCGTCCTCCTCGCGTTTCACTCCGCTGGCCCCGAAACCGCACCGTACGCGACCTACGTCGAGCGCCCCGTAACAGAGACCGGCGCGACGAATCGTGTCGCGAGCATCTACTTGAACTACCGGCTGTACGACTCGCTCCTCGAGATCCTCGTCTTCTTCGTTGCGATCCTCGGGGTTCGCTTCTACCTCGGCGTACGCGAGCGGCCCGACGTCCCTCCGTTGGCCGAGTCGGAGGTCGTCCGCGCGTCGGCCGCCCTTCTGTTCCCGCTCGCCGTTCTGCTCGGCGTCTACTTGGCGGCGCTCGGCCAGATCTCCCCTGGAGGGGGGTTCGGGGCCGGGGTGATCGCAGCCAGTGGTCTGCTGTTGACGTCGATCGCCCTCGGGATCGACGCGATCGATCACCGAATCCGACGAAGCGCCATCGAGCGGATCGAGCGGGGCGCGCTGCTCGTCCTTCTCCTCCTGATGATCCTTCCTCTGCCCTTGGGGCACCCGGCGTTCACCGACCTTCTCCCGAAGGGGTCGCCCGGCGTGGTACTGAGCGGCGGCTCGATCCCTCTGTACAACGTCTTGATCGCGCTGAAGGTCGTCACCGGGTCCTGGCTGATTCTCCGGTCGTTCGTGCGCCACCGGGGTGAGATCTGATGGCGTTCTCCGTCGGCGTCGTCCTCCTCGGCATCGGGCTGGTGGCGATCGCGATCCGACGGGACCTCGTCGTCAAGCTGCTCGCGCTCGGCCTGACGAACGCGGGTTCGATCCTCTGCCTCGTGGCGGTCGGCGATCGACCCACCGCGCGGGTGCCGATCTGTGCGGTCTGCCGCGACGTAATCTATGCCGATCCGCTTCCGCAGGCCGTCGTTCTATCGGCGATCGTCATCAACTTCGCCATCCTCGCGCTCGCCCTCGTGTTCGTCATGCGGTTGGTCGAGCAGTACCACAGCACCGATTCGCGACACATCGAGGATCTCGTCCAACGCGAACTCGACGAGGGAGGGGAACAATGATCCTCGCGGTCCTCCCCCTTTCCCGGTTCGTGCTCGGCCTGCTCTGCCATCTGAGCGAACGCACGGCACGGCTTCTCGCCGTGGTAGGCTGGTGCATCAGCACGGCGTTGACGGTCCTCCTGATCCTCGAGACCCGGGACGGCTCGACGATCACCGTCGGCCTCGGTGGATGGTCCGCCGAACTCGGCATCGTCCTCCGCTTCGACGCGGTCTCCGCCGCCGTTTGTCCTCTCGTGCTGTTGCTCGAGCTCGCCGCGATCCTCTACGTCCGAAGGGACGCCCCCCGCCCGCTGTTCTACGCGCTCCTTCAGTTCCTCCTCGGTGCCGTCTTCGCGCTCCTCCTTTCACAGGACCTGTTCAACGAGTACGTGATCCTTGAGCTGTTGACGCTGGTCGGCTTCCTCCTCGTCGGTTACGACCGTCGCCCCGCACAGGTTTGGGCCAGCCTCAAGTACCTCGTCCTGGCGTCGATCGGCATGGGTTTCTTCCTGATCGGTATCGCCGTGGTCTACCGTCATACCGGCACGCTGAACCTGGGCCTGCTCGCCGAGATCCTCGCCGACCGGCCCGACGCGCCTTGGGTCGTGCTGGCCGCCACCCTGCTCACCGCCGGCGTCGCCGTGAAGGCCGGTCTGTTCGGCTTCTCGCAGTGGCTTCCCGCCGCCCACTCCGCAGCTCCACCTGCCGTCTCCGCCCTGCTTTCCGGTCTCGTCATCAAGATGGGGATCGTCGTGATCCTGCGCCTGAGCCTCGTCTTCCCGCTCGGGACGACGCTCCAGCTCCTCGGCGCGGCGACGGCCCTCCTCGGCGTGGTGTACGCGGCGTACGCGAGAAACCTGAAACGGATGCTCGCCTTTCACACCCTGTCGCAGATCGGTTACCTCGTGCTGGGCCTCGCGATCGGCACGCCGCAGGCGCTTGCCGGGGTGCTCGACTACGCGATCGCCCACGGTCTGTTCAAGGGGCTCCTCTTCCTCGCTGCCGGCGAGGCGTCGCGAGCGGCCGGAAGCGGACGATTCAGCGACCTCGTTTCCCGGCGTACGGCGATTCCGAACGCGACCGTCGGCGCGCTTCTCGTCGGAACCCTCGGGATCGTCAGCCTTCCGCCCCTGGCGGGATTCGGGGCCAAGGCGGTCCTTCTCGGCTCCCATCCCAACCTGTTCGTCGTGACGATCTTGGTCTTGACCTCGATCGGGACCGCCTTTTCGTTCGCGAAGCTGCTCCCGCTGTTTCGCTTCCGACGAACGACGACCGCCCCGAGCGACCGGATCGCCGCCTACGCGGTGCTCGCCCTGCCGATCCTCTTCTTCGTCCCATTGACCGGGGTCACGCTTCCCTCGCTGCAGCTCGGCCCCAGCCTACGCCCGCTTCTCGTGATCGAGAGCCTCGGGGCGATCGCGATCGGCGTCCTCCTCCATCGGGTGAGTAAGCGGCGAACGCCTCGACTTCCTGTAAGGATCTTCTTCCTCGAGGAAGCGGTGCTTGCGGTCTTGATCGGCCTGCTTCTCGTCTACCTGTTCCTCAGCGTCTAGTGCGAATCGATTCCGCATTCGGTACCGTTTCCCTCGACATGGGCGATCGGTTTCTGGGTTGTTACGATGCGTACCTTCTCGACGTGGACGGCGTCCTCGTTCGGGACTCCGAGCCGACCGACGATGCCGTTGCGGCTTTTGCGCACCTCAACGAGGTCGGACCCGTCTGCCTCCTGACGAACAACTCGGCCCGGTCCCGGGAGCAGCACGCGGAGCGGCTCGTTCGCATCGGCTTCGACGTCCGCGCCGAGCAGCTCCTTCCGGCTTCGTACCTCGCCGCGGAGTACCTGACTGAGGTACACGGAACGTCCTCCGTTTGGTCGATCGGCGAGCGCGGGCTGCGAGACGAGCTGCTCGCCGCCGGCCACCGTCTGGCCGATCGTCCAGAAGAGGCCGACGCGCTCGTCGTCGGAATGGACCGGAGTATCTCCTACGACGTGCTCGCGGAGGGCCTCGCGGCTCTCCGCAGCGGAGCGCGATTCATCGCGACCAACGAAGACGCGACCTTTCCAGTCCCTGGGGGCGTCCTCCCCGGTGCGGGCGCCATGGTCGGCGCGTTGCGCGGAATGGGGTTCACTCCGGAAGTCGTCATCGGCAAGCCGTCGCCCATCGCGTTCCGGATGGCACTCGACCGACTCGACGCAAAGCCGCAGCGCGTCGTCATGATCGGCGATCGGATTGAGACCGACATCGTCGGCGGCCGTGACGCCGGCCTCGCTACGGCCCTCGTCCTTTCCGGCGTCTCGACCCACGAGGACGTAGAGCGGCTCGGGATCCGGCCGACGTGGATCGCGGAGGACTTCTCCGCGCTCGTGCGGGGCGACGGGATCGGTCCTGTCGCGGAGCGGAACCGTTAGGTCCGTGCTTGGATCGAAGCGCTCGCCTCAGTACGATCCTCGAAGGGGGTGGATCGATGGTGGAGGATCGTGTTCTCCTGCGGATCACCGATCTGGTGAAGCACTACGGCGACGTGCACGCCGTGGACGGGATTTCTTTCGAGGTTCGCGTCGCGTCCGTGTTCACGCTGCTCGGTCCGAACGGTGCCGGGAAGACGACGACGCTGGAGATCCTCGAAGGCATCCGCGAGCCCGATTCCGGGGAGATCGAGGTGTTCGGCGCTCGACTGAAGCGGATCACGCGGGACGTCAAGCAGCGGATGGGGGTCCTGCTTCAGGACGGTGGGTTCGAGCCATACCTGAAGGTTCGCGAGATCCTGAGGCTCTTCGCGTCGTTCTTCGAGCGTCCCGTTCCGATCGACGAAGTCTTGGCGCAGGTCGCGCTGGAAGACAAGGCCGGCGCGCTTGTCCGGACGCTCTCCGGAGGTCAGACGCAACGCCTCGCCGTCGGCGCGGCGTTGATCAACGATCCCGAGCTGATCTTCCTCGACGAACCGACGACCGGCCTTGACCCCCAAGCGAGACGGAACATGTGGTCGATCGTCACCGGCCTTAAGGATCGCGGGAAGACCGTCATCCTGACGACGCACTACATGGAGGAGGCTGAAGCCCTCTCCGACCTCGTCTGCATCATGGACCACGGCGTGATCATCGCGCAGGGGACGCCGCGCGAGCTCACCCAAGACTTCGGGGAGGAGACGATGATCGAGTTCCGGGCCGACGAGTTGTCCGACGCGGCGGCGGGAGAGTTGGGGGTCTGCTGCAAGGACTTCCGAGTCGACGGCGCCACGGTGACGCTGGAGACGGAAGACCTCCCGGCGACAATGGAGTCGCTCTTCGCCTGGTCGCGTAAGCAGGACGTGCCGCTGCGCAATCTGATCGTGCGGCAGCCGAACCTCGAGGACGTCTTCCTCTCCCTGACCGGCCGGAGGTTGCGCGAGTGAAAGGCGTCCTCCTCGTGGCTCTGACGCACGTGGCAACCGCGATCCGCGAGCGGGTGACGCTGTTCTGGTTCCTCGTCTTCCCCGTCTTCCTGCTCGTGATCCTGTCCCTCATCTTCGGCCGGATCGGGCAAGAGGGTGAGATCCATTTCGAGATCGCACTGATCAACCGGGACGACGTCGCCTCGGATCCGGTCGGGTTCGCGGCGATGATCGTCGGCGTCTTCGAGGAGCTGTCGACGCCACAGGCGATCGGGCAAGAGCCGCTGTTCACGCTGCACCGGCCCGGCCCGGACGAGGACCCGGACGCGTTCCTCGATCACGAGCTCGTGGCGCTTCGTCGCGGCCGCCGGGCCGCGGTCGTCGTCGTCGCGACCGGCTTCGGTGACGCCGTTCTTCGCGGCATCGCGTCGGGCGGAGCCTCAGAGCCGGCCGGGCTCACCGTCTACATGAGCGAGACGAGCGTCGCTTCCGAGATGGCGACCGAGATCGTCCGGCAGGTCCTCGCCGAGATCGATCGTGAGATCCTCGTGCGAAGTGGGCGCCTCGACCCGTCCGCCGAGATCCGGTCGGAGACGGTCTGGCTCGGTGGAGCCGGCGATGAGACGCGGTACATCGACTTCCTCCTGCCCGGCGTCGTCCTGATGGGCTTCTTCGTCAACGGCCTGTTCGGCGTGCCCGGTGCGATCCTGTTCAACCGAGATCGGAAGGTCCTTCGACGGTATTGGGTGACACCGCTCTCCGTGCCGCGCTACCTCGGCGGGTTCTCCCTCGGGCACCTCGCGCTGTGCGCCCTTCAGTTCGCTCTGCTCTACCTCCTCGGACGCTTTGGGTTCGGCGCCACCGTTTCGTTCGCCCAGCCCGCGGCGCTCCTCACGCTGATCCTGGCGGCGGTCACGTTCATGGCGTTCGGCTTCCTGATCGCTTCGCTCGCTCGGACCGCGAACGCGGGGATGGCAACGGCGAACGTCCTCAACATGCCGATGATGTTCCTCAGCGGGATGTTCTTCCCGATCGCCGGGCTGCCGGCGTTCCTGAAGGCCGTCGTGTACGTGAATCCCGTCAGCTACCTGGTCAACGGACTCCGCGTATGCCTCGACGTCGAGAGCGCCTCCTTCTCCCCGGAGCTGCTGATCGGCGTGCCGCTGGGGTGGATCGCCCTCTCGGTCGTTGCGGCCTCCCGGAAACTGAAGTGGGACGTGGAACGATGAGCGCGTTCCGGGCACTGCTGGCCTCCGAATCGAGGATCCTCCTCCGGGACCGGATGGCCCTCTTCTTCACCATCGCCTTCCCGCTGATCTTCGTCCTGATCTTCGGCTTCCTGATGGGCGACATCGGGGACGTCTCCCGTTCGACGATGGGCGTCTACGTCGCGTCCGACGCCGATCGTGGCCTCCTCGACGAGACGATCGCCGCGGCCGGTTCGATGACGGTCGAGCCGTTCGCGACCCTCGACGAGATGGAAGAGGCCGTCACCGCCCGTCGGATCGACTTCGCGATCAGCTGGGACGGCGAGTCGCTCCGGTTCCTGTACGACGCGAGCCGGGTGCAGGAGAACTTCGCGTTTCAGCAGGTCGCGGCCGGCCTGACGACCGACTTCAATCTGCGCCGCCAAGGGGCCTCGTCGGCGATCGCGGTCGAGTCGGTGCACGTCGGTGAGGTCGCGTCGACCGGTTGGTTTCAGCTGGTGCTTCCGGGGATCCTCGCATTCTCGATCCTCTCGGCCGGCCTGTTCGCCGTCTCGGGGCATCTCACCGCGATGAAGGAGCGGAAGATCCTCGATCGACTGATCGTCACGCCGATGCCTCCCGTGGCGCTGCTCGTCGCGATTGTGGTCGTCCGCTTGGTCATCGTCTACCTCTCGACGCTGGTCACCCTGTCCATCGGCGTCCTCGTCTTCGGCCTCCGATACGACGTCAGCTGGCTCCGGTACACGGTCTTCGTCGCGTGCTCGACGCTGGGGACAATGGGGATCGGGACGATCATCGCCCTCGTCGTCCGCCGGCCTTCGAGCGCCAGCAACGTCGCCAACGCGCTGGCGATGGTGATGCTCTTCCTCGCAGGGATCTATTTCCCGGTCGAGTTCATGCCGGCCTTCCTCCGCGCGATCAGCAAAGGACTGCCGCTGACGCACATGGCGAACGCGATGCGCTACGTGGCCGGCGTGATGGACATGGCCGAGTGGGAATTCTGGGCGATCACGCTCTCGTTCCTCGGGATCGCGGTCGTGCTCTTTCCCGTTCTGGCGCGGTACGTCGTCCGACCGCTTCGTCAGTGATCCGGACCGATTCCGAACAGGTCGAACAGCCCGAGACTGACCAGCAGCACGACGATCCCCGCGATCAGGACCCCGAGGCCGATCCACGGGAGCGCCTTGCGCATCGGGATCCCGAACAGCCTCGCGGCGATCGCCCCGGTCCACGCGCCGGTTCCGGGAAGCGGAATCGCGACCAGAAGGACGAGCGCGACCGGCCCGGCCCGCTCGATCAGCCGGCCCTTCCGACGGATCCGCGCGAACAGCCGTCCGAGCAGAGCACGCGTCGGTCGCCAGCGAAGCAGCAGCTCTTCGCCGTATCGGAGACCGGCGAGGAGGATCGGGACGACCAACAGATTTCCGAAGACGGCGAGCAGATAGGCGGCGCACGCGGGGTAGCCCCGCGAGATCGCGAGGGGGATCCCTCCGCGCAACTCGGCGATCGGCGCCGCCGAGACACCGAGGATCAGGAGTGCCGAACCGAGGCTCATGGAACGTTAGTCTACCGTCGTGCGTCGGCGCGCGGTAGTCGCGCAGGCCTTTTCCTGTTCCGAGAGCGTGGTGACGGCGAGGAACGGCTCATATAATCGTCGCAAGGGAGGTGGGAGCCGTGAGACTGTACAACACACTCACACGCCGGACCGAGCCGTTCGAGCCGTTGCGCAACCAGACTGTGGGGTTGTACGTCTGTGGCCCCACCGTCTACGACCACATCCACATCGGGAACGTCCGTCCGATCCTTGTCTTCGACACCCTCCGCCGCTACTTCGAGCGGTTCAAGGGCTGGAAGGTCGTTCACGTGCAGAACGTCACCGACGTCGACGACAAGCTGATCCAGCGCTCGGTCGAGACCGGCGAGCCGGTCGAAACGATCGCCAAGACCTACACCGACGCCTTCTTCGACCTGCTCGATCGGCTCCACGTCCTCCCGCCGACGCACAGCCCGCTCGCGACGGAGCACATCCAGGAGATGATCGACCTCGTCGCCGATCTGATGGAGAAGGGCTACGCGTACGAGCGGGACGGCGACGTCTACTTCCGCGTCGAGGCGTTCGAGAACTACGGAAAGCTCTCCGGGCGCAGGCTGGACGATCAGGAGGCTGGAGCGCGTGTCGAGGCGTCCGAGAGGAAGGAGAACCCGCTCGACTTCACCCTGTGGAAGGCGGCGAAGCCGGGCGAGCCGACGTGGCCGACCCCCTGGGGAGACGGCCGTCCCGGCTGGCACACGGAGTGCGTCGTGATGTCGCAGAAGTACCTCGGCGAGCACCTCGACATCCACGCAGGCGGCAACGACCTCGTCTTCCCGCACCACGAGAACGAGATCGCGCAGGCGGAGGCGACGACGGGGAAGCCGTTCTTCCGATTCTGGCTTCATAACGGGATGCTCGCGTTCCAGGAGGACAAGATGTCGAAGTCCGTCGGGAACGTCGCGCCCGCCCACGAGGTCCTCGATGCGTTCGACGCCGAGACGGTCCGCTACTTCTTTCTGTCGCGCCATTACCGGAAGCCGATGGACTACTCGGAGGACGGGCTTCGCGCGGCTCGAACCGCCCTCGCGCGGATCCGGACGCTCGTCCGCGACGTCGAGGCCGAGCTTCGCGGCGCCACCGGCGAGCCCGGCGAAGCGGGGCGCACCTTCAGCGAGTCACTGACGGCCTTCCGGAACCGCTACGTCGACGCGATGGACGACGACCTGAACACCGTCGACGCGATCGGAGTTCTTCAGGAGATCGTCGCGGCGGCGAATCGATTCAAGGGCGAGGCCTCCGGGGGAGATCGGCTCTCGCTGCTCGAAGCGGTCGAGATGATTCGCGAGCTCGCCTATCCGCTCGGTCTCTTCCCGGAGGCATCGGCGGGGGAAACGGGATCGATCGACACCGACCTGATCGACCTGTTGATCGAGCTACGCGGCGAGCTTCGCGACAAGAAGGAGTTCGAGCTCGCCGATCGGATACGCGACCGGCTCGAGGAACTCGGCGTCGTCCTGAAGGACGGCCCCTCGGGGACGATCTGGACGACCGGTTAACCCGATCGATTTCCGTCGCGCAACAGTCGAACGAGGATCTCCCGTGCTTCTACGAGGTCGGCCGCGGCGTGGTACTGCGCGTCGGGCGGGATGTGATCCCGCATCCAGGCTGGCGTGCCGACCAGGATGATCTCGCCGACGCCGGCGCTCCGTGCCGCGATCAGGTCGAGATGCGCGTCGCCGATCGCCACGGCGTCTTGAGGACGAATCTTCAGCCGATTCAGCGCGCCGAGAAACGCATCCGGGTCGGGCTTGTAGGCGCCGTCGTCACGCGTCAGGACGAGATCGAACGGGAGCGCGAAGCGGCGGAGCACGGTCTCGACGCTTCGCCGCGAGTTGTTCGTGATCAACGCGCAGCGGACGTCGTGTTGGTGAAGGAGGTCGAGAAGCTCGTGGGTTCCGGGGATCAGATCGCCGTTCTCCGCCCCGTCCTTCTCCGCCTCGTGGAGCAGCGCGAGCCCGTGCGCGGAGTCTTCCGGGGACGCTTCACGCAGCTGGGCCAGGATCGGTCGCCCGTCCCACGGGATCCGGATCTTCTCTCGTAGTGCCAGCCAATCGATCTTCGAATCGAAGATCGTGCCGTCCATGTCGAGCAGCGCCGCGCGAATCGGCATGATCGCCCAGTGTACCGAATCGGCTTCGCGCGGTCAGCCGGGACGACCTCCGAGAACCTCCGGCAGAAGGCTACGGAAGATCCCGGACGTGCAGGCTGACGACGTCCGAGTACTGCGCCCCGGACGCGTCGGTGACCACGAGTGTGATCCAGACGTCCTCGCCGTTGCAGAACTGAGTCGTCGGCGCGAAGTAGAGCGGGTCGCTCACCGTCGGGTCGAGGAACCATCCCTTGCTCGCGCTCCACTCGAACCGGATTTGCTCGCAGATCGGGTGCGAGACGGTGGAACGAAGCTGGATGAACGAACACTCGTCGACGCACAACGGCATGTTCCGGTTGATCCCCGGTTTCGCCACGTGGCAGGGATCGGCGCAGACGTCGTAGCAGCCCCACGTCAGCGGCGCGCAAGGCGTGGAACCGCAGGCCATGCTCGGGCGGCCGCAGCCGCCGACCAGCGGCGCCGACGACGTCCTGGCGACAGGAAGAGCAGCGTCGATGGGTGCCGGCTGGCTTGGGTAGGTCGGACAGGCCGGCTTCCCGCACGGACCGCACGGAGTGCCGCATCCTCCGACCAGCGAAGGCGCTGGCGTAGTAGGAACGGCACTCGTCGTCGCACCGCACGAAGAGCACGGCACGGTGGCACTCGTCGTTACGACGCTCGGGACGGACACGTACGCAGCCTGAGACGTCGGTGCTTCTTCGACGACCGGTTGCCAGTAGCTCGATGCGATGTCCGCGTTCTCGGTCTCGGCGACTTCGAGTTCAGGCTCCGACGCGCGTTCGGCTGTGGGTGCCCCAAGCAGGAGCAGAAGCGCGAGGGCGACCGCCCCCGCTCCGATCAACCAGATTCCGAATGAGCTGTTCATCGCTTCGCAACCTCCCGTTCAGGCTCCCCCACTCTCTCACCCGCCGTCCCGGAGCCGCACAGCGATCGATTCGTGGAGCAAGTATAGCGCCGCAGTGGGTTTTCCTGAGTTACGCAGATTACACAGAGACGGGTGCCCGGATGCCCGACTGCGTGCGGTTTCCCGATTGCAGCGCGACCCTCTTGCCAGGGAGCTTGCCGTCCCATATCCTCTCGCCGCCCGCGCTCATGATGGCGCGGGATCCGCTATCACAACCGATGGGGAGGACAACGGATGCGAGACAAGACGGCAGATCTGGCTGGCCCGGGTATCGGAGACTACGACGAAGTCGCGAAGATCCTTCCGAGCGACTACAGCTCCCTTCTCTCGCCGAAGGACACGATGAAGGCCCTCTTCGAGGCGAAGGGCTACATCGAGGAGAATCTGTGCAAGGAGCTTAACCTGATCATGGTTCAGGTCCCGCTGATCGTCGACTCCGAGAGCGGAGTGAACGACTACCTCGATCGAGACGGTTCCCGAACGCCGATCGAGTTCCAGTGCGGACTCGGTCTCGACAAGAGGATCGACGCGCAGGTCGTTCAGGCCGCCACCAAGTGGAAGAGGATGGCCCTCAACCAGTTCGACATGCAAGTCGGCGAGGGTCTCTGCACCGACATGAAGGCGGTTCGGAAGGATTACTTCCTCGATCACGACCACAGCTCGTACGTCGACCAGTGGGACTGGGAGCGCGTCATCACCCCCGAACAGCGCAACCTCGAGTTTCTGACCGACGTCGTGAAGAAGATCTGGAAGGTGCTGAAGGGCGCGGAGCAGCATGTCCTCAAGCGGTTCCCTGCCCTCAAGACCGACAAGTACCACGACATGGCCGATGAGCTGACGTTCCTCCACGCCGAGGACATCCTCGACATGTTCCCCGACCTGCCGCGGAAGCAGCGAGAGACTCAGGTGCTGCAGAAGTATCCGGCGATCTTCATCTACGGGATCGGCTGGACCCTCCAAGACGGGTATCCGCACGAGATGCGCGCAGCAGACTACGACGATTGGGTGACCGAGACCGTCTCCGCCGACGGCCGGCCGATGCACGGCCTCAACGGCGACATCCTCATATGGAATCCCGTCACCAAGCGGCGCCACGAGCTGACGTCGATGGGGATCCGTGTAACGAAGGAGACGCTCGTCAAGCAGCTCGAGCTGACCGATCAGATGCACTTCCTCGAGATGCCGTATCACCAGGCGATCATGAACGACGAGATCCCACTCTCTATCGGCGGCGGGATCGGGCAGTCGCGCGTCTACATGGCCCTGCTCAAGAAGGCCCACCTCGGCGAGGTCAGCGTCACCGTCTGGCCGAAGGTCCTGAGGGAGATCTGCACGAAGAAGAACATCCACGTGCTTCAGTAGCGCTTGTACCTCGCCTCGGAAGGGAAGCCGACCGCGGCGACGTCGCGGCCGGCTTCCACCCTCATCCGCCGAATCAATCCGATTTCGCGACCTTCTGCGCGATGACCTCCCACGCCGCGTAGCAGTACCGATCGCGATCCTCGTACATCGCGTCCCACTCGGCCCTCGTGTAGCGCGTCGAGCCGGGGACGAACCAGCGCTGCCATTCCTCCAGGGTCAGGTCGTCGATCCGGTACGGGGAGTACGTGAATCGCTTCTGCTTCCAGACAATCCGCATGTCCGAGAATAGCGCGCACACCTCGTCGTCCTCGAAGTAGCTGTGAACCACGGCCTCGCCGCATTCCGTCTCCGCGAACTCCCCCGGCGCCTCCTCTCGCCCCGTGATCGGCCAGAATTCCATCGACATGAAGTGGGCGAACAGATAGCCGCCGGGCCTCAGGACGCGATGCATCTCGGACAGCGCCCGCTTCGTGTCCGCCTTGGTCAGATGACACATCGATTCGAGCTCGTAGACGTAGCTGAACGACGCGTCCGGATACGGGAGCTCGCGCATGTCACCGACGCGGAGGTTCAGAGCGTATCCCCGCTCCTTCGCGTACTCGGCCGCGCGCTGTACCTGCGCCTCGGAGATGTCGATTCCGTGACACTCGAATCCACGCTCGGCGAAGTGCGCAAGGGGCGGGGTTCTCCCGCCGGCGCCGCAGTCCAGCACCGTGTTGTCCAGCCCGTCCGTGTCCGGCCGGGACAGGACGCAGAGGAACCAGGCGAGCATCGGCCGCGTGATTTCGGCCGGCGTTCGTGCAGGCTCAGAAGGAGACATCGGCGGCCCGGATCAGGCGCGCTCCCGCCCGCTCCCACGCGGCGTTGAAGTGCTGGATTACCTGAGCCGCCGTGGAATCCGGGAAGCTCTGCGCGCCGTGCGCGTCCCTCACCACGATCGTTTCGTACTCCTTGCAGACGGCGCACATCACCGTGGCGTTGACGCAGCCGAACGTGGCGAGGCCGCACACGTAGAGCGTCTCCGCGCCGATGTCCGCGAGGGCTCTCTCCAGATCGGTCTTGAAGAACGCGCTCCCGAACCGCTTCTGAACGATCGGCTCTCCAGCACGCGGCGCGAGCCTCGGGTGGACGCCGACCAGCTCCGGGTCGTCCGGCTGTTCGTCGCTCAGGTGTTGCACGTAGACGACCGGGACGCCGGCGGATCTGGCCTTGTCGATCAACCCTGCGCACTTCTCGATCAGATCGTCGCCGTCGCTCGTCACCATCGGCTCCGGCTCCATGTAGACGCGTTGCACGTCGATCACCATCAGGGCCCTCGTTTCGCTCATCTCGTCTCCTCTCTCGGGATTCGTCGAACGTTCCCGCAGCGCGGTCGACAAGCTACCGCACTCCGCTTCGCAGATCCAGTCACGGACGGGACGGCGAGCGTAGGCGATCGTCGAAGAACACCTTGACCGCTTCGTACACGTCGTCGGGGAACCCGCCGTGCTTCGCTCCCTCGACGATCCGCAACGTGGAATCGACGCCCGCGGCGAGGAGTGCGGCGTGGAAGTCGACCGACTGCTCGACCGGAACCGTCGGATCCTCGTCACCGTGGGCGATGAAGAACGGCGGATCGCTCGGATCGACGAACGCGATCGGGCTCGCCAGCCGGGCCAGCTCCTGCATCTCGGCGATCGGCCCGCCGAGAAGCAGGCTCTCCGGGGACGTCGGCGCGCGGTGATCGAGGAGGCTCGGCTGTTCGAGCATCGCGAGGAGATCGGTCGGACCGAAGAAGTCGCAGACGGCCTGGACCGCGCTCGAGCGGTCGAGATGGTCGCCGACGGTCCCCTCGAGCTCCTCGATCCCGCCGGAGGTCCCGAGAAGCGCGACCAAGTGGCCGCCGGCCGAGGATCCCCACGCCCCGATCCGGTCCGGATCGACGCCGTACTCCATTGCGTGGGCCCGCAGCCAGCGGATCGCTGCCTTGCAGTCGTGGATCTGCGCCGGGAAGGTCGCGTCCTGGCTCAGTCGGTAGTCGATGCTCGCCACAGCGTACTCGGTCTCCAGGGTCTCCGGCGCGCGGGTCCGATCTTTGCTTCCTCCGCGCCAGCCGCCGCCGTGGATCCAGACCACGAGGGGAAGCGGCTCGTCCGGAAGCGGGTCGGGCAGGTAGAGGTCGAGCTTGAGGGAATGGCCGTCGACGTTCGCGTACTCGAGATCCCGCAGCACAACGGACGACCGCCGCTCGACGGTCCGGAGGAAGCCGAGGACGCGGGCCGAGACGCGGTCGTCCGGCGCGCCGAACTCCCGGTTGATCTCGCTGTGGGACTGGCCGAGCGAGACGACGATCTCCGCCTCGATACCGGCCTCGCGTAGCGCCGAGACGAACGCCTGTCCCTGGTCGAGGCGGTGGCGATTCGGCGCTTCGCCCACGCCGCGGCTGACCGCGACGATCATCGGCGGGATGTTGACCCCGTAGGCGACATGAGCGATCGGGGAGGCCCGAGCCCACGCCTCGGGATCCTGCGTGAAGGTCACGGCGTAGAGCGTCGGGAGGGTTCCGCCGGATTCGGCGGCCAACGCGGTCAGGTCGTACGTCTGCGTGTCGAGCGGGACGACCGCGTGGATCGCCCACAGCCCGAGCCCGACGTCCTCGAGGTATCGGCTGTCGGTGCCGACGAGGGCGACCAAGTGCGCGCCGGCGGAGTGCCCCATCAGATCGATGTGCGATGGGTCGCCGCCGTAGTCGGCGACGTGGTCGTGGACCCAGCGGATCGCCGCCGCGACGTCCTCGGCGTGCGTTGGGAACTCGACGTTCGGCGTGAGCCGATAGTCGACCGACACGAACACAAACCCGTTCTCCACGAAGAACTCCGGCTTGAATCCGACGTTCGCTTTGTCGCCGGCGGCCCAGCCGCCGCCGTGGACGTAGATCAGCACCGGCTGACCTCGCACGCCCGGCGAAGCGTAGACGTCGAGGCTCGCCTCGTCGGAGGAAACGCCCTGTCGGTAAGGGATGTCGCGCGTGACGACCGCAGGGGTCTCCCTCGCACCGATCAGCGCGACGGCCAAACCGGCGAGGACGAGCAGTCCGAGCCCGCAGCGCGTTCGTCGCTTCATCGTCGCTTCCGGACGTCCCTTGGGCCTCGGCTTCACGACTCGCTCTCCCGTCGGGCGAAGCAGAGCGCCGACCACGTCGCGTCGATCGCCGCGATCTTGTAGTCGACGAAGCCGCGTTCCAGCCCGAACGCTCGGACGACCGTCTGTGACAGGTCCGACTTCACGCCGGACGCCTTCTTCGGCCACGCCAGCCACAGCCTGCCGCCTACCTTCAAGCGCCGGACGGCCGAAGCGAAGTCCCGTTCGAGGTCGGCGACTGACGTTTCGAACTGGAGGATCACGTCGGCCGACTCCGTCGTTTCGCAGCCCAGGATCGCGTCTTTCGGGAGATTCCCGAGCGTCTTCGCGAATCCGGCCGGCGCGTTGAGGAGCGCGATCGTCTTCCCGGCCGCGATGCCGAGCTTCTTCGCGACGGGCACGCCGGCGTACGCGTCCATCGCGCCCGGAACGATCGACTCCGCGTCCGCGTGCTCGAGCGCCTCAGCGACGCTCGCTGAGACGTCCTCCCATTGGGTGTACGCGGCGTCCGGAAGGAGGGCGCGGACCCGGGCGGTCTTCTCCGGGTCACCCTCGATGAAGACGAGCGGAACGCACCGCGTCGCCTTCCTTCTGCGGAGCCACGCGCCGATCTCGCGTCCGTGCGACGGCATCCGTGCGAGGTCGATCACGAAGGCGTCCGGTGGATCGTCGCCCAGCGAGCGCGGATTCCCCCGCGGGTCGGTGTAACAGGACACCTCGTACCCTCCCTGCCGCAGGGACTCCGCCCGTTCGTTCGCCTCCTTCGTGTTCCAATGCACGAGCACCACGCACTTCATCGGCGCGCCGCCTGGTCCGGCGTGGAGGCGCCCGAGCCGAAGTAGCGGTCGAGTCGCCGGAGCGCGTCGAGCTCCGCCTTCTGGCCGAGCTTCGCCCGCCGGATCGCCCGGCCGAGGAGGTCGATCGTCCGATCGTAGAGCGGTCGATCGACAGGATAAGGGATCCCGTCCTTCCCCCCGTGAGCGAAGGAGAACCGCGCAGGGTCCTCGTAACTCGCCGCGTCGCCGTAGACGAGCTCGGAGATCAGCGACAGAGCGCGGATCGTCTTCGCTCCGACGCCCGGAAGGCAGAGGAGATCCCTGAACGTCCCGGGTTGTGCTTCGTACGTCTTGACGAAGATCCGCTCCAGCCGGTCCGGGGCGACGTCGGCGAGGACGATCTCGTGTCGCCTCGGCAGGGCGAGGGCCTTGAGCCGGCGAAGCTCTCGGCACACCTCACCTGGGGGCTGGAGCGAGAGGTCCGCGCTCGTCCGGCGGGCCGGCCCGCTCTCCTCGGCCACGAGGTTGAGCGTCTCCTCCCCCCGCCTGTCGCAGCAGACGGCCGTGTGCGGCTCGCAGACGAAGTCCGACACCGCGCGCGACAGCCAGTGGTATCGCCGCGCCATCCCGTTCGCCTCGTTCATCCCCTGCTGGACGACCGCCCACTCCCCCTCGCGATCGAACAGGAAGGCGTGGTGGTAGATCTGATACCCGTCCTGGACCGCGGCGCTGTCGACCTTGGCCGACGTTCGGCTCGCGTCGATCAGCCGTTCGGCGTCGACGCCGGTACGATCCCCCCAGGCGGCGATCTCGTCCGGCGTCTTCCGCGACGTCGCCCCCTTCCCACCGGCGACGAACAGCCCCAGTTCCTCTTCGAGCCCCTTGATCCCCTTCTTGATCGCGCCGCAGGTGGTCGTCGTCAAGCCGGAGGAGTGCCAGTCGAACCCGAGGACGCAGCCGAGCGCTTGGAACCAGTACGGATCGCTGATCCGAGCGAGGAAGCCGACCGTCCCGTGCTCGAGGACGACGATCTCGGAGACCGCGCGCGCGAGCTGCGCCATCCGGCCGAACAACCACCTCGGAGCGCGGCCACGGTGGAGCGGAAGGTCCGCGGTTCCCTGCTTCATGGCCCGACTCTATCCGATCGGAGAGCCGGCCGTCGACTCCTCCTGCGGTTCGACGGGCGGCAGACCGGTCAGCATCCGCTCCGCGTTGGCGTAGGCGATCCGCTCGATCTCGTCGTCGTTGAGGCCCATCGCATCGAGGACCTCGTAGTACGCCTCGTACGGATAGATCGGCGCGTCGGTCGCGAAGAGGATCCGGTCGACGCCGATCCGGCGGAACAGGCGCTCGCAGAACGGGATTCCGTAGAGATCGGCCAGCCAGAGAAGCGACGCGGAGACGTCGACGTAGCCGCCTCCGGCGAGGGTTTCCAGGAACGAGACGCCGCCGAGATGGGCGATCGTGAAGCACTCACCCTTATCGAGCATGGCGGCGTAGACGCGGGACGGCGCGCTCCCATGGAACGCCGCCGCGTACGCGGAGGGATTCCCGTGGAAGACGATGGGGACGCGCTGCCTCGCCGCCTCGTCGATCAGCGGCTCGAGGCGCGGGTCGGACGCCTCGACGTTCAGGTTGTACGGGTGGATCTTCACGCCACGCAGCCCCAGATCGCGGATCGCCCGCACTGTCTCCTCGGTGAGTGCGTCGGTGCGGGCGTACGGTCCGTCGATCCGACAGTCGGCGAACGCGGCGAAGCGGCCTCCCGATTCGTGCATCAGGTTGGCCTGTGACTCGTTGTTGGCCCGCAGCCAATCGCCACGTTGCTCGTCGTCGAGCGGGAAGTACTCGGGATGGTTGATCGGCAGGACGACGGCGCGCTCGACGTTGTGCACGTCCATCGTCCGCAGCATCGCCTCGGGCGGGTTGAAGGTCAGATCGGTGTTCTCGCGCCGATGAAGGACGACGTGCACGTGTGCGTCGATCTTCCGGATTTCCCGCCAGCGGCTCACGGGACGGCCGCGTCAGACGCGCGGTGGGATGATCCGATCGACGACGCCGTAGTCGAGGGCTTCCTTCGCCGACATGAAGTAGTCGCGGTCGGTGTCCTTGGCGACCTTCTTCTTCGTCTTCCCGGTGTGCTCGGCGAGAATGTTGATCAGGAGGTCGCGCATCCGCAGCAGTTCGTCGGTCTGGATCTTCACGTCGGCGGCCATTCCTTGAGATCCGCCGAACACCTGATGCAGAAGGATCCGCGAGTTCGGCAACGCGCCCCGTTTCCCGGTCGTTCCCGCCGCCAGCAAGACCGCCGCCATGCTCGCCGCTTGGCCGATGCAGATCGTCTCCACGTCGCACTTCACGAACCGGAGCGTGTCGTAGACGGCGAGGCCCGCGGTGACCGAGCCGCCGGGCGAGTTGATGTAGAGGCGGATGTCCTTCGCTGGGTCCTTCGCCGCGAGGAAGAGCATCTGAGCGATGACCACGTTCGCGACGTCGTCGTCGATCGCGTCTCGGAGGAAGATGATCCGATCCTCCAGCAAGCGGGAGTAGATATCGTAGGATCGTTCGGCGTGTCCGGTATGATCGATGACAAACGGGATCTGGGCCGTCATGATTCCTCCTCCTCTCTGATCGTCGCCGCGTCGCGGAGCCTCCGGAAGACGCGCTCGTTCACCTTGCTCGCCCGATACTCGTCCCAACGGTCGTCCGCTTTCAATCGGGCGACGAATCGGAGCGGCTCCTCGCCGCGCTCTTCCGCCTCGGCTCGAGCCAGGCTCGTCAGCTCTTCGTCGTCGATCCGGATCCCCAAGTCCCGACCGAGTTGCCGAAGGACCAGTTCGCGGCGGACGCGATGCGAGATCGAGTCCCGGATCTCACCGGTGAACGTTTCCTCGGTCATCTCGCGTCGCTCGAGGTACTCGGCGAACGTCGAGGTCGAATCGGGCGAATCGAACGACGACTTCACCCGTTCGAGCTCCTCGTCGACCAGCTCGTCGAGGAACGGTTCCGGAAGCGGGATCTCCGTCCTCTCGACCAACGTGTCGAGGAGGATCGTGTTCGTCATCCGCAGTTGGTGATCGGACCGCTGTTCGCCGAGCTTCGCCTTGATGTCCGCCTCGAGAGCCGCCAGATCGGCGAACCCGGCGTCCTTCGCGAGCTCGTCGTCGATCTCCGGGAGGACGATCTGCTGAAGCCCGACGACGGAGAGGGTCGTTCGAAGGGGTCTCCCCTCGGCGAGTTCCGTGTCGATCTCCACGTCGGCGCCGATCTTCGCTCCGATCAGGTGCTTCGTGACCGGGTTGTCCGGCTCGGCGCGTGTGTCCCACTCCTGGTCGTTCTCCCTCACCCGGACGATGTCTCCCTCGCCGATGGTGTCGCCCTCCTTCTCCGCCAAGGTCGAGAAGTGCGACTGAACTTCCGTCAGCGCCTGCCGGACGTCCTCTTCGGAGACCGGCCGCACCGCCGGCACCGTGACCTCGAGGTCTTCGAGGTTCGGCAGCGCGACATCCGGGAGGATCGAGAACGTCAGGGAGAAAATGAACGGCTCGGACTCGGCGTGGGAGACCTCTTCGAGCCGGGGCGTCGAGACCGGGCGCAGATCGAGGGCCGTCAACGCCTCCGGGACGTACTGCCGTTGGAGGTCCTCCTTCGCCTCCTCGATGAACGCGTCCCGTCCGAAGCGGGACTCGAGGAGGTGCCGCGGCACGTGCCCTTTTCGGAATCCGGGAATCCGGACCTCTCGTGCGTAGCGCCGGTAGACCGATTCGAGCCCCTTCTGTACCTCGTCGGGGGCGATCGTCACCTGAACCGTCGCTTCCGTCTCGTCTCGCCGCGTGATCTCGAAGTGCGCCTTGTCGCTCATTCCTGCGGTGTCTCCGAACCGTTCCGTGAATGGGCGGATTATACGCGCGGTGCGGAAGAGGAACAAGGAAACCCGCTCGCCTACGCGCTTAGGTGAAAACCGCGACGAGCCAGCGCGCCCCGAGAAGGAGGCGCCAGAGTCCGGAGACGCCGTTGAAGATCAGGTTCAGTCCCCCGAGGTAGAAGATCGCCACGATGATGAACAAGCCGTACCGTTCGATCGACATCAGGAAGCGACGGCCTCCGGCCGGCAGGAAATACATTAGGATCCGCGAGCCGTCGAGCGGCGGGACCGGAATCAGGTTGAACAGAGCGAGGAGCAGGTTGTACAGCACGAACGCGCTGAGCAGGTAGAACAGCCAGTGAACCAGGTTGACCGCGAGCCCGGTGTCTCCGAACAGGATTCCCGTCGGCACGAGGAGAACCAGCAGCCGACCGATGCCCGCGGTGACGAGAGCGAGGGCGATGTTCGTTCCCGGACCGGCGAGCGCCACGTAGAGCATCCCCCGCAGCGGATTGCGGAAGTACGCCGGGTTGATCGGAACCGGTTTCGCCCACCCGAACAGGAGGAGGTTCCACCCGAACAGGAAGCGGAAGAGGGCGATCATGAGCGGGACCAGGATCGTCCCGACCGGGTCGACGTGAGCGAGGGGATTCAGCGTGAGCCGTCCGCGGCTCTTCGCCGTCGGATCGCCGAGGCGAAGCGCCATGAAGCCGTGGGCGACCTCGTGCAAGACGATCGCCATGAACACGGCGAGCAGCGAAAGGATCACTTCAAGGATCAACTCGAAGTTCATTCCCCCTCCTCACGGTTCGACCGTCAGTGTATCGCCCTTCGAGACGTTTACCAGCCCGGGCGCGGCGCCCCGCGGCTTCCGTACGTGCTTCGCCTCCGCCACGACGACCTGAACCCGCCGCTCACCGCGCGCCTTGGAGTGCTTCGCCGCCAGCTTCGCGGCGTGCTCGACCACCGCCTCGGGGATCTCACGGCGGTCTCCCCGCCGGATGACCACGTGCGAGCCGGCGAAGCCCTTCGCGTGGAGCCAGAG
>CAZFZM010000009.1:41579-77834 GCA_964523545.1 uncultured Thermotogae bacterium
TGCGCGTTCTCGATCGCGCTGAGCCAAGGGACGAGGCGGATCGTCACCTCGTTCTCGGTCTCAGGATCGATCAAGACGGCCTCCTCGGTCTTCGGCTCGATCTCCGCGTGGTGGATCATCAGCAGATCGCCGAGCCTTTGAAGGCGATCCGCCTCGCCCGCGTCGTCGAGCCAGTCGCGCAGCTTCTCCAGCGTTCGCGCCCGCCGCGCCATCGCGCGCCGCAGATCGGTGGCGAGCGCCGACGCCTCGGTCTTCGTCCCTTCCGTATTCGCTTCCGACACCGCGTCGAGGGCCTCGCCGAACGTGCGCGTTGGCTCGGCCGGCGGCGGGAGCGGGTAGAACGTTGCCCGTCCCTCTTCGGTCACGATGTGCGGGGACGGGACCTCGACGCACGCGAAGACCTCCCGTAGCGACGCGAGGACCGCGCTCGTCCGCTGATCTGCGTCTGCGCCCTCGTCGAGTCCCCGAAGAAGGTCCTCGGCGGTCGATCGGCCGACCCCGTCGATCGTCCGGGTCAACCCTTGCAGCGGATTCTCGCTGCGCAGGATCTCGGCGAGCTCTTCCGTCGAGACCCTCGCCGGATCGAGCTTGTCCTGCGGCCGGAGGGAGGCGTACACGACGCCGGGACGGTTCTTCCGGTCGAGGTGCGCCGAGCCGAGGACCGTGCCGTCCTTGAGCAGGTAGAGATTCCCTCGGACGCCGGTCAGCTCCGCGACGAGCTGGTACGTCTTCGTCGTGCGACCGTCCCTTCGCTCCACGTCGAGCGTGACGACGCGATCCCACCCGCGTTGCCGCACGGAGGCGATCCTGGCGCCGCGAAGGTGACGGCGGAGGAGCATGACGAAGGGGCTCGGCTTCGCTGGGTTGGGCAGTCTCAGTTCCGTCAAGTGGACCGTTGCGTTCCGAGGAGACAGGAGGAGCCGGTGATTGCCCCCCGCGTACACGTGGAGGACGACCGTGCTTTTCGCCGGCTGGTAGATCGAACGGACGAACCCGTCCTCCACCGCCGCCTGTACCTCCCGCAACGACGCCGCGATCGCTAGACCGTCCATCCTACCTCCGGTTTGAAGCCCCGGCCCGAGGCGCTATAATCGCGATTGTATCGCCAGCGTAGCTCAGTGGTAGAGCAACGGTTTCGTAAACCGTCGGTCGGAGGTTCGACTCCTCTCGCTGGCTCTTGCTCTTCGGCGTCGATCGGCGCCCGTTTCCCGCGGACAGACTTCTGCTGCGAATCGGCCAAAATCCTCGCTTCCCAACGCGGTTCGGCAATACGATGGGACACCTACCAACTTCGTCGACGAAGAGGGGTGAGAGATCGTGAATGATCTAGGGAAGATTGCGGTGATCGCCGCGATCATGGGAGCGTTGTTGCTGTTCGGGCTTTTGCTTCATCAGCCCGAGCCGGCGACGGTCGAGCCGGTGCTCGAGCCGGTCGAGGAGGCGGCCGCGGAGGTGACGGTCCTTCCGCCGACCTCATTGGAGATGCTCGATCCGATCTACTCCGAGAAGGCCGTCTTCCAGGACAACACAATTCGGATCGCTTTCAACATCTCGCACACCGAAGAAGGCGCCGAGAGCCGCCTTCCGTTCTGGCTTCACAACATCTCCGACGACGTCATCAGCGTCCTGTGGGATCGCTGCTCGATGCAGCTTCCCTGCGGGAACACGGTCAACGTCATCCACGAGGAAGGGCTGGGGTACGGAGGATCGATCTCCGTCGCGCCGGCCGGCGACCTGTTCGACGCGGTGATTCCGATCACCGAGATCGTCTGGGAAGAGGAGGAGCCGATCGTCTCGACCGGTGTCCTCGATCAGGCGACGTTCACGCTCGTGCTTGCGATCGAGCGCGGTGTGCCGGGAGCTCAGACGGCCTATCACACGGACCGAGGGAACCTCCCTCCGGGGTGTGAGCCCGCCGTGACGACCGTGGCGGGTGAGCGCGAAATCGTCTTCTACACGTTCCGGTTCGTCATCCGCTAGCGGAGACCGCGACTGAAAACGAACGGAACCCTTCGCCTGGGGTCCCACAAGGGATCCCAGGCGTCTTCCTTGGGCTTCGAATCGATTTGCCGATTCCTTTTGGTTTGCTGTAGGCTAACACAGAACCCAGGGACCTCGAAGGAGACAGGGAGGAGGTGAGCCCCGTGGTCCGGAAGAGCGAAGTGACGACGTTGTCGATCTACATTCCGAAGAGCAAGCTCGACAAGAAGCCGATCGAACGGTTGGATCGTCTCGGGAAGAAGGTCGATCGATCGATCAACTACCTCGTCGTCGAAGCGATCATTCAGTATCTGGATCGCGAAGAGAAGAAGCGATAGAGCGACCTTCGGACCCCGTAACCATGGCGAGGACCGTCCAACCGCCTTGCGATCCTCTCGGAGAGGTCAAAGATCGTAGTACATCGTGAGCTTGTGGAGCTGCGGACGCGCGGCGACTGCGTCCGCCTCCTTGTGTTTCGTCCGTATCCAATGTCCGCGTGTCTCCTCGGCGTCCCCCCCCCGGTCAGCAGGTCATTGCGCGCCGACTCGAGATCCGGCTGCATCCTCTCGATTTCCTCTTCCATTGGCACGCCGCCACGTGCCGAGCGAGCCGGCCTGGCCCCCTCAAGGAGAAACGGTGCCTAGCGATGCAGCTTCCGAGCGGCGATGAACGACAGCCCTTTCTCGGTTAGCGCGGCGGCGGTCCGGTTCACGGCGTCGTGCTTGTCGAGGTAGTTGCGCTCCATCGCTCCCATCAGGCCTTGCGCCTCGATCTCGCTCTTTGGCAGGAAGTAGTCGAGGATGTCCGACGGATGATCTCGCCCCGCGTCGATCTCCGGGGCGCCTCCTTCGTGCTTGGCGGAGACGTTCGCGACGTGATCGGCCAGCTCGACGAGCTCGTCGGTCCGATCGTACGGCTGGATGACGATCGATTTCTGGGTCTCGGTGATGTGGTGCTCGAACCGGACGTTCTCCTCGAGACCGAAGGCAGACCGGACCGTCGCGGCCTTCTCGATCGTCCCATTATCGACCGAGTTCGCCCAGTTGAAGCCGATCAGCGACGTCGATCCGTCCTCTCGCGCGAACAGCTTCGCCCCGATCAGCGTCCACAGCGCGGCGTAGGGGTTGTCGTTCCCCATGTACACTGAGATCTTGAACTCGATGTCGATCCCGAGCTTGTGGAGGAAGTAGCCGAGTAGCACGGTCCCGGGGTTGATGTTGAGGACTTGGCGGATCCCGTACTCGGTGTAGTAGCCGAGGAACTCGTCGACCCACTGGAGGGCATGCTCGTTCGGCTGCCCGACCCCGCCGAAGTACCCGGTGATCGTCGCGGGCCCGCCGAGGTGGATGTTCGAGCCGTCGGTCCCCTTCGTGTCGAGCGTCTCGACGTAGCTCGCGCCGATGATCTGCATCGCCGCCGCAACGGCGAGCGTGTCGCCGTTGTCGGCCGCCTGCTCGACCATGCTGCGGACGCGGATGTAGCGGCCTGGCATCAACTCGTCCTCGGCGAGGGCTTGTTCCGCCTCGGCGATCAACCACGGGAAGAACTGAAGCGCGCTGATCTCCAGCGTCACCGCATTCTCGTCGTGAAAGGCCATCCCGTCGGCCCGCTCCCCAAGGACCTTCCTTCGAAACCCGTCGACGGAGACGAACGCGCCCCGATCCCGTTGCTCGATCAGCCACTCCACGTCGGCGAGGTACGGCGACCGGATGGCGCCGAGCCGTTCCATCAGCGACGGAAGTCGACGCGCCTCCTCTGCCTTTCGGTTGATCTCGTCCGGTCCGCCGTGCTTCTCGACGATCGCCAGGAACTCGTTGATCACTCCGGAGTCGGGATCCAACAGGTAGTCGTTGATCTGGCGGAGGTGTGTCTCGCTGATCGCCAGCCGCTGCCGCAAATCGCTCATCGATGCCTCCTCGCGTTCCTACTCGAATTCCTTCTGCAGTTCCGGGAAACCTCCCGCCTCCGCCTTCAGCATGTGGTAGTAGTGCTCGTCGGACGGGAACGTCCCCGCCTTCACGTCTGCCACGTACTGGCGCATCGCCTCGGTGACGACCTCGGCGACGTCGCAGTAGCGCTTGACGAACTTCGGGGTGAACGCTTGGAACTGTCCGATGAGGTCGGAGACGATCAGAAGCTGCCCGTCGCACTCCGGCCCGGCGCCGATGCTCAGGACCGGGATCGACAGCTTCCGCGCGATGAACCCCGAGACCTCCGGTGGAACGGCCTCGAGGAGGAGGAGCTGCCCCCCGGCCTCTTCGATTGCCAGTGCGTCCTCAATCAACGCTCGGGCCGAGGCAATCGTCCGTCCTTGGGCCTTGTGCCCTCCGAGCTGCCCCGAGCTCTGCGGCGTCAGTCCGATGTGTCCGCAGACGACGATTCCCGCATCGAGGATCGCTCGAATCCGGGAGATCACACGCACCCCGCCCTCGAGCTTCACCGCGTCGACGTTCGCCTCTTTGAGGAACCGGCCGGCATTTCGCACCGCGTCCTCGTCGCTGACCTGGTAGCTCATGAACGGCATGTCGCCCATCACGAACGTGTTCGGGGCGGCGCGCCGAACGGCCTCGCAGTGAACGATGCACTGATCCATCGTGACCGGGACGGTCCCCTCGTACCCGTACACACACATCCCGAGGGAATCCCCGACCAACAGCATGTCCATCCCAGCGGCCTCGGCGAACAGGGCCGTCGGGTAGTCGTAGGCGGTCAGCCAGGCGATCTTCTCACCATCGGCCTTCATCTTCTGGAGCGTGTGGACGCTGTGCTTCTTCTTCTCGGACACCGATGCCCTCCTTGCGACTCGTTCGTCAATCGATTCAGGTGCTTTCTGGCGGCGGTAAGGCTACAGCCGGACTCCCACCTCTCGCAAGAGGAGAGTCAGGCGACAGAGGGGAAGGCCCATCACGTTGGTGTAGTCCCCCTCGATTCCCGCGACGAACTTGGCCGCTATCCCTTGAATCGCGTAGGCGCCGGCCTTGTCGCGGTACTCCTCCGCATCGAGATACGCCTCGATCTCCTCGGCGTCGAGAGGGCGAAACGAAACCCTCGTCTCCTCACAGTACGTGCGTTCTGTGTCCGTCTCGGTGTTCCAGACGCACAGACCGGTGAGAACCGAGTGCGTCCGCCCGCTGAGGCGGCGCAGCATCGCCGCGGCCTCGGCCCGCGTCTCCGGTTTGCCGAGGATCTCGCCGCCGATCACGACGATCGTGTCGGCACCGATGATCACGCCGCGTTCGGTTCGCCCCACGGCGCGCGCCTTCGCCTTCGCCGCCTCGACGGCGCGTTCCGGCGGGGCACCGCGGCCCTTCTCGTCGACGTGGCTGGGGACGACGGAGAAATCGAAGGTAAGCCGCGCCAAGAGATCCCGTCGACGCGGCGAGTTCGATGCGAGGATCAGGTCCATTCCACCCTCCTGCGTCCGTCGCACTCGGATTCCCGGGACGGACCCGATCGCCTAGGGGTAGTCGACTCCCGCCGTTCCGAAGTAGACCGAGAAGGGGAGCGAGCCATCGACCGACTTCGGGAGACGGATCACGCCGGCGACGACCTCGCCGGCGCTGACGCGCTCGACGCGGAGGAAGCCGTCCGTCAACTCGACGAACGAGGCGGAGCTGAAGAAGACGTAGTTCGTGCCGCCCTGCTTGATGTAGAAGGTCCACGGGGAGAAAGCGGCCCCTTCGATCGAGAAGGCCCACACCATCACGGCCCCGGTCCCGATCAGCGGTTCGAGCGCGTCGAGTAACTCCGCCCCGAGCGCGCTCTCGCGGATCGCCTCCTCGAGTCGGACGAAGAGGAGCCGAAGTTCCTCACCGCGTTGGGTGAGCAACAGGACGCGGACGAGTTCGGGGTCGAGCTCGAGCAGGGCCGCCATCGACTCGGCAGAGAAGTCCTCGTCCATCAGGATGCTCTGCAGCGTGGCGGTTTCTTCCAGCGGAGCCACGTCGATCGGATCGTGCGAGGCGGTCGCGGCGGGCGGGACCGGCCTGGATGGCGTTGTGGCAAACGCGGCGCCGATCTCGAAATGTGCCTCTTGCCCGCGGTAGATCAGATCCAGCGGACGAGCCGCATCGATCGCGTCGTCCAGGACGAGGATCCCCTCGCTTCCCGAGCCTTGGTCGGGACCGCTCGGGTTGACCTCGAATTGCCCGGAGGTGAACCCCGGCGTGATCTCGATCCAAGAGGCGAAGCCCGGCGTGAACGGTGCTTCACCCGACTGCCGAACGGAGATTTCGTACGGGGAGAATCCGAATAACGACACAACCTGCTCGATGCTCGGGTTGACGTAGAAGGCGTTCCGCCCGACGTAAGGAAGCAATGCAACCCGGAGCTCGGCCGAGATCTTGCTGTTGAACGTCCGTTCGTTGATGAAGACGAAGGTGACCGTCAGCTCGACTCCGTCGACCTCGACCTGAAGAACGCCGATCAGATCGAGATTGAGGCCGGTCTCCTGCGCGAAGCGTTCCCGCGGATCGGCGTGGGCCGCGCCCACGAAAAGAAAAACGAGTAGGGAGGTGACAATGAGTAGCCTCCCTACTCCGGTGATCTGCATCACGTTACGCCCCCTCACGTACTGCGATGGAGTGGCCTAGCAGGGACCGCCGCACCACCAACCAGCGAATGCGAAGATCCAGAACGCCCAGAAGAAGGCGAGGAGCATTCCGCCCGTGATCGTGATTGTGATAGGCATTCTCCACCTCCTTTACACTTGCCACGATATCACGGCAGCCGGCTGTTGACAAGGCCCCAATGGAGAAAAGCGCCTCTCGGACATCTGTCAAGCGAAGCGGAGCCGGAAGTTGGCGGATGCACGCCCCGGAGGCACGACGGGTCGTCGGTACGGGGCGAGACCGCAATCAGGAATAGACGTCACGATGCGGGATTCCGCGCTCGCGTTTCAAAAAGCCGCGGGAACAAGCAAGGTGAGCGGCGTTACGGACAGCTGTCTCGGCCTGTCGCCTCGTCGCTGGCGTGCTGACAGGCGGCGCCGCGTCGCTTACCATCGTGTCGAGATGCCATCCCCGAGGACGACGGACCGGCTCGACGCCCTGCTCGATCGCCACCGGGCGCTGATCGAGCGCCTGGTCGAACGGTACCGGCTGCCGCTACACGTCTTCTTCCTCGAGGAGATGGAGTCGAACGCTCGTGGCTTCCAGGACGTCCTTCGCACGCGATATCCGGAATCCACGGTCGCGTTCGCCGTCAAGTCGAACCCGTGCCGCGGCGCCGTACGCGCGGCGAAACGGCTCGATCTCGGTGCGGACGCCGCGTCGGAGCACGAGCTTCGGGTCGCGCTCGAGGAGGGGATCGACCCCTCGAGGATCGTCTGCAACGGGAACGCCAAGTCCGCGGAATATCTCGACGCGGCCGTGCGAGCCGGTGCGCTGATCGCGCTCGACAGCGACGCGGAGATCGAGCTGCTCGAGCAACGGGCCGCGCGAGCGGGAGCTTCGGCCGACGTCCTGACGCGATTCCGCGGAATGCCCCTCTCCGGGCTGACCTCAGACGATCAGACGACCGCCGCCGATTGGACGAAGTTCGGCTTCCACGTCGACGAGGCCGAACGGCTCTTCGCGCGGATCGGCTCGTCCGATCGGCTTCGATTCCGCGGTTTGTCGGCGCACATCGGCACACAGATCGCCGACCCGGTCGGATACGAGCTGCTGTTAGACCATCTTCTCCGGTTGGCCGGACTCGCCGTCGCGCGCGGGCTGCCGGTCGACACCATCGACATCGGCGGCGGGTTCCCGGTCGCTTTCCTCTCCGGGCAAGCGTGGGAGCGGTTCACGGCTCGACTTCTCGCGCGGCTTCACGGCGAGACGCCGGTCTCCGAGGCCGTCACGTGGAACGATGCGCCGATGGGCTACGCCGGCGCGACGCGGGAGGGGACGGCCCCAAGGTGGTTCGGGAAGGCCTACTGGTCGAAGTATCCCGCTGCGCAGATGGTCGAACGGGTCCTCGAACACCGATACGAGAACGGTGCGACGGTCGTCGATCGTCTCATGGGGCTCGGCGGGCCTCGACTGATCGTCGAGCCGGGACGCTCGCTGATGGCTTCGGCGGGTGTCACGCTCGCCCGGACGACGGGCGTCAAGACGGTCCTCGGGCACCCGGTCGTCTCCCTCGACATGGGGATCAACAACCACGGAACGAACCTCATCTCCCCGGACATCTTCCCGGCCGCCGTCCTCCCGAAACGCCCCGACGATTCACCGGTCGAGGTGTTCCTCGCCGGACGGCTCTGCTTCTCCGGCGACATGATCAGCAAGGCGAAGGTCGAACTGAACCGCCTGCCGGCGGCGGGCGAGCGATGCGTCGTCTATCACACCGGTGCGTACAGCGCCGACCACTTCGCGTCGAACAGCTGCGGCTTCCCGCTTCCGGCGAAGGTAGCCATCCGCTCGGACGGCGAGGCCGAGCTGTGGCGCGCTCCCCAGACGTTTGCCGACGTGTTCGGGCCCTCGGAGAAGGATCTGGCTATCGGCGGGCTGTCGGACGCCTAGGGTTTCGCTGGAGCGCGAGCAGACTGCCGATCCGAAAGCGGAGCGTCGCGAGAATCGTGTACAGGGTGATCCGCCACTCCGATCCGGCGGGCATCCCCACCGCGGCCATCCCCGAGGTGTCGTCGCTCCGCTCCGGGGCGTAGTCGAGCCCGCGGACGATCACGGCGGGACGCCGCTCGATCGTCTGCCCCATTACCAATCCGGCCATCCCCGCGATCGAGTCGACCACGATGTCGATCCCGCCGGACCGTGGGATGCCGAACAGGTCGTCGCTGAACATGACGCGCGTGATCGGATCGATTCCGGCGTACCCGATCGCCATGTCCTGCGAACCCATCCGCCCGACGCTGGTGACCGTGTCGGTCAGGATGACCGCGACGTCCACGCCGTGGCGCGCGAGGATCTCGCTCCGGATCCCGCGAGCCGTCTCGCACGGATCTCGCGGAAGGAGCGACACGAACTCGTCCGGCGAGTTCGTGTGATCGATCCCCGCCTCATCGAGATAGATTGCGTGTTTCCGGACGACGAACACATAGCTGTTGGTCTGCTCGAAGCCCCGGCGCATCGCCTCTGGGTTGGCCGACCGCTTGTCGAGCATCCGCCATACGCACGGGATACGCGTGATCCGCTTCATCGGAACGACGAGGAAGACGTTCCCCTCTTCGAGGACGAGCTGAACCTTGCGGGGATCCCTTCGGAACAGCCGTCCCAGCACCCGCGCCTTCCGGGACGGGATCACGTCGAGTAGACGGACGACGCGGTCCGGCTCGAAGAACGAGGCGACCTTCGAGCTGACGACCAGAACGTCTTTATCCCGCAGCTCGATTCCGTGCCCCTCGACCAGTTGGAGGACGAACGCACCGACCGTTTGACCGGACGTGTCCTCGGGGCGGATGGCGCCGGCGACGGTCAAGGGGATGAACTGGATCGCGTTCGGTTGAGCCAATGCGTGTGAGCTCTCGATCTCCGCCATGCTCCGCCCGTCGCCCTCCGTCAGGTGTGCCATTGTACCCGCCCGGGTCGAGCGGCGACAGGCCGAATCCACAAGTCATCCCTCCGTCTCGACCGCCGGGACGCGGATCAGCTGCGTGAGCACCAGGGAGATCGCCGCGACCGCCACACCGATCAGGAACGTCGCCTGAGAACCGAGCAACGCCCAGATCGTCCCGCCGACGACCGGGATGATCACCGCCGAGACGTGGTTGATCGTCGTCTGGGCCGACAGGTTGCTCGTCAGTTCTTCCGGAGTGATCGCGATCTTCTGCAAGTACGTCGTCAGTCCGAGGTTGAACCCGAACAGCATGTTGTCGATGACGAACAGGACGAACAGGATCGGAAGGACGCTCACGTACGCGTACCCGAGGAAGACCGGGATCAGCAGCGCGAACGCGACGGTGAGGATCGTCCGTTCACCGAACCTGGGGACCAGCTTGCCGACCTTCTGGTAGACGTAGGTGTTGACCAGGGCGTTCACCAGGAACAGGATCGACATCGTTTGCACGCTGACCCCGTAGGTCAGGACGAGGAGGAACGGCGCGAACGTGGTGAAGATGTGTCGGCGGCTTCCCATCAAGAACGCGAGTGCGTAGAAGAGCCAGTACCGCTTGCGCAGCCTCACCCGCCGTTTCGGGGGCAGTCCGTGCTCTCCTCTCCCCCGCGTGAAGAGGATCGCACCGCCGACGGCGACGACGATCCCGACGATCAGAAACAGTGCCCGATAGCCGAGCCGGTCGACGAGCAGGTAGACGACACCAGTCGCCATGAGCGCGGCGACCGCGCCGAGGCTTCTCAGCTGGCCGAGCACCTTCGGGCTCTCCTCTCGCTCGATGCTCATCAGGACCACGCCGCTGCTGCACGGCTCGAAGAAGTGAAACCCGAAGCTCATCACGATCGTCGCGACGAGCAGGATCGGGATCGTCGTCGCCTGGCCGGTGAACACGAGCCCGAGCCCGAGAACGACGAGGCTGAGCGCCATGATCCGCAGCTCCGACAATGCGAGCGCGAGGAACGCGAGGAGGAAGGCCATCAGGCCTGGGAGCTCGCGAACCGACTGAATCCACCCGATCGCCTCCGGTCCGACACCGAGCTTCTCGACGGCGTAGTTGTTGAACATCGCCTGCCAGACCCGGTGTCCGAAATTGAGCAGGAAGCTGGAGACGATCAGGTAGACGAAGAGGCCGCGATTCCGATCGAGTAGTCTACGCATGGCCCCCCTCGCGGTGCGTCGTGAGTCTACAGCGGGAACCGGGCCGCTTCCATACTCAGACGCGGTCGCCGCTCACCGCCAGCGGACGAGGATCGACTCGCGGGCGAACAGCCGGACGGCGAGGCGAAGCATCAGCGCATCCAACGCCGTGATCCCCAGGGAAAGGGCGAGCGTCGGGAGCGGCGTGAAGTGCACCAGGCCGGTCACCTGAACGGCGATCAGCGCGAAGAGCGGGAGGACGACCACCACGGCGAGGTTCTGCGCCCCCTTCGCGTCGCCGGCGCGCGACGATCCGATGACGCCGAACACGAAGCTGAGGATCGAGATCGCCGGCGTCAGCAGGAAGATCGACAGGTACCACGACGGCCCGACGATCCAGCGGAGCAATGGACCCCAGCCCGCCGCGACGGCCAGCAACACGAACAGGCCCGAGCTCGCCCACGCCACGACAAGCGCAGGGATCGCCCCGGAGAGAATCTTGCCGAGGAGGAGCTCCCACGTCCTCACCGGCGTCGCGAGGAGCGGCTCCAACGTGCGCGTGATCTTCTCCTCGACGATGCTCAGGGTGGCGAAGACGTTGGCGACCATCGCCGGGATGAGCAGGACGAAGAAGCGGAACTGGTCGAGGAGGAGGACGCGGAGTCGATCGGCGTCGGGCAGCCCCTCGGCGATCGACGAGGAACCCGGCACGCCGACGGCGAGGTACCGGGGGACGATCCACGTCAGAAGCAGCGCCTGCCCGACCAGCAGGAGCGGGACGACGAGCACGAACAGGAGATTGCTCGGCGAGCGCGCCATCAGGAGCCACTCCTTCCGCACCACGTTGAGGATCCGTCGCGTGGTCATTCCTCCTCCCTCACGAGGTCGAGATAGACGTCCTCGAGCGTCCTTCGCTCCTCCGCGACCTCGAGAACGTTTCCCCCGAGCTCGACGATCCTCGCAACGAGCGCCGGCCGGTCCCGATCGACGTCGTCGAGCCGGACGGTGAGGAGCCCCTCTTCCGGGTCGAGTTCGACGGCCCGCACGAACGGAAGGCCGCGGAGGGGAGCGACGAGGCCCGAGGCGTCTCCCGCCACCCGGATTCGGACCGCCGGCCGGAATCGCGCCTCGCGCAGTGCGGCCGGCGTGTCGAGCGCGATCAGCTGGGTGCGGAAGATCGCGATCCGCTCGCAGATCTCCTCCGCCTCCGTCAGGTTGTGGGTACACAGGAGGACCGTCCGGTCCTCCGCGCTCAGCTCGACGATGAACCGACGCAGGTCGCGGGCGGCCTCGGGATCGAGACCGGCCGTCGGTTCGTCGAGGAGGAGGATCCGCGGTCCGTGGAGGAGGGCTCGGGCCAGGGCGAGGCGCTGCTTCATCCCCTTGGAGAACGTTCCGACGCGATCCCGGCGCCGCTCGGAGAGCCCCATCCGGTCCAAGCCACGCGCCACCGCACCGGGCACGTCGATCCCCGTGTAGAACCGCGCGAAGTACGCGAGATTCTGTTCGGCGGTCAACCGGTCGTAGAAGCCGGGCGACTCGGTCAACAATCCGACGATCTCGTGCACGTGCTCCGGCTCTCGCGACGGGTCGTGCTCACCGACGAGAAGCGAACCCGAGGACGGGGCGATCATCCCCGCGAGCATCCGGATCGTCGTGGTCTTCCCCGCCCCGTTCGGCCCGAGGAGCCCGACGATCTCTCCTGTTGCGACGTCGAAGGTCAGTCGATCGACCGCCGGTCGATCGCCGAACCGACGACTGAGATTCTCGGTGTGGATCACGGGCGCGCCCTCCCTCCGTCGAACCGGAAGCGTAGCGCATCCTCGGTCGTCGGACCACGCCCTCGCCGTCGACGGGAACGGGCGACCGCACGGCGCACGATCCTGCGCATCTCGTCCTCGTGCTCCCCGATCTCGCGAACCAGCTTGAGCTGCACGCGGCAGCGGGCCAGGTTCTCGTCCGGTCTTCCGACGGGGAACCACCGGTCTCCGGCGACGTAGTCCGCGAGGAAGCGGATCCCCAGCTCGAGCGCGATCAGCCGCGTCGCCTGGACGATGTTCTCGACTTCCACGTCGGTGAGCAGCCTCCCGGCCTCGCCGAGATAGCCACCGATCGCCGCAGCGAACAGCGCGAGGTCGACGCCCCGTCCGACGTCCTCCGGCCCCGTCAGCACCGACCGAGCGAAGTCGCCGATGTCGACCAGCGCGGAGCCCGGCATGACGGTGTCGAGATCGATGACGCAGATTCCCCGTCCGGAATCCTCGTCGATCAACACGTTGCTGACCTTGGTGTCGTTGTGGATCACTCGCGTCGGGGCGTCCTCGGACGACAGCAGATCCGCCCACGACTCGATCAGGCCGCGGCGTGTCTCGACGAACGCGAGCTCGTTCTGGACGTCGGACGCGCGGCCGAGCGGATCGTCACCCGAAACGTCCCGAAGGGCGGCCAGGTGACCGGCCGCATCGTGAAGCCCCGGGAGCGCGACCTCCAGTTCGTGCGGCGGGCAGTCGGAGAGGCGGCGGAGGAAGCGCCCGAACGCCGACGCGACGGTTCGCGCCTGCTTCGGGCTCGACAGCGTCGAGTGCGCACGCGCCCGTTCGATCATCGCGAAGCAGCGCCAGACCTCGCCCTCGTCGTCGCGCACGAACGGGGCGTCGCCGTCCGCCGTCCGGACAAGGCTGAGGACCTCGCGGTCGGGATCCCCACCCTCCTCGGCCACCTTCGAGCGGAGGTGTTCCGTCACCCGCGCGACGTTTCGGATCACCGCCTCCGGATCGCGGAAGACCCTTCGGTTGATCCTTTGAAGGACGTACCTCCGCCTCGGGCCGCCTTCGGGTTCCGCGGTGACGACGTACGTGGCGTTGATGTGTCCTTCCCCGTGAGGATCGACCGACAGGACGGGGCCGCCAACCTTGAACCGTTCCGCGATCTTCCGCGGTCGAGTCCCCACGTTCAGTCGCTCCAGAGGCGCGGCGGATACTCCCCGGCCGCGATCCGTTCGGTGATCTCGCGCCGCGCCCGCTGGACGTCTTCCGGGTACGTGACCCCGAACCACGTCTCGTCGGTCGACACGACACGGACGCGCGCCCCGCCCTCGGCGATGAGCCGACCGACGGTGTCGGGGAGAAAGAACTCCGCCGTCCCGAGCTCCGCGGCGTGGGCCGCGAGGAACGCGGGGAACTGACGCGACAACCCGTCCATGAACTCCACCCCGAACCCCCACGTGTTCAGTGACACGATCGTGTCCCCCGCCATCTCCATCCACGTTTCGCCGTCCTCGGACGAGGAGATCGATCCGGCGCGTCGCGCGATCCGGTGGCGCTCACGGACATCGATCAGCAGCCCGTTGGCGTCCACACGGCAGACCCCCCGCCTCACCGAGCCATGCTCGGACAGCGTGTTCGCCAGTTTGTACCCGACGAGCACGTGGTCTCCCGGCGCTCGGTGGTCCCGCGCGAAGTACCCCGCGAGCGCATCGAACGCCCCACGACCGTAGAAGTCGTCGGCGTTGATCACACCGAACGGGCCGTCGATGACGTCTCGGCAGCTCCAGACCGCGTGCCCCGTACCCCAGGGCTTCACGCGGTCGGCCGGCGGGGAGAATCCGTCCGGCAGGTCGTCGAGCGACTGCACGACGTACTCGACACGGCACCCGGCGGAGAGAACGTCGTCGTACCGTTCGCGAAACTCGGCCTCGATCTCGCCGCGCACGACGAAGACGATTCGCGCGAAGCCAGCGCGCATCGCATCGTAGATCGAGTAGTCGACGAGCCACTCGCCGTTCGGTCCCATCGGCTCGACCTGCTTGTGGCCGCCGTACCGGCTCCCGATTCCTGCCGCCATCACGACGAGCGTCAGCTGATCCATCGCTCCGCAACACCCTTCGGATCGAGCATCCGCGCCTCCTGGCGCCACCTCTGCGTCTCTTCTTCGTCGCCGGACGTCTCCGCAACTTGGCCGAGGAGGCCCGCGCACCGCGCCGCGTCCAGCCGCCACGGCGTCCCTTCGAGAAGGGAGAAGGCCTCTTCCAGTTTCTCCGCCGCCGATCTGAACTCACCCCTTCCGTACGCGAGCCGGCCGAGCTCGGTCGACGCTCGCGCCACGAGGAGCCTGCTGCTCGCCTGCTTTGCGAGCTGCAACCCCTCCTCGGCGAGCCGTTCGCCCTCCTCGTACTCCCCCAGGCGCCCCGCGATCCTCGCCCTGGCGAGCTGCGCGCCGATCGCCGTGAACAGGTCTTCCGCGATCCTGGCCGCCAGGCGCTGGCTCTGATGGTATCGGACCTTGGCGAGATCCCATTTCCGCTGCGACTCGGCGAATCCTCCGAGCGTCGCGAGGTTCAGCGCCTCGCCCCAACGATCTCCGATCTCCTTCCGCAGCCTGAGGCTTTCCTCCGCCAGTCGTTCGCCCTCGCCGGCATCGACCCCGAACTCCGCACCGGCAAGGGCGTCGGTCGTGAGTGCCTCGCCCCACTTGTCGGCGGCGGCGCGGTAGTGTGCGAGGCTCCGGCCGAGACGCTCGCGAACCTCCTCGAGGCTGCCGATCGCTTCGGCGTAGCACGCGATGACGTTCGCCAGCGCGTGATCGACGGAGAACGGCTCGCTGCCGTCGAGCAGACTCAGCCCCTCGGCGATCCACTGATGCGGCTCGGCCCCGGCGGTGAACTGGGTGAACCACCCGTAGGCGACGCGCAGGAAGCCGGCGACGGCCGGCTCGACGAGTGGGTCGAAGTGCTCGATCGCCTCGCGGAACGCGTGCGCGCCTTGGTCGAAGTGCGCCCGGATGTCGAAGTAGAAGAACAGGCCGTGCGCCGCTCGTCGGAGGAGGTCGGCGCGGCCGGCCTTCGCTGCCCAGAGCCAAGCGGCGCGGATGTTCGGCAGATCGCGCTGCAGTCCACGAAGGGTCGCGAGCTGTTCCGGTCCCTTCAGCTTCTCGAATGAACCCTCGACGAGCTCGAGGTAGTAGGCGGAGTGACGCTCCGCGACCGCATCGAAGTCGCCGACGCCCTTCCGCAGGTTCTCGAGCGAGAACTGCCTGAGGAGCTCGTGGACCTGATACCGCTCCGGGGCGACGCGACGGATCAGGCTTCGCTTCGCCAACGTGGCGAGCACGACGGGCGAGCAGCCCGCCACCTCCTCCGCTGCCGCGATCGCAAAGCCTCCATGGAAGGCCGCCAGCCGAGCGAGCGCCCCTCGCTCCTCGCGCGAGAGGAGCCCCCACGCCTGCTCGTAGACGGCGCGGAGGTTTCGATGGCGGGCCGGGACGTCCCGATGCGTATGGACGAGGAAGTCGAGGTTCGAGGCGATGCGGTCGCCGATCTCCCGCCAGGAGAAGACGCCGCGCCACGCGCCGGCCATCTCGAGGCCGAGCGGAAAGCCCTCGAGGAGTCGAGCGACGCGTGCCATCGCACGCAGCTCCGGCTTTCGGTTCGTGGAGGCCGAATCGACGCGTCTCTCCGCGACGCGGAGCAGGCGGATCGCGTCGTACTCGCCGAGTGCCTCGACCGGCGTGTCCTCGGGCGGATAGGCGAGCCCGTGGAGCGAGACGACCGTCTCTCCGCTAACGTTAAGGGGAACGCGGGACGTGACCAGGCACCGCACGCGCGGCGCGATCGACAGAAGCGTGGGCAGGAGCGAATCGATCGTAGTGATCCTCTCCACCTCGTCGAGGATCAAGAGGATCCTGCGTTCCTTCAGGTAGTCCTCCAATTCCAACGCGAGGCGCGCGCCCTTGTCGCGTGACAGCGACAGACCGAGCGCCTGTGCGATCGCCGAAGCGACGACTTCGTCCTCGTCGGCCGTTCCGAGCGGGACGAGGAAGACCCCGTGCTCCATCTCGTCCAGCAGCTCTCGTCCGACCTGCATCGCGAGACTCGTCTTGCCGATTCCGCCGAGCCCGACCAGGGTGACGAGCCGCGTCCCGTCCTTTCTCAGGAGGTCCGTGACCCGCGTGATGACCTCTTCCCGGCCGACGAACGGCGTGAGCGCCGCGGGCAGATTCGTCTGGCGAGGAACCGTCGGACTCGCTCCGCGCTGCACTTCTGCACGGCGGATCGAGTCGGACAGCTCCGTCGTCGCGACTTCCGGGGCCAGGCCGAGCTCCGCGTCGAGGATCCGCACGCACTCCTCGTAGCAGCGGAGCGCCTCGTTCCTCCTGCCGAGGGCGGACAGAGCGCGCATCAGGCGCCGGTGGCACACCTCGTTCAGTCGATCGGCCCGAAGCCAGCGCCTCGCGTACGTCGTGACGGCGGTCCAATCCTCCGCGTCCGTGTGGAACGCCGTCAGTCGGTCGAGCGTCTCCGTCAGCTCCCGCTGCAGTGCCTCGCGCTCGGCGAACTGCCAGTCGTCGAACCCGTCCGCGTTCGAGACCATGAATCCCTGCATGAACGGGCTCTCGACGAGGGAGACGGCTTCCTCGAGCGCGGGCACACAGTCCGCACACGCCTCGGTCCCCCCGTGCTTCCCTGTCGAGCAGCCGCTGGCGAGATCGCGAAACCGCTGGACGTCCACCCACAGCGAATCGTCCTCGACCAGCTCGGCCGTGCTCCGGTCGGTTCGAAGGAAGAGCGAAAGCGGGGTCTGCCGGAGGATCCACAGGACGTTCCGCAACGCCGAATACGCCGCCTCGGGACCCGATTCCGGCCAGAGGAGCGTCGCCAGGGTCTCCCGATGGTGGCGGCTGCGCGTGACAGCAAGATACGAGAGAAGAGCCATCGCCTTCCGCCGTCCGAGCTGCGTCGGTCTCCCGTTGATGTCGAGGCGGGGCGTTCCGAACAGGCGAAGCGTCACCTCGGCCAATGCTCTCCTCCCCCGTCGTCCGTCTCCTCCCATTCTACCTGCGTCGGCGCGCTCTCACGATCCAATGAGGCGTCATCGGAAGCCCGCCGATGGGAAAGGACGACGTCGTCCCGAACGTGCCTAGTCCGCGAGCAGCTCGCACAAGGGGGCCGAGTCCTCCCGAAGGAGGGCATAGAGGCGCAGGTCCTCGCTCCGTCCGCGGTGAAACATCGCCTTGCGCATCGTCCCCTCGAAGGCGAACCCGCACTTCTCCAGCACGCGCTGCGAGCCGGTGTTCCCCGGCAGCGCAGTCGCTTGGATCCGGTCGACCGTCTCCGTCTCGAACAGGAAAGCGGCCGCGAGCGCAACGGCCTCCGTCATGTAGCTCTTCCCGCGATCCTCCGGCCGGAAGATCCGATAGCCGAACTCGTACGCGTTCTGGTAGACCGCCGCCTTGAACATCACGATTTGCCCGAGGATCCGATCGTCGCGGTCCGTGATCAGGAGCACGCGGAAATCCCCGTCCCACCATCCGTTCTGCTCGAACCGCTTCCTCGAAAGGTGCTCGGAGTTCAGCTGCAGCGGCCAATGCTCGCCGATGTCGCGCACGTCTGCCGTCAGCTCGAACAGCGTGTCAAGGTCCGATGCCTTGACCGTCCGCAGTACGACCTCCCTGCCAACGAGCATCTCGCCTCCTTACGATTCGTACACGGTATTCGTTTCTCGCCCGTCGGACGAGTGTACCGTTCGCCGTGTTTGGTCGGAAACTGCGCAACCGAGAGCCCCGGACGAAGCCCGCATCCACTACGGGGGGACCTGGCAGGTCGGGCAGACGAAGCTGGAGGTCGAACCGGTCTTGATCTTCTCGATCGTCGTTCCGCACACGGGGCACGGCTTCCCTTCCCGATAGCCGACGACGAGATCGTCGGCGGTGAACCTGCCACGCTCGCCGTTCAGACCGACTTCGTACCAGGCGCCCCCGACATCGACGCTCCGCTGGAGTTCGCTCCGGATTGCACCGTGCAGCCGGTCGATGTCGGCCGCCTCCAACGTCGGAATCGTTCGGAGCGGATGGAGCTTGGCGGCGAAAAGGATGTCGTGCACGTAGGCGTTCCCGATCCCGGCGATCTTCGATTGATCGAGGAGGAACGACTTGATCCGACCGCGCCGCCCGGCCAGTAATCGTGCGAACTCGTCCGACGACAGATCGAGTGCGGTCGGTCCGAGCTTCGCGGTCATCGCGTGCTCGCCGAGCTTCCCCGGAGTGACGAAGTGGGTGTTCCCGAACCACCAGAAGTTGATCGCGAGGGCTTCGTCTCCGTCGAGGTCGAACCGGACGCGCCACTTCTCAGGCAGCTCGTCCTTCGGGACGAGCAGGATCTCCCCACCCATCCCCATGTTGATCAGGAGGTGCCCTTGCGACGTCTCGACGAGCAGCCACTTCCCGTGATGCGTGACGTCCAGGACCTTCGCCCCGGTCAGCCCGGCCTGGAACGCCTCGACCGGGACGTTGAGGCACTTCGGCTGGAGGACCTCGATCGAGCGGATGGATCGACCGACCAGCGCCTCGCTCATCTCACGGGCTCGGCAGACGATCTCCGGCAGTTCGGGCATGGTCCCTCCTTCCTCGACGGATCGATTGTACGCGGTGCTGGCCGTCGGCGCCCTTCAGCGAGCATAATGGCCGCACATTCCAGGGGAAGACGAAAGGTCGACGATGGGACGCGAGGAGAAGCGGCAACGGGAACGGATCGTCAAGCAGCTCGAACGGCGCCTTCGCCGGAAGCCGTCCGAGGAGGAGATCGAGAAGGCGCTCGCCGAACGGCGCGAAACGCGATGGAAGAAGACGGACCAGAGAAGGTAGGCTCCCGGCCCGGCGCGACCGCTGGAGGGGCTGGGTATGCCGTCCCGACGAGCTTCCCTTACTCGGGCTCCACACCGAGGTACGCGCGCCAGCCGCGGATGTACGAGATGGTTCTCGCTGCGGAGGGGCTGCAGTACTGTCCGGTCCCCCGCCAAGCGCAGATCGCGCTCACCATCTCGTCCGTCCCGTGCTCGCCGACGAGATAGGCGACGAAGCTCGTCCCGAGAGCGGAGAGCGTCGCGGGATCCACGTCGAATTCGAGCAGGTCGGAGACGTCCGTCCCGATCCCGTTTGCCGCCGCCCACTCCGTTGCCGATGCAAGCCAGCCGTCTCCGCCGAGGAGCCGACTCACCGTGTAGCCAGCGAACCCCACTTCGACCAGCATGGGCAGGCCGTACGGCGTGCATTCGCAGAGCTCCGGGATCTGAGTTCCCTTTCGCAGCATCCACTTCGCCGTTTCTCCGACGAGATGCTCCTCCCAGCAGTCGGCCGTGAGAACGAAGGTGACCGACGCACCGGCCAGTTCGGCAACCCAATCCGAGACCGCGATCGGCACCGGAACCTCATCGTACGTGGGCTCAGGAGGCTCTCCGTAGGTCAGGACGATCGGTCCCGTCTCCAGTCCGGTCGCTTCGCGCAGCGACTCGCCGGCCGGGAAGACGAGCAGCATGACCGGTGGAAGGATCGCCCCCTTCCAGTCGAGCGCATACAGGTCGACGCTCGCGCCGCCGGCGGGATCGCGCTTCCGCGCCACCCGCCCTTCCGGGATGGCCACCGGCGCGGAGAATCCCCACAGCTCGAAAACCCCAGCGAACAGCTCGGCGGCCCTCGTAGTCGCGCTTTCCAAGTCCTCCGGGATCGGCTCGACCCACGCGACCGCTCCGTAGTCCCACGCGGTCAAGGCGTACGGCCCTTCGGCCGACGGGCGCGTGAGGAGCAAGGCGACGACCACCGCGACGACCACGATCCCGATCCCCAGCGCGATCTGTGCTTTCCTCGAACGCACGGCTACCCTCCTTCAGTCTGTTGTCCTGCGTCGCGGGTCGTCGTCCCGAACCCGACCGCCGCGGTCACACCGATCAGCGCGATGATCCCCCACAGGGCCGTCGGTGCCGTGTGCAGGGCGTCGAACAACACCCCACCGACGAACGGGCCGAAGGACCAGCCGAGCGCTTCGGTCAGGCCGAACAGGCCCATGTATCGGCCGACGCGCTCCTCGGGCGCCATGTTCGCCACCGCCGCCATCGACGTCGGCGAGAACGTCACTTCCCCGAGCGTGATGACGATCATCGACCCTATCAAGAACGGGAACGCCGTGGCAAGCGAGACCGAGAAGTATCCGAGGGCGTAGAGGAGACAACCGAGAACGAGACCCCACCGGATGCCGATCCGATTCGACAGCCGGGCGGCCGGCCATTGGAAGAGAACGACGACGATACCGTTCAGCGTGAACAGGATCCCCAATTGCGCTTCGGCGATCCCCACGACCTGGGTCGAGAAGACGGCGAGCGTGCTGGCGAACTGCCCCATCACCACGAACAGGAGCACGCTCCATCCACAGAAGACGAGGAACCGAAGGTCGTGCGCCACGTCGAGAACCCGCCGCAACGAGAACTGGCCCGTCTCGGCGACGCGGATCGTCTCGCTGGTGAAGAGGATCAGCAGCAGCAGACCGATCAGGCTGGCGAAGGTCGTCAGCAGGAAGAGCGAAGCGTACGACGTCGAGACGAGGAATCCGCCGATCGCCGGTCCGATCGCCCATCCGGCGTTCCCGCCGATCCGAAAGAGCGCGTACGCCTCGACGCGGCGCGCCGGCTCGACGACGTCCGCGACCATCGCGGAAAGGCCCGGTCGGACTGCCGCACCGACGAGCCGGACCGCGATGAAGACCGCGCCGACGACCAAGGCCGGAGCCTGGATGTGAATCACGTAGGCCATCAGCGCGAAGACGAGAACCCGCGCCGTCATTCCGCCGATGAGGAGCGGTCGCCGTCCGATGCGATCGGCGATCTCCCCGCCGATGATCCTCCCGCCGGCCGCGACGAGCGCGGAGACGAGCATGATCATGCCGACGTAGGTCATCGAAACGCCGAGGACGTTGTGCAGGAAGATGCTGACGAACGGCATCGCCGCGCCGAAGCCGGCGGCGACGATCAACTGAACGAAGAACAACGTCCAGAAGCGTCGGTCGTACTGCGACAGCGTGCGGAACAGCCGATCACGGACGTTCGTCGCCTTCGCCTCCTCCCTCCCCGACGATGCGCTCTAGACGGCGAGGTATCCGGACTTGGCGAGCAACTCGACGCTCCGCTCCGTGTCGGCGACGGAGAACGGTCGACCGAAGTCGAGCGTCAGTTGCATCGCGATCTCCTCGATCGTCCGGCGACCGTCGCACAGGTTGACGAGCGATTCGACGACGGCCCGATGGTTCGCCGACAACTTTTCCTCGAAGAACGACCTCTCCTCGTCGTTGAAGCCGTCGACGATCGCGAACCGGACCGGTCCGTCGAGGACGCGGCCCGGCCCGATCGCCTCGCCCGCCTCGACGTCGGGCGGACCGTCGGCGAAGACCGCCGCGATCGAATCGAGCGCAGCGACGTGCTTGTCGGATTTCCACCCTGAAGCCCCGACGAGGTCGTGGAACGCCTCGCCTCTCGCCTTCTCGATCGAGAGGGCCGTCGCTAGGAGTCGGTCTCCGCGCTTCGGCTCGATCTGATGCACCAAGGAGCCGGCACGCGCGAGTTCCCGGCTGCTGAACGAGAGGAGCCACTCCCCCAGGCTCCTCGCCTCGTCCGCCGCCCACGCCGGCAACGTCGCGAGCGCCGCCGTCAGGATCCCCACCTGCTTGAGGCGTGTCGGATCGACCTTGTCGACCGTGTCCATGCTGGTGTGCCAGTACGGATCGTTGTGATGGAGCATCGTCGCCGGGAGACCGTGCGGCGGCGCCTGGAAGACGAGGTGGTCGCTCCCGCCGCACGGCGGGGCGAGAATCCAGTGAAGTGGACGCCGCGATCCCTGCGAGGAAAGGGATGCCTCGTCCCCCGCGATCTTCGTCAGGATCGGCTCGAAGCACGCGTTGAGATACGTCGGCCGTGCGTTCGGGATCCGCGAAACGCGAAACGGCTCGCCGATCGCCTCCGGAGACTGCCCGACCATGTCGAGGTTGAGCACGAATCGGACGTTTTGGAGCTTCTCGACGTTCGCCGCTGCCCACGGGATCGTCCCGTTGAACTCCGGGACCCAGAGAAGCCTCACGGTGTTGCGGATCGGGGTCTCTCCGGAGAGCTCGAGAAGGACACGCGCGAGCTCGAGCAGCAGCCCGCTTCCCGACGCGTTGTCGTTCGCCGAAGGGGTCGGATGGCAGAGGTGCGCGACGAGGAGAACCTCGCCGGAGCTCGGGTCGGTGCCGGTGATCTCCGCCTCGAGGACCCGCATCGACCCGTCGGAGTACTCGGCGTCGACTTCGCCGCGGAGGCGAACGGAGCCCTCCTCGAGCTGTCCGATGAGGCGATCGGCTGCACGCCGCGAGATCGAGAAGCCCATCGGTGTCGTGTCGAGTTCGCCGGCCTGCGGAAAGAGTCCGGCGTACTGCACGAGATCGTACGAAGCGGCGGCCCGCTCGGTATCGGGGTAGACGATCAGCCCGACGGCCCCTCGGCTGAGAATCCGCTTCGACACCTCTCGCGCCCGCCCGCACGTCAGGACGAACGTACCGGCAAGGTCGACTCCCTCGAGCTCGGACGCCGTGCCCTTACCAACGTGGACCAGCCCCCCTTCCGCACACCCACCGGCCGACTGGCCGAGAATCGAAGTCGGGACCTCATCGTACGAGCAGAGCGTTCGCTCCGCCGGCTCAAGCTGACAGAGCCAACCCGAGCCGATCCGCCACCCGGGCGGAGCAATCCAGCCGTAGGTCTCCGCCTTCCCGTCGGCGGCGAACTCCGAGACGCTCGTCTCGACCCCCCGCTGGAGCAGTTCGTCCTCGACGTATCGAAGCGCCTCGTCGTAGCCCGGGGACGCTTGGATCCGATGGAACTCCGCGATCCTCGCGACGTAGCGCTTCGCGCGGGCACCGGAGATCGATCCGTTCAGGCTGTGCAGGATGTGCTCGAATCTCATGGCTCCCTCCTCGGGGCGGATTCTACCGGCCCAAAGATAGGGCGCAAACGAAGAGGCCGTCGCAAGCGAGGGCGAGACGCCGTAGGTGATGCGGTGCTAGCCGGCACCCGACCCCGCGGTGCCGTACACGCGTCCGATCTGCTCGGCGAAGTCCGCCATCGAGCGTCGTAGCGCGTCCGGTGAGATCACCTCGATCGCGCCGCCGAGCGCGAGAAGCTCCCGGCGCGCTTCCTCCAGAAACGGGAAGGAAACGTCCATCGTCAGCCACTCGGACGAAGCCGTCGGTACCGAATAGAACACGCCTTGCCGCGCACCGAGCGCGTCCTCGACGTATCGAATCGCGTCCTTCCGTACACGTAGGCGAACATCGAACGTCGGTCGCGCCTTCTCCTGCCGATCACGCCAGGCCGTCCAGTAGGCTTCGAGATCGAAATCGGCCGGCCGCTCGATCGGCTCGGTCTCGAGCCGTGCTTCCAAGACGTGAGACGTGCGGTCGACACGCACCTGGCCGTCCTCGCCCGCCCAGACGACGAACCACGCCCCTGCCTTCGCGACCAGTCCGTAGGGGGCGATCCGCCGCTCGGTCTCGATGTCGAACGGACGCGCGAACCTCGCCGTGACCCACCGATCTTCCATGACGGCCCGGTGTAGGGTGTCCAGGTGTCCGATCGGTTCGGACGGGCGGACCCACGGCTTGGGGTCGATGACGATCCGCTCCGCGATCCGGCTCCGTGCGGCCTGTCGGGATTCAGGGAGCGCCGCGGTCAGCTTGAGCACGGCGCCGCGGAGCGGTTCCGAGAGCCCGAGATCCTTGAGCGGCTCCTGGATGCTCGACAGGAACAGCGCCGCGATCTCGTCGGTCGTCAGCTGCGTCAGGGTGTTCCGGTACTCCTCGTGCAAGTAGCAGCCGCCGTGAGGCCCACGCTCCGTATAGACAGGAAATCCGGCGACGCGGAGCGCATAGAGGTCCCGGAGGATCGTCCGACGGGAGACCTCGAACTCCTGGGCCAGCCGGTCGGTCGTCGTCCGGCCACGCGTCTGCAGGTACATCAGGATCGAGAGCAGTCGATCGGCGCGCATGGAGCCCTCCTCGGACCGGTATTCTACATCTGTGACACTGGATGTCACAAATGGCCGGCAGACTGATCCGGTAGGAGGTGGACATGCCGCACATTGCTGAGACTCGCCCCGTCCGTCTGGAACTCGCCACCGTCAAAGACGCCTGCTACTTGACGATCCTTCAGGCGCGCGCCTTCCTGACGGAACAGGAGTACATCCCGCCCGACAAGCTGGAGGCCCTGCGCCGGCTGGATGACCCGCTCATCGGCCCCCCAGGCATGGTGGATCCCGAGTGGACGAAGATGGTCATCAAGTCCAAGGAGTCGATCTACTACAAGATCCTACTTGAGGATCGGATCGTGGGAGGCCTCATCGTCGCCGCGGATGCAGAGAAGCACGCCGAGGAGAACTTCTGGCGGATCTTCGTCGAGCCGACGTATCACGACCGCGGCATCGGGCAGGAGGCGATGCGCCAGTTTTACCGTCTCCACCCCAACGTGAAGCGCTGGCGACTTGGGACCCCGGAATTCCATACGAAGAACCGGCATTTCTACGAGAAGATGGGCTTCAGACTCATCGAAATCGTCAAGCCCGATCACGTCTGGTTCCGATCGGCCGAGTACGAGAACGTGCTTTCGCAGGAAGAGCGTCTCAAGCTCTGAAAGGAGGCAGAAGATGACGCTGAAGGACGTACGCATCATCGACCTTCCGCCGATGCGCGTGGCGAGCGCGCTCGGCTACGGGACGGAGCCCGAGAACCAGGCTGCGTCCATGATCACCGAATTCGCGCGCAGTATCGGGCTCGAGCCGGGGGATCCCGGCTATCGCACCTTCGGGTTCAACAATCCGAACCCGTCGCCGGGGAGCCCGAACTACGGGTACGAGATGTGGCTCGTGGTCGGCCCGGAGGTCGAGGCCGAGGAGCCGATTCAGATCAAGGACGTCCCCGGCGCGAAGTACGCCGTCACACGCTTCACCGGCCTCTCGAACATCGGCCGTGTCTGGCGCGAGCTCGTCGCCTGGTTCGAGGACAGCCCGTACACGAGGCCCCCGAACTGGTGCACGTGCCTCGAGGAGGTGGTGAATCCCACCGAGACCGATCCCGAGAAATGGGCGTTCGATCTGTACTTGCCGATCGCGGTCTAGATCTCAGGGAGGGCATCGAGGCCGATAAGCACGCCGGCAGCAAGACGTCGCCTACGTCATCGGCCTCGGGTGTCTCCGGGCAGGTGTTTGCCGCCGCCGAAGGACGTCATTCCCGTCAGCGCACCGGAAGGAAGCCCGTGGAACCTTCGAGCGCTCGGCGCAAGACGTCCTTCCGCCTCGCCGTGTGTTCGCCGTTCGACGCACGCTCGAAGACTCGCCGACAGGCCGGGCGGGCGTACTCCAGCTCCGCGTTCGCCGCCGGCGTTCCGACCTCGAGGAGCGCGAGCAGCGTGTAGTAGAACGGAAACCGCTTCCACCGCCCGGTCCCTTCCCGATGCTCGCGGATCACGTGCAGGTGATCTTCGATCCACTTCCGCCGGCTTCCGGAGCGTTCCGACGCGGCGTCTCGCATGTACGCGATCGACGAATGGGCGCACTCGCCGATGACGCAGTGCGAGACGGCGAAGCAGGCCCGACGCATCGCCCCGGACGTCCTCGCCAGCGCGCTTCGGATCTCCGGTGCTTCGCCGGTCAACGCGGACAGGACCCGGGCCGACTCCAGCGTGAGCACGTTCCGCACCGCGACGCGGGTCCGGAGCCGCTCCCCCGTGAACAGCCGAACCCCCGACTTGGACTCCCCCGGGAACGGGGCGAACATCCCGCAGCCGCGCCCGGACCGGATTTGGCGGTCGAGGAGCCAGGCGACAAGGTCCCCTCGCTCCGTTGCGGAGATCGGCTCGCCGTACGCGAGGCGGGCGCTGACCGCGTCGATCGTTCCGCTCAGGCTCGCCTCGTCGATCAGCATCCCGGCTGCCTCCTCGGGAGGCAGCGTGGGCATCGGCCGTCTCCGGACCGTTGCATCGCGGGGATGGGCGCCGCGGTGGATTCGCGAATCGCCGCGGCCCTCCGTACAATCCGGCCGAAACGGAGCGTGGTCCGCAGTGGACATCGTCGTGTTGGGAGCCGGGCGCGTCGGAAGTGCGATCGCCGTCGACTTGGCGAAGGACGAGGCGTTCCGGGTCCGGGTCGCCGACCGGGACTCCGCACGCCTCGCGCGTCTGGCGGAGAGGCACGGGATTCCAGGGGAGCGGGTCGACTTCTCGCTTCCGAGCACGCCGGTCCGTGCGGTGGAGGGGGCCGATCTCGTCGTCAGCGCGGTGCCCGGCTTCCTCGGCTTTCGGACGCTCCGCGCGATCATCGAGGCGAAGATCGACGTCGTCGACATCGCCTTCTTCGCGGAGGACCCGTTCGAGCTCGATGCGCTGGCAAAGGAGAACGGCGTTCGGGCGATCGTCGACTGCGGCGTCGCGCCGGGAACGAGCAACCTGCTCGTCGGGCACGCCGACGCCCACTTCGATCGGACCGACTCGGTCTCGATCTACGTTGGGGGACTCCCCGCGGAGCGGGTTCCCCCGTACGAGTATCGCTCCGTCTTCTCGCCGGTCGACGTCATCGAGGAGTACACCCGCCCGGCGCGACTCGTCGTCGGCGGTCAGGAGACCACCAGGCCGGCGTTGAGCGACGTGGAGCTCCTTGAATTCGAGGGGATCGGCACGCTCGAAGCGTTTCTCACCGACGGCCTGCGCACGCTCGTCCGGACGATCGGGGCCCCCGACATGATCGAGAAGACGCTCCGGTACCCGGGGCACGCGGAGAAGATGGCGCTCCTCCGCGACACGGGATTCCTGTCGGACGAGCCGATCGAGATCGAAGGACGGGAGATCCGACCGATCGACCTGGCGAAGGCCCTCCTGTTCCCGATGTGGGAACGGAAGGAGGGCGAGGAGGACCTGACGGTGATGCGCGTCGAGGTCGAGGGGACCGCTGACGGGAAGAAGCTGAAGCGCACGTACGATCTCCTCGATCGATACGACCGCGCGACGCAGACGACGTCGATGGCTCGCACGACCGGGTACGCGGCGACGATGGCCGTCCGGCTCCTGGCCGACGGCCTCTGGCAGCAGCCGGGAGTCGTTCCACCGGAGCACCTCGGGAGGGACAAGGCATGCGTCGAGTTCATCCTCGGCGGCCTTCGGGACCGCGGCATTGACGTCCGGGAGACGGTCGCGCCGATCGACTGACGGAAGGATCGGATGAACGCATACTACGTAGCGGGTCTGGGCGCCCACCTGAGATACCACGACCTGCCGGGCCGTGAACCTGTGTTCGTCTTCCTGCACGGCCTCGGCTCCGCCTCCTCGTCTTACTTCCCGCGTGCGGTCGTTCATTCACGTCTTCGCGACCATCGTTCGCTTCTCGTCGATCTCCTCGGCCACGGGTACAGCGACCGACCGGACGAATTCGACTACAGCATGGAGGGCCAAGCGGAGATCGTCGTCTCGCTCCTCCGGGATCTCGGGATCTCCGGGTCCGTGCTGATCGGCCACAGCATGGGCGGATCGATCGCGATCCTCGTCGCGAAGGCCGCCCCCCGGCTCGTCGGTCGGCTGGTCGTCGCCGAGGGAAACCTCGACCCGGGACCGGGGATGGTCAGCGGCCCGATCACGGCGATGACCGAAGACGAATTCGTCTCCCATGGGCACGCCGATCTGGTCCGTGCGATGCGAAACGCCGGATTCCCAGATTACGCCGGGACCGTCCGGGCCTGCGATCCGGCCGCTTTGCATCGCAGCGCCGTGTCGTTGATCGCGCCGCGCCGGCCGACGTACCGCCAACAGCTCGCCCGCCTGAAGCTCCCGCGGACGTTCGTCTACGGCGAGAAGAACGTCCCCAACCCGGACGTCGATCGGCTGACCGGCGACGGCGTGGACGTTCGCGTGATCCCCAAGTCGGGGCACGACATGCTCGTCGACAACCCGGACGGCTTCGCGGAGGTCGTCGCCGACACGGTCGAGGGCCGACCGTAGTCCCTTCCTCGCTGGACCGTCCTCGCCGATTCCCCTACCATGCCCCCACCGACAGTCTCGTCGGCAGGTGGTGAATGAGGAGGAGACGATGAAGAGGATGGGGGGAACGCTTGTTCTGATCACTCTCGTGAGCCTGGCTTTCGGGTTCGCTCACGCGGACGAAGCCGCGAACACGACGCGCTACGACATCCGGGTGACGCTCGATCCGACGATGCAGACGCTCGTCGGGTCGGAGAGGGTCGAGTACTACAACGACACCGGCGAAGCATTGAACGAGGTGGTCTTCTGCCTTCTCGGCAACTGGGGGGCCGAGCCGAACCCGTACCTGCACCCCGCGCTCCTTGATCCGCAGTACGTCGCCGGGTTCGACCCGACGTGGACACGAATCCATCGGGTGACGGACGGCGCCGATCGACCGCTCGCCTATCGTCTCGAGCCGCTCCCTCCGGCGATGCAGACGTACTCGCTCGACGAGGGGCTCCTCATCGTCGGGCTTCCCGCGCCGCTCGCGCCGGGCGAGCGGACGACGCTCGATATCGAGTTCGAGACGAAGTTCGCGCGCGCCCTCACGGCCGACAACTGCGTCTATCGCGACACGTACGTCTGGAGATTCGGTTGGAACCCGTTCGCCGTGCCCGGTTCCGCCGCCGCGGGCGGATTCGCCCTCCCGGCCGCCGACTATCGGGTCGAACTGACCGCGCCGGAGACATACCGGGTCGTCGGCGGAGCCGACCGACAGGTCGAGCGCGAGACGGTCGCCGGGCTGACGACGTATGAATTGACGAACGATCGGCCGGCGAGATCGGTCCCGCTGGTCATCGGAACCGATCTCGAGTCCGTTTCGTCGACGTGGGACGGCGTCGAGATCGAAGCGGTTTACTTCCCGGGCGGAGAGGCGTTCGCACGCCTCTGCATCTCCTACGTCGGCGAGATCCTCGCGGCTCACAGCGAGCGGTTCGGACCGTTCGGATACCGACGCCTCGTCCTCGTCGAAAACCCGACGCCCGGCTTCTACGGAATGGCCGCCGACGGGATGATCCTTGTGGGGCGAAGCGCCGTCCGTCTGAAGGACATGCCCGCGCTCGGGGTCTACGACCGGCTCGTCGAGTACCTCCTCGCCCACGAGGCGGCGCACCTGTGGTGGGGGATCGGGATCGGGACCGACTTCGACGCCGAGAACTGGATCTCCGAAGGCTTCGCCGAGTACCTCTCGATCGGGTATTTCGAGGAGAAGTACGGTGCGTTCGAGCCGAACCTCCTGACCCACCTCGGCGAGGGGCTGATCGAAGATGTCGTCCGGAGCGAGTACGGATACTTCAATCTGCGACAGCACTTCTCGGAGGCTCCGTACGTCGATCTCCTCCGCCTCGACTTCGACGAGGCGATCGTCAAGCCGTCGGCCGACGTCGAGTACCTGAACGGGCAGACCGTCCGAATCTACAACAAGGGCTACCTCGTCCTCCGCGCTCTCGAGTCGATCGTCGGCCGGGAGACGCTGCGAAACGTCCTCGTTGAGGCGAACGCCGAGTGGCGCGGTAGAACGTTGACCGTCGAGGCGTTCCAAGAGCTCGCGGAGGACGTATCGGGAGACGACCTGACCGGCTTCTTCGACGATTGGCTCCACGGCGACGCCCGCGTGGACATCGCGGTCGTCGGGTTCGCTACGGTCGAATCCGTCGACGGATACACCACGACGATCCGCCTGCGCCGGGAGGGTGCGGTCCTTCCGGTGGAGATCCGGGCCACGCTCGCTGACGGGTCGACGGTCGATCGGCTCTGGCACGCCGCCTCCACCGAGGGGAAGGTCACCGTGGAGAGCGCGTCCCCCGTCGTTCGTGTGCACGTCGATCCGGACGAGATGCTCCCGGACGCCAATCGGTTCGACAATCACTATCCACGGCGGATCCTCATCGACCACCCCTTCCGTCTCGATGATGCCCCGGAGATCGGCAGGCCGCTCGACGCGTACGTGATCAACGTCTCGCCGATCGGGGTATCGGGAGCGTTCCGGAACGATCACCTGTGGAGTCTCACCGCCGTCCCGCACGTCGAAGCGGGCTCGACATTCGCTGAGTTCGCCGATGTGTTCGAGTCGTGGGACGTCGTCGGTCTCTTCGTTGCTGACGTCGATCGACGGCTTTCTTTCTCGGCCCTCGCGACGGTCACTGCGCTCGACGTCTCGAACGGATCCGGCGAACTCGACGCGCAATTCACCGTGCACACTCGCGGTTTCACGCACCCTGAGACCGGCTCGGCCGGCACGTACTGGTATCCGACGCATCGACTCGATCTGACCGTCGGGGCGCGCGGCCTCCTCCCCCAGCCGATACCCTACGTCGCGCTGACGGTCGGACGTTCGGACATCCTGACCTGCTACCTGGAGAATTCCCTCACGCTGCGGGCCGGGATCCCCGGCTTCGGAACGGCTCCGTTCGCCACGCTCGAATGGGCCGGATCGAAGCGGTTCCGGATTGCGCCCCTCTTCTATCTCGATGTCTTCGCGTCGGCCGCCGGTTCGCTGTCCACGGAACTCCCGACCGACTTCATGTTCTCGCTCGATCGGCTGCAAGCGTACGCGCTGCCGCCGTACGGCCGCCGTCAGCTCTACGGGCGATTCGAGACCGTCTTGCCGCCGCTCGCCAGGGACGCGGGCTACGCGATCCTCAACCTGACGCGCCTCGAGGACGTCACCGCCAGCCTGTTCGTCCAGGGCGGCCGGACGTGGGGCGGATGCGAGCGGGTCTGCGAGACGGGAATCCGGATCGAAGCCGGGGGGATGCTCACGTTCCGTCTCGACGGTTTTCTCGGAACGTCGATCGTGTTCTCCGTCGGCTACGCCGAACCGCTGTTCGGCCTCGACGGAGAGGCGTCGCTGTTCGCCGAGTTCGGGAGTCCGTTCTAGCGGCTACTCCCGGACGCGCACGAGCGAATATCCGACGAACGCCAGGCCGGCGATACACAGGATCGCCACTCCGACGCCCAGGCGGTCGGCGAGAAGACCGACCACCGGAGCGAGGATCGCCGTCAACACCGTCCGAAGCTGCGTCTCGACCGAGAGTCCGGTCGCCATCGTCCGATGATCGATCCGCTCCGATACGTAGCCGACGATCATCGGACGGCGGACGTTCTGCGACATGTAGAACAAGAGGTACGCGGCGATCGCGGCACCCTGCCATCCGCTCCACGCCGAAAGCCCCGCCGCGGCGAGAAGTCCGGTCCCTGCGAGGTAGACCCCGTTGATCGCTGCTGGAAGGGATCGTGCCCGCTCACGGACGACGCCGGCGCGGGATGAGGCGATGCTCGTCGCCAGATAGACGACGAAGAACAGACCCCCGACGACAACCGCCACGCGCTGTTCGTCGCGAAGCGCAAGGAAGACCGGGAGGGCGAGCGCCTGCGCCTGGAGGATCGGCTGAAGGTAATCCTTGGTCGACCGGAACACGGCGTCGAACGCACCGCCGCTCAGCAGTCCCCGCAGCAGTGGCGGGTGCCCGAGAGATGCAAACGACGCCCGAACCGTTTCCCTCAGTCTGCCGAGCAGATCCTTCCACGACCACGTGATCCGCTCGACGTGCCCGTCTAGCTTCCTCGGATAGCTCAACATCAGAAAGAGCGCCAATACGTACGGGACCATCGAGGCGAAGAACACGACGCGGTAGCTTCCGGCCCAGAAGACGGCTCCGGCGCCAAGCAGCGCAGCCAGCGCTGACCCGAACTGTGACGCCGCGCGCGTCTTCCCGTAGTAGGCGACGCTTCGGTCCTCGATCCCTCTCTGCTTGAGGTGCTCGAGAATCATCGCCTTGTGCGTTCCGGAGCGGAGCGCCTCTCCGAGGGCGAACAGCACCATCCCCAGCGCGTACGCGGTGTAGCTCGTGAAGAAGCCGAACAGGGCGAACGAGCAGAGGTACGAGGCGAACGACGCGATCATCGCCCTTCGCCGGCCGAACGTGTCTGCGATCAGCCCCGTCGGAATCTCGAAGACGTTCGTGCAGACCTCGCGGATGGCGTAGAGCGACCCGATCGCCAGGAAGGTCAGTCCGGCCTCACGGAAGAAGAGAATGAGAAATGGGTCGAAGAGCCGCAGGTTCTTCAGGAAACCGTACGCTCGGAACTTCCAGAACATCCGATCGCGCATTTCGGTTATCCGCCTCCACTGTCCCAACGCGTCAAGGATGTTCGGTCGCGCTCGGTGGAACAAGCGGACGTACGTTGACGTTCGATCCGATCGGACCGTACATTGGCGCGATGATCGCTCTTCGATCCGCGACACCGGAGGACGCACCGACGATGGCCGCGGTGCACATCGACGCGTGGCGGGCTGCCTATCGCGGCCTCGTCCCCGATTCGTTCTTGGCGACCCTCGATCACGACCGGAGGACGGCGCGCTTCCGGGAGTTCCTCAAGCGCGAGGCGGGCAACACCTACATCATCGAGAGCGACAACGAACCCGTCGGCCATCTGACGGTCGGTCCGTGTCGCGACGCCGATCTGGACGCACGGACGGTCGGCGAGATCTGGGGGATCTACCTCTCGCCGGCGCACTGGCGGCGGGGAATCGGAACGCAGGTTTGCCGTCGAGCGGAGCGGATGCTGAGGACGCGCGGATTCGGACCGATCGTCCTCTGGGTGTTCGAAGGGAACGCCTCCGCCCGGAGTTTCTACGAGGCGATGGGCTACACTCCGGACGGTGCGGCCAAGACCATCGAGGTGGGCGCTTCGCTTCCGGCGGTCCGCTACCGGAAGGAGCCGGCTCCCGAGGCGGCCCCGTCAGAGAGCTTCGTCGATCAGGAGGACGATGGAGCATGAACGACAGCAAGGAGCTGCTCGCCTACTGCGACCTGTACTGCGGTGACTGCGCCGGTCACTCCGGACGACTCGCCGACGCCGCCACGGCGCTCCTCAAGGCCATCGAGGCCCACGAGTTCGATCGGACAGCCGAGTGCGTGTTCGCGGACGAGATCCCGGACTACAAAGCATTTCGCCAGACGCTCACGTTCTTGACCGAACTCCGATGCGAGGCGCCGTGCCGCGCGCGCGATCCGTCCGCCACCACCTGCGCTGTGAGGGCGTGCTGCGTCGAGAGGGGGCACTTCGCCTGTCACGAGTGCGACGGGTTCGAGACGTGCGATACGCTGCGGGAGAACGTCGAGCGCTGCGGGTACGCGTCGCTGGAGAACATCCGGTCGATCCGCGAGGCAGGACTCGCCGCCTGGTTGGTATCCGGCAAGCGGAGCTGGTTTCGGCCCGACACAGACTCGGGCTGAGCCCTCGATCCGCCGGCCGGGTTCTACAGCTCTTCCGGCTCGATTTCCACCAGACTCAGCGGCTCTCTGCGCTCGACCGCCAACAACGCGCCGCACTCGCGACAGAGCACTTCGGCACCGATCGCGATGCTCTCCCGGTGAATCGTGAACGCCTGACGGCAGGAAGGGCAGACTGCGTCAACCGTCGCCGTCTCCGGGATCATTCCGCCTCCCAGTCGTCGTCCTCTTCCTCACCCTCGGAGTCGAAGTACTCCTCATCGACCACGTCGAGGACGAGCGGATCCTCCTCGATGACCTCGAGCAGGGCGTCGCAGCGTGAGCAGTAGAAGCGATTGAACAGGAACAGGACGTCCGCCTCCGTCTCGAACTGCTCACCGCACTCCGGACATTCGACTTTGATCACTACTCCTCATCCTCCTCGACTTCGTCCGCACCACGCCGTGAGCGCGCCGGTACGCTCACGGCCACCGCACCCTCGCCTCCCTTCTCCAATCTGAGCGGATGCGAATCGACGACCTTCAGCCACGTCCAGCACTTCGTGCATCTGTGCGCGCCTTTCGCCTCGACGGCACGAGCAGGAATCTCGATCATGCTCTGGCACACAGGGCACACAACATCGTACATGGGCTCCCCCTTTCCGCATCCCACGCGGAATCCGGAGCGCTCTACCGATCCACTCTGAGGGATAGGGATTGCTTCGGAGAGGAGCAGGATAGCGTCAGACGGACGGGGGAGTCAACGAGTGCGTCGAGGCCATTCTTCCCGGGCTGCGTTTCGTGCGATGTCCCGGCTGAAAATGGGTCTCTTGCATACTCCATCACGGGGTCGCTCGACCCACAGAAAGCCGGCGAGTAGGTCGGAGCAGATACGTGCTAACAGGAGGCGGCCCGGCGGCCGACCGATTAGAATCCCTTCCCGAGGTTCGAATCCGTACCGGCTTCTTTGGAGGTGTCGCGTGAGAGCAGTCCGCCTGGTCGAGATCGGAAGGCCGCTTCAGGAGGCTGAGATCCCCGCGCCCGAGATCGGAGGCGACGAGGTCCTCGTACGCGTCAAGGCGGCCGGGATCTGCCACTCGGACGTCCACTATTGGGAGGGAATCTCTCCCGTCGGTGCGCTGCCGCACACCCTCGGTCACGAGATTGCCGGCGTCGTCGAGAAAGTCGGTACGAACGTCGCGAGCCACGCCGTCGGCCAACGCGTTTGCCTCCACTATCTCGTGACCTGCGGCCGGTGCGCCTACTGCCGTTCGTCGAGCGAGCAGTTCTGCGAGGAAGGGGTGATGCTTGGGAAGGACGTCGACGGCGGCTACGCCGAGTACGTCGCCGTACCTGCGCGGAACGCGGTCCCGCTGCACGAAGACGTGCCGTTCGAACACGGTGCGGTCATGATGTGCTCGTCCGCGACGGTCTTCCACGCCCTCCGCAAGGCGCGCCTTCGAGTCGGGGAGACGGTCGCCGTCTTCGGCGTCGGCGGTCTGGGCATGTCCGCGGTCCAGCTCGCTCGTGTTTTCGGAGCGGTCGACGTCTACGCGGTCGACGTGGCGGACGAGAGGCTCGCAGTCGCCGAGACGCGCGGTGCGATTCCGATCGACGCCTCCGCAGGCGACCCGGTACGAGAGCTTCGGGACCGAACCCGCGAACGGGGTGTCGACGTCGCGCTCGCACTCGTCGGTCTCACCGACCCGATGCGGCAGGCGATCCAGTCTCTCGCCCCGTGCGGGCGCGCCGTGATCGTCGGGCTGACCGATCGCCCTCTGTGCGTTGACACGTACCGAGAGGTCCTCGCCAAGGAGGCCGAGATCATCGGCTGCTCAGACCACCTCTTGGAAGAGTTGTCGCCCATCGTGGAACTCGCTCGGCAGGGCCGACTCGACCTCTCCGGCGTCGTCACCGAGACCGTACCGCTCGAGGCCGATGCGGTGAACGAGGCCATCCTCAGATTGCAGCGGTTCGGGGCCGGCATCCGAACCGTCATCGCGCCGTAGCGCTGCGTTCGCCAGAGAGCACGCCGTAAGAAGACAACCGGACTTGACAGCGCTCTCCGATTGCCGCTAGGTTTGCGTGGGGTGGTGGGAGAATGAGGAATCGTCAGACGGACAAGGCCGTCTCAGCTGCTCTCGGGAACGACAGATCGGCGGACGCGACATCAACGGAAGTTCAGCCCGAACGAAACGGCAAGCGCTTCCGCGTCGTGGCGACCCGAGATCGCACAGCGAGCGTTGAGCGTCCGCGCCTCGGCCCGCGCCGGATGGGCCGGTGGGATCCCCCGCCGGGGCTCTTCCTGGCCTGACCGAAGCCCCGTCGCGGTCGACGTGCCGCAGGGCCTATACACCGGTCGGTCAAGCCGGGTTCGGAACCCGAGGCTTCCCGATGGGCAACCCCTCTTGACCGGCGGCCTGGGCCATGTCGAGAAGCGCGAGCATCTCGCTCGGATCGGCGAACACGGCTCGCAGCTCGTCTTCGTCCTCGATGCCGAACTGCTCTCGCACCCAGTCG
>CAZFZM010000009.1:77934-85446 GCA_964523545.1 uncultured Thermotogae bacterium
CACGGCTCGCAGCTCGTCTTCGTCCTCGATGCCGAACTGCTCTCGCACCCAGTCGATCAGCAGCGCCTCGCTTGCTGTATTGCGCATCCTTCCTCCTCGCCGAGAGGCTACGGGGAACGCTCTGTGACGGACGTTACCTTCGGGGCGTCGGATGGAGAAGAATGTCCGCCCATGGTCTCCCCCTCCCGATCCGCTCCTTGACTCGGAGGCCGGAACGACCTAGGTTTCGAATATGCCTGGCCGTCGCATACGTGCTCGTCTGTTCGTTGCCGCGTGTTTCATCGCCTGGGCGATCTTCCTGAGCGCTTGCCAGATCGGCCTTCCGTCCCCGGCGCTCACGGAGCCGGCTGATGTCGGCAGCTTTCTTTACCAGCTGCAGGTCATCGACTTGGCCGAGATCGGCCGGACCTGCTACGACCTGATCGTCATCGACTACTCCTCGGACGGCGGAGAGGAGGGGGAATTCACCGCGGCGGAGATCGAGGCGCTCGCCGACAGCCCCGGCGGCCCGAAGATCGTCCTCGCCTACATGAGCATCGGAGAGGCCGAGGACTACCGCTTCTACTGGCAGGCGGGGTGGAAGCCCGGCGACCCGTCCTGGCTCGACGAGGAGAACCCGGAGTGGCGGGGCAACTACAAGGTCCGCTACTGGGAGGCCGAATGGCAGGAGATCGTCCTCGAATACACCGATCGGTTGATCGACGCAGGGTTCGACGGAGCCTACCTCGACCTGGTCGACGCCTACGAGTACTACGAGGACCGCGGAAGGGCAACCGCGGCGACGGAGATGGTCGCGTTCGTCGGCGCCATCCGGGCCCACGCGGCGATCCGCGACCCGGGGTTTCTCATCGTCGTCCAGAACGCGGCCGAGCTCGCGGTCGCGTTTCCGGAGTACGTGCGCATCGTCGACGGCATCGGCCAGGAGGACATCTACTACGGATACGTCGCCGACAATGTCATGACACCGCCGGATGTGACGTCCGTGATGGAGTCGCTCCTCGACCTCTTCCTCGCTGCCGGCAAGCTCGTTCTCACCGTCGACTACGCGACGACACGGCGGCACGTCGACGACGCCTACGCGAAGTCCCGCGCCAAGGGATACATTCCATGTGTGACCACCCGCGACCTGGACGAGTTGATCGTGAATCCTGGGCACGACCCGTGCGGCGAGTGAAGGCCTGGCCGGGCTCGAGGGCGACCGTTCAAGGAGGGAGGCCCAGATCCCGGTGGCTCTGGGCCTCTGCGGGCGGAAGGTGCGAGTGTGCACGTTCCATACACCGAACTCGATCGAACGTTCCCGAGCGCAAACCCCTCGTTCTGACGAGCAGGGTGAGGGCAGCCCCGGATCCGGAGTAGGATTGAACCGATTACGCCTCAAGGAAGAGTGGAAGATGGGTGAGGAACAGGTGGCACACTTACCGGATCGCTATCACGTCTACGACCAGCAGACGATTCGCGTCGATGACTTCGAGTCGGCCGGATTCATCCTCGACATCGGAGGCGGTGGCGAGGGGATTATCGGGGTCTTGAAGGGCAATCAAGTCGTCGCGATCGATCTGCGTCAGAGCGAACTCGAGGAGGCTCCGAACGGTCCACTGAAGCTCGTCATGGACGCGCGCGACATGCGGTTCCTCGATGAGACATTCGATACGGTAACTGCGTTCTTTACATTGATGTACCTCAAGAGCCGCTCCGATTGCCGGAAGGTCTTCGCGGAAGCCCACCGTGTCCTAAAGCCTGGCGCGCGGTTCCTGATCTGGGAGGCGAACGTCTCACGCCCCGTCGAGACCAGCAAGCCAGCCTACGTGATCCTCTTGCGCGTCCTCGTGAAGGACCGGGAGATCGAGACTGGATACGGCCAGCCCTGGCCCGGCGCGCCGCACGATCCAGCGTTCTACATCGCCCTCGCCAAAGAAGTCGGATTCGAGGTCGTTGGGAAGCAGGAGGACGGGCGTATGTTCTCCCTCGAGCTTCGAAAGCCGCAGGAAGCGGGGCACCCAGAGTGAGCGGTCCTTTGATGCTCGTTGGCCGGCGGATCGTCCTGCGCGACTGGAAATCCGAGGACATCAAGCCGTGGATGCAATGGATGACGCCGGGGCATGCGTGGCAGGAGCTCGATGGACCGTACTTCCCAAAGCCGAGCACGGAAATCCTTGCGGAATGGCGCGAGAGGCTGGAGCATGGGATCCGAACCGGAGACTGGCCCACACCGCGAGCGAACCTTCCGATCTGTCTTCGCGATTCCGACCGGATGATCGGTCGGGTGAGTTGGTACTGGCGTGGACGAGAGACCGACTGGCCGAGAAGCTCGGGTTCGTCGAGGAGGCGCGGTTCAGGAAAGCACGCGTGGTTCAGGGTGAAGAATACGACTCGCTCGGATTCGGCGTCCTCCGCGAGGAATGGCAGGCCCGCTACCCGAACGGCTTCGGCTCCCAGTTCCGTTGATTCGGTTCGGACAAGCCGTGATGAAAGCGAGACAGACATCGCTATCTTCCCTAATGGGAGCCCCGTTCCATCGGAGGTGGCGGAAGTGAAGACCCTGCGTGGGGGTGATTACGGCAACCGTAGCGAGAGGCTGCCCATGGGCCGGATGCACGCGCGGCGCCGAGGTAGAATGTAGCAACCACAAGGAAACCGGAAGGTCGAATGAAGATCACGTTCTGCGGTGCGGCGGAGACGGTCACCGGCTCCTGTCATCTCGTCGAGGTCGAAGGGCTCCGCCTCCTCCTCGATTGCGGCCTGTTCCAGGGCGGGCGTGAGCGCGAGGACCTCAATCGGGATCCGTTCCCGTTCGACCCGGAAGAGATCGACGCGGTTCTCCTTTCGCACGCGCATCTCGACCACGCCGGTCGGCTTCCCCTGCTCGTCCGGAGAGGGTTCTCCGGGAAGATCCTCTGCACGGCGCCGACGGCGGAGATCGCGAAGCTGATGCTCGCCGACTCGGCCCATCTGCAAACGGAGGACGCTGCGCGCCGGGCACGAAAGGCCCGCCGACGCGGAGAGACCGCCGAGCCGGCGCTCTACGACATGGCCGACGTCCTCCGGTGCACCGATTACTTCCGCCCCGTCTCCGGCTACGGCGAGCCCGTACGGCTGAACGAGCGCGTGTCGTGCATCTTCCACGACGCCGGTCACATCCTCGGCTCGGCGGCGATCGAGCTTCGGACGTCGAACGGGAACCTTCTGTTCAGCGGCGACCTCGGTAACCGCCACCAGCCGATCGTCCGCGACCCGAGCCCGCCGCCACGCGCCGACGTCCTGCTGGTCGAATCGACGTACGGGGATCGCACCCACCGCTCGATGGAGGACACCGTCACCGAGTTCCGGGAGGCGATCGAGACCGTCATCCCGAGCGATGGCAACCTGTTGATCCCGACGTTCGCGCTCGAGCGGGCGCAGGAGGTCCTGTACGAGCTGTTCCTCCTGTGGAAGGACGGCGAGCTGCCGCGGTGTCGGATCTTCCTCGACAGCCCGCTGGCGATCTCGACCACGCGTGTCTTCGCGCGGCATCCCGACTACTTCGATACCGAGGGGCGAGCGGTTTTCTCGTCGACACCAAACCCGTTTGACTTCACGCCGTTGCGGTACAGCCAGACGACCGACGAGTCGAAGGAGATCAACAAGAAGTCGCGCGGGAACATCATCATCGCCGGAAGTGGGATGTGCACCGGCGGGCGGATCCTCCACCATCTCCGCCACAACCTCTGGCACGAGAGGTCCGGGATCCTGTTCGTCGGGTATCAGGCCGTCGGCACCCTCGGGCGCCGGATCGTCGACGGCGCCGAGACGGTCCGCGTCTTCGGCGAGGAGATCGCCGTCGCCGCGCGCGTCTGGACGACCAACGGCTTCTCCTCCCACGCGGACCAGCCGATCCTCCTCGACTGGATCCGCCGGGCGTCTCCGAACCACCTCGTCCTTGTGCACGGCGAGGACGAGGTACTCGACGTCTTCGCCGAGCGGATTCGCCACGACCTATCGCTCGAGTCGCACGTCGCGAAGCTGGGGGAGACGATCGAAGTCTGAATGGGGTTCGACGTAGGCGGGGCGGCGGATGAGGCTACGGCCGCTGCGCGTTACCGCGCTGGCCAGCGTGCGCGCCTTCTTCATCGCGCCCTCGCCGGTACATCCACTTGTCGGCTTCCTCGAGCACGTCGGAGAACTCCCTGGGATCTCCCTTTCCCCACGTCGAGGAGCCGACCCTGACGTCCATTGCGCGGGGGAGCCCGAAATCATGCCGTCGGATGCACTCCCTGATCCGTTCGCTGGCGCGCTGCGCCTCCTCCTCCCCGGTTTCCGGCATGACGATCAGAAACTCGTCTCCCCCATAGCGAACGACCACATCGACCTCTCGGACTGCGTCCAACAGCACGCCCGCGGCCTCCCTCAGCACGCGGTCTCCTTCTAGGTGACCGAATTCCACGTTGACCTTGTGGAAGTCCACGAAGTCGGCCATGATCAGCGAGATCTCCGATCCGTAGCGCTGAACCCGCGCTCGCTCCTTCTCGATCATCTCGGCGAGGTAGTGGCGGTTGTACGCGTCGGTCAGAGGATCTCTCGTGGCCATCTCCGTCAGCTGCTGCTTCTTTCTCGCCTCCAGCACGGCGATCGTGGCGAGGTTGGCGAACATCTCGATCGGTTCGAGCATCTCGGCCGAAATCGAGAGGGTATGCCTCGGCTCGTCGACCCCGATGAGTCCGATCATGTGTTGCTCTTCGATCCACATTGGAATACACAAGAGATCGCCCGAGTTCCAGAAGCGACCGGCCAGCAGATGGGGCTCGCCCGGTCGGTCCGCGGCCGCCTCTTCTTCGGGTTCCCCGCCCGCTGGAACGTGATAGGAACGCCCGACGCGACAATCACTTGAGAAGATCCGCGCGCGCTGCTGCGGGGCGATGGAATACGCCTGCTGGAGATCCAGGGGCGCGCTGCCAGAGCCGGTCCCGGCCTGTGCGACTTGGGCGATGCCGACCGGTTCGGTCGTGGCAGGATCAAGCGGCGTCTCGTAGAGGGTGATGATCGCCCGATTGAACGGAGTGTACTGCGTGATCCCGGTGGCCACGTCGTTCAAGATGTCCTCGATGTCCGAGCCCGCGAGAATCGCCTCGCCGATTCGAAAGAAGGCCTCTCTCTGCTTCAGCTGGGTGAGCTCCTGTCCGAGCCAGGCCTGCTCGCGTTCCTCAAGCGCTGCCCCGTGCTGGTCGAGCACCTCGATCAGCGCTTCCACGACCCGGGCGTCGAACTGCGATCCCGCACGTGACCTCAGCTCCCGGATTGCCTCCTCCTGGGTCATCGCGGCCCGGTACGTGCGGTGGGTCGTCATGGCGTCGTACGCGTCCACAACGGAGACGATTCTGGCTTCGAGGCTGATCTCGTCTCCCTTGACGCCCTTAGGGTATCCCCGGCCGTCTACGTGCTCGTGGCTCTCCTCCACGATCCGAGCCGCTCTTTGCAGAAAGTCGGTCCCTTCGAGCATCTCCCGGCCCCACGTGGAATGCTGCTTCATCACGTCCCATTCCTCGGCGGTGAGCCTTCCCGACTTCTGTAGGATGTGCTTCGGGACCCTGGCCTTCCCGATGTCGTGGAAGAACGCCGCGTAGCTGAGGTCCCCCATCTGCTCGCCGGAAAGGTGTAGCTTCTCTCCGACGCGGATTGCCAGGTTCTCCAGGCGCTTGCAGTGTCCGGAGACGTATTCGTCGGCATCGAGACGCCTCGCGACCTCGTAGAACTCCTCCGTCTCGCTCCGCATCGCGTGAAAGACGGGTGGACTGCAAATGTGGAGCAGCACAACGGCCGTTGTCGTCTGGAAGTAGGCGCGCTCCTGCGCGAGGTGACGTACGATGAAGCACCCCGGTTCGAGCACGACCGGATGATCGGCGCCCTCGTACTGGAGCTTTCCCTCCAAGAGGTAGATGAACTCGAACCCCGGCCAATCCGTTCCGGAATCGACGTAGAACGTGACTCTAGGAGGAATGGCTTCTCGGATTACGTCGAGGTTGCTTGCCCTGGCGAGGAGCAATGCCTCATACGATCCCCGCGTTATGAACTCGAGGGCTTCGTTGGGTCCAAACAGGAACTTCTGTGTCGTGCTCTTTTCGGTATCCAGCTTCGGCAGGTACCCTCCAGGAGATCTGTGGCCATCAATCGTACCGCATCCTGCGCTTCGTCGCCTCCCAAAGACCTGCCACTAGCCCCCGGACCCTACGATGTGGATAGGAACGCTGGTGGACACACAGTGCCGCTCACGTCCCCAAATCCCACGTCTTACCCCATCCGCTACCGCCTCACCGACCGACGACTCCGACGTTCGGCGCACGGCGTCAGCCACCGCGCCCTGAACCGCAGATATGGATCGGGTCGACCCAGATCGTGTTCCCGGAGCGCCCGGCCGTGATGACGTAAACCATGAACTCGGCTCGCCCAGCGAGCCCCGGGGCCAGTACATGCCCGAACGGTTGGCTGTTATCGAGGAACTTGCCCGAGTAGCCTAGGCCAGGGACGGTAAGCGAAGCCACCACAGCAAGCAGAACTGCGGTTAGCACCAAGATCCGTGCCGTTCTCATCTTGCTGACTCCTTTCCCCCCGCCCACCTTTTGCTCTTCAGGGTAGCCACGAAGCCCCTGAATACCGATACACTACATTGTAGAGGAAACCTAATTGTAACCGATACGCGCCGCCGATTCTACCCCTCGGAACCCGGGAGTTCCCGCAGCACACGGGGATCGGTTAGGATAGCCGTCGGAATCGCGACCAGGGTGGGGTGGGTGAGGGATCCTTGCCGATATCAACGATCTTCGCTGCACTGATTGCCGGCTGCGGAGCCGGTGTCGTCACGGGCCTAATCGGAGCGAGCGCCGTCACGTTCGCCGTTCCGGTGCTCGTGACCTTCGCGTCGCTTTCGGCCTATCAAGCCATCGGGGTCAGCCTGCTGACCGACGTCGTGGCATCGCTCGTCGCCGCGTGGGTGTATCACAAGCACGGGCGCCTGCAGATCCGTCCGGCGCTGATCATCGCCGCCGCCGCGGCGACGGGGGCGCTCCTCGGCAGTTGGGTCTCGACGCGCCTGCCGGACGCCCACCTTGGGGCGATCACGGCCCTCATCGTCCTCACGACCGGGCTCCGTCTCGCCGTACGGCCGCAGAGCCTCCTCCCACACGAGTCGGGCAAGCCACGCCTCCTGATGAGGCTTCCGCTCTCGGAGAACACGATCCACTTGGCCGCCGGCCTCGTGGGCGGACTGGGAATCGGCCTCTTCTGCGGCGTGTCCGGCGCCGGAGGGGGGATCAGTATCCTCTTCCTTCTCGTGTACGCGATGGGGTTCTCGCCGCACGAGGCGATCGGCACGTCCGTTCTCGTGATGGCGTTCACGGCGGCCTTCGGCGGCTTCGGACATGCGATTCACGGCTCACTCCCCTGGGCCATTGCCGGCCTGACCGCCGCGGGAGCGGTCGTCGGTGCGCTCGCCGCGTCGGCCATCGCCAACCGCATCCACGAGCGCCGTCTCGCCCGCGTCGC
>CAZFZM010000010.1:0-66892 GCA_964523545.1 uncultured Thermotogae bacterium
TCCGCCACGGGATCGCCGGCTGCGAGCTCGTCTTCCACGTCGGCGCGCTGTACTCGTTCTGGGTCCGGCCGCGGCGTCTGATCTACGACGTGAACGTCGAGGGCACGCGCTCCGTCTTCGACGCCGCGAAGGCGGCCGGCGTCGAGCGCGTCGTCTACACCAGCTCGGTGGCGGCGCTCGGCCTGCGCGACGACGGCCTCCCGGCCGACGAGACGACGGAGACGAGCCTTGACCGGGTCGTCGGCGACTACAAGAAGTCGAAGTACCTCGCCGAGCAGGTCGCGCTCGAGTGCACGGAGGAGCTGCCGATCGTCATCGTCAATCCGAGCTTTCCGGTCGGCCCTCGCGACGCCAAACCGACCCCAACCGGCCAGACGATCCTCGACTTCCTCAATCGAAAGATGCCGGCGTACATCGAGACCGGGATGAACGTCGTCGACGTCGAGGACGTCGCCGTCGGACATTGGCTCGCCGCCGAGAAGGGCCGCGTCGGCGAGCGGTACATCCTCGGCGGGGAGAACGTCACGATGAAGGGGATGCTCGACCTGCTCTCCGACATCACCGGGCTGCCTTCGCCGAGCCTTCGCGTCCCGTACCGGCCGATCCTGGCGCTGTCGTACGTGAACGCCGCGTTCTGCCGGCTCTTCCCGAAGATCACCCCACGGATGACGCCGGAGACGATCCGGATGTCGAGCCACACCATGTACTTCGACCCGGGCAAGGCCGTCCGAGAGCTCGGCTTCCCGCAGACCCCGGCCCGTGACGCGCTCGCGAAGGCGGTCGACTGGTTCCAGGAGAACGGGTACGTCAATAGCTAGCGCTGCATCGTTACCTTGCCGAGGTTTGCGTTCATCTTGCGCGGCTTTGCGCCAGCGTGCTCCGAGGTGAGTCAGCTCATAACGGACTTGCCCTCTGGGACTATCGCGAATGATGTTCGAGATCGCGCTCGATGTCCACCAGCAGGCGTCGGGTTTCCTCGGTCTCGGCAGCAGCGCGGGGTCCAAAGGTCTCAAAGCTGCGCAGGGCGGCGAGGGCGTACTCGCGGGCGTCGGCGAAACGGCCGACGAGGGCGAGGACGACGGCGACGTTGAAGCGGGTCTTAGCGGCGCCGAATGGGTTTCCGGCGAACTCGTTCAGCCGGATGGACTCGCCCCAGTGGGGCAGGGCGCGGTCAATGTCGCCCATCTCGCCGTAGATGTTGCCAAGCTCGCCTTCGATAACCGCCCGGTCATTGACCGCACTTTCAGGGAGAAGGTCCCGCGCTTGGTGGTAGAAGCGCGCGGCCTCGTTGATCAGCCCCAGGAGTTCCTCCTCGGGGCCGTCCGCGGCGCGTGCTTCCACGAAGCGTTCGCGGGCCAGGTACCCCAGCTGGCTTAGGCACGACGCGCGGCCGAGGCGGTCGGCTTGTTCGAACAAGTCCAGGCTGCGGCGGTACCAGGCCTCGGCCTGGTCGGGATCGCGCAGGGCGGGAACTTCGTCGTCAACGTACGCATTGCCCAGGCTGAATGCAGTCACGGCCGCGTGGGGCCGGTCGCCGATGCGCTCGGCAATCTCCAGCGCCTCGCGGTAGTGCGTGGCGCACTCCACCTCACCGCGCTTCCGCTGGACTTCCGCTAGGCCGTGCAGGCACGCCCCCAGCGAGCGCATGGTAGCGCGGGCCGAGCCGTCGAGAGCTGCGGTGGGCTGGTCCAGGAATCGCGTGGCGCGGCGGCGAGCCCATTCCACGAGCAGGCGTTGCAGGCGCTCGGCTTCGGACCAGTCGCGCGATTCCTTTACGAGCTGAACGCGGTATTCCGTTACGAGGCTCCAATCCTCTTCGCGGCCGGCCAGAGGACCGTCGGTCGCGGGGTCCACGAAGTCAGGGACGATCTCCTCGACGAGCCGCGTCCATTCGGGCCGCCGGCCGGTATCGCCGTACAGAATCCGCAAACCCTGCATCGTGCCAGTAAGGGCGTCGTGCCAGTCGTTCCCGCGGGCGATGCGATGGGCGTGGAGCAGGTTGGCCTCCTCCGCCGCGAGCGTAGCGATGACGTCGCGGTTGCCCTCTTCGTACTCTCCGTGGTAGTAGCTTCCGAGTACGGCCATAGCCACGGCAAAGGCGCGAAGCGGGGCCTGCCCGTCGGGGTAGCGCTCTTCGAATAGAGATCTGAAGAACCAGGGGAGGGCGGGGTGAATGGCGTAGTAGCCGCCGCCATGGGCGTCCACGAGCCCCACGTCCGCCGCCCGGTCGAGCAGGTCGATCCACGATTCGCGGGGCAAGCCCTCGATCTCGGGAAGGCGCCAGTCAGTCTCCGAAAGGCCCATCGCACGTAGCACGTCCACGTCCACAAATCCTTGGAACAAGTGGATCAAGGCAAGGCGCTGGCGATCCGCGTCGTCGAACGCGGCGTCGAAGCCATAACTCAGGGAAGCACCAAGGGACTTCGATCGGCCCTCTTCCGGCTCATCCTCGAACTCGACTTCGCCGGTCCGAACGCGCTCCACGTAGGACCTAATCTGGTCACGGGAGGTCAGCCCCTCTCGCAAGACTTGGCAGACGTTGACGGTGATGGTCATCGGGTTTCCGCGGGTGTAAGCCAGCAAGGGCCGCCAGTCATCCACAGCCGTGAACTCGCGGCCGCGGCGCTCGACGAGGGCGCGAGCAAGCTGTACGCGCTCGGTCATCGGCATGGGCGGCACGGTCACTCGGTGGGGCAGCTCGCCAAGCCAATCGCCCTCGTCGCGACGGGACGTGATAAGGATCTTCGCCTTAGTCCCTCGCACGGCCCGCAGGAAGTCACGAAGCTCGTCCTGCTCGTCTTTCGACCAGCCCGACTCGCTGCCGCGCGGGAACCCGTGGACCGGCTCGATGTTGTCCCAGATCCACAGCACCGGCACCTGTCGCATAACCTGCAGGGCAACGTCGCGTATCTTCTCGGTCTCGGTTAGGGCTGACCAGTTCACACCGACGGCTTCGAGCGATGGCCCGAAGATCTCCCCGAAGTGGCCGAGGACGCTCCGCAGTGGGGTGTAGTGTTCGAAGCTGGTGAACAACACCGGTCCGCTGCTGCGCTGGCCGTCGCTCAAGCCGCCGGTTTCGTGGTACCAGCGGGCGAACTCCACGGCCGTGGCTGTCTTGCCGCTGCCGGCATAGGCGTGCAGCAGTACGACGTTGTTCCGATCGAAGGCCCGATCCAGCGCGAGCAGCGTCTCGTCGCGCCCGAAGAACCCCGCGTCTGGCGCGGCCGGCAGCGCGCGGTCAATATCTCCTGCCTTCTCGACTCCCTTGGAATCGGCCCCCGCGGAGACGGAGATGCGCGGCGTACCGTCGTCCTCTGCCGCCTCGGGGAAAAGCCAAATCGGCGCGGCCTCGAAGACCACGGGCACTGACCAATCCTGTAAGGGAATGGGATCGTAGGCAATGGACCGCTCAAGACGGGCGGCAAGCTGCTTGCGCCCATCCGTCACCGCCTCCCCAAGCGACCTCCCCCGGGCCAACGCGCTGTACAAGTCAGCCACGAACTGGGCCGCCGTCACCACGTAGACGTTGTACCGCATGGCCACCACCCCAGCCACGCCCTGGTCAATGACTTCCTGGGCCAGCGACCCGAACGCCCTCACCTGCGCGTGCGGGTCGCTGGCCGTCGTCTCCTCAGGAGCACCCAGCGGCTCCGCATGAGCTGACCGGCAGGCGTTCAGTACAAGCACCGGCGTCTCGGTCTGATACAGCAAGTCGCCCAGGACTGTGCCGTCGACAAGCTCGACGTTGTTCTCTGTGTCCGCGTTCTCGAAGCAGAGGTAACCGTGCGAACCCTTGCGAGGAGCAGTGAGCGCGATTGCACCTAAGCGCTTCAGCCACTCGGCCACGTTCTGCTCGTCCGGCGTCTCCAGGTAGGCGCCGTGTCCGTCGAAATGGACCACGTGGTACGGCTGCCCTGACTCCCGAGCGCCGCGTAGCACCTCGCCCAGGCGTCCGAACGTGGGGGGGCGCAGAACGTCGAGCTGGTAATGCTGGTGGGTCTCTTCGGTCAGCCCCTTGATCAGCCGGCTGGCCACGGAGCGGAACGGCACGTCCTCGCCCCCACCAGGTCGGCAGATGACGAGGAGAATACTGATCGGCTCGCCAGCACTCGCAGGCAGGTTGGGCAGGCGGACGTTGCGCGCGGTCCCGTGCTGCGTTCGCACGAATGCCGGTACGTGGAGGGCAAAGGTTGAGTCCGTCTTCGCGTCGCGCAGCAGCTCCCACGGAATCGCGGTCACATCCTGTACTGAAGCGCTGATTTCCACGCGCGTCTCATGGAGTCGTGGCCGCAACTGGGCCCACAGGTCACGGGCGTCGTCGCTCGAGTGGAAGACAGCCTTGAACAGCTTCGTGCCCAGCTCCGCGATCCGCCCCTCGATCCGCCGTGCAATCGTCGGCGCCGGTTCGTGCGGGTTCTGCAAGAAGTCCTCGAAGTACCAGCGCAGATCACTCTGGTCGTTCTCCGCCAGCACAAACGAAAACTCGGAGACAGCCGAAAGGTCAGCCTCACCCTCGATGCCGGACAGCTCCACCTCCACCCGGTGTTGTCCGTTTGTATCGCTGTGCTGTCTCAACCGCAGTACTGGCATGAGACCCTCCAGATCACGGGCAAAGGTAGAGTTCGCCTACGAAGTGTCAGTCCGTCATAGGGCTGCTTCTCAAGTCACATCGGGCTAGTGGTCATCGCTCTTTCGGTGACATCAATGTAGTTGCACTCCCACGGAGACTCCTGCATTCTATCCTACGGAGACGGACCAGTTCAATCAGTACTCGCGCTTGCACCACAGTTCTGCGCTTCCTCCTACCTCTTCATCGCCGCCTTGACCAAGTACTGGCCCATGTCCTACAGGCCGCCGCGGAGACGGTGCGCCTTCTCCAGCGTCACCCGGTCTAGCCTTCACGGCCCGCCGCCATCGGGTATCCTTCGTCCCATGTCCGGTCCGAGGGGGATCGCCATCCGATCCGTGTGCGCGAACGTCTTCTTCCTGGCCGCGGTCCTCACGGTTGCCGGTCCGACCGCACACGCCGAGGAACCGGACGTCGCCACGCTCCTCGCCGAAGCCGACGCGCTCTTCGACCGGTGGAGCCGACCGTTCGACCTCGATGCCTACGAAGCGTCCCTCCGGACCGCGATCGACCACTGGGAGGAGGCCCTTCCGCTTCTCCCCACAGAGGACGTCGAGAGCCGCGTCCTCGTGCTCAACCGGCTCTCTCAGGCGTACTACGAGCTCGCCTTCGCGTACCTCGAGACGTCAAGGGACAAGGAAGCGACGTACGAGGAGGGAAAGGACGCCGCACTCGCAGCACTCGAACTCGACCCAACGTTCGTCGCGGCCCGGAAGCGGGACGGCTTCCGCGCCGCCCTTCGCGCGGCCACCGACGTCACCTCGATCTTCTGGTACGGGAACAACCTCGGTCAGTGGCTCGACTACCACCACTTCACGGCGCTCTTCGGCGGCGTGCGCGACTTGGAGGCCTCGTTCGCGCGGGCGATCGAACTCGACGAGACGTACGGCGGCGGCGGCCCACATCGCTCGATGGCGGCGTTCCTCGCCCAAGCGTACTTTGCCGTCGGGCGGAGCCGCGCCGACGCGGTCTCCCACTTCGAGCGGTCGATCGAGATCGACCCGACCTACCTCGAGAACCACGTCAACTACGCCGAGTACTACGCTCGAGCGGTCGGCGACGACGAGCTGCTCGACAATCTCATCGCGACGGTTCTGGAAGCCGCCGAGGATCCGGACGTCGTCGCGGCCCACCCGTTCTACAACGCGCTCGCGATCGACCGGGCGCGAAGCCTCACCCGCCCGTAGAGCGTTCCTCCGACGTGACCGTGGGAGGCACGCCCTGATCCCCGCGTTCGAGGCGAGTGATCGCGTCGTAAGCCACCATGTAGCTCGTAGCGTGCAGCGGACCGAGGAACAGCGTCCCGCTCAACAGGGAGAAGAGCTGGATCGCCCAGAGCGGAATCCGGATCTCGGGCCAAGCCGCCGAAATGGCCACGGCGACGACAATGGCGATCGTCGGAAGACTCAGCAGCAGGCTGATCCCGAACAACGTCCCGCGGTATCCGGCGGTGAGCTCCTTGCTGCGGCGCATCGCCTCCACGGCTCCGATCGTCGGTCGGGACCCGCCGCCCGCCGGCCGATCGAGAACGACGATCGGCGCGAACGCGAACATGATCGCCCAGACGATTCCAGGAACGATGAACAGGAAGAAGCCAACGACGACCGCCAGCGACGTGAGAAGATAAACGAGAGCGAGGGTCCCCCACTGCGAGAAGCCCCGAAACAGGTCACGAAACGCGGCCGGCTCGCCCCGCACGACCCGCACCGCGAGGAGGTACTGCCCGGCGTACAGCGGCGCAAGTAGCAGGACGTACAGCACCAGGTTGAGCCAGACCCACGACCCCAAGTCGGGGAAGGCCAGGTCGATCGCCTGCTGCACCGCCAGGATGACGAGCCACGCACCGACGAGAAGCGGAAACCGCCGCACGAGCACGTCGATTCCCTCGCGAAGGCAGGACCACGTTGAAATCATCGAATACCCCCAGCGCATGGAGCGCAATCAGCGTAGCGTGTCCCTCCGAGACGGACAAGGACCGTGGGCCTCTCTTCGCCGTCAGCTGAGCCGGAGGCGCATCTCGGGCAGCGCGTCTCGGACCTCGAAACCAAGATCCTCGTACAGGCTCCGCCCGTCGGACGACGCGTGGAGGCTGGCGATTGGAACCCCTTCGGATCGGAGCACCTCCACGACGTGCTCGAACAGCGCGCGGGCGATGCCGCGCCGCCGCCAGGGAGGAAGCGTCACGAGGTTCATGATGTAGCCGACCTTCCCGATCGAGTTCGACGGGCCCGGCGGAACGGAGTGGACGACGAGTCCGATCGACGCGATCGGCTCCCCTTCGCCGGGTTCGATCGGCGCAATGGACTCGCCCTCGCAGGTTCCGGTCTGACCGGAACCTGTCACGCCTCCGGTGTCAGCACCGGAGGCGACGGCCACCCAGACGCGGAAGACGCCGGCCGGGATCTGCTCCTTGAAGTACTCGAGGCTCGCGTCGGCGACTCGATCGAGCGTCTTCGGGTCGTCGATTCCCATCCCCTCGAACATCGCGCGACGCAACGCGACGAGCCGCTCGACTTCCTCGACCCGTCCTTCCCGGATCGTCCACTCGACCGTGCTCACGGCTTCCTCGCGACGTAGAGGCCCCGGCCGGTGAGCCCTTCCGGATCGTAGCGGACGTCGAGTCCGACCGCCGAGAACGCACCGGTCATCTCGTCGACCGTGTACAGGCCGAGCTCGTGGTGCTCGACGACGTGCTCCGTTTTCTCCGGCGTGCCGATCAGGTGGTGGAGGTCGAAGACCGACACGCGCCCCTCGGTGAAGCTGGTGTTGACCCGGGCGATCTTCAGCTGCGGCTCGTCGATGAACAGCCCGTGGACGGTGTTCGACCTCCACGCGTCCGGCGTCAGCCACGGCTCGACGATCAGGAATCCGCCGGGGACGAGGTGGGCGGCCATCCGCTCGATCGCGCGGTGAAGATCGTCGGCCGTCGTCATGTAGCCGATCGAACTGAACAGACAGGTGACGACGTCGAAGCGGGCGTCCAGCTCGAACGTCCGCATGTCGGCGGTGTGGTGCGTCAGCTTCGGGTTCCGCTCGCGAGAGATCTCGAGGAGCTCCGGCGAGAGATCGAGACCCTCGGCGTCGAAGTGCGCCTTGAGCTGCTCCAGATGGAGACCGGTCCCGCAGGCGACGTCGAGGAGCCGCCGCCCGCCGGTGCGGAGCTCTTCCTCGACGATCACGCGGATCTTCGAGGCCTCGGCCGCGTAGTCCTTGAACGCGTAGATCCGGTCGTAGTACCGCGCGGTCTCCTTGAACACGCCGCCTCCCTTCCGCTGCCGGCGATCGTACCGGCGCGTCGACGGGCCGTCCAGATCCCGGCCGCTGCCGGTCCGTTCGTACGGCAACCCCCCCAACGCTACACTCGAATCGAAGACGGCGAAGGGAGGTCCTCTACAAGACGACGATGGATCGGCTCGAACGCATCCCGGACTCGGAGAGGTTCGATCAGTACGCCCGGCTCGCGCGCAAGGCGCTTTCGGCGTACGGCCTGGACGAAGCGCGGCTGACCCATCTCGGAGACGCCGAGAACGTGACGTTCGAGGTCGCGACCGGCGATCCCTCCCGACACTACGCCCTGCGCATCTGCGGGTCCGAGCACGACCCCGACGCCCTACGGCGCGAGATCCTCTGGTTGACCGCCATCCGCCGCGACACGGATCTCGTCGTCCCCGAGCCGATCCTCACCATGGAAGGGGAGCTGGTCCGAAGGGTTTCGATCGCCGGGGTCTCCGGATTCCACTCCTGCGTCCTCCTCCGCTGGGTCGACGGCGAGTCTCGCGACCGGGAACTCGCTCCGGCCCACCTCCACGCCGTGGGTCGCCTCATGGCGACGCTCCATACCTACGCCGAGACGTTCCGATGGCCGGAGGAAATCACGCCGCCCCGACGGAACGCGACGCTGATGTCGGAGGTCCTCGACGAAGGCCTCCTGCGAACCCGGTACTCCGTTGACGAGTTGGAGGTCTTCCGGCGCGCGATCGAGTCGATCTCGGTGGCGATGTCGACCCTTCGGGACGGACCGAGGATCGCGGGCGTCATCCACGGACGGCTGGGCCCTTGCCATCTCCTCTTCCACGGTGGCGAGGCCCGCGCGATCGGCTTCGACCGATGTCGCTGGGGCTACTACGCCTACGACCTCGCGACGATCCGGAGCTACGTCGAGGGCCGGGAGACCGGAGACGAGTTGGTCGCGGCGCTGCTCGAAGGGTATCGGTCGCTCCGAGACCTCCTGAAGGACGTCGAGCGCCACGTCCCCCTCTTCGGCGCCCTTCGGTCGATCGATCGGATTCAGTCGATCCTCGCCGCACCCGCGGGACGGGGCGAACGAAACCTCGGCAACGAGTACGAAACGCTCCGGCGCGTCGTCGAAGCAAACTGAGCCTTCGGAAAACGAAACGGGGCGCCGCCTGTGCGAAGCGGCGCCCCCGCTGTGAACCTCGTCTCGACTCCTAGAAGCCCCACACGGCCGGATCGAACGTCGTCAGGTTGTCCGGGGAGAACACCTCGTCGGCGATCTCGGCGTCCGGCCGACGCCGCTCGATCACGGTGATCAGCGTCGAGCTCTCATCGAGCACGTCGGTACTCAGCATCTCCGAGAACGTCAGCATCCCCTCGAACTCGGTCAGGGAGACGACCTCAATCGTCGCCGAGAGGTTCCCCAGGTCGTTGTACGACTCGGCCTTCAGCATGATGAACGCTTCGGTATCGACCCAGAGGATCGAGCGTGGCGTGTCGGTATCGACGCCGTCCTTCGCGATCGACTCGATCACGTAGGCCATCCGCGTCTCGTCACCGATCACCAGCTCCTCTTCGCGGAGGAGCTTCGCCTCGAAGTCGTTTCGATCGTTCTCGCCCCCAAGCTCGTCGTACGACATCGAGCTCCCGGCGAAGCTGCCGCCGCGCTCTTCGTCCGAGACAAGCTCCTTCGGGATCCCAAGCAGCGGGAGGTAGAGCCAGAGGCGCGAGTCACTCCCGTCGTTAATCTCGTGCGTCAGGAAGATCGTCCCGGCCACGTCGGCAGGCTCGATGAAGTAGAGCAGCGCGAAGTTCGGCTTCGAGAGCATACCGAACACGTTGCTCGCGGTCGTCTCATCGCGGTACGTGTTGTCGAACCGCATCGTGCCGACCATGCTCCCCTCGGCCAGCTTGTCACCTTCCTCTTCCATCCGGTCGAGGATCTCGTCGGCGGTCAGTGCAACGGCCGCGAATCCCGCCAGGAGCACCATCGCTGCCGTGATCGTCCAAACCATCGTCTTCTTCAACATGGAATCCTCCTCCGGGGACTTACCCGGGTTTCTTGGTTTCGTTCGCAGCTTGCCCACGCTTCCACAAGGGAACACGCGACAGGAACTTCGGCTGCCACTGCACGAGGATCGCCGGGATGATCGATATCGCCGACAAGGCACTGATCCCCATCGTCAGCGCGATCTGCCACCCGAACGTCCGGATCCCCTTGAACGAGGCGAAGATCAGGATGAAGAACCCGAGCGCCACGGTCAGCGCGTTGTAAGTGATGCCGCGCCCGGTCGTTTGGATTGTCGCCTGCAGCGACCGATTCGCGTCCTCGTCCTTCCGATACTCCGCCCGGAAGCGGGAGATGAAGTGGATCGAGTAGTCGACCCCGATCCCGATGGCGACCACCGACACCATCAGCGTCATGATGTCGAGCGGCTGTCCGGTGTACGCCATGATTCCCATCGAGAACGTAACCGTCAGGATCAGCGGGATCGCCGCGATCAACCCGGCGACGATCGAACCCATCAGCAGCATGACCAAGAGTGCGACGGCGAAGATCGTCGTCGCCAGACCGATCAGCTGGCTGTTCGTCATCTGGGTGAACATCCGGTCCATCAGCGTCGTTCCGCCGATCATCCGGACCCGCATCTCCCCGCCTTCCGGGAAGTGCTCGTCGAGGTAATCCTGCACGAGCCTCGCGAGGCGCGAGACGTTTCCGGACGATTCCATCTGGTACATCCCGGTCACCGTACCGGCTGAGAAGTCGCCGACAGCCATGTCGCCGAGCGTCCCGCCCTGGAACGTGTAGAGGAGCAGGAGCTGCGAGATCATCTCCCGGCTGTCAGGAATGACGTAGAACGCGGGATCGTCGGCGTTGAACTTCTCGTTCATCTGGCGGACGAGTGTCGTCAGCGAGAAGGTCTTCCCGACGCCGTTGTCGAGGAGGAAATCCTCCAGGCCGAGCATCGCGTTCAGTACCGCCGGATCCTTCAACCCGTCGCGCCGCCCGGTTTCAAACTCGACCATCAGGCTCATGTCGCCGGAGAAGTACTCGGACGTGAAGTCGAGGATTTTGACCGCCTCGTACTCCTTGCCGAGGAACTCCTCGTTCGACGTCTCGACGCGCAGCCGGGGAATCCCCGCGACCATCACGCCGAAGATGATCAGGGCCACGAGAAGGACGATCTTCCGGTGCCCGGCGATGACTTTCTCGAACGCGAGCAGCACCCGCGTCAGCGGCCGGAGCCCCTTCGTGAGATCCCGCACCCGCGGCTTCTTCAGCAGCGAGAAGACAGCAGGAATCAACACGAGCGAGAAGAGCATCGCCGCCAGTACGCCGATTGCGGTGACGATACCGAAGTGGCGCTGCGGAACGAGGAACGACGAGAGCAACGAAAGGAATCCGACCGCAGTCGTCAGCGACGTCATCACGACCGGCCCCTTCATCTCCCGCATCGTGTTGAAGATCGCCTCGCGCTTCTCGACCCCCTTGGCGATCTCCTCGTTGTACCGGTTCAGCACATGGATCGCGTCGGCGATTCCGATCGCCAAAAGAAGGATCGGAGCGATGAAGGACATGCTCGTCATCGGGAAGCCGAGAAGGACCATCGCCCCCATCGCTACGATGATTGACAACAGGACGATCGCGATCGGCAGAAGGATGCCGCGGATCGTCACGAACGACGCGAACAGGAGCGCGACCATCACCACGATCGCTAATGGGAAGAGGAGCGACGTGTCCTTGTTCATCTCCTCGGACATGACGGTGTCGAAGTACGCGTCGCCGTAGATGTACAGGGTGTCGCCGTCGCCGCGATTCGCATCGACGATCTCCACGATGTCCGGCGTGATTGCGTACTCGTCCGCCCCGACCTCGAGCTCGATGTTGATCAATGCCGCTTGCCCGTTTTCGCTGACCACACCTCCGATCAGGTTCTCGTCGGCCATCAGCCGCTCGCGGAAGATCTCCATGTCCTCGGTCGTCTTCGGCGCGACGCCGTCGGGTGCTGCCCTCCGGACGGAAAGCGCCGTCTCGGTTCCAACGATCGTCTGGGAGTTGAGTGGTGTGCTCACCGACTTGATTCCCGGGATCGCCTCGATCTCGTCGGCCATCCGCTCGATCTTGTCGAGCGTCGCCTCATTGAAGATGCCGTCCTCGTTGAACAGCATCACCATGATCCCCCACGACCTGCCGTAGCGTGCCTCCGCCTCGTCCATCAGGACGATGATCGGATCGTCATCGGCCATGAACTCGCGGAAGTCTGTCTCCTGGGTCATGAACTGGATCGGGTACGCAAATCCCACGGCCAGCAACAGCGTCACGGCGATCGTCCAGATCGGGTGGTCTACAGCGAATCGAATCAGTCGGTTCATCGGATCCATCCCTTCGTTGAATAGACCGCCCAGAGGAGGCACGGCCAGAGGTCCTCGGAGACGTCAATCGCCTCGGCAATCTCGGCAAAGACGAGTTCGACGGTGCCGGCAAGAACGCCGAGCGCAGCAGTCACGGCCGGCGGCAGATCGCTCAACCCGGCGCTGACGATCCATATATGGCTTATCGATCCGTCGTCGAGCCCCCTCGGAAGGATCACGATCAAGTCGTACGGGCCTTCCCCTGCTTCGGGAAGACGGCCCGCGAGCGGATCGTCGTAGTTCGTCGTCACGTCACCGAGCGTTACTCCCACCTCGAACACTCCGACGGCACGCAGTGCGCCGACGAGCCCGGCGACCCGCATCGTCGAGTTGAACGTCTTCGTCTCGTCGACGACCAGAACGCGAATCGGCTCCGCCCCGGCTTGCGCGGACGCCATGAGCGCCGTCGCAACGACCAGAACGCACGTCCAACCAACGACCATCGATCGTCTGCTCATCGTCTCTCCTTGTCTACGTCGTCTCTTCCATGCGCCGGCGGATCAACTCGTCTCGCCGGTTCCGCCATCGCTCGCTCAGTCCGGGAAGCTCTTCCGCGAAGAAGTCGAGATACGCCTGCAATTCGATCAGTCGCGATTTGACCTCCATCGGTTCATCGCGAAGGAGCTGCGTGCCGGCCTCGAACAACCGCCGATGCCGCAGGATGTGTTCCGATCGCTCCAGCGTCATGTCCTCGAGGAAGTTCGGGCGCAGTCGGTAGTAGTGGCGGCGCTCGCCGGGCAGGCTGATCCGTTCGATGAACCCGAGCCGGAGCAGAAGCTGCGTGGCCATGCTGATCGCGCCCTTGCTCGCCTGCACGTCCTCCGCGAGCTCGGCGAGCGACATGTACGGCGGCACACAGACCAGCAGCGCTCCGATCACGCGCCCGGCCATGTGCGGCAGTCCGTCTTCGTCCATCACGTCTGCCGCCTGCTCGATGAACCGCTTGTACTCCTCCCTGTCCATGGCTCCTCCCGTGAAGGGCGGAGTATAACGAGTTCAGTTGGTTCAATCAAGAGTGAAACTTATGACCGAATCGGGTCTCGTTCGCAGCACGGTCTTCACCGCGGGCGGGTGAGGAACAGCGTGGCGACCTGCGGGCGGTCGATCGTCCCTCCGAACCGATCGATCGTCGAGCGAACGTTGTCGAGGAGTCGATCGAGATCCTCTGGATCGAGCGCGAGGTGATCGGAGAACGTCCGCAGCAGCTTCAGGTACTCCGCGGTCGCGTACGTCCTCGTCCACGGATACCGGCGGACGTCCGGGGCGTCGAACAGACCGGACGCGGCGATCTCGCGCACGGTTCGCTCGACGCGCGCCTCCAACGAGCGCCTTTCAGAGGCCCCGACCAGCCGTGGGGCGCACGCCCGATAGACCTCGTCGAGCGCGCGGTGGACCGGCGCGTCGCACCCCGGGTAGAGGTTCCAGATCAGCGCCAGGCAACCGCCGGGACAAAGCGCCGAGTGGACCTTCGGATACCCGATCGCCGGCTCGATCCAATGGAACGCCTGCGCCGCGACGACCAGATCGTAGGTGCCCGGCTCGACGTCCCATCGCTCGAAGTCGGCGCAGACGACCGCCGCGTTCGGGAACGACGCGAGGTTCGCCGCTGCGAGACGGCTCAGTTCGCGCCCGAGCTCGACCGCAGTGATCTCGTAGCCCCGTTCGGCCAACGGAACGGTCAGCTGGCCGGTCCCGCACCCGATCTCGAGAATCGCTCCGCCGTCCGGAACTCCGGACGCATCGATCAACTCTTCGATCAGCTCGTCCGGATAGCCGGGCCGAACCTCGCCGTACGCCTCCGCAGATCGGTCGAACAGAACTCGGTCGTTGCGGTCGAACGCCATCGTCGGCTCCTTCGGTCAAGGTCCTGCTGCGGACGCAGGACCGGTCGAGGGGGATTGTAGGCGACCACAACGGGAACTACAGTAGAACGCCGTACCGAAAACGTCGGGCGGTGACGCGATGGTGCCCCGTCGATTGCACAAATGGGATCTGAGTCCGAAGGAGGCGATCCGGATCCAGCGTGAGCTAGCCCGTTGTCTCGTCCTGTCCTGGGACGGCCGGAAGGTCTCGTCGGTCGCCGGGGTCGATGTCTCCGTCAAGGCCGCGCGTGCGCGCGCGGCGATCGTCGTCCTGCACTACCCCGACCTCGAACCGATCGAGGGCGTGACCGCCGAAGCGGACGCCGCCTATCCGTACGTCCCCGGCCTGCTGACGTTCCGCGAGGGACCGGTGATCCTCGCCGCGTGGGAGAGACTGACATCCAAACCGGATCTTCTCGTGTTTGACGGGCAGGGGATCGCCCACCCACGCCGGATGGGCCTCGCGGCGCACGTGGGGCTGTGGCTCGACCGGCCGAGCGTCGGCGTCGCCAAATCGCGACTCTACGGAACGTACGAGCCGCCCGGACCGAACCGTGGAGATTCAACCTGCCTGCGCGACGAGAGAAACCCCGAGCGGATCATCGGCTCGGTCCTCCGAACGCGCTCCGGCGTGAAGCCGGTCTTCGTCTCCCCCGGTCACCGGATCGACGTCGAGCACGCGTCCGAGTTCGCCCTCGCCTGCTGCACCCGATACCGACTCCCCGAGACGACCCGATGGGCCCACCGCGTCGCGGGCGGCGCGCCGCTTCCCAGGTAGGTCACGACGTCTCCCTCTTCCTCGGTACCGCGGAGACGGTGGCGAGACGATTCCGGGGACGCTCGCCGTGTATTCTTCGAGCAACACGAGCCACGAAAGGAGCCCACGATGAGCCCGATCGATGTGCGTGCGAAGTGGGTGGAGCCTCAGACCGTCGTCGGCGTTCGGTGCTTCGTCAAGGACCAGCACGAAGTCCAGGCGGCGATCGAAGGGCTGCGAGAGACGGCCCGCGACGTAGCGAGCGGCCCGCCGGTGTGCCTGTTCCTCGGGCACGATCCGGAGAAGGGGTTCCAGGTCGAGATCGGGCTTCCCGTGGCAGAGAGCGCGACGATCGAGGGGGCAGAAATCAAGACACTCGCCGGGGATCACGTCCTCTGGGCCACCCACAAAGGGCCGTACACAAAGTCCGACGGCGCGCCGGGTCTTCGCGAGACGGCCGAGCGGATGTGGGGGTTCATCGTGGAGAGGAACCTCCTCGCCGGAGACAACCCGACGCGCTACGTCTACCTGGAGGGTCCGGAGACGCACGGGAATCGGGCCGAGCACTACGTCACCGAGATCCAGATCTCCTACCACTTCCCGACCTGGATCGAATCGCTCGAACGCGGGCTGAAGGAGCGCATCGACGAGAAGACGGCCACGGCGGTCACGGCCGGCTCGAACGAGGTCCGACACGACTTCGATTCGGAGAAGCTCCGCGCGTGGGTCCTCGGCGCACTCGACCGCCTCGACGAATCGGTCCCGTCCGAACGGACGCGCGCGTGCGTCCTCAACGGCTGCGCCCATCGCTACCCGAAGGCCCAGCTCCTCCGGATGAAGGCGGCGTACGAGGAGGAGGGCGACGTCGTTCGGTTCATCGAGCGACTGAACCGGGACGACGACCTGTTCCCGTCGAGGATCTTCTGGGTGGAAGGAGAGCCGAGACACGTCGTCTACACCGAGAAGCTCGTCCCGCCGTGGAATCGGGAGGCGTACGATCGGGCAACGGACCCGGCCGAGAAGCGCTACTACGGCTGCTTCTGCTCCCTGGTCAAGGAAGTCATCCGAACCGGCGAGGAGCTGTCGACGTCGTTCTGCAACTGCTCCGCCGGCTGGTACGTCCAGATGTGGGAGACGATCCTCGATCGAAGACCGATCCGCGTCGACGTCGTACAGTCGATCCTCCGCGGCGACGATCGCTGCCGCTTCGCCATCCACCTGCCCGAGGACCTCGTTTCGTAGACGCTGGCGCACCCACGAGCCGTCAGCCGATCTCCAGGTCGTCGCTCGCCATGAAGAAGCCGCCGACGTGCTGGGGAATCGGGCGCACGAGCAGCGAGGTCCCCAACCGGACGGACCCGTCGCCGAAGCGATCCCGAATCCGATCGACGGCTTGATTCAACCGTTCGCGCCGCCGATCCGTCTCCAACAGCGCGTACGACGTCCGGTCAGTCGGCACGAGGTTGCCGACGGAGACGCCGACGTTGGAGACCCGGTCGGGCTTCACCGGGATCTTCCCGAGGACGACGAGGCACGCTTCGTAGAACGTCTCCCCGTCGTCGGACGGGAGATCGAGCGTCGCCTGCTTGCCGTAGTGCGGCCCGATCGATCCGACCCGGAATCCGCAATGGACGGTCCGGCCCATGTAGCCAAGCCGGCGCATCCGCCGCGCCACCTTGTCACAGAGGTCGCGCAGGACGATCAACGCGAGAGGGAAGTGCCGGAGATCCGAGGGCAACGATTTGGAGTGTCCGACCGATTTTGGAGGAGGGGCGTCCGTGTGGGGGACGAGCGGCGTCGAATCGCGTCCCTGACCGATCTCGTGAAGGTGAAGTCCGTACACCCCGAACTCGCGCTTCAGGAACCGCTCCGACGCGTTCCCGAGATCCCGCAGCGTGCGGATTCCGACCCGCTTCAACCGCGTCTCGATTCGCGGTCCGATCCCACAAACGTCGCCGACCGGCGTCGACTCCAGCAGCTCCGGGATCTCCTCGTCGTCGAGCAGGCCGACCCCGTCCGGCTTGTGGCGGGATCCGATCAGCTTGGCGAACGTCTTCCCCGACGCGATCCCGATCGTCGCGGTGATGCATTCGCCGAGGGCTTCACGAAAGTCCGCTTTGATCCCATGCGCCATCGGGATCGGCCCGCCGTGTTTCGGGGCCTCCTGCGTCACGTCCAGGAACGCCTCGTCGACGGAGTACACCTCCAGCAGCGCGGTGTATTCCTTGAGGATCTCGACGAATCGCTTGGTGATCGAGAGATACCGCTCCGGGTTGCCGGAGACGAGGACGAGGTCCGGGCACGCCTTCAGCGCTTCCCAGACCGGCATTCCCGTCCACACCTTGTACCGTTTCGCCTCGCGTGAAGCGGCGACGACGATCGACCGTTCCGTCGGGCGGCCGGTGACGCCGATCGGTCTTCCGCGCAGGGAGGGACGCGCCTGCTGTTCCACCGAGGCGAAGTACGAGTCCATGTCGACGTGCAGGATCACGCGTCGCATTCGACCACGCTCCCCTCACCCGTCCGCTTCGAGCGCTTCGAGCGTCCATCGCCCACGTCCCGTATCGAGACGGAGGACGTACGTATCGCCGCTGCAATCGACCGAGTACACCAGATACGCCGTCTCGCCCTCCCGCTCCCGGTGGACGAGGTGCGTCGAGGTCACGTCGTACCGGCGGTTCTTCCACCGAAAGGCGCGCAAGAGGGGGTGCGGGGCCCCGCTGCGGTAGACAACCAGTGCATCGACGAGTTCGTTCACCGGGTAGAACATGTTCGTACACTTAGTCAAGTGTACAACGTGTACGTCGGTCTGTCAACCGCTCAGGATGGAGTGGAGTTCGTAAACGTCCTGCGGACCCTTCATCCCGATCTTGCGGCGACGGATCAAGCGGAGATCGGCGAGGCGGGCGACGCGGTTGACGCACGCGCTCATCTGCAGGCCGAGCTCCTCGGCCAACTCCCTCGCCGTCGTCCGCTTCTTCTCGACGATCCGCTCCAGCGTCTCGAAGAGCGCCGGGGTGTGGAATCCCACGAGCCGCCATCGCCCGTCGTGAAGACAGATCATCGCCAGGCGGCGTTGGGCGAGCTTCACGTCGATCCCTTCCGTCAGTTCGAGGGAGGGCGTGTCGAGGACCATCGTCCGGTCGCCGAACTCCCCGTCCACGACGTGTTGGCACGCCTTACCGACGAGCTCGTCGGCAAACGACGTGCTGAGGACTTCGAGCCCGTCGAGACGGATCCGAACCTGTCCCTCGTCCGGAAGAGACCGTAGCAGCGACTCGAGCTTTTCCCGGGCGCGCTCGCCCTCCAGGCGCGTTCCAAGGCGCTCGCCGAACTGCGCGACGCGAAACTCCGCAACATCCATGGGCGTCATTGAACCGGAAAGCTCCCCGGGGGATCAACCGCCTCCGCTTCGAACAGGCGGAGGGGGATGCGGATCGCCAGCTGGACGCCGGGAAAGTCGGGAACGTCGTAGACGTCGCCGCCCCGTTCGTCGAAGTAGAGGAGGGCCGAGCCGCTCCGAAGGGCGAACGCGCCGTCCCAGGAGCGAACGACGCCGACGATCCGCTGCAACTCGCCCCCGCGTCCGGCGTCCGCGAACCGGCTGAGCCCGTCGCGGAGGATCGAATCCAGCGCCTGCGAATCGGTGATCCCCTCGTAACCCTCTCGGAGGCCGAGGCTCCCGCGCAGGCCGATCCCCTTGTCGGCGACCGCCAGGAAGATCGAATCCTCGTAGTCCTGCATCGCGGCGATCCCGTGCGGGTCGGCGACGTCCCCCGTTGCGTTGCTGTGGTGCGGGATGTTCTGGAACAGCTCGATCATCATCGCCGTCAACGTCCGTCGCGACGACTCGGTCAGCGGATACCGCTCGACGAGCCGACGATGGAAGCCGTCGACGACACGCCCGATCCTCGTCTCGTCCGAGATCTCCGTGATCGGCTGCAGGGCGCTGCGAACGTCCCTCGCCGAAGGTGGGGTCGTCTCCCCGATCTCGGCGAAGAACCCCATCGCGCGCATCCACCGCCGGACGACCGGTGCCTCGGGCCAGTTGATTCGAAGTCGCGTTCCACGAGATTCCGTCTCGAGGACGAGCAGATCGAGCAGCAGGAGGGCGTACGGGTCGACGAAGCGCACGCTCCGGAGATCGAACGATTCGACCTCGTCCTCGAGGATTCCCTCGAGGACGCCGTCGATCGTTTCGACCGTCAATCGGGGCATTCCTCCGGTCGACATGGCTCAGATCATACTGCGAAGACGAACAATGCCGGGACGCGAAGCCGTCTTCGTCGGTGCCCTTGACGAAAGATCTTCCAAGGTGTATCGTACAGAGTACTCTGCAACACAAAGTACTTGACGGGAGAGAACGATGAACGCGCTGAACCTTCGCAACATCGAATCCAGAAGTTGGAAGACGATGCAGCAGAACGGCCTGTTCGACTTGTTCTTCGGCGTCGTCCTCTCGGCCAACGCGCTGTCGAACCTTCTCGATGAAGTCGACGTCGCCTCGGCAATCCGAATCGGCGCGACGCTTGCGTTGTACGCCGGAGGCGTCCTCGGATTCTGGCTCGCACGAAAGAGGTACGTCGCCCCACGGATCGGCGCCGTGAAGTTCGGACCCCAGCGACGTCACAGGATCCGTCAGGCGCGCATTGTCCTCGCTGTCAGCGTCACTCTGACACTGTCGCTCGCCGCTTTGGCGATGATCTCCCGACTCCCGCTGTCCGCCGGATTCGCCGCGCTAGGGAGCTACGCTCCCTCCGCGCTCATCGGAATCATGGTCTTGACCCCGTTGTCCGCGCTTGCCTATGCACTCGACTACCCCCGCATGGTGGTCCACGGAATGCTCTTCGTCGGTGCCGAGTTTGCCACCGTCGCGCTCGGGCAGTTGGCTCGGATGCCGGTGCCCGGGACGATCGCGTTCGGATCCGCCGCCACGGTCAGCCTGTCGATCGGGTTTGTCGTCTTCTCGAGGTTCCTTCGAACCGTCCCTCGTGTCCGAGGTCTCCCCGCTGAGGCGAACGTCCATGACCAATAAACAGTGTTCGGTATCCATCCCCGTTTCCCTCGAGGAGTAATCATGCAAGAACTCAATTTACGCACCATCGAAGCTCGAAGCTGGAAGGTCCGCCAGCAGGACGGCCTGTTCGACATCTACTTCGGGGCTCTGATGCTGGCGATCGCGGTCTCCGCGTTGACCGAGGTCCTCGGGGCAACCTCTCTCGTCCGCCTGCTCACCCTGATGGTTCTCCAGTTCTCGGCCGTCGGTGGATTCGCCCTCGCCAAGCGGCGATACGCAACGCCCCGCGTCGGAGCGGTGAAGTTCGGCGCCGCGCGCGTCCGGCGATCGCGCGCGTCGAGGATCGCTCTGCTCGTCTGCGTGCTCGCGACCGTCGCACTCGTCGTCCTGACAGCCGTCGGCCGGTCCCCCGTTGATCCCTTCGATCGACTCGGCCGCTTCGCCCTGCCGACGGTTGTGACGCTGATCGTTGGGATTCCGCTGACGGCCCTCGCGATCTTCCTCCAATTCGAACGAATTCTCCTTCACGCCGCTCTCTTCGCGGCCGCTGCCTTCGCACTCGCTGCGTCCGGGAAGAGCTTCATGGCTCCGATTCCCGGCGCGATCGCGTTCGGTGCCTCCGGCTTGATCAGTGTCGGGATCGGCCTCGTCCTGTTCGTTCGCTTCGTGCGCCGGACCCCGCGCGAAAGGGAAGCGGTGCTTTCTGATGAAGGATAGGGCCGGCCTGCGAGAGATCGAGAGGAAGGTCTGGCTCCGAACCTTCGAACACGGCCTGTGGGACCTTCTGATCGGTCTGTTTCTCGCCTCCTTCGGCGCATCGATCCTCACCGGCTTCTACGCGCTGTCGCCGATCTGGATCGCCGTTCTCTTCCCGCTCATGCAGCAGACCGGGCGACGGATTATCGCTCCGCGGATTGGCCACGCGACGTTCCGCGGACGTCGGAAGCGCAGCCTAGTTCACGTGCAGCTGATTCTCACCGCACTCGCGCTTGCCGGCGGCGGCATGTTCGCATTCACCGCCTTCGCGACGCGGGAGACGGCGCCCGACTGGGCGACCTGGGTGCGGTCGCACTTCATCGTGGTCATCGGGCTGATCTGGGGTGGAGCGCTCGCCGTCGCCGGCTGGGCCGTCGACTATCCACGCCTCTACGCGTACGGAGGGCTCCTGTTTGGGGCACTTCTCGCCGTCGATCTCGTGCCGACCGGCTACCACCTCGGGCACGCGCTGATCGGCGTCGGCGGACTGATCACGCTCGTCGGAGCCGGTCTGTTCTTCCGCTTTCTGCGGCGCTACCCGCGGCATCCCGAGCCCGTCGACGGAGTGGACGATGCCTAGAGAGCAAGGAGAGGGGGCCGGTTTCGAGATCGACCGAGCGATCCACGAGCCGGCGCGGCTGCTGATCACCGCACATCTCTACGTGGTCGAGTCCGCCGACTACGTCTTTCTGATGCAGAACACCGGGCTGACGTGGGGAAACCTGTCGTCGCACCTCTCCAGGCTCGAGGCGGCCGGCTACGTCGAGATCACCAAGGAGTTCGTCGAACGGAAGCCGCACACCATGGTCAAGCTGACGGACGAAGGACGGTCCGCGTTCGACGCCTACCGGCGGCAGATGAAGGCACTGTTCGAAGATCTACCCGGTTGAGGCAAGGCATCCCCGTTGACAAGGAGGTGAGCCATGGAAGGAACGACCTGGATCCTGATCGCACTCGGCATCCTCGCCGTGATCGGAGCCATCGTGCTTCTGACGCAGGCGAAGTGATTCCAGACCGTGACGCCGCCCGGTCCACGCACTGACCGGGCGGTTCGTCCTGTACGCCACGTAGATCGGCCTCCTGTGCATCCACCGAAACTTCGCTATTCGCTCGGCGGCTCCTCAGGCGATTCCTCGGCTTCGCTCTCGGGAAGGGGCAGGTCCTCCTCGTTCTCCGTCGGAGCGGCGTCCCCGTCGTTCCCTCCGTGCGCACCGAACTGCACCGTCAGCGATGCGACCAGCCCGGTCAGCGTCCGTGGAGGGCCGGAGAACTCGACCTCTTCGAACGCCCACGGGTCGGTCAGCGCCCACAGGAATCCCACCTGGAATCGAGCGGCCATCCAGCTGAGCGGCCTCGCCTCGAACGCAACGTACGGCTGCAGCGCGTAGAACCCCTTGGTCATCGACGCGACGTACGGTGCGCCGACGGCGTCCTCGAACGAGTCCGGGAACCGATCGATCAGCCGGAGATCGAGGCTCCCTCCTCCCAGGACGGTGCCGAGGACGATCGTCAATCCGGAGTCGCTCGCGGCGACCTTCTCGACCAAGAGCCCGTAGGTTTCGATTCCGAAGCGAACGCTTCGCTCGCCGTCGATCGAAGTCGTCGTACCACTTCCGCCCATTCCTCCGAATCGGACGCCGTCGGACCGCCCGCCGTAGCCGCTTCCCCCCATCGTGAACAGTACCTCGCTGATGCGGGGGTAGCCGGCGGCTGTCACCGCCGCGTTCAGTCCACTGAGATCCAGGAACAGGATCGACGGCATCGGTCCGCCGCCGCCGCCGGCTCCGTCGTGCGGGCCGTTCGCCCCGACCGCGCACGAAACCGCCAACAGCATCGCCATCGCCAGGATCAAACGTGAAGCTCGCATCGGGACCACCTCCGTGTCTGCCGGGAGCGTAGCGACCCGATTCCGCCGAGACAAGACGACGAGCCGATTGAACCTCCCACAGCCTGCGCGGTGGCCTCTCGTACGACGTCCCCAGAATGCGCCGCTGCCGGGTTGTGGGAGTTCCGGTCGGACGGTACGATCCGCGCCGCCGAGGCACGGGCGCGCGAAGAGCACGCCGAAGGGCACATCAAGGAGGTGCTGCCATGGACGAACTCCGCCGTATTTCCCGGAAGAGGAAAGAAGCCTACACTTGGTTCCTCGCTCACAAGTCGAAGGGCTACCGTGCGATCGTGGACATGGAAGCGGCCGTCTATCCCGACGGGGCCGTCAGCCGCAAGCACAAGGAGATGATGGCTACGGCAATCGCGGTGGTCATCAACTGCGAGTCGTGCATGCAATGGCACATCGAGAAGGCGGCCGAGGCCGGAGCAACGGTGGAAGAGCTCATCGAGACGATCGACGTCGCGATCGAGTTCGGCGCCGGTCCGGCGACCGTGGCGGCGCGCTTCGCGATGGACGTGATCAAGGACGTCTACGAAGAGGCCGCGTAGCCCCGGCGCTTCGGACCGGATTTCGGGCCGCCGGATGGAATCGACTGCCCAGCCGGACCTACCGGAAGGAGAGCTTCACCGGTCCAAGGTCGACCCGGATGCTCCAGCCCGTCGGTTCTCTCGTGATCTGCAGGACGATGTTCATGTTCCTCCTTCGTACGGAAGCAACGCTTGAGAGCCGGACACCTCTCGAACGGAGGCTGCCCGCCCCACGTCTCGGCTTCGTCTCACGACATCGATGAATCTTCCTCCAAGCGCTCCGATCTTAGCGAAAAACCAAAGACAGCGCCGTTGCTCGAACGGCCGTGGTGTCGTCCGGCCGCTCGACGAGCGACCGAGCGACTCCTCCCTACCTGTACCGTATCCGCGGGTTGACGGCGGCGTACAGCAGGTCGGCGCCGAGGTTCGCGAAGACGACGCCGATCACCACAACGATCGCGATCGCCTGCATCAGCGGGACGTCGCGCCGGTCGATCGCGAACAGGAGCAGCCGGCCAAGTCCGGGGTAGTTGAACACGTTCTCGATCACGATGATCCCGCCGATCAGCCAGCCGAAGCTGATCGCGACCACGGTGATCGTCGGCAGTAGGGCGTTCCGCAGGACGTGCTTGAACACGACGGTCCACCGCGGCAGCCCTTTCAGCACCGCCGTACGGACGTACGGCCGACGCATCTGCTCGGCGACCTCGGCGCGGGTCAATCGGGCGATGTAGGCGAGGAGGACGAGCGTCGCCGTCAGCGCAGGCAGAATCAACGACGGCAGCGCCTCCCAGAAGCCGGTCCCCGGCGCGATCGGCGAGCTCGCCGGCAGGAGGTCCCAACGGTGGGCGAGCAGCTCGATCAGCAGGACGCCGGTGACGAACTCGGGCAGTCCGACGACGGCGAGACTCGCGAGGCTGATCGCGGAGTCGGCGAACCCGTGCTCCCGCAGCCCGGCCCAGACGCCGAGGAGGATCGAGAACGGAACCGCAAAGACGAGCGCCACGACCGCGAGCATCAGCGAGTTGCGGAGCCGCTCAACCACGAGGGGCCGGACGGGCAGGCCGGTCCCGAACGACTTCCCCCAGTCGCCCCGGACGAACCGGCCGAGCCACGATCCGTACTGCACGATCGCCGGCCGGTCGAGTCCGAGCTCGTCGCGCAGCGCGGCGACCGCCTCCTCGCCGGCCTCCCGTCCGAGGATCACCCGCGCCACGTCGCCGGGGAGGAACTGCGTCGCCGAGAAGATCAGCGCCGAGGTCAGCAGCAGGGTCAGGAAGAGGAAGCCGAGCCGCCGGAGGAGGATCCGCCCCATCATGCATCGCCTCCGAGCACCGGCTCTTGGATGCGGCGAAGCTCCTCGAGCGGAATGTGGCAGGTTATCGCGTGTCCGGTCTCGGTTCGACGCCACGGCGGTTCCCGCTCGACGCAGATCGCCCCCAGCGTCCGTGGGCAGCGGGTGTGGAACGGACAGCCGCTCGGTCGGTCGATCGGACTCGGGATCTCCCCCTCGAGTCGAACGCGCGCGTGTGTCTCCGTCCGCCCGAGGGACGGAAACGCCGACAGGAGCGCCTCGGTGTACGGGTGGTACGGCGGCGCGAGCACCTCGCCGGTCGATCCGATCTCCATCAGCCGACCGAGATACAGGACGCCGATGCCGTCGGAGAGGTGCGAGACGACGGCCAGATCGTGGGTGATGAACAGATACGCCCCAACGCCGCCGGACTGCAGCTCGGCGAGCAGGTTGAGGATCCGCGCCTGGACCGACACGTCGAGAGAGGACGTCGCTTCGTCGAAGAGGACGAGTTCGGGGTCCGCGGCGACGGCCCTCGCGATCGCGACCCGCTGCTTCTCTCCGCCGGAGAGCTGAGCCGGGAGGCGCGAAGCGTACGACGCGGAAAGCCCGACCCGCTCGAGCATCCGGAGGACCTCGGACCGCGCCTCGGACCGGCGGAGTCCGCCCAGGGTGATCAGCGGGCGCGCCAGCGCGGCGCCGACGGACGAGTGCGGGTTGAGCGCCTGGTCCGGGTCCTGCGAGACCGCCTGGAGCCGTTTGAGCGTTCCGCGCTTTCGGCCCCGGAGCGTCGGCGGAAGCTCTTCGCCGTCGAGTCGGATCGACCCCGCACGGCGCGCCTCGAGGCCGAGGATCGTCCTGGCGAGCGTCGTCTTTCCGCTCCCGCTCTCCCCAACCAGTCCGAGCGTTTGACCTTCATCGATCGACAGGGTGACGCCGTCGACGGCGCGGACGACGAGCCGGCCTCTCCGCCGGAGGATCTCGATCAACGACCGCGGGATCGGGAAGACCGTCTCGACGTCCTCGGCACTGACCACGACCCTTCGCTTCCAACCGCGGTCCTCAGCCGCGGCGTCCACGCTCCGCGGCGCGGCCTGCGGCGCCCCGATCTCGGTCCATCGATGGCAACGGATCGTGCGATCCCCCTCGATCACCTCGATCGGCGGCCTCTCTTCGCAGGCCTCGGCCGTCCACGGACAGCGGGGCCGGAAGACGCAGCCGGTCGGGATCGCGTCGAGGGCGGGGATCGAGCCGTCCATCGACGTGAGCGCTCCCCTTCTCGCCTCCAGCCTCGGCAGGCTGGCCAACAGACCGCGCGTGTACGGGTGGCGCGGAGCATGAAGGAGCCCGTCCGTCGGGCCGGTCTCGACGAGCTCCCCGGCGTAGAGGACGGCGACCCGGGTGGCGACGCGCGAGACGACGCCGAGGTCGTGGGTGATGTAGAGACTCGCCCGATCCCCCGACTCGAGGAGCTCGGAGACGAGATCGAGGATCGCCGCCTCCGTCGTCACATCGAGACCGGTCGTCGGCTCGTCGAAGAGGAGGAACCGCGGCGACGTCGACAGACCCATCGCGATCATGACGCGCTGCTGCATCCCCCCCGAGAGTTGATGCGGATATCGACGAGCGACCCGCTCCGGATCCGCGATCCGGACGCGACGGAAGAGCTCGATCGCGGAGGCCCGCGCCGTGCCGGTCGACTCCCCGGCGTGTCGCCGGACGATCTCGGCGACCTGCTCTCCGACCCGGATCGACGGGTTGAGCGAGGCGAGCGGATCCTGCGGGACGAGCGCGATCTGCACGCCGCGGATCTCCTGCAGGTCCCGGGGCGAAAGGCCGAGCAGGTCTCTCCCGTCAAAGCGGATCCACCCGGTGCGGACCGCCCCGTTGGCGGCCAGGTACTGGGCGACGGCGAGGGCGAGCGTCGATTTCCCCGACCCGGACTCGCCGACCAGGCCGAGCGTCTCGCCAGGAAGGGCCTCGAGGGAGACGTCGCGGACCGCGTCGAGCCATCGACCGTCCTGAAAATAGGAGACGGTCACGCCGTCGAGCGAGACGAGCGCGCCCTCGGAACCTCCGTGCGCTCCGGCCGTTCCTTGGGCCGTCCTCCGAGCGCGGACGATCCGGCGACGGGCGCGCGGAGACAGCTCCTCGGTCGACGGGCGAAGCGCCCGCTTCAGGCCGTCGGCGGTCAGGTTGACTCCGATGACGAGCAGCGAGATCGCACCGACCGGGAAGTAGAGCGACCACGGGGTGAGCCGGATGTAGGTCCTCGCCTCCTTGACCATCAGCCCCCAGTCCGGGCTCGGCGGCTGCACCCCGACGCCGAGGAAGCCGAGCGACGCAACGAGGAAGATCCCGTACGAGAATCGGAGCGCCGCTTCGACCGACAGCGCCGGCAGGACCGAGGGGAGGATCTCGCGAAGGAGGATCCGGGGAAGACGCTCTCCCTGGAGGCGCGCGGTCTCGACGAACCCCTGCGACTTGATCGCCAGGGTTTCGCTCCGCACGACGCGGGCGACGATCGGCGTGTAGACGACCGCGATGACCGCGAGGACGGACGTGCGGGACGGCCCAACGGTCCCGAGAAGGACGAGGGCGAGCAACAGGGCGGGGATCGCGAGGACGGAGTCGAAGACGCGCATCAACAGCTCGTCGAACCACCCGCCGAGATACCCGGAGAGCAGCCCGAAAAGGGTCCCGGCTCCCACGGCCAAGAGGGCGCCGAGGCCGGTCAGCGAGAGGATGCTGCGGGCGCCGTGGACGATCCGGCTGAAGACGTCGCGCCCGAGGTGATCGGTGCCGAACCAGTGCGCCGTCGACGGCGGCTGTCGCGCGTCCGCGTAGATCTGCTCGGTCGGCCCGTAGGGGGCGATCCACGGGGCGAGGATCGCCAGGAGGATGAAAAGGAGGACGACCGTCGTCCCGAACGCCGGGGCCGGCCGTCGAAACAAGTCACGAACCGTCGATGGAACCCGTCGGTTCACCGTACACCAGTCCACGCAACTCTCGTCCGCACGAAGAAAAGTATAGACGGATCTCCTCGGTCTCGTTCGTTTGGTCAGCCGAAACGGTACAACACCGGATGTCGCCGGCAACCCAACCACACGAAGGAGGAGGTCAACCCTCCTCCTTCGAGTTCGCGCCGAAGAGCCAGCGGCTCACCCGTACACGAGGCGGCATCAGACCCCGCCGGCTCGCATCCCGGACGAAGCAAGAGGCTCTGCCTCCTGCTTCGTGTACGCGAAGGACGGTCTGTAACCGTCCTTCGCGCTGCCTACTTCTCGTAGACCAGCCGGAAGTCGGTCCGACCCGGGAACGCCTTCAATTCCAGCCCGTCGAACCGATCGGAGTACGCGGCGACCGCGGCGAAGAAGTACGGGATGATAACCGGCCCGCGCTCGATCAGGATCCGCTGGATCTCGGAGTAGGCGGCGACCCGCTCCGCCTCGTCGAGCGTCGTCCCGGCGGTCTGGGCGAGCGCGTCGAACTCGGCGTCGCAGAAGCGCGACTCGTTCCACGCCGCGTCGCAGGTCAGCATCGAGTTCATGTAGAACTGCGGATACGGGCGCGACCCCCAGCCGGTGATTCCCAGTTCCTCGTCCATCCAGTGGTTCTCGCCGTAGTAGACGGACTCCGGCTCGACGATGACGTTGACGGTGATCCCGGCGTCGGCCCACTGTTCCTTCAGGACGACCGCGAGATCGGGTCGGCCGCCGGTGTCCGGTGTGTAGAGGTCGATCGTCAGCCCGTCCGGATAGCCGGCGTTGGTCAGGATGTCACGCGCTGCGTCCGGGTCCCGTGCCAGGATGGGCGTCGATTCGTCGTAGTAGTCGGCGTACAGCGGGCCGATCGGACTGTCCCGCCCGACGGCGCCGAGACCGAGCTGGACGATCTGGAAGATCGCCTCCCGGTCGGTCGCCAGCTTCATCGCCTCGAGGACGGCCGGGTCGTTCCCGGGCGGCATGTCGGAGCGGAGGCGGACGAGATCGAACCCGTTCGTCGGGACGTCGACGGCGACGATTCCCGGCTCGCCCTGCAGCGTCAGAAAGAGCGCCGAGGACATACGCCACGCCATGTCGACCTGTCCGCCGCGCAGCGCGTCGACGGCCGCGACCTGGTCGCCGAAGAAGATGAACTCCAGGCGATCGAGCGCAGGCAGCCCTTCGAGGAAGTAGTCCGGGTTCGCTCGCATGACGATCCGATCCTCAGGACGGTAGTCCTCGACGATGAACGGCCCGGTCCCGTTGAACGTCGAGAAGTCGGTCGTTCCGCGCTTCACAACGAGCGCGTGATTGTCGCTCAGGTCGTAGAGGAAGAACGGGTTCGGCTCCGCCAGGCGGAACGTCACCTCGTTCGGACCGGTGACGTCGATCCGCTCGATGTTCGCGTAGACGGACTCCGTCGCGAAGCCGTTGGCCGGGTCGCGGAGCCGATCGAACGTCCAGACCACGTCACCGGGAACGAAGGCGCTCCCGTCGTGGAACCGAATCCCCTCGGCAAGGACGAACGTGTACTCCGTCCCATCGGTGCTAACCAGCCAAGACTGGGCCAGTCGCGGAACGACGCGACTGCCGGCGTCGACGTCGACGAGGTAGTCGTAGACCGCGTTCGCCACGGCGACCTCGGCGTCCGACGAGATCAGCGCCGGATCGATCTGCACGATCGGCTGCATCGCGGCGCGGAAGACCGACTGGCCGAGCGTCGCTCCCGAAGCCGTCGCCAGGAGCGCGGCAGCCAGAAGCAACACCAAAACAGATTTTTCGCGCATGCTGACTCCTCCTTCGATGCGTGTTCGCCGTCCACGCGAGACGGCAGCTAAACTTGATTCGACAGTCTTCTCTACGCTCAGCCTAACAGAGTCCCGCCGATTCGATCAAGGTCGCGGCCGAACCGTCCACACATCGAACGGTCATCGGACGGGTCGAGAATCGGTTTCGATCACGGAGGCAGAGGATCCCATGGAATCGAAGCGAGCGCCGAGGAATCGAGCGTCGTCTTCAGATTCGATGGACCTTGATGAAGTTCGTCGTTCCTTCGTTTCCGGCCGGGATCCCGCCGGTAACGACGACCGCGTCGCCGGGGCGGGCCTCGCCGCGCTCGACGAGGAGCCTTCCGACCGTCTCCAGCATCTCGTCGGTCGAACGGTGGGGGGGGACGAGGACCGGGGTGATCCCCCAGACGAGGGCGAGTCGGCGGAGCGTCGACTCCCGCGGCGTGAACGCGACGATCGGGCGCATCGGGCGCTCCCGCGCGACCTGTCGCGCCGTGTAGCCGCTCCACGTCGACGTGACGATCAGCGACGCGTCGATCTCGCGGGCGACGCGTACGGTCGCCCGACCGATGGCGTCGGTGACCGGGTGCGTGTGCTCGATCGGGTCGGAGGGCCCGTCCTCCTCCCGGTGGATCATCTCCCGCTCGACGATCGCCGAGATCTCCCGGACCATCGCCACGGCCTCGACCGGGTACCGCCCCACGGCCGTCTCGGCCGAGAGCATCACCGCATCGGAGCCGTCGAGGATCGCGTTCGCCACGTCGCTCGCCTCGGCGCGCGTCGGCCGCGGGCTCTCGACCATCGACTGGAGCATCTGCGTCGCGGTGATCACCGGGATCCCCAGCCGGTTGCAGCGCCGGATGATTTCTTTCTGAAGGATCGGGACCCGCTGCGGCGAGGTCTCCACGCCGAGGTCGCCACGGGCGACCATCACCGCGTCGGAGGCGCGGAGGATCCCCGGCAGGTGATCGAGTGCCTCGCGCTTCTCGATCTTGGCCACGATCCCGACGTCGCCGCCCAACGCGCACTCGTCGAGCAGCTCTCGAAGCTCGCGGAGGTCCTCGGCGGTGCGGACGAACGAGAGGGCGACGAAATCGGCTCCCGCCTCGACGGCGAATCGCGCGTCCTCTCGGTCCTTCTCCGTCAGAACGGCGACCTTCGACGTCCCGCCCGGCGCGGCGATTCCCTTTCGGGACTGCAGATCGCCACCGACGATAACCCGCCCGATCAGCACGTCCGGCCGGACTTCGCGAATCTCGACCTCGATCGTGCCGTCGTCGAGGAGGACGCGATCGGCCGTGTGTGCCCCGGCGATCAGCTCCGCATGCGGAAGGGGGACGACGTGATCGGTCCCGTCGGACTCCAGCGTCGAGAGTGCGATCCAGTCGCCGGGAGAGAGGTCGATCGGGGCGGCCAGCCGGCCGATTCGAAGCTTCGGTCCCTGGAGGTCGGCCATCACCGCGACAACGGCGTCTTCTTCCTCCGCGACCTCGCGGACGACGCGGATCGCCTCCTCGTGAGCCTCCCGCGTTCCGTGCGAGAGGTTGATCCGCGCCACGTCCATCCCGGCGCGGATCAGCGCGCGAACGGTCGCTCGATCGCTCGATGCGGGGCCGATCGTGCAGACGATCTTCGTCTTCGTCTCCGACGCGCGGCTGACCATCCCTACGTCCCCGCTCCGGGGGTGAACCGGTAGAACGCCGCGTCGGCCACGGGGCGAAACCCGATCCGCTGGTAGATCTTGTTCGACGTGGGGTTCGCCAGATCGGCATACAGGGTGCAGAACGCGTTCCCCTCATCGAGCAGCTTCTGGCAGAGCGCCGCGACGCAGGCCGAAGCGTACCCTTTCCCTCGATGCTCCGGCGGCGTGTAGACCGCGCTGACCGTGGCGCCGTTCTCCGTTCCCCGCGAACTGCCGGCCATAGACACCGGGCCGTCGTGGTCCCAGACGGTCATCGTCCCCGACTCCATGAACCGAAGTGCGTTCTCGCGGGGATCGCTCGGCGGATCGCCGGGGGCCGCTTCTTCGTGGAATCCGAGCATCCACTCCGAGACGAGGTCCACGTCCTCGTCTCGAGCCAAACGCATCCGACCGGGAACGTCGCTCGGCGGATCGACCTCGCGCAATACGTAGACGCGCATTCGCATCCCGACCTCCGCCCGTCCGGTCGACCGGTCCGTCCACCGGTCCGCGAACGCGGCGGCCGCCCGGGCCTCCCCGTTCACCCCGGGAAGCTGGGGGTCTGCGTTCAGGAGGTAATCGACGAGCGGGTCGAGTGCGTCGAGGCGGTCTTCGGCGCAGGTTACGACCAGAGGAAACGGAGGCGTCCGGATGGCTGCCGCGACGAGCGTCCCGCCCTCTTCGACGGTCAGGAAATACGGCGGTTCGTCCCCGTAGGAGCGGCCGCGCCGCACCCGATCCGCGACGCCGAGTATCAGGTTGTTCTTCGCCTCGTCTTTCAGCAACGGTTTCTCGGCCACATCGAGAAACCCGCTCGCGTTTGCGTAGGCTGTCACCTTCATGATCGGACTCCCTCCAGCAGGTCGATGTACGCGCCGCGCACGCGATCATCGTTCTCGACCCCCAACTTGGCCAACAGCCTCTCCGCGACGGCCCGCCCCTCCTCGGGCGATTCGCCCTCGTCGAGGACGACCTCCAGCTCCATGAACGTGCCGAGTCCCTCGACCTCGTCGAGGTGAACGCGCGTACGACCGACACGGTAGAGGAACCGGCGCTTGCCGACCACCCCCCGCACCTTCAGGACGGCCGAGAGAAGCTCCAGAAACGCCTCGGGATCGGAGGAACGGACGACGAAGTACTCGGACAACTTTGCCTCCGCGTCGTCCGGTCGCTCGTAGTAGATCAGCTCGCAATCATCGGCTCCGAGAACGCGGAGCTTCAGCCGGCCGCGCGGGACGACGAAGAACGTGTCCCTTTGATCGAGGACCTCCACGGCCGTGTCGCTCATCGACTCGACGCGCCGGCGAAACGTGCCGGTGTCCCGAACCCGTGCCTTGACCTCAATGTTCCGCGCCATCGAACGCCTCCCACCCCGCGAGGACTCGGTCGAACGCCGCACGGAGTGGGGGTGCGACCGCCTCGCGCTCCGGGTCCTCTCGCCAATGGAGCCCCAGGGGGGGTTCCGTCCCGTACGGCGTGAACCGTAACGCGGTGTGCTCGAGGTAGAACCGCGCTTCGTTCTGCCGCGGAGCCGCGCCGTACAGCCAATCGCCGACCAACGGCACGCCGAGATGCGCCATCGTCGCGCGGATCTGATGATACCGTCCGGTGTGGAGCCGGAGGAGGGCGTGTGCCTCGTTGTCTCGACCCGTAGCGGGAGCCACGGCGAGGACCTCGGTGATCGCCCGTTTCCCGCCGCTTCGGACGACACTCGCCCGGCCGTCCCGCGTACGAAGATGAACCACGTGCAGCCCGACGAGTTCCTCTACAAGTGACCCGTGCAGCCGCGCCAGATAGATCTTTTCCCACGCGCCGGCCCGAAGCCGCTCGTTGTGGAATCGGATCGCGTCGTCTGAGAGGGCGAGGACGACGATCCCGCGGGTCACCCGGTCGAGCCGGTGTGGAAGCTTCGGCGTCACGCCGCTCGGGGCGACGGCTCGAACACGGGAGACCAGCGAAGCTCCCTTTGGATCGCTGGTCAGCTCGGTCGCCATTCCGGCCGGCTTGACCACGGCGAGCTCGTGGTCGCTGGCGTACAAAACCGGCAGTCCGAGCCGCTCCCAACCCGCGACAGGTCCATCGATTCTCACGTACGTTGCACCTCCGGACGTGGTGTTGCACGCAAGTCTACCGCGCGATTCCTGGCGGGGTCGCGTAGACGAAGGAGCTGCGGCTCCTGTGCCGGCTTATGACGATTCCGCAAAGGACGGTGGTTCCTCGTCCACCGAGAGAAGCAGCTCGCTGCTTCTCTTCCGTGGCCCCGTCAGGAGCCACGCGAGGCGCGCCGCCGGCGCTTCGGAGAAAGGGCGATCGAGCCGAAGAAGACCGCCGCGCAGCAGAGCGCGATCGACGCCCCGATCGGCAGATCCACCCCCAGCGAGAGGAGAAACCCCGACAACGAAGCGAGAACCCCCAACAGCGGCGCGATCAGGAAGACCTTCTTGATGTCGTACGCCCACTGGAACGCCGCGGAGGCCGGAAGGATCATCAACGCGTAGATCAGGAGTCCGCCGGTCACACGGAGGGAGACGGCGACGACGATCGCGACGAGAAACAGCAGAACGTAGAACGCTCGCGTCGTGTTGACACCCGAGGCCGCGGCGAGCTTCCGATCGAGCAGCAACGCGAAGAATGCCCTGCCGAACAGGACGAGGACGCCGAGCGTCGCCACGAAGACCCCCGCGAGGACGTACACCTGCTCCGTCGTAATGCCGAGCACGCTCCCCCACAGCAGGGACAGGGCGCCGCTCCCGATCCCCGCGCTCGGCGCCTTGCTGATGAAGATCAGCCCGAGGGCCATCGTCAGGGGGAAGGTCGCTCCGACGACGGTGTCGACCTGGAGCCTGGAGAGATCCGCGACCGGGCCGAGGACGGCCGCCATCAGCACGGCGAACAGGATCGCCGTCCAGATCGGATCCATCGCGGAGATCATCAGGCCGAGCGCGGCGCCGGCGAACGCGGCGTGAGACATCGCGAAGCCGAGCGACGAGAGCTTCATCCGCACGACGAACGTCCCGATCGAGCTGCACATCGCTCCGACGAGGAGGCTCCCCAGCAGGGTCGGCAGGACGATGTGCCAAGGGAGTCCGAACATCGCGAGGCTCCTAACGGGACAAGGTGGAAACCGGGACACCGAGTCGCGTCTCCGCGACGATCCGCCCCGCCGCGACGGTGACGGCTCGATCCGACGCGTCGAGCAACGGTCCCGTTTCGTGGCTGACGACGACGGACGTCGCTCCGAGCTCGCGCCGAACCGACGCGACCAAGGCGGCCACGTCATCCTTCGCCTCGGGGTCGAGGTTCGCCGTCGGTTCGTCGAGCAGTAGGAGCTTCGCCTCTTGTGCCAAGGCACGGGCCAACAGCGCCTTCCGCTGCTGACCGCCCGAAAGACGTCCCACGGGCCTTCCCTTCAGGTCCGCAATCCCGACGGCCACGAGCGCGTCCTCGACGCGCCGGCTCTCCGACGCCGCGAAGTGGCTCCACACACTCGTCCTTCCGAACCGCGCCGTGAAGACGACGTCCCGTACGAGGAACGGCGTATCCGCGGGAAAAAAGAGGTTCTGGGGGACGTACGCGATCCGCGAGCGGAGCCCGTGGCTTGCGGGCGTCACCTTGTCGCCCAGGACGCGAACCGTCCCGGACGCAACCGGCAGCAAACCGTTGATCACCTCGAGGATCGTCGTCTTCCCCGCCCCGTTCGGGCCGGTGATCGCGAGCTGTTCCCGTGGGGCCACCGAAAGGGTGACTCCGGCGAGCGCCGCGTGCCGCTCCCCTTCGTACGACGCCCGAACGTCGATCAGCGAGACGACGTCGTCCATTCGAACAGTTCCTCCTCTGGGATCGTCTCGATCTCCCGCGCCCTGACGATCGGGTTCGGGCCGCGGAAGGAGTTCGCGATTTCTGGTCGAAGCTCGATCGTGATCCAGCGCCCGTCCTCGCTCGTGAAGCGGACGCGCGGCTTCTCCTCCCCGACGACTCGCAGGTTCCCCTTCCCGGCGGTGCAACCCGAGCCGATCTGCACGCCGTCGTTGAGGCACGAAAGCGGCGGTGTCCGACCGGCCTCCGACTCGGCCCGAAGTCCGAAATAGCCCGGGTTGTTCAGCAGACGAAGGGCGAGGAGCCCCATTCGGATTCCGGCCACGAGGTACGGACCGAGATGGCCGTGCAGCAGCGTCCCGCGTTTGACCATCGCCCGAAGGTCGGCGTTGTTCGGATCGATCGTCAGCGTTTCCACTCGACCTCCTACTCGATCGGCTCGATCGCCGAGAAGAGCGCCTCGGCGTTTCGGGCAAGCAGATCGGGGACCGTCGAGGTGAACGGCATCGCTCCGGGGAAGTTCGACAGAACGACGTGAACCGCTCCGATCTCGCGCGCCAGCTTCGCCCCGAAGTCGACGCCGCTTTGAAGGTTGTCGATCACGAGCTGCGCGCCGGCCGTTCTGCCTGCGTCCGCCAGCACCACGAGGTCCTGCAAAGAAAGTCCCTCCGGGATCCCGTAGCTGACCGCCACGTCGAAGCCGAGCCAGGAGACGAAGCTCGCCTGCCATTCCATGCAGACCACGGCGACTCCGGAGACGCCGGCGGCCTCGGCCCTCTCCCTCAGCTCGACTCCAAGCGACCGGAGCTGCTCGATGTAGGCGGACGCGTTGGCCGCGAAGTCGGCCGCCGCGTCCGGGAAGCGCTCCGCGAGGAGGTCCCGAATCGCCTCCACCTTCTCCACAGCAGCCTCCGGTGTGTTCCACAAACCCGGGAGCTGAACCGCCGCGTCGGCGCTCCCGGTTGCATCGGCCAACGTTTCGATCCACGGCTCGAAGCCCGAGTACAGGATCACCGAGGCGCCCAACACGGCCCTCAGATCGCTCGGGCGCAAGTCGTAGTGCGAGGGGCAGAAGCCGGACGGAATGATCGTCACCACCTCGATCGCATCTCCCCCGACGATCTGCGCAAACTCGCCGAGCACGGCGTGCGTCGACACGACCGTCGCGGCTCCGACCGCCGCACCGAGCAGCAGGACTCCGATCCCGACAAGCAGTGCGATACGCTTCATGCTTCTCCTCCCCTTTCTGCTCTTTACCGGATCTTTTTTCCCGTCGACGTCCCGGTCAGCTCTCCGTGCTTGACCCCCTTGAGACCGATCAGCCGATGGGCGAGCCGCTCGATCGCTCTCGCCTCACCGCGCACCGCGAGGAATTCGAGGCAGTTTTCATCGTCGATGTGGACGTGCGTCGTGGAGATGACGGCGTCGAGCGCGTGATGCTGGATCGCGGTCAGCTTCTCCGCCAATCCGGACTTGTGGTGGTCGTACAGAAGCGTGATCACACCGACGACTTCCTCGCCGGCGTCCCACTCGTGCTCGACCAGCTGACGTCGGATCGCGTCGCGGATCGCTTCGGACCGGTTGGTCCAGCCCCGTCGCCTACAGAGCGCATCGAACGCTTCGATGAGATCGTCTTCGATCGACACGCTGAAGCGGATCGTCTTGGCCATCGGGTAATACTCCTTGCGATTTCGTAACACCGGAAGAATACACTCCTACGCTTCCGAACGCAAGGGCGCGGTCGCCGGAACGAGAGGAAAACGGCTGAGGACTCAAAGCGCACCGACTCTCCTCCGTTGTGTCCGGTGATGCATCGAAGGTGAGGGCCCGGGTCGCAAGGTGCGGGTCCCGGGCCCTCGTGACTCCTCAGCGTGGTAATACCGTAGCAAAGCGAGGTGGAGACGCAGTGAACCGACGATGACGCGCTTGTGGGGGTTGACAAGCCTCGGGTGCCGTTCTATAGTGGCCGCGTCATGATAGAAGCAGCTAGTTGCCGAACCTGTCTGTTAAGATCGAACGGCGCCTGCTTCTATTACTTTTGGTACGAGCCCGGCTTCTCCGCTGCGCGCTAGGCACGACTAGCGATCGAACAAGCAGCGAGAGGCCGGGAAGACGACTGCGGGAAACCGCGGTCGTTTTCTTTTGCGGGGAGGTGACAGGAAGCGGTGCAAGAGTCGGGTAAGAGGCCCGCCCGCGAGCGCACGTCGACGGCGAGCTTCTCGCGAGCGGGCACGATCGGACGATCGGGGTCGATCGTCCAAGTTCGGTCCAAGCGGACCACCGCAAGGATAACGCGGAAGGAGAAAAAGTGAAACGGTTCATTGCGGTTACATTGCTAGCATTGGTTGTCGTCGGCATCGGCTTTGCGGCGGCTTCGGAGCCGCTCAAGATAGGGATCACGAAGATCGTTGAGCATCCGGCACTCGACGCGGTCGAACAAGGGGTCATCGATACCCTGACTGCCGCCGGATACGAGGAGGGCGTCGACGTCGAGTACCTGATCGCCAGCGCACAGGGTGACTTCGGTACGGCGATCTCGATCGCTCAGAACTTCCTGGCACAGAACGTCGACCTCGTCGTCGCCATTGCGACGCCTACGGCACAGGCGGCGGTCGAGGTCTTCCGTGGAACCGACACACCGATCATCTACGGCGCCGTGACGGATCCGGTCGGGGCCGAGCTTGTACCGAGCGCCACCGACCCGAGCGGGAACGAAAACGTGACCGGGGTCTCGGACATGATCCCCGTCGCGGCGCACCTCCGGCTCTTGAAGGAGCTGTCGCCGGAGATCATCACGATCGGAATCGTCTTCAACCCGGGCGAAGCGAACTCGGCCATCCTGACGGACATGGCCCTCGCCGCCGCACCGAGCGTCGGCGTCGCCATCGTCACGGCAACGGCCGACTCGACGGCGAACGTGCCGCTCGCCGCCCAATCGTTGATCGGGCGGGTCGACGCGTTCTACGTGACCACGGACAACACGGTCGTTTCGGCGATCGATTCCGTCCTCGCGGCGTCCGAGGAGGCGGGCGTTCCGTTCCTGATGGCAGACCCGACGAGCCTCGCGCAGGCGACGCTCGCGGCCGGATTCGACTACTACGAGCACGGCTTGACCGTCGGACAGGTCGTCCTCGACGTCCTCTCCGGGGTGGGCACGGACGAGATCCCGGTCATGTTCCAGGCAACCGCCGAGGTCCACCTGAACCTCGACGCCGCCGCGCGGATCGGGTTCACCTTCCCGACGGCCGTGATCGAGCAGGCGTCGGCTATTCTGTACGGCGGAATCGTCTGGGAGCGGCAGGCGCCCTAGGCCCGAGGCAACCGACGGAGGAGCCACGATGGCTGCCCTATGGATTCACGCGCTCGAACAGGGACTCGCGTACGGCATCGCCGCGCTCGGGGTCTTCCTGACGTATCGCGTCCTGAAGTTCCCGGACCTGACGGTCGACGGGAGCTTCGTGACCGGGGCGGCCATCGCTTCCGTCCTCCTCGTCCAGTACGGAGTCGATCCGTTCACAGTCCTCTTGGTAGCGTTCGTCGCCGGAGGGATCGCCGGCCTGATCACCGGGCTTCTGAACACGCGGCTCGGGATCACGAACCTCCTCGCCGGTGTGCTGACGATGATCATGCTCTACTCGATCAACCTGAGGATCATGGGCCGGCCGAACCTGTCGCTCCTCCGCGTCTCGACGGCGACGCGGGTGGTCGACGCCGCTTGGTCGCCGCTCGGGTCGTTCTCCGTCCTCGCGTTCATCGGGATCCTCACGATCGCGATCAAACTCCTCCTCGACGCGTTCCTCCGGACGGAGATCGGATTCGCCCTCCGGGCGACCGGCGACAGCGAGCGGATGATCACCGCGCAGGGGGTCAACACCAAGACGATGAAGATCCTCGGACTGGCCCTCTCCAACGGGCTGGTCGCCCTCTCCGGTGCGCTGGTCGCGCAGTACTCCGGATTCGCCGACGTGGGAATGGGGCTCGGCACGATCGTCACCGGGCTGGCCGCCGTGATCATCGGCGGGACGCTGATCCGGTCGAGCCGCGTCGGATGGATGACGGCGAGCGTCCTTCTCGGTTCCCTCGTCTACCGGGTCGCGGTCATCCTGGCGCTCCGCTACGGATACGTGATCGGATTCCAGGCGAGCGATCTGAAGCTGATCACCTCGCTGCTCGTGATCCTCGCGCTCGTCGTCCCGTACCTCCGGGAGCGCCGGATGAGGAAGGTCAGCGCATGCTGAGACTCGAGCGCGTCTCGAAGAGCTTCCACACCGGCGCCGACCGAGTCGTCGCGATCCGGGAGACCGACCTGTCCCTCGACGAGGGAGACTTCCTGACGATCATCGGCTCGAACGGTGCCGGGAAGAGCACGTTGCTCAACCTGATCGCCGGGACGTACCCACCGACCTCCGGGCTGATCCTGCTGAAGGGCGTCAACCTGACCGGCGTCCCCGCGCATCGACGGGCCCGGCGGATCGGTCGGATCGTCCAGGATCCCCTGGCCGGGACGGCGCCGTCGATGACGGTGGCCGAGAACCTCGCGCTGGCGATGAAGCGCGGACGGCGCGGTCTTCGCTCGGCGCTTCCGCGACGGCTACGCCGGAGGTTTCGCGAGCAGCTCGCAGCGCTGAACGTCGGCCTGGAGGATCGCCTCCGATGCCGCGTCGATCTCCTCTCCGGCGGGGAGCGCCAAGCGCTGGCGGTGCTGATGGTGACCCTCGTCCCGCCCGAGATCCTCCTCCTCGACGAGCACACCGCGGCGCTGGATCCGAGCAACGCCGCGATGATCGTTCGCCTGACCCGATCGTTCGTCGAGCGGCTCGGCCTGACGACGCTGATGGTCACCCACAACATGGAACAGGCGATCGAGGTCGGAACGCGGCTGATCATGATGCACAAAGGCGAGATCATCGAAGAGCTGCGCGGCGAGGAGAAGGCCCGGGCGACCGTCCCCCAGCTCGTCAACCTCTTCTCGCGCCACCACGTCGTCGACGACGAGCTCCTGCTCGAGCGGGTGGTGTGACCCGCCAGCGCGCCACCAGCAGCACGACCATCTCCGTCCAGGCAGCGTCTGTCCACGTTCGTCCAAGCTTCCCTTCCGTAATCTCGTAGGCGAGTTCGGTACCGAATTGGAGTTGAGACGCCGGTCGTGGACAACCTATACTGCCCCAAAGGCCATGGCAACGAAGATCTTGGTGGTCGACGACGAACCCTGGGTCGTTCAGGCGATACGGAGCTACCTCGAGGAAGCCCACTTCGAGGTGGTCAGTGCGTACGACGGCGCGGAGGCGCTTGCGCAGTTCAGCCAACACCAGCCGGATCTGGTCATCCTCGACTGGATGCTCCCCGAGATGGACGGCCTCTCCGTAACGCACCGAATTCGAGAGATCTCGAGCGTCCCGATCATCATGCTGACCGCGAAGGTCGACGAGGAGGACCGGATCGAGGGTCTGGAGACCGGCGCCGACGACTACGTCATCAAGCCATTTTCCGCTAGGGAGCTGGAGGCCCGCGTCCGCGCCGTCCTCCGCCGCTCGACGGGGAAGACGCCGCCCGTTCTGGAGGTCGGAGACCTCCGACTGGATCAGTCACAGCGACGGCTGTGGGTCTTCGGGGACCCGGTCGAGCTGACGGCGATGGAGTTCGACCTTCTCGCGTTTCTGATGACGTACCCCGGCCGCGTGTTCACCCGGCTCGAACTCCTCGAGGCGGTCCGTGGCGAGACCTACGAGAGCTTCGAGCGATCGGTCGACTCGCACATCAAGCGGCTCCGTCAGAAGATCGAACCGGATCCGCGGAACCCTCGCTTCGTTCTGACGGTCTTCGGCATCGGCTACAAGCTGGCGAGGGAGGAGGGCTGATGCGGTTCCTGGGGCGGATGTCCTTCCAGGCGAAGCTCCTCGTCGCGTTCGTCCTGATCGTCTTCTTGACGTCGTTGGCCGGGTATCTGTTCATCAACCAGTCGGTGAAGCGGGCCTTCTCCGAGTTCACGGTAACCACGTACACGCCGCAGGAGCGGGCCGTCCTTCAGCTCGTCCGCGCGTTCTACGAGCAGACGGGGAGCCTCGACGCCGTCATCGCGTTCCTCGAGAGGGGGCGGCGTGAGGTCCCGGTCCTTCTCGTCGATTCGGATCGCACCGTCGTCTATGCCCCGGATCCTCGAATCGTCGGTCGCCGTCTGTCGGTGGACCAGCTGGAAGAAGGGGTGACGATCGAGCTGGCCGACGGGGAGATCTGGACGGTGATCCCGTCCCGTGTCGTCCTCGGTCAGGCGATCCTCGAAGAGGGATTCCTCCGGACCACCCGCCGATCGCTCTGGCTCTCCGGTCTCGTCGCGATGGTCGTCGCGATCCTCCTCTCGGTCCTCCTCCTTCGACAGGTCACCCGGCCGCTTCGGCGCCTCGACACAGCGACCCGTCGGATCGCTCGGGGGGAGTTCGACGAACGGGTCGGGGTCCACACGTCCGACGAGATCGGGCGCCTCGCCCAGTCGTTCAACGAGATGGCCGAGAGCCTCGATCGGGCCGAACGGACGAAGAAGCGGATGATCGCCGACGTCTCCCACGAGCTTCGAACCCCGCTCGCCGCCGTTCGCAGCGCTCTCGAAGGCCTCCGGGACGGGCTGATCGAACCGACGCCGGAGACCCTCGCCTCCCTGCACGACAAGATCCTTCTGACGACCCGGTTGGTTCGCGATCTACACCAGCTGACGCTCGCCGACGCCGGACGGCTGTCGGTCCATCCGGCCCCGTGCCGAATCGACGCGGTCGTCGACACGATCGTCGAAACGATCGGCGTCCAGCTCGAGGATTCGAGCCTCCGACTCGACAAGAGGATCGCCGCCAACCTGCCTCCGGTCCTCGTCGACCGCCAGCGGATCGAGCAGGTCTTTCTCAACCTCCTCGCCAACGCGATCCGCCACACGCCCGAGGGAGGCACGATTACGATCTCCGCCGCCGAACACGACGGAGGGATCCTGACGAGCATCTGCGACACCGGTCCCGGTCTGACGGAGTCCGATCTCGCCCACGTCTTCGATCGGTTCTACCGGGCCGACGACGCGCGAACGAGCGACGGTGGAGCGGGACTCGGGCTCTCGATCGCCAAGGCGCTCGTCGAAGCGCAGGGAGGGAGAATCTGGGCGGAGAACCAACCGTCCGGCGGGGCGTGCTTCCACGTCCTCCTGCCGACGGAGTAGCCCGGCCTTGCATCAACGGCCCGCTCGTTCGAAGAAGGGTGTGCCGCCGTCCCGAAGGACGACGGCACGGACTACACCGGTGACCAAGAGGGCCGGTTCATTCGCTACTCGATCGCCTCCAGCTTCAGCTCGAGGACTTCGACCAGCTGCTCGATCCAATCGAGGCCTCGGTGGGTCATCCCGCGACCGATTTGAATCCGTCCGGTCGTCCCGCCGAGGTACCGAAGACCCTGGCTTGCCTGACTGCGGTTCCCGAAGCCTTGCGTCATTCCCTCGGCCCGTCCTCCGAACGGCATCCCGAAACCTCCGCGCGAGGTGTCGCCGCCGAGCCGTTCCTGTAGCCGCTCGAGAACCTCGGGGTACTCACCGAGCCGCTCTTCCAGCTGCCCGAGAATCTCCTCGCGAAGAGACGAGGTCGCTCCCGTACCGCGCTGCCCGAGGATCCCTCCGACGCCTCCCTGCGGCAGAAAAGTCGCGCCGCGATCCCCCAGGACTCCAGGGAAGAACTCGGCGAGAATCTCGCCCTGCTTCAGCGTCAGGATCTCCTTGATCCGATCGATCACGTCCTCCGCGTGCTCGTACGCCGCTTGAACCTGCTCTTCGGTCTCGGCCCGGAACGCCTCGAGGACCTCGTCGAGCTCCTCTGCCGTACCGTTGAACGCGATCATTTCCTGCTCGAACTCCGCTCTACGAAGCTCGAGCGATTCACGCTCCTCGAGAAGCTCCATGAGAAGCCCGTGGATCTCTTCCATCTGCTCGGGCGTCATCTCCATGCGGTTGACGAGCACGAGGAGCGGGAGATGGGTCCCCTCGACCTCGTCGTCTCCCGACCCGAACAGGACTTGCGTGCTCGCAGGGATCGCCGCGATCAATCCCAACAGGACCACCACCGATGCGATCCGTAGTCGTTTTCCTCTCATGTCCGATTCCTCCTTTTCGTCACGCGGTGCCCGTACGGTACGAGGCGGCGGTGAACGCTTCGGGCCAAACCTGTGGCGGGATTGTGAAGAGACCGACCGGTTGAAGGAAACGACGCGGCTGTGACAAACTTGTACCTCGGCTTCGCCGATGAAAGGAAGCGGGAATGAAGAAGGCCGGATGGCTGGCTCTCGCCTTGATCGCTGCGTGCTCGTGGTCCGCGATGTCTCTCCGGATCGTCTGTACGACGACGATCGTGGGGGACGTCGTCGCTCGGATCGCCGGGGATGGGAACGAAGTGACGGTCCTCCTTCCGGTCGATGCCGATCCCCACGCGTTCGAGCCGACGCCGCAGGATCTCGTCACGATTGCGCGTGCGGACGTCGTCTTCCTGAGCGGAGCCGGCTTGGAACGGAACCTCGAGCCGATCCTGTCGGCCGCCACGGGGCTCGTCGTGGCCCTTTCCGACGGACTCGATCTCATCGGACCTGCCGGCTCGGACCACGAAGGCGCGGAACGCGACGAGCACGACCACGAGGGAGCCGACCCGCACGTCTGGTTCGATCCGTTCAACGTCGGCGCTTGGGTCGACCGTATTGCCGCCGTACTGAGCGATCTGGACCCCTCGGGTGAGTCCGAATACCGCGCGCGCGGCTCGGCGTACCGCTCAGAACTGGCCGAACTCGACGCGTGGATGGACGAGGAGGTGGGACGCCTTCCGGAAGAGAAGCGTCTGCTCGTCACCGATCACGCCGTCTTCAGCTACTTCGCGGCGCGGTACGGATTCGACCAAGTCGGGACGATCTTCCCCGGGCTGAGCAGCCTCTCCGAGCCGTCGGCCCGGGACATCGCGGCGTTGGAGGAGGCGATCACGTCGCTCGGCGTCCCCGTCCTCTTCGTCGGGACCACGGTCAATCGATCGTTGGCCGAGCGGGTCGCGGCCGACACTGGAACGCGGATCGTCGTCCTCTACACCGGCTCGCTGAGCGACCCGGACGGGCCGGCCGCCAGCTACCTCGACCTGATGCGCTACGATGTACGGGCGATCGTGGACGGGCTGTCGGAGGGACCGTGAAAAGTCGTGAATCCCGACCCAAGCAGAGCGGATCGCGCCGGCTTCCCTTCGGGAGGCGCGCGCACGCCGTCCATCTGGCCGACGCGCCGGCCGTCGCGGTCTCGGGCATTTCTGCGACCCTCGGCGGGCGACCGGCGTTGACCGACGTCACCTTCGAGCTGGCCGTCGGAATGCAGCTGGCCGTCGTCGGACCGAACGGTGCCGGGAAGACGACGCTCCTGCGGGTCCTCGCCGGGCTCCTCCCGCCTTCGCACGGTGAGGTCCGCGTCCACGGGCACGGTCCCTGCGGCCACATCTGCATCGCCTACGTCCCGCAGAGAAGCGGGATCGACTGGCGGTTCCCGGTGACGGTTCACGACGTCGTCATGATGGGGCGGATCCAGCGGATCGGCCCATTCCGCCGTGCCGGTGCGAACGATCGCAGGATCGTTCGGGAGGCCCTCGCCGCGGTCGGGCTCTCCGACCTGGCGCGTCGACAGATCGAGGAGCTCTCCGGTGGCCAGCAACAGCGGATGTTCCTCGCGCGGGCTCTCGCGCAAGAAGCGGACCTCGCCCTGCTCGACGAGCCGCTCGCCGGACTCGACCTTCATTCGCGAAACGAGGTCCTCGAACGGATCGCGGGCCTACGAGACCGAAGCGTGAGCGTGATCGTTGCGCTCCACGACCTGGGGATCGCTGCCGCGTCGTTCGATGAAGTCCTTCTCCTCAACCGGAGGTTGATCGGCCACGGGCCGGCACGCGCGGTGTTCTCTGAGGTGAACCTGCGCGAGGCGTACGGAAGCTGCCTCCACTTGGCCGAGGGGAAATCGGGGACGGTCGTCGTCCACGACACGGCCTGCACAGGGGGTGACGATGAGCTTCGTTGAAGCGATCGTCGAACCTCTCCGCTACCCGTTCATGGTCCGAGGACTGATCGCCGCCATGTCGGTCGGAGGGCTCTGCGCCGTCGTCGGCTCGTTCGTCGTCCTCCGAGGAATGACGTTCATGGGGGACGCGATCGCCCACTCGATTCTTCCCGGACTGGCCGGCGGTGTCCTGACCGTAGGCCGTGGGGATCGCCGGGTGCTCTTCTGGTGGGCCCTCGGAACGGCGATCCTCGTCGCCCTCGGAATGGGATGGATCAGCGAACGGGAGCGCGTTCGCGAGGACACCGCGATCGGCATCGTCTTCGCCGGGATGTTCGCCCTCGGAATCGCTCTCATCTCGACCGTTCGCGGGTTCGCCGTCGACCTCGTCCACTTCCTGTTCGGCAACGTACTCGGTGTTTCGAACGCCGATCTGGTCCTGATCGGCGCGTTCGGCGGTGCCGTCCTCGTCTTGCTGCTGGTCTTCTACAAGGAGCTGGTCGCCGTCTCGTTCGATCCGACGCTGGCGCGAACGCTCCGCCTGCCGACGACCGCGTACCGATACCTTCTCTTCGTGCTCGTCGCGGTCACCGTCGTTGTCTCACTGCAGACGGTGGGAGTCGGTCTGATGCTCGCCATGTTGATCGTCCCCGCGTCGACGGCGTTCCTGATCGCGCGCCGCCTCCCTCGGATGATGGCGATCGGAGCACTCCTTGGGATCCTCTCCGGCGCGATCGGTCTCTACCTCTCGTTCTATTGGAGCGTCGCATCGGGAGCTTCGATCGTCCTCGTCGCGATCGCGTTCTTCTTCTTCGCTCTTCTCTTGTCGCCGCGTCGCGGACTCTTCGGCCGGCTTCGGGGCCGCTAGTTACGTCCCCGAACGCGCCTCACCGAAAACGCACGGTCCGCTCACCGGACCTCCACCGAGACGCTCTACGACTGACGGTGATGAGAACAGAATCGCTTCACAGGAACGAAACTCCGTCGAAAGGCGGAAGAACGAGAGGAGGCCGTCATGAACCGTAAGGCACTCAGAATTGCTCTGTCGCTGGCGACAGCGGTGGCCTTGGGCCTGTCGCTGTTCTTCGCCGTCGACCTGATCTCGGCGAGGACCGGAATGGCGCAAGAATCGGAAGAAGGAGAGGCGGACGAGGCGATCCTGCTGCCCGAGTGGGCGAGCATCGAACTCGTCGACGCGGTCACCGGCGAGTCGTTCACGATCGCCGACTTCGCCGGCAAACCGATCCTCGTCGAGAGCTTCGCCGTCTGGTGCCCGATCTGCCTCCGCCAGCAGAGGGAGATGGCGAGGCTGCTCGAACTCAAAGGCGATTCGATCGTCCACGTCTCACTCGACACCGATCCGAACGAGGACGTCGTCGCGGTGAGGCTGCACGCCGAGGGACACGGATTCACGTGGCTCTTCGCCGTGGCGCCGGTCGAGATGACGCAGAGGCTGATCGATGAATTTGGGCTGATCGTGGCCAACCCCCCGAGCGCTCCGGTCATCTTCATCGACGTCGACGGTTCCGCACGGCTGCTTCCACGCGGGGTGAAATCGGCCGAGGAGCTGCTCGAGGAGATCGCGGGGAGCGGCTGATGCCTCTCCTCGCCGACCTGGCCGAATCGTTCGTCCTCGGCGTTCTCACGCCGCTCGGCGCGGTCTGCGTCCTTCCACTCTATCCCGGGTTTCTCGCCTACCTGTCCAACCGACTCGCCGGGAGGGAGGCGAAGCGGGGGACGATCCTCCTCTTCGCCGTGAACGTGACCGGCGGCGTGGTCGCGTTCATGTTTCTCCTCGGGCTGATCTTCACGACGATCCTGCAGGTCTCGCTCACCCGCGTGATCGGCGTCGTCTCGCCGATCGCGTTCGGGATCCTCCTCGTCCTCAGCATCCTGCTCCTGTTCGACGTCGACGTCGGCCGGCTGCTCCCCAAGGCGAAGGCGAAGGCCCCGAAATCGAAGAGCCCGTGGTGGACCGCGTTCCTGTACGGGTTCTTCTTCGGAGCGATCGTCATCCCGTGCAACCCCCTGTTCATCGCCATCTTCTTCACACGCTCGGTCTCGGTCCTTGGATTCGGAGCGAACGTTCTCCGGTTCCTCGCGTTCGGGGTCGGGATCGCCGCGCCGTTGCTCGCCCTCGCCGCCGTGTCGACCGCCGCGTCCGGCGCCGTCATCCGGTTCCTGACGCGCTACAAGTCCGTGATCAACCGGATCGCCGGGCTAGCAATGCTCGGCATCTCGATCTACTACCTCGTCTTCGTCTTTCGGATCTTCGACACCCTGTTCGGCTAGACGGTCTTCCGTGCGGTCTCACCGCCGAAGCCCGGCCGATGCAGGGCCCGTCATCCGCGCTTGAGCGCCGGACGATCGGCCGCTACCGTCTGCAGCGTGGACATCGGACTGCGGCCCGTCACGCCCGAGGATCGACCGCGAATCGTCGAGATCTCGTCGCAGATCTGGGACGGCCACGACTACGTTCCCGAACTGCTCGACGAGTGGTTCGCCGACGCGGACGGCGAGGTCGTCGGTGCTGAGACCGGCGGCGAGCTCGTCGGCTTCGCTCGGCGGACGTGGCTCGCGCCCCGCCTTGCGTGGTTCGAGGGGATCCGGACCGATCCGGCCTACCGCGGCCGGGGCGTCGGCCGAGCCATCACGGAGCACCTGATCGACCAGGCTCGCGCGGCCGGGGCCGCACGGATCAGTCTCTCGACGTACGTCGACAACGAAGCGTCGATCCACATCATCGAGTCCTACGGCTTCGAGCGTGTCGCAACGTTCGTCTATCGCGAGCGGCCCGCGGCCGCGCCGCCAATCGAGGCGAGCCCCGAGGTCGATCCCCACATCACGGCCGCCACGGAGGATGAGACAATCGACTTCGTCGCCGACTCCCCGTTCCTGCGATTGGCCAACCGGCGCTTCCCCCGCGGGTGGCGGTTCTTCCCGTTCGATCACGATCCCGCCGCGGCCGTCGCGCGGATGAGCGTGCGCCTCGGATGGCGGAGCGGCAGCCGCCTCGAGGCCCTTCTCTGCTCACGGTGGCCTCCCGGGGCTCCGAAGACCGTCATCAACTTCCTCGACGGCGCCCCCGATGCGATGCGGGAACTCCTCCGACGCGCGCGCTCCCTCTATCCGAGCGCGGAGATCGCGTTCATGGTCCCGGCAATCGAGGGGCAGATCGCCGCAGTCGATCCCTTCTTGGACGAACACGGGTTTGCGCTGTGGGCGAACGGCGCGCCCGACGTCTTCCTCTACGAACTCCCATTGAAAGAGCCAAGAGACGGAGGCTGACCGATCGACTATGATGAGGCCGGAGGCCTCTCACCAGGACGGAACCCGATGAACGACCCACGGCCGGACCTCACGGAACAGGAGCGTGCGCGATACGCGCGCCATCTCGTCCTTCCCCAGATCGGCGAGGAGGGGCAAAGGAAGTTGAAGGCGGCTCGCGCCCTGATCGTCGGGCTCGGTGGGCTTGGCAGCGCCGCCGCGCTCTACCTCGCGGGAGCCGGTGTCGGCCGGATCGGCATCGTCGACGACGACGTCGTCTCCTTCTCCAACCTCCAGCGCCAGGTCCTCCACGGAGAAAAGATGCTCGACCGCCCGAAGGTCGAGAGCGCCGCGTCACGCCTCGCCGATCTGAACCGGGACGTCGCCGTCGAGACGTTCCCCGTCCGTTTCGAAACCGAAAGCGGCCGGCGGATCGCCCGCGGGTACGACCTGATCGTTGACGGGACCGACAACTTCGAGACACGCTACGCGATCAACGACGTCTGCCTCACCCTCGGAATCCCCTACGTCTACGGCGCCATCTTCCGCCTCGAGGGTCAAGTGAGCCTGTTGTGCACCCACGAGGGCCCGTGCTATCGCTGCCTCTTCCCCGAGCCTCCGGCGCCGGAAACCATCATGACCGGCGAGCGTGCCGGGATCCTCGGCGCCGTCCCAGGGACGATCGGAACGCTCCAGGCGACCGAGGCGATCAAGTGGGTCGTCGGCACCGGCACGCCGCTCGTCGGCCGGCTCCTCGTCTACGACGCGGCCGGGATGCGATTCGAGGAGATCTCGATCGAAAGGCATCCCGGCTGCGTTTCGTGCGGCACCCTTCGCCCGGATACCGCGGGAACGTAGAGGCGTCGACTACGTGGAGAGCCCCATCAAGCCCTCACTCCGACCTCTACGCGGGGCGACACCATGAGGTCCGTCACATGGCGCCCACGACGGTCGCACCACTCGGTCCACCGACCCGCCGTGAAGACTTCCAGGCCGTACTCGCTCGTCAGAACCGTGGGGTCCTCCTCCCGCCTCGCCTGGAGGAGTCGAATCACCACACACGCTTCGCTCGGCGAACGGACCGAGAACAAGAGACGACGCGCCTCTCTCGCCCTGGTACCGAGCGGCCGATTGACAACGCTCCAAACTCGGTAGAGCATCGTTCCCTCCCCGTTCGCCTGTGAGCACGTGAAGACCGGCTTCACGCAGTCAGCGAATCCGGAAGAACGGCGCCACGACCGTACCGCGGCGTTTCACACGGGCACACCGCATTCCTCCGGGTTCTCGACCGCGGATTCGGATCGTGCCTCGCGTTTCTCCAGGACAGAGGAGCTGAACCCTCTCGAAGTCGCGTCGTGGGAAGGGCCGCGGTTGGCCGCGGGATCGACCGAAATCCCGAGCCTTCCAAGGACTCTCTCATCAGCGCACGCCGCCCGGAAGAGTCTGGCGATCCAGACTTGCTCCGGGGTGAGCCGCCTAGTGACGTCGCGCATTCCGATCACCTCCATACGGGAAGTCGCGTCTACTCTTGAGTGCATCCGCCGGCTCCGTGGGTCCTTACACCGGAACGAGTTCCCGTTCGCGAGACTTCGTCCCGAAACGTTCCAACACGTCGAATCCACCGTCGTCGTACCACTCCCTCCAGCCGTCGATGGAGAAGTACTCGAGCCCGAACTCGCTCGTCATGACAGAGGCGTCCGTCGCTTGCTGAGATCGCAGAATCGTGATGACCTCGTACCCGGAGGCCGGCGAATACACCGAGATGTAATGCCGATGCCAATCCTCCAACTCCGTGTCCGGCGAGCGATTGACCGCGTTCCACACTCGGTACTTCATCGGAACCTCCTCTACGGAAAGATGCCCCGTTGCTCGTAGACCGCTTCCAGTCGCTTGAGGGCCACGATGTGCGCCGCCGTTCTGGAATCAACACCGTACTCTCGTCGCGCCTGTTCCACGCGGTCGTAGCCGGTCAGCAACTTGCATCGCAGCTTCCGATCGACCTCTTCGAGTTCCCAGGATTCGCTTCGCTTGTTCTGGAGCCACTCGAAGTAACTGACGACGACACCTCCCGCGTTGCACAGGATGTCCGGGATGACATCGATCCCGTGCTCCCGGAGGCGCCGATCGCCCTCCGGCGTCGTGGGCCCGTTCGCACCTTCCGCGACGAGGTCGACGGAAAGAAGCGGAGCGGTCTCTTCCGTGATCTGTGCCTCCAGCGCCGCCAGGACGAAGACGTTCGCCCCCGTTGCGAGGAACTCCTCGTGCGTGATGGGAACCGCCAGTTCATACCCGGCAACGCTCCCGTGCGTGCGAACGTGCGAGAGCAGGATGTCCGCATCGATGGCGTCGGCCGCAATCGCTCCTCCGGCGTCTTCGACCGCGATCAGCGTCGCGCCCAATCCCTGAAGGAGCCTCGCGGTCCAGGACCCCACGTTGCCGAACCCCTGCACCATGAAGGACTTGCCGAGAACCGACGAATCGTGCTCCTTCATCCAACGCTCGATACAGTGGACGACTCCCTGTCCGGTCGCCTTGTCCCGACCGACGGATCCGCCGGCTTCGAGCGGTTTCCCCGTGACCACGTGAAGGCTGCGGTTGCGCTCCAGCGGCGACATCATGGACAGGAAGGTGTCGAGGATCCACGCCATGACCTGCGGGGAGGTGTTCACGTCCGGAGCGGGGATGTCGTACTCCGGGCCGATGTTTCCGTTGAGCGCGAAGGTGAAACGCCGCGTGATCCGCTCGAGTTCCTTGCGCGAGTAGAAGGACGGTTCGAGCTGGATTCCCCCTTTGGCCCCTCCGAATGGAATGTCGACGATCGCGGACTTCCACGTCATCCAGGTCGCGAGCGCTCTGACCTCGTCCAAATCGACGGACGGGTGAAATCGCAGTCCTCCCTTGAACGGACCGAGAACGTTGTTGTGCTGAACCCGATATCCGGTGAGAACCTCGATCCGGCCGTCGTCCATCTGCACGGGAAAATGCACGGTGATCTCGTTGGTCGTGTTACCCAGGATTCGCGCGATGGCTGGATCGAGCCTCATGACCTCGGCGGCGTGCCGGAACTGTGTGAGACACATCTCGTACAGGCTCTGTCTGGACGTTCCGGTCCTCGAGAGGACCGCGCTCTCGGCCCGTCGTGTCATCCCTCCTCCTTCACGATCCGATCCCCGGCTTCGGGCGTCGATACGACTGCGTCGAACCTTCGATCAGGGCAACTGTAGGACCACAAATCGCCGTTCCCTAGGGCTTTTGATCAGATGGGGAATGCCATCAGAAGTGCACCGGGAATCCATTCCGCAATCGCTCGGGTGGCAGGATGTGCGCCGCGGTCTGTCCTTCCTTGAGGAAGACGCGGTCAAATGACAGCGGCCAAGAAGTCAGGCGAGTGGGGGACGGCGCTCCGTCGATGAACGGTCCCGTGGAGATCGAAGGTAACGCAGATTCGAAGGTCGGTTAGAGGGTCTCTTCGATGATGGAGAGGTAGAACGGGGTGATTCGCGCGCGCTCCTTCAGGCTTTCGAAATCGGTGATCGTTACGCGCCTTCCGGAGGTCTCGAGGAGCTTTCGATCCCGGAAGCGCTTCAGGGCGCGCATGAGGGATTCCACGGACACGCCGAGCATCTCGGCGAGGGTCCTTCGGGGAACGGGCAGGTCGAGGACAACACCTTCGTCGGTCGTTTCCCCGTAGTTGTGTGCCAGGGCCAACAGCAGAAGGGCGAGGTTCCGGTCGACCGATTCGACGGCGTCTCGCGTCAACTTGAGTTCGAGCATCACCACGTCGCGCGCGAGCCATCGGGTGAAGTCGGTGCACAACTCCGGATGCTTCTTCCGAAATGCGAGGAGGTTGCGCCGCTCGATGAACAGAAGGCTCGTCTCCATGAGGGTCTTGGCGTACTGCACGTGGGTGGAGTGATCCAGGACCACGGCCTCTAGACCGAACAGCTCGCCGACTCCGAGAAACCGAAGAACCCGCTTTTCGGCGCCCGAGCTTCCGTACTTTCCGATCTTGACCAGCCCGGATCGAACGATGTACACGCCCGACGCGTAAGATTCTTCCTGCGCGATCAGCTCCCCGGCGTCGTGGTGGACTTCGAGGCACATCGCGGCGAGTTCTTCGATCGCTGCGGAATCGAGAGACGAAAAGATGTGGGCGAGGAGTTCCGGTTTCTCCGACGATTCCAGTGACCTCGCTGTCACGATCTCCCCTTGCTGAAGCGGCCTATCATACCTTGGCGTTACTGCTTTCAGCAACCCACGTCGCATGCGGTCACCCGATCGAGAGAGAAAGCGACCAAGGAGAACTACCGTCTATGCAAACCGCTGCTTCAGATCCTCCAGCCCGCGCCGTATCCCTTCCTCCACACGGACTCCCTCCGGGTGCACTTCCAGGACGGCGGTTCCGTCGAAGCCGATTCGTTTGAGCGTATCGAAGGCGCGCCGCCAATCGATCGTTCCGTCCCCGGGAAGGAGGTGCTCGTCCGACGCGGCGTGGTTGTCGTGGAGATGAACGTGCTCGAGCTGGCCGGCGTACCGTTCGAGATAGTTCGTCACCGGCTCGCGACCGGCGTCGTGCGACATGTGCGCGTGTCCCGTGTCGATGCAGATCCCGAGGTTCGTCTCCGCCGGATCGTCTCCGATCTCCTCCAGCGCGCGGTCGAGCAGCCAGATTGCGTCCTCCGAGTTCTCCAGCACGAGGCGGACGCCGCGCGCGGCGGCGTACTCGGCCAGGCGTCGGATCTCGGGGACGTCCAGTCGGTCGCTCGGCCGGATCAGCCCGAGGCAGACCGGATGGAGAACGAGGACGGTGCCGCCGATTCGCTCGGAGAAGTCGATCTCGTGCCGGAGGCCCGTCGGGTCCCATCCCATGTGCACCCCTCGGACGTGGACCGTGACGAAAGCCGCCACTCGGCAGACTCCCACCAGCTCGGTCAATTCCGCCTCGGGTGCCGCCGGGACGTCGAGGGACTTCGATCCCCACACCTCGACGCCCAGCCCCGGATCGATTGCCAAGATCGCCCGGACGGCGTCGGGGAGCGTCGGCCAATCCGCCGGAGGCTTGCGCCCGTAGAACCCCCAGAGGCTCGCTCCGAGTCGGAAGCCAAGCGCGGTCATCGGAACGGTCCCACGCGCTAGACCGTCTCGACCGTCTCGCGGAACGAGACGCCGAGCGCGTCCAGTTCGTCGAGAACCGGCTCGTAGATCTCCGGGATCACCGGAGTGCGAACGCCGGTCAGCACGATCTCCCCCTGGAGAACCAACCGTGAGGCGATCGCCGCCGGGAGACCGACCAACCGCGACATCGCCGAGTCGCCGTTCGGGATCCCGTAGTCGACTATCGTCGAGGTGATCCGCTCCTTCCGATCGGGGCGCTCGACGACGAACTCGTGTTGCATCACGAGCATGTCCCGCTCGCCCGGCGCGTATTCCATCTTCGACAGCATCCGCTGGGCCACGACGTCGAGGTACGTGTTCGCTTTCGCAGGGACTGGCTCGTCGCTGAACAGACCGAGCCACTCGAGGGCGGCAATCGGTTTGGCGTCGGCAGGAATTCCGAGGTGATTCGCGAGATCCGACTTCAGATCTGCGCCGTCCGAGCCGATCAGCCTCGCGGTCAGTCGAGCGAACGTCAGCCCCCCAAGATCGCCGCGCTTTGATTCGTCGAGGAGGCCGAGATCGACGATCGCCTTCAGCGTGTCGCACCAACCGGGGTAGCGGAGCGTCCCGCGGAACATGCTCCGAACCGTCTGAATGCCGTACGCCTCGATGTACGGAAGAGAGTCCCGGTTCGGATACACCTCCAGCTCGCCGAAGCCCTTCACCTCACACGGCCAGTGGTGGGCGAACAGCTCCGGACCGGGAACCTCGACGGTCTTCCCGTCCGCGAGGTACCTCGCCGGGTTCTTGCCGGCCAGGATCACGCCGCGCGGCGCCCACGAGAACTTGTACCCGAACGGATTGTCGTTCGCGTCCGGTGCCGGAAGGCCTCCTGTGTTCGACGTGAACGAGACGAGTCGACCGCCCGTCTTGGCTATCCTGTCGATGACCCGCATCGCCGACATGTGATCGATCCCGGGATCGACACCGATCTCATTGAGCAGGATCACACCGGCCTCGCGGGCCGCACCGTCGAGCGCACGCATCTCGTCCTTCACGTACGACGTCGTCACCATCTGCTTCCGGTGCTTCACGCAGAGCCGGGCGACGAGCGGGTGATGGACGTACGGCAGGAGGCTGATCGACAGGTCGTGATCGGCGATCACCGCCTCGAGCGCGCCTTCGTCTCCAACGTCCAGAGACAGCGCCGTGCCGTTCGACGCCTCCCCGATCAGCCGTTGCGCCTTCTCCACGGTCCGGCTGGCAACGGTGACGTGGAATCCCTCGACGTTCAGCAGATAGCGGACGAGCGGCCCGGCGACGAGGCCGGCTCCGAGAACGAGCACACGTTTCATGGTTCGCTCCTTTGTGGCGGCCGAGTTACGCAGCAGCGGCCTTCGCGAGGTGTTCTTCGAGGTACCGGTAGCCGGGCACCAACTCGCCGCGGTAGCAGATGACGGCGCGCTTCAGCTCGGGAGGGAGCGCGAGGGCGTCGAAGGTCGCGTCGTAGTCGGCCGCAGCGATCCCGGGGACGAACCGCTTCAGGATCTCGCTGAAGTAGATCGATGCCTCGCGCGGAAGCTCGGTCGGCAGGATCTCGACCGCCATCATCACCGGGCCGCTCCCCTCGACGCCGGAACGGGTCGAGCCGGTCTCCGGATCGTAGACGTACACCGGATCGTCCGGTTCGGTCGATTTGACCGTGACCTCGATCGAGCCCTCCACGTCGCACGAGATGTCGCCGATGACCCGCAGCGTCGGTTGGCCCTCCGCGTAGAGCGTCCGAACCGCCTCCGCGGTCACGAGGCGAGGATACTTCGGTTCCCAGTAGACGCAGTTGATCAGCGCGTGGAGCCTCGGCAGATACCGCTCGAAGCCGGCACGGTACCGCTCCGGGTGGGCGTAGTACTCCTGAAGGTCGAACGCCTTTCCTTCGACGAGCGGGAGGACCGTGTCCTCCTCGCGGAAGACGACCTTCATGATTGGACCGCGATTCGGGGCACGAAGCGATTCCGAATCGCCGAGGAGATCCGCAGCGCGGATCTCCTCCATCGGCAGAAGATCGAGGATCTCCTGCACGCCCCTCGAGACGTTCCCGTACCCGGCGATCCCGATGACCAGGGGGGAGATCTGCGCCGGCAAGCCGTCGGAGGCGATCCGCTCGCCGACCGCCGCGATGGCCGCCTTCGCCGCCGTGAGGTCGGCGTACGTCGACGCCTGGCTGATCTCCGCGAGCGGGGTGGGGATCCCTTCCCACGAGAGCCGTCGACCGAGCGTCCAGAGCGTGTCGATCGCGCCGGCGAGCCCGGCGTAGTTGCCGAAGAAGATCAGGCGCCGTCCGTCGTCGTCGACGATCCGCTCGTAGTCGATGATCGTGCAGCCGAGATCGAGGCATCGCCGGAGCATCGGCATGTTCGCCGGCTGTCCCTTGATCGTGTGGGAGAAGAAGACGTACACCGTGCCCTGTGCCAGGGCATGAAGCGGGATCTCCTTCAGTCCGATCACGATCGAACAGTCGGTCAGGGATTCGACGACGGCCAGCCCGGCGGCGCGGTACGCGTCGTCGGAGAAGGCACGCTTGTCCGAGGGCTGGATCGAGAAGGTCAGGCCGTGACCATCGACCAGCTCGCGAAGATCTTCGGGGACGAGGGGAACACGCCGCTCCCAGTGGTACATGTCTTCGCGCCGAACCCCGATCCGATCGACCATCCGCTTCGCCCTCCCGCTCCGCACACGGCCGGACACCGGCCGTGCGCGCAGTATACCGAACCTCATCCGGAGCGGCAAAAGCCTGTTCCTGACTGCGATAGGGGAAAGAGCAGTAGAGAGCCGCTGCGGCCCGCTAGCGCAGACCCCAGCGCTCGAATGCCCGCTTTCCCTCTTCCGTGAAGAAGAGCCACCGCTGGATCCCGTCCATGTCGTGGTGGAAGGTCTCGCCACACTCGTCGAGGAACGCACGGACCGCCTCGACGAGGGCCTTTGCCTCTTCCGGCTTTGGAACGCCTCGCAGGCGGCTCGCGCGAGCGAGGAGGTCCTCCGGGACCCCGAGGAGCCGGAGCTCCTCCTCGCTCCAGTGCTTCGTCGCCGCCCACGAGCCCTTGGCCAAGAACAGGAGCTTGACGAGGGCGGAGAGCGCGTCGCCGTAGAGAAGGCGCAGGTTGATCGCCGGGTCGCTCCCATCCGTTCGGGTCGCCGTCTTCCGCGCCCGGCCCATGCGATAGAGGAACTCGAGGAAGTGAACCGTCATCCGCTCGCGGCGTACCTCCTCCGGCAACTGCGCGAGACGCTCGATGATCGGAGCAATCCGTCCCTCCGGATCGTGGAGGACCACCGCGTGCTGGTACGGCTGGTGGAACAGGTCGTGCGTCGACTCGGTCAGCCGGGCGAAGTCCGACCAGGGAATGAGGTAGAACTCGTAGTCGACGACTCGCGGTCCGCCTTCCTTGCCGTCGTCCTTGAAGACGAAGACTTGGCGCTCCTCGTCCGGCGTCGCCTCGTAGACGGCGTCCTCGACGATCACCTCGATGTCGTAGTCGGACAGGCCGTCCCGATACGGGCGGGTCACCGAGCCGAGGAGGTAGATCCCGATAACGCCTTCCATCTCGAGGTACGGCTTGATCAGTTCACGCGCGCGTTCCACGATCGACCTCCGGGATGCCGAAAGAATGAGACCCGCGAGCGGCCTCGCGGGCTGGTGGGTGGTACAGGGCTCGAACCTGTGACCTCATGCACGTCAAGCATGCGCTCTCCCAGCTGAGCTAACCACCCATCTGTCTCTCTGGAGGCGGCGACCGGATTCGAACCGGTGAATCAGGGATTTGCAGTCCCTTGCCTTACCACTTGGCTACGCCGCCGAGGCCACCGATTATACGGTCCCCGCAAAGCGGGATCAATTCCCGGTTCCCTCCGACGCCGGGGCTTCTTCACCATCGGCTTCGCTCTCCGCCCGAGGCGCTTTTTCCGACGGCTCCGCTTCGTGCCCGGACCGCCGACCGCGCTCGATCACCTCGTCGATCGTTCCGGACATGTAGAACGCCTGCTCGGGGACGTGATCAAGCTCGCCGTCAACGATCATCGCGAACCCCTTGATCGTGTCCTCGAGCTTGACGTAGGCACCCGGCCGGCCGGTGAAATGCTCGGCAACGTACATCGGTTGACTCATGAACCGCTGGACCTTCCGCGCTCGCCGGACCGTCAGCTGGTCCTCTTCGGACAGCTCGTCCATCCCCATGATCGCGATGATGTCGCGAAGGTCCTCGTACCGCTGCAGGACCTCGAGCGTCCGTTGCGCCACCCGGTAGTGCTCGTGGGAGATGAAGTTCGGGTCGAGCATCGTCGAGTTCGACTGGAGCGGGTCGACGGCCGGGTAGATCCCCTTCTCGACGATCTCACGCGACAGGGTGATCGCTGCGTCGAGGTGGGAGAAGACGGTCGCCGGCGCTGGATCGGTCAGGTCGTCGGCCGGGACGTAGATCGCCTGCATCGACGTGATCGACCCCTTCTTCGTCGAGGTGATCCGCTCCTGCAGCTCGCCCATCTCCGTGGCCAGGGTCGGCTGATAGCCGACCTCCGAAGGCATCCGGCCGAGGAGGGCCGACACCTCGCTCCCCGCCTGGGCGAACCGAAAGATGTTGTCGATGAACAGGAGGACGTCCCGTCCCTGGTCTCGGAAGTACTCGGCGACGGTGACCCCGGTCAGCCCGACGCGGAACCGCGCGCCGGGCGGCTCGTTCATCTGTCCGTAGACGAGGGCGGTACTCTCGAGGACGCCGGCCTCCTTCATCTGGAGGTAGAGGTCGTTCCCCTCGCGGCTCCGCTCCCCGACGCCGGCGAAGACCGAGTAGCCCTGGTGCTCGTAGGCGATCGATCGGATCAGCTCCATGATCAGAACCGTCTTGCCGACGCCGGCGCCGCCGAACGTCCCGATCTTCCCGCCCTTCGGGAACGGGGCGACGAGGTCGATCACCTTGATCCCGGTCTCGAAGACCTCGGTCTCGGTCTCCTGGTCGAGGAGGCCGGGGGCCTTCCGATGGATCGAGTACCGCTCCTTCGTCTCCGGCGGTGGCATCTCGTCGATTGGTTCGCCGACGATGTTGATCAGGCGGCCGAGCATCTCCGGACCGACGGGGACCGTGATCGGCTCCCCGGTGTTGACGATCTCCATCCCGCGCGCCAGCCCGTCGGTCGAGTCCATCGCGATCGCCCGGATGACGTCGTCGCCGAGGTGCTGCGCGACCTCGAGGATCAGAACCCGCTCCCCGTCGCGCTCGACGCGGAGCGCGTCGTTGACGCGGGGAAGCTGCCCCTTCTCGAAGCGGGCGTCGATGACCGGTCCCTTGATCTCCGTGATCCTTCCGACTGCGTGTTCGCCTTCCATCGATGGACCTCTCAATCCCTTGGGTCAGGCCGTGCGAAGCGCCTCCGCTCCGCCGATGATGTCGGCGATCTCTCGCGTGATCGCCTGTTGCCTCGCCTTGTTGTACGCGCGAGTCAGTCCCTTCAGCAGATCCTCGGCGTTGTCCGTCGCGTTCTTCATCGCCTGCCGACGGATCGCGTCCTCGCTCGTCTTCGTCTCTAGGAGCGCGGCGTACAGCCTCCCCTGCAGGCTCAACCGAAGAGAGACATCGAGCATCTCCTCCACGCTCGGCTCGACGAGGACGTCGTTCGCCTCCGGTTCGATCGAGACCGGAAGGAACTCCTCCACGACCAGGACCTGCTTCAGGTCGGAGACGAACCGCATGTAGACGAGAACGATCCTCCCGACCTGTCCATCGAGGTACAGGTCGATCAGATCACCCGCCATCCTTCGCGCCGTCTCGGCGGTCGGCTGATCGTAGGTATGCGCGTAGCTTCGCAGCGGCTCGATCCCCCGCCGGGCGAAGAAGACGCGAGCCTTTTCCCCGCCGGCGAGGAGCCGGGCCTCTCCCCCGGACTCCAGAAGAAGCTCCTCGCCCCGTCGGTTGATGTCCCCCTTGTAGCGCCCACACAGCCCTCGATCCGAGTTCAGCACCATCACGCCGATGGCCCCCGTCCCGTTCGGCGCCAGCAGCGGATGCGGATCGACCTCCGGCGGGATCCGACCGATCAGCTGGGCGATGTAACCGTCGAGTTCCTCGAGGAAGGGTCGAACCTCGGCGAGCCTCCGCTTCATGCGGGTCACCTTGGTCATCGCGATCGCGTTCATCGCGCGGGTAATCTGGGCGATGTTTTCGATGTTCCCAATACGACCTTTGATGGCCCGCACATGCTGCGCCATGTCCTAGCTCCTTTGCCCGTCAACCAGGAGAGCAGCGCCCCGCGCTGTTCTCCTCCGCAATGAGGCGATTGCCTGCGCCCGCCTCATCACGCGAAACGCTCCTTGAATCTGGCCACGGCACCGTCGAGCTGCGCCCGCAGCTCATCGGTGAGTCGCTTCTGGTCACGGAGCGCTTCGAAGATCCCCTCGTGCTCCTCGTGGACGAAGCGGAGCCATTCCCGCTCGAACCGACGGACCTCGCCAACCTCGATGTCCGCGACGTGGTTCTCCACGCCGATGAACAGCGAGACGACCTGCTCCTCGACCGGCATCGGCTGGTACTGCTCCTGCTTGAGGATCTCCATCAACCGATCGCCGCGCGCCAGCTGCGCCTTCGATTCGTCGTCGAGGTCGGCCGAGAACTCCGCAAAAGCCTCCAGCTCACGATACTGCGACAGCTCTAGCCGCAGCTCGCCGGCGATCTGCGACATCGCCTTGATCTGGGCCTCGCCGCCGACGCGCGACACCGAGTAGCCGACGTTGATCGCCGGGCGGAATCCCTGGTTGAACAGGTCGGTCTCGAGGTAGATCTGACCGTCTGTGATACTGATTACGTTCGTCGGGATGTAGGCGGTGATGTCGCCGGCCTTCGTCTCGATGATCGGGAAGGCGGTCAGCGAGCCGCCGCCGTGCTCGTCGGAGAGCCGGACCGCCCGCTCGAGCAGCCTGGAGTGCGTGTAGAAGATGTCGCCCGGATACGCCTCGCGCCCCGGCGGACGTCGGAGGAGGAGCGAAAGCTCCCGGTAGGCGACGGCGTGCTTCGACAGGTCGTCGTAGACGATGAACGCGTCGCGTCCGCTGTACGTGAAGTACTCGGCCATCGCGCAGCCTGCGTAGGGAGCGAGATACTGCATCGGCGTCGGCGCGTTGGCGTCGGCGGCGACGACGATCGTGTACTCCATCGCCCCGTGCCGCGTTAGGGTGTCGATGATCCGCGCGACCGTCGACGCCTTCTGACCGATCGCCACGTAGACACAGACGACGTCCCCGCCTTTCTGGTTGATGATCGTGTCGAGGACGATCGCCGTCTTTCCGGTCCTCCGATCGCCAATGATCAGCTCGCGCTGTCCCCGGCCAATCGGCGTCAGCGCGTCGATCGACTTCAGGCCCGTCTGAAGCGGTGTGTTGACCGGCTGACGCTTGACGACGCCCGGGGCGATGATCTCGGCCTTCCGCGTCTCCGCCGCCTCGATCGGATCTCCTCCATCGAGCGGGCGGCCGAGCGGGTCGACGACCCGGCCGAGCATCCCCTCTCCGGCCAGCGTCTCGAGGACCCGGCCGGTCCGGCGGACCTCGTCCCCCTCCTGGACCCGCTCGCTGTCGCCGAACAGCGCCACGCCGACCGACTCTTCCTCGAGGTTGAGGACGAGCCCGTACAGCTCGCCGGGCAGTTCGACGATCTCGGAGGCCATCGCCCGCTCCAGCCCGTAGATCCGGGCGATTCCGTCTCCGATCTCGACGACCACCCCGACCTCCTGCATCTCGAGGTCGTACTCGAGCCCCTTCAGCTGCTCCTTCAGGATGGCCGTGATCTCATCTTTTCGGGTTGTCGCCACGTCTCCCCCTATGTCTCCAGTCGGGCCCGCAGCCCCTCCAACCGTGCCCGAAGCGAGCCGTCGATCACTCGTCCTTCCGTCTCGATTCGCGCCCCTCCGAGGAGCCCTTCGTCGATTCGCTCCTCCAGTCGGACGCGTCGTTTCAGCACGTTCTCCAGGTTCGCGGTCAGCCGTTCCCGCTCGTCATCGCTCAGCGGACGCGCCGTCGTCACGCAGACGGGAACGAGCCCTTCAGCCTCCGCCCGCGCTGCGAGGAACTCGTCGCAGATCAGATCGAGGTACGACTCCCGCCGGTTGCGGATCAGCAGTCCGAACAGGTTGTGCATCCGCCCCGAAAGATCCGGAAAGACCTTCGCGACAAACTCGGTCTTCCGCTCGCGCGACACGAGCGGGTGCGCCAGGTAACGCGCGATCTCGCGGATCCGCCTTGTCTCGTCGACCACCGCGCGAAGTTCTTCCTCCGTCGCTTCGACCGCCTCCTGTTCGGCGGCCAGCTGATACAGCGCGATGGCGTAGCGACGCGCGACCTCCTGCGACCTCACGACTCGATCCTCAGCCTTTCCTCGTCGATCTCCTCCAGAAGCTGATCGAGCAGCCTCCGGTGGTCCTCGATCCGGATCTCACGGTCGAGGACGCGCTCGGCACCGAGGACGGTGATCTCGGCGTACGCCTCCCGCAGCTCGGCGATCATCCGATCCCGCTCCTGCGTCAGTTGGCGCTTCCCGTCCTCGAGGATCCGCTCGGCCGCCCTCCTCGCCTCGGCTTTGGCGACGGCGATTGCCGCCTCGGCTTCCCGCTGCGCCGCCTCGGCGATCCCCTCCGCGCGCTTCCGTGCCTCGGCGAGCTCTTCCTTCTGCTCGGCGACGAGCTGCGCCGCGCGCTCCTCGTCCGCCTGCGCCGCCTGCATCCGGCCGTGGATCGTCTCCCGCCGCTTGTCGAGGTACTTGATCGCCGGCTTGAAGAGGAGCCGCTGCAGCAGGTAGAGGAGGATCGCGAAGTTGATCAGGTTGAAGACGAGCGTCCAGTTGATGCTCTTGACGATCGTTCCCCACTCGAACGACACGACCCCTCCTTAGATGACGAACAACAGGACGATCGCGATCAGAAGCGAATAGATGCCGGTCGTCTCCGTGATCGCTTGTCCGAGGACCATCGTCCGCAATAGGGCGCCCTGCATCTCCGGTTGGCGCGCCATCCCGTCGAGCGCGTGCGCCGCGGCGATCCCCTCTCCGATCGCCGACCCGATCGCACCGATCCCCATGCAGAGTCCCGCGGCGATGTACTTCGCCGCCTCGGCGATGTCGGCGCCGCTGATCCCGCTTGCCACGGTCTGTGCTTCCTGCAACATGATCCCTCCTCTATTCCTCTACCGCCACGTTGATGTACGCCACCGCGAGGATGGCGAAGACGAATGCCTGGATGGCCCCGAAGAACAGCCCGAAGATGATGCTCAGTACCGAAGGAACAACGATCGGCATGAATTTGGCCATGATGACCGACACGAGGAACGTTCCCGCGAGGATGTTGCCGAACAGACGGAACGAGTGCGAAAGCGGCTTCGCGATCTCTCCGACGAGGTTGATCGGCAGCATGAACGCGTACGGCTCGGCGAAGCCCTTGAGCCATCGCCGGGCACCCTTGAACCGGACGGCCAAGACGTGCGACAGGACGAGAACGAGAAGCGCCAACCCGAACGTCACGTTGAGGTCCTGGGTCGGCGAGCTCAGATAAGGGACGACACCGATCCAGTTCGACAGCAACACGTACAGGAAGAGCGTCGAGACGAACGGGAACATCATGATCGCCAGCCGCTCGGAGGCGAAGTTGTCGGAGAGCTGACTCTTGAGAAGGTCGACCAACGCGTCGAGCGTCGCCTGGATCCGGTTCGGCTTCTCCTCCACCGGCTGGCGCAGGCCCCGCCTGAGCCAAAGCGCCAACAGGACGAGGAGGAAGATGACGACCCACGACATGATGATCGCCGTGACGTCGAACCGGATCTCGGTTCCGAACAACGAGAGAACCGCGATGCGCTTCTCGCCCAGGTGCTCGAGCAACCCGCTGAGCTGCCTGAAGATTTCCCCCATCGTCAGACCGCCTCCGTGGACCTCCTCGCTGGGAGGTTCAAGTTTACCTGAGTGAGCAACAGCCCTCCACAGGCGCCGAGGAGCACCTCGCGACCGAGATAAACGCCGACGAGCGCGAGAAGGATTCCAAGCAGGAGCAACCGCCCGAGACTCGAGCCGAGCGCCATCGAGCGACCCATCCGGGGGCCGCGGGCCGCAAGCAGCGACCGCGCGATCTCATGAACAAGCACGAGATTCCCGACGGACAGAGCGACCCCGATCCACACCCCGAGCGCGGCCCGCGGATAGCCAAGGAGTCCGACGACGAGCGCCAGAACCGCGGCCATCAGAAAAGACCTCCCCAGCCGGAACCGTCGGATCGCCCGTCTCAGGGAAGGGAAAAACATCGGATGGCGTCCAGACTCAGATCGTCTGGATCTGTTGTCCTTTCTCCTCGATCAGCCCGTCGACCTGCTCGGAGTACTCGTGGATCGCGTCGTCGTTCTTCTCTCGATACCGGTGGTGCTCGTCCTCCGAGATCTCCGAGTCCTTCTTCATCTGGTCGAGCTTCTCGTTGGCGTCGCGCCGGATGTTTCGCAAGGCGACCTTCGTCTCCTCGCCCCGTGCCTTGATGAGCTTGGTCAGCTCGTTCCGACGTTCCTCTGAGAGCTTGGGAACCCGAACCCGGATGACGTTTCCGTCGCTCTCCGGATTCAGACCGAGATCGGCGCCGAGGATCGCCTTGACGAACTCGTCCATCTGGGTCTTGTCGTACGGCTGAACGACGAGAAGGTTCGGGTCCGGGGCCGCGATCGTCGCCAATTGCTTCAGGGGGGTCGACGTCCCGTAGTAGTCGACGACGACGTCTTCGATCATCGCCGGGTTGGCGCGTCCTGTTTGAACCTTCGCCAGGTTCGACTTCAGCACGTCGAGGCTCTGCTTCATGTGCTCGATCATCTCACGGCGAACCTGTTCTGGCATGACAACACCTCGAACGAAATTGTAGGGCCAAACGGGGTTTTCGACAAACCGCGGCGGGCCAAGAAACGTACCCTTGACATCGGCCCCACGAATAACGTACATTGGAGTAACCGTCGCGTGCGCGACGGTCTTTCGTTTGGAGGTCCGTCGCATACGCGGCGGCTTCGTCTTTCTACTCCTCCGTCGATCGCCCGAGAAACCCGACGCGAAACAGCCTCAGGATCGCGGGAATAACGACCAGAGCCCCCGCGGCGGAGATCAACATCGTCATCGTGATCAACAGGCCGAAGTTTCGCATCCCGCGAAACGCCGAGAGGAGGAGGATGGAGAATCCGCCGGCGAGCGCGAGGGCGTTGTAGACGATCCCGCGCCCCGCGGTCTGCGCCGCTCGGACAAGAGCGACTGTGCGCTCTCCTCCAAGCCGCATCTCTTCTCGCGTCCGCTCGATGTAGTGAATCCCGTAGTCGATCCCGATTCCGATCGTGATCGACGAGATCATCAGCGTCGCGATGTCGAGCGACATCCCAGCGTAGGCCATGACGCCAAAGGAGACGACGATCGTGAACAGAAGCGGCACCAGGCTGATCAGGCCGGCGAGAATCGACGCCATCAGAGCGACGACGATGATCCCGGCGGCGCCGATCGACGTGAACAGGCTGGTGATCTGGCTTCGAGCGATGGCGGTGAACATGCTCGCCACAATCCGCGTCGGGCCGACGAGCCGGGCGTTCTCGAAGTGCTCGCCGAGGTACGCGGTCACGTCGCGAACGAGGCCGACCCTCTCCTTCCCCGTCTTCGACGCATAGAAGCCGATCATCTCTCCGGCCGAGGAATCCCCGAGTGCCATGGAGCCGAGCGTCCCCCCTTGGAACGTGAACAGGAGCAGAAGCTGCGCGACCAGCCGGGGGTCGTCGGGGATCGCGTAGAAGGCCGGATCCTCGGCGTGGAACCGCTGGTTCATCTCGCGAACGATGTTCGCGAGGGAGATCGTCTTGTGGACGCCGTTTTCCGCGAGGAACCCCTCCAGCGCGACCATCTCGTTCAGAATCGAGGGATCCTTCAGTCCGTCCGGACGCCCGGTGTCGATCTCGACGACGATCTGGTCGCCGCCGGAGAAGAGCTCGTCCATCCGGTCGAGCGACTCGACCGCCGGGTGATCCTCGCCGAGGTAGGCACGCTGCGACGTCTCGATGTCGATCGTCGAGATCCCCCCGGCGAAGACCGCGGCCACCGCGACGGTCCCGGCCAGGACGAACCATCGATACCGGATCACGCCCCGGACGACGGCGCCGAGTCCCGAAGAGATCGGGCTTCGTCGCGCAGCATTCCGGGCGGTGGGCGCCGGGGCCTTCACCAATCGAAGAACCGCCGGGATCAGGACCAGCGAAAGGATCATCGCAAAGAGGATCCCGACCGACGCGAACAGCCCGAACATCCGCTGCGGAATCATGTACGCGTTGAGCAACGACAGGAAGCCGGCCGCGGTGGTCAGCGACGTCATCACCACCGGCCGCTGCATCGAACGCATCGTCCGCAGGATCGCCTCTTCCACCCCGTTGCCGTTTCGGATCTCCTCCCGGTAGCGGCTGAGGACGTGGATCCCGTCGGCGATCCCGATCGCCATCAGGACGACGGGGAGGATGAACGACAGGACGGTGATCGGGACCGAGCAGATTGCCATCAGGCCGAGCGTCCAGAGGACCGTCAGGCCGACGACCGAGAACGGGATCAACACGCCCCACCGCCAGCGAAACGCGGCGTAGAGGACCACCACGATCGTCAGGATGACCAACGGGAGGAAGAGCCTGAGATCCCGGCGCATCGATCGACCGAGCGTCAGGTTCATGTACGGAATCCCGGCGATCGTGATTCGAAGGTCCTCGGTCTCGTACCTCGCGGTGACCGCTTCGATCGCTTCCGCGAGCGGGATCATCTCTACTCCGTCGACGGCCCGAATGTAGATCGCGACCGCCGTCCCCGTGGAAGAGACCACGTAGTCGGAGAGCGTGCGATCGTTCAAGATCGCCTCGCGGTACGCCGCGATCTCCTCGTCCGTCGACGGCGCCCTCCCTCCGGGTCCGACCGAGGAGACCGTCACCGCCGTCTCGGTCCCTCGGATCACCTTCGAGTTGAACGGTCCGGTCACCTCGGCGACGACCGGCAACGCCTCCAACTCGTTCTCGAGCGTGTCGATCTCGGCGAGTACCTCGGGCCGGAAGAGCCCGTTCGGCGCCTCGACGAGCACCATCGACCGCAGCTGGGAGCCGTATCGATCCTTCGCCTCGTCGGAGGCGATCACTGCCGGGTCGTCCCGGTTCAAGTAGTTGGAGAAGTCGACGTCGACCTCGAGGCGGGTGATGAACCCGACCAACACGATCGTGATCGCGGCGAGAATCAGCAGGGTCAGGATCGGATGCGCGATCGTCCAACGGTAGACCGGAACGAGGATCGCGTCGAAGACGAAACGTCGGCTATTCGTCGTTCTCTTCTTCGCCACCTCGGCGGAGTCCTTTCCACATCAGGTCAGCCAGTTCCTTCGGGGCCGCCGCGAAGATCTCGTCGGCCTCGTCCGGATCGGAGAGGACCCAGCAAGCGGTCATCGTCTGAACGAGATCGAAGAGCGCCTGAGCAACGACCTTCGGATGGCACGGACGGACCCATCCTTCGTCGATTCCCGCGCTGAGGATCTCGGCGATCCGCTCGACGACCCCACGCTGCAGCGGGACGATCCGCTCCCGTAGCCGGCCTCCCCGGTGGAACCGCTCGTACAGAAGCAGCTCGGCGAGCTCCTTGTGCTCGCGTGCCCGTTCGAAGTGGTCCTCGAGCAGTCGTTGGACCTGATCTCGAGCCGGGAGTCCCGCACCCTTCAGCTCCTCGAGAAAGCCCCTCCGCTGCTGGAACTCGTCCTCGAAGATCGAGATCAGCAGGTCGTCCTTGTCGCGGAAGTGGTT
>CAZFZM010000010.1:66992-83855 GCA_964523545.1 uncultured Thermotogae bacterium
GGAACTCGTCCTCGAAGATCGAGATCAGCAGGTCGTCCTTGTCGCGGAAGTGGTTGTAGATCGACCCGACGGCAACGCCGGCCTCTTCCGCGATTGACTTCACGGACGCCCGGTCGAAGCCCTCGCGGGAGAAGACGCGGACCGCCGCTTCGCGGATCCGCTCGGTGGTGTCCTGTGGTTCGCTTTTCGTCATGGTGAATGAACGTTCATTCACCATGATCCGTCACGCCGGCCCGACTGTCAAGCTCCTGTGGAATCGCTTGCTACCCGCCGGTCGTCTTGATGTTTCGACGTCGGATCCGATGGCTGCATTCGGTGCAGATGTCGTAGGTCGGGGTGATCTCGACCTGTCGATAGGTGCTCCCAGAACTCCGAAGCGTGCCGAATTGCCCGGCCATCCTCACCGAACCAGCTGGGGGAGCGGCTCTCTTCGAACGTCTGTACGATTCGTCCGTGGCGATCTCCCGCTCCATCTTCCCGCCGCATCGCGGGCAGCGGCAGCGCCAGCCGAACACGGAGCAGACGCCGGCCCACAGCTTGACGAACGGTCCGGCCTCTCGGGGAAAGCCACCGCTTGCGTTCATTTCTGCGCGAGCATAGGAGATCGACGCGATCCAGACAACCGAAGGAAGCCTCCGCTCGATCTCAACGGTGAATCGATTCGTCTACAGGCGCGTTCGCGTCGTCCGCATCGTCCCTCGTCGGATGCGGTGGCCGCACGTTTCGCAAACGTCGTACATCGGGGTGACCCGGACCCGCAGGGGAGGATGCGGCGCCCGATACACGTAGCTCTTCCCCCGACCCAGGCTGATCATCCGCGTCGTCCGGCGCTTCTCGCGGACGTACGACTGATCCGGTGCGAGCCTCCGAACCATCCGCCCGCCGCATCGTGGACAGCGGCACCGCCAACCGAACACGGAGCAGACCACGGCCCACAGCTTGACGAACGGCCCCGCCTCCCGCTCGAACTCACCGGACTCCGACACGATGAGACAAGCGTAGGGAATCCGCACTGGAAAGACCACACCGGATGCCTCAAGGAGACTTCGACGTCACCGATCGCGCTGGTGGAGCCGGGTGAACGATTGGAGAACTGCCCTCGGAGATTCAAGATGACCCACAACAGCTCCAGAAAACGACCGACTAGCTGGTCAGGTCTGTGATCGGCCGAGTGTTATCGCGTTTATGTACATCGAAGTAAACCCCTCTTCACTGGAATACCGAGTTGTCTTCCAATAGCATCACGCGAGGATGGTCAACATGGTCGGAGGGCACAAAGCACGTTCAACAGTGGTCATCCTAGCTGTATTCCTCGCGACGCTAGGTCTTCTTTCGCAGGCGGATGCGGCGGACTGCTGGGCCGAGAACCACTCGTACACAACCGATTGCGGCGAGGAGGATAACATCAATATCCAGATCTTCGCTCCCTCGATCACGCACTACTTTGTGGTAGCGACTCATCCCTGGTACTGCCCTCCCTTCTGCGACTTCCCATGCCTCCCTGATGACTGTGCTCCATCGGCAGAGAAGGCTCCCGCTGCAAATGGTGATGTCTGTTGGGAGGACTTCTTCGATGATCATAGTTACAACGCTGTCGGCGTCTGCTTAATGCCGGCCTACTGGCGTGCTGAAGAAGAGACGGGGACGATGAGTGTGTCGGTAAACGGAGGAGCAAGCTACGACTGCCACTATCTGAAGATCCGGAGGCACATTCCCGGCACGGACTCGTGGCCCGAGGTTCTGATCCTCTACGAGGACGGAAACATGCGGATCAAGCCCCACCCTCCCTCCGGTTTCAGCGACACTTGCTTCGGCAGTTCGGTGATCATTGGGCCAGCGACGCTTGACATGCGCCCCTACGCTGATGTCGAATCAGTGCAGATCACAACCGGGCCATCGTCAGTTCAGCTTGACATCACATTCCTTGGATCGGAGACCACGCACATCGTATTCACTGTCGACCGAACACAGGCCACTGCAGACGTCGAAGTGAATGGATTTCCCGCCCACGTGGCTGTCTTCCGCTCGATGTGGGTGCAGGACGGCCACGCAGACGTTGATTCCGTTGAGACAGCAGAGGGCACCCTGCCCGTGCTTCCGCCGTGGGAAGGCGGGTTGCCGGGACCCGCGTGGTTTTTCTACAGGCAGGTCGAGAGCGACCACAACCAATCCGCTCCCGACATTCGGATCGTTCTGGATACTGCGAGCATCTTCAGGGTCGACCGGACGGGATCGGTCTACTCGGATGGGGGGCTCCATGCCGCTGCCTTCCAGGCCGGTGCGGCGGACGTTGCTGAATGGGTCGACGTCGTTGGATCAGTCGTAGCAGGCGATCTCATGGAACTTGATCCAACCAACCCTACCGCGTATCGCCTCTCCCGCTATGCCTGCTCATCGCTCGTCGCCGGTGTCGTCTCTACCACGCCGGGCGTCGTGCTCGGCGGAGGTGGCAGTGAAGGAGAGGTCCTTCTCGCACTTGTCGGAATCGTCCCGGTCAAGGTTACAGATGAAGGTGGCCCCATCCGGCCTGGGGACTTGCTCGTGAGCTCTTCAACCCCCGGGCATGCCATGCGCTGGGCCGGTGGTGCGGAACCATGTCCGTGTGCGCTTGTTGGAAAGGCGCTGGAGCCGATGACAGATGAATCGGGTGTCATCCTCGTCTTACTAACCGCTCACTGAGATTCGTTCTCCATTCATGACCTCGGCTCTGTTGAGGAAATCGGAGAGAAATCCAGAGAGGGACACCGTTAGCCTTCCGTTCGTATGGAGGCGAGCGGATTCGAACCGCCATCCTCCCGCGTGCAAGGCGGGCGCTCTCCCAGTTAGAGCTACACCCCCAGGGTTCGGAGGCCATTGTAGCGGCGTCGGCGCGTCGATCAACCGTCCGGACGCTCTTCGCTTCGCCGTTTGAGCCACCCGCCGCCCGTCGCTACCATCGGCAGGACCGACGATGGCACGTGAACCCTCGATCGAAGCGAAGCTGAAGTCCCTCCCGACGACGCCGGGCGTCTACCTGATGAAGGACGCCCGCGGCGACGTGATCTACGTCGGGAAGGCGGCCTCCCTCCGATCGCGCGTCCGCTCGTACTTCCAGGCGCAAGCCGAGGCGGAGCGGAGGACGCAGTTGCTCGTCGCCCAGATCGCCGACTTCGAGGTCATCCAAACCCAGACCGAGCCCGAGGCGTTCCTCCTCGAGGACACGCTGATCAAGCGCCATCAGCCGCGATGCAACGTCCGGCTGCGCGACGACAAGCGCTACCCCTACCTGAAGATCACTGCCGAGTCGTTCCCCCGCGTGATGGTCGTCCGGCGTCGCTACGACGACGGCGCTCGCTACTTCGGCCCGTACACGAGCGTAAAGGCAATGCGCGCGACCCTGAAGCTCGCCCAGAAGCTCTTCCCGATCCGGACCTGCACCCTCGACCTCCCGCTGAAGACGCCGCGCCGCCCGTGCCTGAACTACCACATCGGGCGATGTCTCGGGCCGTGCGCCGAGCTGGTGAGCGTCGAGGAGTACGGGGCGATGGTCGATCGGGCGGCGATGCTGTTCGAGGGGCGCGTCTCCGGCCTGATTACCGGCCTTCGAACGGAGATGCGCAAGGCGGCGGCGGCGGAGCGGTTCGAGCGCGCCGCCCACCTGCGAGACCAGACGGAGTCGCTCCAGCGGACCCTCGAACGGCAGTCGGTCGTTTTCCCGGACACGATCGACCGGGACGTCTTCGGGCTGGCGATCGGCGAAGGGCGGGCGAGCGCCCAGGTCTTCCTCGTCCGCGGCGGGCGGATGGCCGGACGGGAGTCGTACCACCTCCGCGTTCCGGACGAGTCCACCGAAGCCGAGATCCTCTCCGCGTTCCTGACCCAGTACTACGCCAACGCGTCCTCCGTCCCGCGGGAGATCCTCCTCCCGCTCGAGATCGAAGAGGCCGAACGCCTCGAGGCGTGGCTGACCGATCTCCGCGGCCGGCGGGTTCACGCCCGCGTCCCCCAGCGCGGCGAGAAACGTCGATTGGCCGAACTGGCGAACGACAACGCCCGGTTCGCAATGAAGGGGGAACAGCGGGACGAGGCGGTCCGAAAGGAGGCGACGGCGGCGCTCGTCGAGCTGGTGGACGCGCTGTCGCTGTCCGTCTTCCCGCAGCGGATCGAGGCGTTCGACGTCTCCAACACCCAGGGCGGAGAGGCGACCGGCTCGATGGTCGTGTTCGAGAACGGCCGCCCTCGACGGGACGCGTATCGGCGGTTCAAGGTGCAGCGCTCCGGCCGACCAGACGACTACGCGATGATGGCCGAGGTCCTCGGACGCCGCTTCCGCCGCGGGCTGGCTGAGCTGTCCGACCCGTCGATCCACAAGGGGAAGTTCTCCGAGCTCCCCGATCTCCTCCTCATCGACGGGGGGAAGGGGCAGCTGAACGTCGCGATCGAGGTCCTCCGTGACGCGAACATCGAGGGGATCGAGGCGATCGGTTTGGCGAAACGCCACGAGGAGGTGTTCCGGCCCGGTCGTTCGGATCCGCTCGTCCTCGAACCGGAGAGCCCGGCGCTGTTGCTGCTACGTCAGATTCGCGACGAGGCGCACCGGTTCGCCGTTACCTACCACCGGCGGCTTCGCGCGAAGCGGAGCCTCGCCTCGATCCTCGACGAGATCCCCGGGATCGGCCCGAAGCGGAAGAGCGCGCTGATCCAGGCATTCGGCTCGGTGGCGCGGCTCGAACACGCCTCGGCGGACGAGATCGCGGAGAAGGCGGGAATTCCGAAGGGGCTCGCCGAGCGGATCCGACGTCGTCTGCGTGTCGCCCAGGCCGGCACGTAGCCGAGCGCCGCCTAGACCGGTACCATTCGGTCCACACGTGGCATCCTGCTGCGAACGGGAGGGATCCTCAAACCATGCAACCGGTGGACGTTCTACGCGAGCTGTCCGACGGATTCGGCGTCGCCGGGTTCGAGGACGAGGTGAGGGAGACGATCCGCGATCTCGTCTCTCCCCTCGTCGACGAGGTCAGGACCGACGCGCTGGGCAACCTGTTCGCCGTTCGAAGGGGCTCGGATGAGCGAACGCTGATGCTCGACGCACACACGGACGAGATCGGCTTCATCGTCAAGTGGATCGACGAGGGCGGCTACCTGCGCTTCGCCCCGATCGGCGGATGGGACGAACGGATCGTCCCCGGCCATCGGGTCGTGCTCCTCACCCGAGAAGGGACCAAGCTGCACGGCGTCATCGGGACCGCACCGCCGCACATCGTCCCTCCCGAGGACCGGAAGAAGCCGATCCCGATGGAGAGCCTGTTCGTCGACGTCGGCGCGACGTCGAAGGACGAAGCCACGGAAATGGGAATCCGAATCGGCGATCCGTTCACGATCCACTATCCGTTCACCGAGCTCCGAAGCGGAACCGTCACCGGGAAGGCGTTCGACGATCGGGCCGGCTGCACCGTTCTGATCGAAACGGCCCGCCGTCTCGCCGAACACTCGCTCGGGATGAACGTCGCCTTCTCGTTCGTCTTCGGTGAAGAGCTCGGCCTGCGCGGCGCCCGGACGGCCGCGTATCAGCTGGAGCCGGATCTGGCGATCGCAATCGAGGGGACGATCGGGGCTGACATGCCCGGCGTCTCCCCGGAGAAGCAGCCGGTTCGGCTTGGCCTCGGCCCGGCGATCTCCGTCGCCGACCGCTCGATCGTCGTGTCGAGGAAGATCGTCGCCGCCTTGGAGAGGGTCGCCGAGAACGCGGGGATTCCCTACCAGCACAAGCTCCCGACGTACGGGGGGACCGACGCCGGGGCGATTCACCTCACCCGGGGCGGTGTTCTCGCCGGGGTGATCTCGGTTCCGTGTCGGTACATCCACTCGCCGATCTCGACCCTCCGGCTCGTCGACCTCGAGAACACGATCCGTCTGACGACCGCGCTCGTCGACGCGCTCCCGGAGGCGGTCTTCTAGCGGCCTCCATGAAACGATCGGGCATCGAGCCGTACGGCCCGATGCCCGCGTTGGTTCGGTCCGCTTTCTGCAGCTCTAGCTACTTCGCGCCGGCCGCGACTTGCTTCGCCTCGATCGCCGCCTTGACGACACCGGCCAGCCGGCGGATCCCCTCGTCGATCTGTTCGGGCGTCACCAGGGAGTAGGAGAGGCGGATCGTGTTCTGTCCGCCGCCGTCGACGTACGACGACGCCCCGGGCACGTACGCGACCTTGTGTTCGATCGCGTCCTGGAGCATGTCGGTCGTGTCGATTCCCTCGGGAAACCGCATCCAGACGAACAGGCCGCCCTCCGGGTTCGTCCACGTGATCCCCGCGTCCTCGGGCATGTACCGCTCAAGCGCGGCGATCATCGCGTCCCGCTTCTCCCGATAGATCGGTCGGATCTCCTCAAGGTGGTTCTCCAGCCCGTAGCGGAGGATGTACTGCGCCGCCAGATGTTGGGTCAACTTCGACGTGCACAGATCGGTCGCTTGCTTCGCGCGGACGAGGGCGTCCATCAGATCGCCACGAGCGAGCATCACCGCCAGGCGGAGCCCGGCGCAAAGCGTCTTGGAGAACGTCAGGAGCATGATCACGCGACCCTCGTCGTCCAGGCTACAGATCGACGGGACCGGCTCTCCGGCGAACCGCAGGTGTCCGTACGGGTTGTCCTCGAAGATGAGGAGGTCTTCCCTTCGGGCGATGTCGAGCAGCCTCTTTCTCTTCTCGAGCGACATCGTGATCCCACTCGGGTTCTGGAAGTCGGGGATCACGTAGATCGCCTTCAGCGTCTTGCCGGCGTTCTTCGCACTTTCGATTCGCCGCTCGAGCTCGTCGAGGTCCATCCCGTCGTCCTCAAGCGGGACGCCGATCTTGTCGACCTGGAAGAGGGTGAACGCCTGCACCGCCCCCAAGTAGGTCGGCAGTCCGCAGAAGATCACGTCCCCCGGATCGATGAACGCCTTGCACAGGAGGTCGAGCGCCTGCTGCGACGCCGTCGTCACCAACAGGTCGTGGATCGTCACGTCGATCCCCTGCGGAATCAGCCAATCGCAGACCGCCTGGCGGAGCGTCTTGCTCCCCTCGGTCAGTCCGTACTGCAGGACGTTGGCGTAGTTCTCGCGGATGATCTCGGCCGCGATCTCCGCCATCTCGTCGTGCGGAAACGTCTCCGGGGCGGGAAGCCCGCCCCCGAACGAGATGATGTCCGGTTGTTCGGTCAGTTTAAGAAGCTCACGAATTGCCGATCGTTTCGCTCCGGCCACCCGACGTGAGAAGTGGTGTTTCATCGAACCTCCCTCTCGTATTCGCGCGGTCAAGCGCCTCGAATGTTACGCAATCCCTAGAAGATCTGTCAAAAGAATAACCACGCGAGAAGCGGGTAAAGGAAGACGGCAACGACCGATCCGAGAATCGCTCCTCCCAGGACGTCGAGCGGGTAGTGCTCTCGCACGTAGACGCGCGAGAACGCGATCGTCGCCGCCGCGACGTAGACGGCCACCTGCACCGCGAGATGCGGGTAGCTCCGCGCAACGACCCAGGCGAGGCCGAACGAAGTCGTCGCGTGTCCCGATGGGAACGAGTACCCGTCGACGATCCGCGAACGAAGCCGCGGCAGGTCGTTCGTCGGGCGGAGGCGCCCGATCAACACCTTGATCAGACGGAACACGGCGACGTTGACGAACGTGATCGCGAGGCCGATCAGAACGTTGTATCGGTCGACCGAACGCCCGAACAGGATCAGACCGAGACCGAGACCTCCCCAGAGGTATCCGTCGCCGAGGTAGGTCGCGGTGACGAACATCCGTGCGAAGCGCCTGAGCACCGGATGCTCGGCGATCGCGTGGACGGCGCGCCGATCCCAGTGAAGCGTCGCGTCGATCCAAGCGTCGACCCGGCGGGCGATCGCCACGAGCGACTCGATCACGTCGATCGCCTCCGCATCGCAGGGAAGAGGATCACGTCACGGATCGAGGGTGAATCGGTCAGAAGCATGACGACGCGGTCGACGCCGATTCCCATCCCGCCGGCCGGCGGCATCCCGTGCTCGAGGGCGAAGAGGAAGTCCTCGTCGATCGGCTGCGCCTCTTCGTTTCCCTGCGCGCGCAACCGCTCCTGCTCCTCGAATCGAGCCCGCTGGTCGATCGGGTCGTTCAGCTCGGTGAACGCGTTGGCCAGCTCGATCCCGCCTGCGAACAGCTCAAACCGCTCGACCAAGCCGTCGTCCTCCGCTTTGCGTTTCGCGAGCGGCGAGATCTCGACCGGGTAGTCGACGACGAACGTCGGTTGGATCAGGTTCGGCTCGACGAGCCGGGCGAACAGCGCCTCGATCGCTTCGCCCGAAGAGGCCGGCCGTGGGTCGATCCCCTTGGAGACAGCGAGTCCGATCGCGTCGTCGGTTCGCAACAGGGCCGGCTCGGCCCCCGTCGCCTCGGCGACGGCGTCGACGATCGCGATCCGCTTCCACGGGAGCCCGAAGTCGATCGCCTGCCCCTTAAACTCGACCCGTGAAGACGCTCCGATCGCCTTGAGATCCGCGTGGATCAGCCGCTCGACCAGGCGCATCATCTCCTCGTAGTCGGCGTACGCTTGGTAGATCTCGAGCATCGTGAATTCGGGGTTGTGCTCGGTCGAGACCCCTTCGTTCCGGAAGCACTTGCTCATCTCGTAGACGCGATCGAGTCCTCCGACGAGAAGCCTCTTCAGATGGAGTTCGAGCGCGATTCGCAGGTACAGGTCCTCGTCGAGGACGTTGTGGTGCGTGACGAACGGCCGGGCGTGGCCGCCGCTGGCGACCGATTGGAGGACCGGGTTCTCGACTTCGAGGAACCCCTCACCGTCGAGCGTTCGACGGATCGCCGACAGGATGTGGGAGCGCTTCACGAACGTCTCTCGCACGTCGTCGTTGGCGATCAGGTCGAGGGATCGATGACGATAGCGCGTCTCGACGTCCTTCAGCCCGTGCCACTTCTCGGGCAACGGCCGAATCGACTTGCAGAGGAGCGTCCATTCCGCCGCCGCGATCGTCAGCTCCCCGCTCTTGGTGCGGAAGACCTCGCCGCGGACGGCGAGGAAGTCGCCGACGTCGGTGTCGTTGAGCGCAGCGAACGCCGTCTCGCCGAGCCGGTCGGTCGCCGCGTGAACCTGGATCTTACCGGTACCGTCCCGCAGGTCGTGAAACGACGCTTTTCCCATCCCGCGGACCGCCGTCTGCCGGCCGGCGATCGTTACGCTCTCTCCGCTGTGCTCTTTCGCGTCGAGCGAACCGAACCGCTCGATCACCGAGGCGATCCGTTCGACGCCCGGAACGCGAGCCGGATACGGATCGACTCCCTCTTTCCTCAAGGTTCGGAGCTTGTCCAGACGGGGCTGAATCAACGGATCGGACATCGGATGTCTCCGCAGCCTACTTGTTGATCGCGATGACGCGGTACTTACTCGTTCCCCAGGGAAGCTCGGCGGTCACTTCGTCGCCCTCACGCTTCCCAAGCAGAACCCTCCCGACCGGAGAGGCCATCGAGATCTTCCCACTCTCCAGGTCGACCTCCGCCGGGCTGACGAGGGTGAACGTGCCACTCTCCTTGATCGTGAGGTCCTGCAGGATGAAGCTCGACCCGATGCCGATGACGTCCTTGCTGATCTCCTCCTCGGGAAGGACCTCCGCGACCTCGAGGATCGCCGTGAGGCGACGCACCTCGCGCTCGTAGTACTGCTGCTGGCTCTGGAGGTACATGTACTCCTTGTTTTCACGCAGGTCGCCACCGTTCAGCTTCGACGCCTTCAGCTTCTCGGGGATCTCCTCGTAGAGGATCTTCTGGGCGTTGTCGAGCTCTTGCTGCATCAGCCCGTAGCCCGCTTTGGTCAGCTTGATCGTCTCTTTGTTCATTTCTCAACAACCTCCATCGGCTACCCTTCCCTCTTCGATCTCCCCATCTGCTTTATCCTGGTTCGTGGATCTCGGCTCGCATGACAACTGGGGAAGGCTCCTGCTCGATGTGCGCGCAACGCGCGGAACGAGTGCCGCTCATACAGCGACCCGCACCGCTGCTGGTACCAGCGCCTGATCCGCTCAACCATCGGTGTCCTCATCCTCGGACCTCCTTGGTCAGGACCTTCTCGATGCCCGTCGCCAGCATTTTTCCAATCTCCTCGATCTCATACCGTTCGAGATCCTCATCCGGCCGCACGATGACGTCGGCCGCCGGAAGCCCCGCCGCGATCCGGCGAAACGCCTCACGAATCCGGCGCTTGCTCCGATTCCTCTCGATCGCCGTTCCGAACTGCCTCGGCACGACGATCCCGAGCCGGACTCCCTCTTCACGTTTCAAGACGTGGAGGGAAAAACAGGTTCCCTTCCACACCGCGCCCCCTCTGTAGACACGCTGAAAGTCCTTCCGATGCTTGAGGCGCATCGTGGAAGGGAAACGGCCCTCACCGTCTCCTGTCATGGTACGACTATAGTCTCAAACCCTGTCCGTTTCAAGGTTTCGGAGCACGCTTCGGATTTCGCGACCCGGCTCGATACACTCTCCTCGACCATGATCGAATCACAGCACGTCTACACCGTCTCCGAGCTGAACCGATCGGCTCGCGATCTCCTCGAGGCGCGCTTCGGAGAGCTCTGGGTGAAGGGGGAGATCTCGGACCTGAAGCGTGCCGCGTCAGGGCACCTGTACTTCACGCTGAAGGACGAGGACGGCGAGCTGAGCGCCGTCCGGTTCCGCAGCCGCTCGGCCCTTCTCGCCGACACCGCCGTCGAGCCGGGGACCGTCGTCCTCGCGTTCGGGAAGCTAACGATCTACGAGCCGCGGGGCCGCTACCAGTTCGTCGCCACCCTGATTCAGCCGGTCTCCACCGGTGCGCTCCGCCTCGCGTTCGAGCGGCTCAAGGAGAAGCTTCAGAAGGAGGGCCTCTTCGCACCGGAGCACAAGCTCCCGATCCCCACGTTCCCCGGCCGGATCGGTGTGATCACCTCTCCGAGCGGAGCGGCGATTCGGGACGTCGTCTCGATCCTCGAGCGCCGATGGCCGTCCGTCACCGTCGTCCTCTTTCCGTCCTCCGTCCAGGGTGACGCGGCCCCCGCGGAGCTACGAGACGCCGTCGATCGGGCCGTCCGCTTTTCCCGGGACGTCGCCACGCTCGACACGCTGATCATCGGACGCGGGGGCGGATCGGCCGAGGACCTCGCGGCGTTCAACGACGAGGCGCTCGCACGGGCGATCTTTGACTGCCCGATCCCGGTCGTCTCCGCCGTCGGGCACGAGATCGACTTCTCGATCGCCGACTTCGTCGCCGACCTGCGCGCGCCGACGCCGTCGGCGGCGGCCGAACTTGCCGTTCCGAACCGTCTCGAAGTCGTCTCTCGGCTCGAGGGCGCCGCGTCACGGATGACGCGCGCGGCAGACTCCGCGGTCCGCGCCCGACGGTCTTCCCTCCGATCTCACCTACGCGGCTACCTGTTCCGGGTCCCGCAGCGACGTCTCGAAACGCTCGAGCAGCGGCTCGATCTCCAGCTCAGCGCGGCGGTTCGTGGGATCAGAAACGTCTGGATCTCGCGGCGACGAGCCGCTTCCCACATCGAGGAGGTCCTCCGCCTTTCGAATCCGGACCTTCCGCTGCATCGGGGATACTCGCTCACGTTCGCCGCCGGCTCTTCCCGCCCGCTCCGCGAAGCTAGCGGTGTCTCGGAAGGGGACGAGATCGAGACCCGCCTCGCCGCCGGTCGGCTCACGTCACGCGTCGAGGAGGTGAACCCCGAATGAACATCGAGGAGGCGCTCAAGAAGCTGGAAGAGATCACCGCGCGGTTGGAGCAAGCCGATCTGTCACTCGACGAAGCACTCGCCCTGTTCGAGGAGGGCCTCCCCCTCGCCGCGTCGATCAAGGAGGGCCTCGACAAGGCGAAACTGAGGATCGAGAAGGTGATCGAAACGACGAAGGGCGCGTTCGAACTCGAGCCTTTTGACCTTGATTCCGACTGACCTATAATCCGGACTATGGTTCAACAGGGCAGTCCGGTGGACGTCGCCATCGTCGGAGCCGGACCGGCCGGTCTGACGGCCGCGATCTACGCGGGGCGGGCGCTGCTGTCGACCGTCGTCATCGAAAAGGCTCTTCCCGGCGGGCAACTGAACGAAACCGACGTCATCGAGAATTGGCCCGGCTTCGCCGAGGCCGTCTCCGCTCCCGAGCTGATGGGCCAACTCCGCGCGCAGGCGGAGCGGTTCGGTGCGCGATTCGTCCTCGACGAGGTCTCGCGGATCGAGCCCGGTGACCCGACGCACGCGATCGTCGCATCCGAGCAGACGATCCAGGCACGTACGGTGATCCTCGCGTGCGGCTCCCGGCCGAAGGAACTCCCAGCCGAAGGGGCGGCGCGTTTGAAAGGGAAAGGTCTCTCCTACTGCGCCACGTGCGACGGCTTCTTCTTCCAGGGCAAGCGGATCATCGAGGTCGGCGCCGGGGATTCCGGTCTCACCGAATCTTTGTTCCTGACCCGCTTCGCCGACTCGGTGTCGATCGTCATCCGGCATCCGGAGGACGATCCGAAGGCGTTCCGCGCCTCGGGGATCCTACAGCAGCGGGCGCGGGAGCACCCGAAGATCGACTTCCTGTGGAACCGCGTCGTCGACGCGCTCCTCGGAGAAGACCGCGTCGAAGGAGTTCGGTTAAGGGACTTGACCACGGACGAAACGGAGGACGTCCCGATCGATGGCGTCTTCGTCAACATCGGACATCTGCCGCAGACGGAGTTCCTGCGAGGCACGGTCGATCTCGACCCCGCCGGTTACGTCGTGACGGACGGCTGCCTCCGCACGAACGTACACGGGGTCTTCGCCGCCGGAGACGCGCGGATCGACGCCAACCGCTACGCCCAGGGCGTGGTCGCCGCCGGAGAGGGGGCCATCGCCGCCATCGAGGCGGAGAAGTACTTGGCCGCGGCGTAGGCTGGGGGAATCAGGAGGGCTGCCATTCGGCCTTCGTCCTCGATCAGTCAGGCCGAATGAGAACGGGGAGGACAAAGGAGAAGCGCATGTACCCGACGATTGCGAAACTGCTGGACGACTCCGTCGCCAAGCACGGAGATCGGATCGCGATGCGAATGCCGGTTCCGAAGGAGAGGAAGCGAGGGCGTGGAATCCGTCTCGTCCTGAACGAGATCACCTACGAGCGACTCGGCGAAATGGTCGGCCGATTCGCCACGGCCCTGACCGAACTCGGCGTCTCGCCCGGGGATCGGGTCGCCCTCATCTCGAAGCCGCGCGCCGCGTGGGCGACGGCCTTCTTCGCCATCCTGCGCTGCGGGGGAGTCGTCGTGCCGCTCGACCCGGAACTGCAGCGCGGCGAGATCGAGCGGATCCTCCGGGAGGCGGAGGTGAAGGGGATCGTCTTCTCGGGTGGGAAGACCGAGGACGTGCTTTCGTTTCGCTCCGATCTCCCGGGGAACCCGTTCGTCGTCTCGATGGACCGGGTGCAGGACGAGGGCGTCCTCTTCCTCGACGCTCTTCTTCTCGGCAAGGCCGAAGCGCCGCGCGCCGAGATCGATCCTTCGTCCCTCGCGATCTTGATGTACACGTCCGGGACAACAGGCAACGCCAAGGGCGCGATGCTCACCCACGCGAACGTTACGTCGAACGCCCTCACGGCGGTAAAGCTCGTCGCCCTCACCGCCGAGGACAACTTCCTCTCCATCGTGCCGTGGAACCACATCTACGGCTTGACGATCACGCTGATCACACCGATGATCACCGGCGGCACGACCACCTACACGCCGGTCGATCGGAACCTCGCGCAGGTGATGAAGGCGGCGAAATCGACGATCATCCTCGGCGTACCGAAGCTGTACAACGTTCTGTACGGTCGGATCATGGATTCGATCAAGAAGAGCGGAATCAAGCGGGCGATCTACCGATCGTCCCCCACCCTGATGGGAAAGCTGGTGAAGAACAAGCTGTTCGGCAAGCAGTTCCGCTTCTTCACCTCGGGTGGAGCGCCGCTCAGCCCGGAGGCGGCCGCTGGCTTCCGCGGCATGGGGCTCGGAATCATGGAGGGTTACGGTCTGACCGAAACGGCGCCGCTTCTCACCATGTGCGAGGAGTTCGACGAGGAGCCCGGAATGGCCGCGATCGACGAGGTCGAGCTGAAGATCAAGGACCCAAACGAAGACGGCGTCGGAGAGGTCCTCGCCAAGGGCCCGAACATCATGGCCGGCTACTACAAGAACCCCACGGCGACCGCCGAGGTGATCGACGCCGACGGGTGGTTCCACACCGGCGACCTCGGGACCTACGTGAACGGGCGGCTCGTTCTGTCCGGCCGCGCGAAGAACGTCATCGTGCTCGAGACCGGGAAGAACGTCTATCCCGAGGAGATCGAGTGGGAGCTCGTCACCATCCCCGCGGTCGAAGAGATCATGGTCCACGAGGGATCCCGGCAAGGGATACCCACCGTCTCGGCCCAGGTCTATCCGAACTGGCCGGTGTTGAAGGAGATGGGGATCGAATCGCCGGAGGCTGCGCTCGACCACATCTGGGAAGAGATCAAGGTTCGAAGCGAGAACCTCGCCGTGTTCAAACGAATCAAGTACAAGGAATCGGTCACGCTGGTCGACGAGCCGTTCGAGAAGTCAGCCAAGCTCGACATCAAGCGTCACCTGCACCAGACGTAGCGTTCGACCGTTCCACGCGCCTGAAGCACCCCGCGACCGAGCCGAGTCGCGGGGTCTTGTTTTCGAGAGAGTTGCCAACGGCGTTCCATAGAGTATAATAAGTTCATACGAGGGGGGATCGATGGTAACCCGGTCGAACGCGTTGTCGATCTACATACCGAAGAGCAAGGCGCACCACCGTCCGATCGAGCGCTTGACGAAGTTGGCGGCGGAGAAGGATCGGTCGATGAACTACCTGATCGTCGACGCGATCCTCCAGTACCTCGATCGCAGGGAGGCCGAGGACTCCAGTTAGCGGCTAGCTGCGCGACGCGCCGGCTGGGTCGTCTTCCTCGCGGGTGAGGAACTCGCGCCACTTCGCGAGCCTCTCCGCGATGCGACGCTCGTGGCCTCGGTCCGACGGGCGGTAGAAGCGCCGCCCCGCCAAGGAAGGCGGGAGGCAGTCCATCCGCGCGATCCCCTCATCGAGGTCGTGCGCGTACTGGTATCCCTCTCCGTAGCCGAGATCCTTCATCATCCGGGTCGGTGCGTTCCGAAGGTGAAGCGGGACCTCCTCGATCGGACGGTCGCGGATCTCGCCTACGACCTCGCCCATTCCTCGGTAGAGGGCGTTGCTCTTCTCGGCCGTCGCGAGATAGACGGTCGCCTGGGCGAGCGCGAGGTCGCACTCGGGGAGCCCGATCGCCTCGACCGCCCGCCAGGCGGCGACCGCCTGCTCCAGCGCCCCGGGATCAGCCAGCCCGATGTCCTCGGACGCCATGCGGATCAACCGCCGGGCGATGTACCGCGGATCCTCGCCCCCTTCGATCATCCGCGCCAGCCAGTAGAGGGCCGCGTCCGGGTCCGAGTTCCGGACCGATTTGTGAAGCGCCGAGATCACGTTGTAGTGCTCGTCTCCGGCTCGGTCGTAGCGCAGCCCCTTCCGCTGAACGGCGCGGGCGATCAGCTCCGCGTCGATCGTCCCGTTCTCCGCGATGCTCGACGCCAGCTCGAGCGTCGTCAACGCCCGGCGGCCGTCCCCGTCGGACAGCGCCACCAGGAGCTCCGCCGCGTCGTCGGTCAGGACGAACCGCCCGTCCAGCCCGTGTGCGGAGCGAAGCGCCGACTCGACCAGCCGTCGGAGCGACCGATCGTCTAGGGGCACGAAGCAGAACAGCTGACAGCGCGACAGGAGCGCCGAGGTCAGCGCGAACGACGGGTTCTCCGTCGTCGCCCCGATGAAGATGACGGACCCCTCCTCGAGGAACGACAGGAGCACGTCCTGCTGCGCCCGGTTGAAACGATGGATCTCGTCGAGGAAGAGGAGATCCCGCTTTCCCTCGGTCTTGCACCGGAACTGCGAATCCTCCAGCACGCGCCGGACCTCGCGGACGCCGGTCAGCGCAGCGGAGCAGTGCACGAACCGCGCCTCCGCCCGCGTGGAGATGATCCGACCGACGGTCGTCTTCCCGGTCCCCGGCGGCCCCCAGAAGAGGAGCGCCCGATACGCGGCCCGCTCGATGAGCGCGCTCAACGGCGCGTCGGGACCGAGAAGCTCCTCCTGTCCGATCACGCCCTCGAGGCTCGTCGGCCGCATCCGCTCGGCGAGCGGCGCCGGGGGAGGGGGAGCAAACGGCAACGGTTCCATGAGCACATCGTAGGCGATGCCGCAAACCGCCTACAAGTCTTGACACCCCAAACGCCCACCCGTACCATTCTACCGCTCGGGTCGTTAGCTCAATGGTAGAGCAGCGGACTCTTAATCCGTTGGTTGCAGGTTCGAGTCCTGCACGACCCATGGGAAGGTCGTTTCCGCGATTCAGCCTCTCTCAAAGACCACCGAACTGCCTGGATTCCGCAGCGTACGTTGTGGTGAGCCTGGGTGTCAAGAGAAGCTCTGGCGGCTTGGGCCATGCTGGGCCTTTCCAACCAGTTGTCGCGAGGCCTCAGGTGGTCGCGTGACGCACATAACACACACGTGTCGTCCACGGCGCAGACGACAGGCCTGGAATGACGTGCTTGTCAGTTGTTGACAGATTCTAGCATGTCGAGTAGAGTGCGGCGGTTTGTGGCGATGGAGTCGGATCTGTTGAGCGGTTCGATCGCATGGACGTGGGTGTGTGAGGGGGAAGTGAACCAACATCGGAAGACCCCAGCTGGAGGTGCTGCAATGAAACGGAGACTGCCCATAGGGGGCGTCGTGACGCTGCTTGTCGCGGCGCTGTTCGCATTCGCTGCCTTCGCGTCGGGCGCGCAGATG
>CAZFZM010000011.1:0-61418 GCA_964523545.1 uncultured Thermotogae bacterium
GAAAGCGGACCGTACGCGCGGGCGTGCTGGATGGCGTGGCCCGCCTCGTGCGCGGCGACGCCGATGGCGGCGATCGAGGTGGATTCCGGTGCGGACAGGCGAAGGACCTTGCGACGGGGATCGTAGTGGTCGGAGAGGGGCCTCGATGTCTGGCCGATCTGGACATCGTCGATCTGCGCCCCCTCGAGAAGATGTCGCGCCGCCGATTGAGCCGTGATTCCCCGTCCCGACTCGACGCGGGCGTACCGCGCGTAGGTCGATCGGATCTTCCACTGAGCGAAGATGGCGAACGCCAAGGCCGGAAGGAGGATCAGCAGGCTCGGTCCAAAGAAGAACGGAAGTCCCCACACCATGCTACGATTCCACCTTTGACTGGATTCGGGCAAGTATACGGCGCGACAGAAGACCCCACAAGCGCCGTCCGGACACGAGAACGAGGACCGCGAGCGTCGCGCCGAGCAGGTCGGCGGCGAGGTCGAGGGCACTGGCGGTCCGCGTTGCGACGAACAACTGGTGGAGCTCGTCGGTGCCGGCGTAGATCGCGGTCAGGACGAACGCGGTCAGGACGCGACGGTTCAACGCCTTCCACGCGACGGCGAAGAAGAGGGCGAACTCCCCGGCGTGAAGGCACTTGTCGAAGTGGGGAAACGGCGGCTCTCCAGCGGCGATGGGAGCGTGCGAGAGGGCGAAGATCGCCCCGGCGTAGAGGATCAGGAGTCCCCACCAGATGCGACGTTTCATCGTAATCGAAGGCGAGAGAGAGCCGATAAGCCGGATTCTGTCGAGGGGAGACATCCATCTATGCGGCCTACCCGAAGGCATCGAGCGGGTCACTCTCAAGCGCCTTCCTATTCGGCCTTGCTCCGGCCAGGGTTTGCCGAGCCGGTCCGGTCACCCGAACCGCTGGTGGTCTCTTACACCACCGTTTCACCCTTGCCTGCGCGATCCTCGAAGAGGTTCGCCATCGGCGGTCTGTTCTCTGTGGCACTTTCCCGAGGTCGCCCCCGCTGAGGTTTCCTCAGTGGCCTGCCCTGCGGAGTCCGGACTTTCCTCGTACGGTTTCTGCCGAAGGCAGAAGCCGCACGCGTCTCCCTGGCTCTCTCTCCGACTCACGAGTATAGCGGATCGACCGGGCGAACGGCGCGGACCCGGGTCAAGCGCCGGGCTTGAACTCATCGACGTAGAGGATGCGCGAGCAGTGCTCGCACGTGACGATCCCCATCCCACCGCGGACTCGCTCGATCGTGCTCCCGCTCAGCTTCAACTTGCAGCCGGAGCAGGTTCCGTTCTTGATCGGTACGATCGACTCCGATGAGCGCTGATGGAGCGCCTCGTATTGCTTGATGAGATAGGGAGGGACCTTTTCGCAAAGGGCGGCACGTTCCTCGGCCAACCCGTCTGCGCGCTTCCGCGTCTCGGCGATGCGGGAGGTGATGTCGTCGATCTGGGATCGCAGCTGCTCGACCTTCGCCGTGCAGTCCACGACCGCGTTCTCGAGGGACCGCCTGGATTCCTCGATCGTGTCCATCAGCACGAGCGCGTCGTCCTCCATCGCGGAGATCCGACCTCGCTCGCTCTCGATCTTCGCCCGGAGATCCTCCATCTCTTTGAAGCTGATGATCCCCTTGTCGAGGCGCTCCTGGTACTGACGGATGTTCATGTCGAGCTCGTCGACCTCGAGGTTCTTCATCCGGCTTTCGTGCTCCAGTTCCGAAAGACGTTCCCGAAGCCGACGGACGGCCGACTCCTCGTCCGCGATCCTTCCTTCGGTCTGCTTCCGCTGCGTGCGGAGACGCTCGGTCTGAACGGAGAGATCGTGCAACTGCACGTCGGTCGCTTGAAGATCGAGAAGAAGCGTGATTTCTGCCAGCACGGTTCCCCCACGCCGGATCGCGGTTTCCAACGACTATACGGGGCGGCATGGGCGGCTTCAAGTCGTGCCGTACGGGGTCGATACGGAACGATGCTACCCCGGGAGCATCCCGGGGAGACCGAGCCCCTGCGTCAGCGGGCCGAGCCTCTGTTGGGCGGCCTCCTTGGCGTTCGATTGCGCCTCTTGCACGGCGGCGATGATGAGGTCGGCGAGCATCTCGACGTCGTCCGGATCGACGACCTCTCGCTCGATTTTGAGATTGGCCAGCTCCCCTTGACCGGTGACGGTCGCCGTGACCATCCCACCGCCGGCGGATGCCTCGACCCGCATCTCGGCGATCTCGGCCTGCGCCCGCTCGATTTCCTCCTGGATCCGCTTGGCCTGCTTCATGAGGTTTCCGAACCCGGCCGTCCCCTTCACAGTTCCTCCTTCACGATCTTGCCGTCGAAGACCTTGCACACCAGGCGAGCCTTCTCCTGAAGGACCTCGTGCGGCAACGGCTTTCGCACCACGCCCTCGTCGATTTCAACCTCGACGTGAACCCCGTCGCCGAAGTGCCGGCGGACGACGCCCGCGAGGTACTGCATGTTCTCGCGTTTCTCGATGGAGTCTTTATGGAACGAGTGCTCGGGGTGAAACGAGATAACGAGCTTCGATTCGACGAGACAGGGACGTCCTTCGATCAGAAACGCGGCGATGGCGATCCGATCCTGTTCGATCTCGTGCAGGAGCGCGTTCCACGTCTCCACGAACCCCTCGGGGGGAGGGGCTTCGTCCCGCGGCTCCGCGACCGCGTCGGCTGACGCCGCAAGAGGGTCGGCGGGAGCGGTCTTCGGCGCTGAGTCCTCGGCGGCGCGCTGTCCGACCTCCGTTCGAGGCGTCGCCGCCTGGGACGCGAACAGATCGGTCGATTGGTCAACGGGCCGGCGCCCCGGCTCCTCGCGCTCCGGAGTCGGCTCGGAGCGGCCGGGCGATCCGGGGAGGGACGCCAGCAGGTCGAGAAGGCCGATCTCGAGGCGGATCCGACGGTCGAGAGATCGAAAGAGGTCTCCCTTCACGGCGAGCAGGTGGCGGGCGATCTCGATGTCGGCGTCGGGAGAGGGCGAGCCGTCCGCCAGTCGATCTCGGAGGATGTGAACCACATCGGTGAGGAAGATCTCGAGGTCCTTGCCGCGGTCGACGAGGCCGTCGATCGTCCGGATGACCGACTCGCGGTCCCGGGTTCGGATCGCCTCGATGAGCGCCTCCTGGGTCGACCGATCGACGAGCCCGAGCATGTCGAGGACGGCGTCGGCGGAGATCTCGGTTCCTTGATAGCTCATCGCCTGCTCGAGCATGACGAGGGCGTCCCGCATTCCTCCGTTCGCGCGCTGGGCTAGGAGGGAGATCGCGTCCGACGACACGGTGACGCCCTCCGACTCCGCGACGCGCGCGAGATGACTCTCGATCTGGTCGGGAGGGATGCGGCGGAACTCGAACGCCTGGCAGCGGGAGACGATCGTCCGCGGGACCTTGTACGGCTCGGTCGTGGCGAACACGAACATCGCGTGGGGGGGCGGCTCCTCCAACGTCTTGAGCAAGGCGTTGAACGCCTCGTTCGTCAGCATGTGGACCTCGTCGATGATGTAGACCTTCCGCTTCAGATCGGTCGGAGCGAAGTTGACCTCCTCGCGGAGACGCCGGATGTGGTCGATCCCACGATTCGACGCGCCGTCGATCTCGACGATGTCCAGCGAGCGGCCGGTCAGGATCGTCGAGCAATTGGCGCACTCGTTGCACGGCTCGCCTTCGCTCGGTTGGAGGCAGTTGACGGCACGAGAGAGGATCCGGGCGATCGAGGTCTTGCCGATCCCACGCTCCCCGGCGAAGAGATACGCGTGGGCTGCGTTGCCTCCGGAGACGGCGTTTCGGAGCGTCCGGACGATCTCCTCCTGTCCGACGACGTCCCCGAAGCGCTGCGGTCGCCATCGGCGGTAGATGGAGAGGCTCTCGGGCTGGTTGTTCACGATCGCGATCACTTCCTTGGTCGGGGAGACTGGATTTGAACCAGCGACTTCCTGCTCCCAAAGCAGGCGCGCTACCAGGCTGCGCCACTCCCCGCGACGGCGCGGCCATTATAGGTAGGGACGAGAAACCGATCAATCGGAGCGGCGAAGAGACGCCCCAGGCTCCGCTATCGCGCTCCGACCGCCCGCGAAGGCCACTTCCGTGCGAGCAGGTCGAGGAGGAAGACCCCGAGCGCGGCGAACAGGAGATGTACGTGCAGCGGCGAATGCTTCGTCGAGGTGCCTCCCTCCGCGACCGGCAGAGGCGTGTCCCCCTCCAGCAAGGCTCCCCCCGTTGCCTGAGCGACGCGGGTGAGGGTCGCCGGATCCGGTCCGAGGCGGCGATACTCAGGCGGGTACGGGACGGTCAGCGGGAGGGTGAGGGAGCGCTGCCGGGTGTGATCGATCACGTGAAGCGCGTACCCGCCCTGCGGCGGCATGGGGACGGAGGCGACGTAGAGCCCCGGTCCCCTCTGCACGAGCTCGTGGGTTGTCCCCTCCGGAAGGAGCTCGACCTCGAGGTCGAGAAAGTTGGCGAACCCGCCGTCTTCGTCGCGGGCGTCGACCAACAGCTCGATCGCACCCGGATGGCGCACGATCGACGTCGACAGGCCGAGCGCCGACGTCCGATACGGCTCGGTCGTCGCGAGGATCGCGTCGAACAACTCGGACAGCCCGGACCATGCGAGCCAGCCGCGCGTCCCGAGTCCGACCAGATCGGTGTTGAAGACCGTTACGGCACCGAGGCCGAGACGCCACGTGCTGACGATCGGATCTTTTCCGACCCAGAGGGAGGTGTCCGCGGTCGGCTTCGGGTAGGTGAGGACGTATCCGTCGAGCGGCGGCACATCGGCGCCGATCCGGTCGCGAAGCCTGCCGGCGACATCGGCGGGGCCGTCGATGAACCGCTGCCGGCTGATTCGTTGGGTCGCCTGGATCGAGATCTGAGGAAGGAGAGAGAAGTCGTCGGCGCGGTAGAGGGTCCCTCTGCCGGCCTCGACCAGCGCGCTGAGAAGCGCGACGTTCATCGTTTGTCCGACGCCGATCGCGGAGAGGGTGACGTCCTCCAGGGCCTGCAGCCGGCGAATGAGGCCGGGGTAGTTGCGTACCTCGTCGACCGTCTTTCCGTCGCTGATCAGCAGGATGTGCTTCGCGGGGACGTCGACCTCTTCGAGCCGGTCGAGCGCCTCAACGATCGGATAGTAGACGTCGGTTCCGCCGATCGCCTCGAGTTCGCGCAGGGCGTCGTAGATCTCGGTCGACTCGGCCGGTGCGATCGGTACGGTCCACCCGTGCTCCAGATTGAACGCGATGATCCCGACCAGCGTGGTCGGATCGAGAAGCCCGGCGCTCGCCGCCGCCGCTTCCTTGAGGATCTCGATCTTCTCTACGCCGCTCACCCTCGATCGCATGCTCGACGAGCGATCGAGAACGTAGACGAGTGCCAGTTGCGCCTCGCGGGATTTCTCAGGGAGGGTGTAGGAGACGGGGAGGTACTCCTCGATCCCGCCCTCGCTGATTCCACGCACCTCCTCCTCTCCTTCGACGACGAGGAGACCGCCTCCGAGGTTGCGGACGAAGCTGCCGATCGTGTCGAGTTCGTCGACGGTCAGGGTCGCGAACGAGAGGCCGGTCAGAATCACTTGGCGGTAACCCGACAGGACTTCGAGCGGGGGAATCAGATCGGACCGGGCGTAGCCGAGCCCGAGCGACTCGACCAACGCGGGGACCACCGACTCACCGAGCCGGTCGACGATCAGAACGGGCGGTTGATCGGTCGCGGAGACCAGGAGGGACAGCGAGTCGTTGTTCGGGATCGGATCCTCGAGGGCCTTGACGACCGCCTCGTACGTATGGGCGATGGGCTCGCTGAGTGTGTCGTCGACCGAGAATCGCGTGACCCCCTCCGCCAGCAAGACGTCCTCGAGGGAAAGAAGTTCGTCGTCTCTGTAGACGACGAGCGTGGCGGCGACGGCCCGTGAGGATTCGATCTCGATGTCGATCGAGAACGGACGGTCGACCGAAACCTGGCTCGGGCCCCTCAACGAGACGAGCGCGACGTCGACGCCGGAGGGCGAACCGATCGGGACCACCGAGACCGGGACGCCGGCGAGTTGCGCGGCGCTGACCGCGGTGTCCGCGTCGTCGTTGAACCGTCCGTCGCTGATGAGGATGAGCTGATTCGCTCCCCCCTCGGGGAGGACCGAGAGGCCGAGTCCGATGGCGGCGTCGAGATTCGTCGCCGTGCCGTCGAGCGGGACGACCCCGAGCGGGAACACGGAAGCGCCAAGCGGCACGGCGAGTGAGGCCGTTCCTGCGAACTCGACCGTCGCGAAGTTCCATTCGGGATGCGCGAGGACAATTCGCTGGATCGCGCCCCGGACGTCGTCGTCGTCGGACGTCAGCGCGACGCTCGCCGAGCGGTCGATGAGGAAGACGGCGTTACGCTCGGCCTTCTGCTCCGTGATCCGCGGGCCGGCGAGGGCGAGAACGAGGAGAAGCAGCGCGACGCTCCGCAGGACGGGACGACCTCTCCGCCGCAGGCACAGGTACAGGATCGCTCCGAAGATCGGCAGCGCAGCGAGCAGGAGATAGGGCGTCGACAGCTGAATCATCGCGTCCCTCTCATCAGGCTTCGTCGACCGGAGTGCAGGTACGCTTCGCCGATCAGCAGAAGGATCGCCACTGCCGCGGCGACCGGCCACAGCGGAAGGAACCGGACCGCGCTCTGGGCGTCGGGTTGAACGGCGCCGATCCCCTCCGGCGCCGAGCGAAGCGACGATTCCTCAGCCGGGACGTTGACGGCGATCGCGAAGGCGCCGCGATCGGTGATCAGCGTGTGAAATCCCGGGGACTCGGGGCGGAACAGCGACAGGCCCTCGGGCAGAGGGATCGGGTTCTCCTCGGCGTCGTACAATCCCGTGACGCTTCCGCGGCCGGCGAGCGAAATCGGCTCGCCCACGTCGGCCGATCGATAGGAGAGCTCGGCGGGAAGCCGAACGAGCCCGGCGACGATGTTGCGGATCAGCAGGGGAAAGTCGATCGTGATCGGCAGGTTCGTCTGCAGGATGTCGGGGGCGAGGTAGAAGACGGTCCGCGTTTCGTCGATGTACGTCGCGAGGAGCGGCACGTCGCCGGACGCGAGAACGACCTCCGCCGCGGGGGGTAGCGACGCGGTCGGCGCCTCGCGGATCCGGAAGTTCGACGGGTCGACGTCCTCCAACAGCGGATGATCCGCGCTCAACACCTCGATGCGATCGGTGGGGAGGGTCTCGCCCTGCGTGAGGAGGCCCTCGATTCCAGCGTGGACGAGGAGCACCGTGCCGGCCTGCGATGCCGGCGCGCGCGCTCCGTGGACGACGGTCAGGTCGGCGTCATCGGGGGACTCGACGACGGTGACCGGTGCGACGGAACGGAGCGCGGCCATCAAGTAGCGGTTCTCGCTGCCGAGCCAGCGGACGCGCACGTCGATCGGACGATCGAGAGAGAAGAAGCGGCGGTTGTCTCCGCTGAAGCCGTCGTCGGGCTCGATGGACGCGGTGAACAGCGTCCCCCGCGAATTCGGGAACGGGATGACGAACCGCTCTTCCGCGTTGGGGGCCATGAGGAGGGAGAGCGTCGTCTGATTCTCCCGATCGTCGATCCGGATCGTGACGTCTCGGTATTCGTCCGCGTCGTTGAGCGCGGTCACGAGCGCAGTCACGCCCGCTCCGTCGCGATTCTCGCGGACGGAGAATCCGGTCAGTGCCAGGTTGTCGGCCCGATCGACGAGGATCGCCTCGAAGGAGTCCGGCATGTCCGAGAACGAGTGGTCGGAGAGGACGACGACCCGCTCGAATTCGGAGGTCCCTCCGATGCTGCCGAGCAGCGAGAGGAGCGCCGCCGTTGTGCCGTCTTCGTACCACGTCGGACCGGAGCGGAGCAGGGCGTTCAGCAGGTCGTCGCGATCGTGGCCGGGCCGGGCGAGGATCGCCGGGCGAGCCGAGAGTTGGATGACCGCGGTCGTGGTGGACGGGTACTGATCGAGAAGCGCTCGCGCCTCCTCCACCGCCTGCTCGTACCGGGACGTGCCGTCCTCCGCGACGGTCCGCATGCTCGCGCTTCCGTCGAGAACGATGGCGAGTCCGGACAGAGAAGCGGTTCGCATCCGCCACACCGGCTGTGCGAGGGCCGTGACGAGGGCGAGGAGGATCGCCAGCTGCAGCAGCAACAGCGGGTCGATCTGCTGGCGGATCCGCGCGGCGCGGGACTGCGGATCGCCGGGAAGGCCTTCCCACAGGAAGAGCGCGGACACCTCTCGCTGTCGCTCTCTCGCGCGGAGGAAATGCAGAACGAGAATGAGAAGCGAGACGAGGAGCAGATAGAACGCGGCCGGGTTCAACAGCGTCACTTGAGCAGTCCCCCGTTTCGCAGGTCCTCGTGCAGGAAACGCTCGACCGGGACGTCCGTCGTCGTCTGGAAGTAAGGGATCCCCCGTTCGAACGAGAAGGCCCGGAGCTGTTCGCGATTGCGACGGACCCGCTCGGCGTACTCATCGAGCGTCCGCTGCCCGATCGTCAACGTGACGCGCTCCGCCGACTCGACGTCGACGATCCGGGTCGCTCCCGCCGCGTGGGGCGTCACGTCCTCCGGGTCGAGGACCTGAAGGATGACGACCTCGTCCCCGCGGTGAAGGAGCCGGGAGAAGCCGTCTGCGAACGCCGCGCCGGAAGCGAGGAAGTCGCCGATCACGATCGTCAGCCCGCTCTCCCGCGTCTGCGACAGGAATTCGAGGATCGCCTGGTTGACCGATGTTCTGCCGCTCGGCTCGATGTCTCGGAGGAGGCGGAGGATTTTTCCCATCTGACTCATCCCGTGGCGCGCCGGAAGTCCTGGGATCAACTGGTCGGTGAACGGGAAAACCCCGACGCGGTCCAGGCCTCGGAGTCCGAGGTAGGCCATCGCCGCGGTCAGGTGCGACGCGTAGTGAGCTTTGCTCGGGATGCCGATCTGCATCGACGCGCTGAAATCGGTGAGGAGGTAGATCGGAAGGTCGGCCTCGTGGACGTACGTCTTCACCAACAGGCGGTCGAGCCGGCCGAAGACGTTCCAGTCGATGTACCGGAAATCGTCGCCCGGCGCGTACGCGCGGTAGTCGGCGAACTCGAGACTGACACCGGCGCGGGGAGACGCGTGGAGACCGGCGAGGTGCCCCTTCCTTCGCCCCTTGACGATGAACCGAAGGTTCGACAGACGCTGCAAGAAGGCTTCGTCGATGAACGTCGGCATTATGTGCGCTCGGGCACGTGCTCCCAGACGTCGTCGAGGAGTTCGTCGACCGGGACTCCCTCGGCCTCGCCTTTGAAGTTGAGAACGAGGCGGTGGGTCAACGCGACGCGGAAGAGTTCGTGGATGTCCTCGCGCCGTACGTTCACCTCGCCCGCCAGGAAGGCGTGGGCCTTGGCTCCCATGATCAACGCCAACGCCGCACGGGGGCTGGCACCGTACTCGACATACTCCCTGATCCGCGCCGGGGCGTGCTCGCTGCTCGGATGCGTCGCGAGAACCAGCCGGGCGACGTACTCGCGTAGTCCCTCGGCGATCGGAATCTCACGGACCACCTCACGCGCGGTATGGATGTCCGCGGCCGTCGCGGTCGGCTCGGGGAGGCGGAGGCCTTCGCCCTCGGTGTTTCGCACGGTGATCGCAACGAGCTCGTCGAGCGAAGGGAATCTCACGTTCGCCTTGAGGAGGAACCGGTCGATCTGCGCCTCGGGAAGGGGATACGTCCCCTCCATCTCGATCGGATTCTGGGTCGCGAGAACGATGTAGGGCTCCTCGAGTTCGTACGTGTGGGAACCGACCGTGACGGTCCTCTCCTCCATCGCCTCGAGCAGGGCCGACTGGGTCTTCGGGGTGGCGCGGTTGATCTCGTCTGCGAGGACGACGTTGGCGAAGACCGGCCCCCGTGAGAACGTGAATTGCCGGCGCCCCGATTCCTCGGTGATGATGTCGGTTCCGACGATGTCGGCCGGCATCAGATCCGGGGTGAACTGAATCCGCGAGAACTTCAGGCCGAGCGAGGCGGCCAGCGTCCGGACGAGGAGCGTTTTCCCGAGGCCGGGGACACCCTCGAGGATGAGATTCCCCTTGCAGAGAAGGGCGATCAACGCGGCTCGGATGATCTCGCCGTGCCCTACGATCACCCCCTCGATCGATTCAGTCAGACGTCGAAAGGCAGTCTGTGCAACCTCCAGATCCCGTTCCGTGATCATGGTCCTCCTTCTGTGATCGCATTGAAGTAGTCTCGGACGATCTCAATTGCGCCTTCCGGCACGCCGCGCTCGCGCAGGATTGAGGCGATCCGGTCGTAGCTGACCCGGGGGGACGATTCCTCCCCATTCGAACCGGGCACCCACTCGATCGGGACGCCCTCGGTAGCGAATTCGCTGACGAAACTCCCTTCGGAGCCGATCTTGGCCCGCTCCTGCTCATGGATGAATCCGGGCTCGCGTTCCTCGTCCTCGGCCGATGGCCCAGGAGCTCCCGCGCTCCCGCCGAGCTGATCGGGATCCTCGACGCCGTCGGCGCCGATCATCGGAGGACGTTCACCGGAGGCCGGCGCGCCTTCGCCCTCCGAATCCTGACCCGGCACGTCGTCGGGACCCGCGGGGAGCCCGCCCTCGGGGCCCGGCTCCTCGTCGGAAGAGGCCTGCCCGAGTTCATCGAGGAAGTCCTCGAGGCCCTGGGGGTTCGGAGCGACGGCCGTGCTTTCCGGCAGTCCGGACTCCCCGCCTTGAGAGGTGCCGCTCTCGCCTTCATCGCCGCCTCCGAACTGGTCGATCAGATCCTCGACGATCTCCTCGACGCTTCGGGGCTGAGGGGGATTCATCAGCTCGTTCAGCCCTTCCTGGACCTCGGGTGGGATGCCGCCGCGTTCGAGCTCCCGCTGGAGCGCTTCGCGCTCCTCTTCGGTCAGCTCGGACGCGTCCGCCGAGGGGGAATTCTCGAGCCGGTCTCGGATGGCCTCGAGCAGCTGGTTGATCGAGCGCATCGCCTCGCTCTGCAGCCGGGCGAGTTGCTCGACCTCGTCCGGCGGGATCGGAACGAGCACGGCCTCGCCGGGGGAGGTTCCGGCGAGGTCCCTCATGACGTCTTCGAGCGTCTGGTCCCGATCCGGCGCGTCGAGCGACGGCACGCCGGCCTCCTGACCGGGCTCTTCGCCGGTCCTGAGCGTCAACGGAGCGATCGCCTCGGTCGACGGGGCAGCGTGCGAATCGGCGTCGTACGAATCCTCGGTGAGGGCCGGGGCCTGCTCCAGCATGTCGAGCGGCGATCCGGGGACGCTCGGAAGCGGAACGAACGCCAAGCCGACCGCGAGGGCGATGCAGAACGCGCCTGCCGAGCCGCCGAGGATCGTCCGCCTGCCGAGCGGCAGCGCCGTCCGCCACCCTGCCGGCGCGACTCTCACTTCCGACTCGATCCGCTGACGGAAGACGGGGTTGCCACCGCGCTGTCTGAGTTCGTACAGGGAGCTTAAGCGCGCGTCCAGTCCGAGGGCGTCGTCGATGCGGAGCAAGAGATGGGGGATCCGAAGCCGTCGGGAGCGCCCGATCGCGTAGCCGAACGAGGCGGCGGCCAGCGGCGGGAGGGCGAATGCGGCCAGCCCCCAATACGGGACAGGGATTCGCAGCAAACGAACCGCGGCCATCGCGGCCAGTGCGCCGAAGGACGTGGCTGCCATGACAAGGCTGGCGAGCGTCAGACCGCGAATCTTCCGTGCTCGGGCCTCCAGGGCGTGGAGAAACCGCGAGTAATCAAACGGCATGATGCCTCCTGATCGGGCGTCGAATGCTAAGCAGCTGGATGCCGATCATCAACAGGGCAAAGACGAGCGCGGTGGAGTTCTCCGCCGCAGACGCGGGGTGCATGATCCTCAGCGCCGCGCCGATCGGGCTGAGGACGGCGACGATCGGCGGGACTTGCGCGATGATGCTCACCACCCACGGCACGGCGAGGATCAGGCCGAACACCGTGTATTGCAGCACGAACGGGCGGGAACGGCGGACGGTTCCCCAGAGTTCCAGTCGAAGGGCGATCAGCGAAAACATCAAGGCCGCTAGCGTTGAGTAGACCACGAGGAGAACCAGGGCGGTGTCTCTGCCCGGGAGCAGGGCGCGGGAGAAGACCAGGAACGGCAGGGCGAGGAGCTGCCCGAACAGTGTGTGAACAAGGAGAACGAGGAGCGTGCTCCACCGGACTCGGCCCCACGACGCGGCCGCGGAACCGCGTGCGAGCCCCAGAAGAGCCGTGATCGTCACGTAGACGACGAAGAAGGTCTGAGGCGGAGGATCCCAATGCGGCTCCATCAGCTGGGCGACTCGAGTCGCCGGAGGGATCGAGAGAAGGATTCCGATTCCGCACGCAACGAGCAGGAAGTAGTACCCTTGAAGTGCCCGGCTCGAGAGGACCGATCTGGTGTTAATCATTCCGCTCCCCTTCGACGACGTACACGGTCAGAAGTCTCACTTTTCGCCCCTCCGGGTCGTCCGGCTCGGACCACCCCGCGGACTGACCGACGAACCATACCCCCCTGCCGAACGGGAATACGTCGGACATCGAGCGCAGCACGGCCACCGAAGGATCGGAGACGGCCGCCGTCAGCTCGCGCACGCTGTGTAGGTCGTCGAGCGGATAGCTGCTCGTGCCGCGTGGTACGGACGTGACGTGAAAGCCGAAGCCGTCGAGGATGAACCAGGCGTCGTCGATCCCTGCCTCCGACCCCTGTTCGAGGACGAGTAGATCGGAGCCCGCGTCGTACGCGAGGTGAAGCAGGGGAGGAGAGACGCCGTACGAAGAGAACGTTTTGTGGATCCCCGATCGCATCGGAGCGCTCACCTGGCCGCCGAGGAAGGAGTGTTCGAACGTCGCGGGGAAGACCTGGGACTGAGGCATCAGCGCGTAGAGCGGCTCGGTCTCCGCGGAGGCGGAGACGATCTGCATCGGAACGGTCTCACCCGGTGACGGGTGGGTCAATCGGCCGGTCTTCGTCCACAAGAAACTAGCAGTATCAATATATATTCCGAACCAAGTGTAGGCCTGTAGTCTTGTATTTATGTAGTATTCCTCGATTACACTTTTGCCCTCGTTCGCGTATAAACCGGACAAAACCGTAAGGAGTCCGAAGAGGACGAGAACGGAGACGACCGCGCGCTTGTGGTGGCGCCTCCGGGCGACGGCGACGGACACGGCGAAGCCTCCGACGGCCGTCACGGCGAGGAGGATCGCGGCCAAGTAGGACGGTCGAACGGCGGGGAGCGTCCCGAGCGCCGTCTCCGAGAAGTCGCTGAGGACGATGCGGGACGATGCGGGAACCGAGTCCACGATGAGTTCAGTCTCGCTCCGCGTCACGTCGGACGCCTTCACGGTGACGAGAGCGACGTGCCCCGCACCGTAGGGGCGGACGAGAAGAAGCGGTTCGCCGTCGCGGCGAAGAACCGTCTGCGTAGCCGGTCTGGCAGTTCCGTTCAGGAATTCTTCCCCGGCGCTTCCGGTAACAAGAGTCGGATCGGTCACCGGGAGGATCTCGCGGACGATCGGCGAATCATAGCGGTAGTAGTCGGGGCCGCTGAGGAGGACGACGGTTCCGCCGGCGAAGATCCATCGCGCGATCGCGTCCCAGCTCTCCCGTGGGGGGGCGGACGAGATCCAGAGACTGTGTGCAGAATCGTAGGCCCACCAATCCGTGGGCAGCTCGACGGCGTTCACGGGAACTTTCTCCTCTCCGAGAGGGTAGGGGAGCATGCCGTAGACCACGGGGAACGGCTCGAGATGGCGGGTCGAGCGGAGATCCACCTCTTGTTCGGTGAGGACGTTCCCACGGCCGTCGACGAGGGAGACGACGATCGGGTTGAGTGGATCGTAGATGGGAACAGTCGTGTGGTAGACGCCGTCGCTTGTGATGTTGAGAGGCGGCTCCTGCGACACGGTGGCGGTGCCTCGCCAGGAACTCCCGAGCGTCTGCGTCACGCGAAACCTCACGGCGGCCGGGCCTACGTAGTCGCGGACGCGTATCCGAACCGGGGCGTAGCGCTCGGGAACGACGTTGCCGTTGAAGCCGATCTGAACGTCGATCGACGGGGCTCCACGGACGGTGCCGGTACACAGAAGAAGCGAGGCCGACAACAGCAACAGCCCGAAAGGGACACAGAGCTTCGGATTCCGCCCGGTCGTCATCCCGGGGAGTGTACCGAAGGAATGTCAAGAAATTGAGGAGACACCCGGATGCTTGGGGAAAGACGGGGGTCGCCGCGCCGGTTGCCTATTGAGGAAGCTTCTCCACCGCGAGGGCGGCGTCTTCGCTGAGGACGTCGGCGTAGATCTGCGTCGTCTGGATCGATCGGTGGCCGAGCTGCTTCTGCACCAATCGAAGGTTGAAGTCCGACGCCCGATAGAGGAGCGAGGCGTACGTGTGGCGACAGGAGTGGATCGAAAAGCGTCGAGGGATCCCGACGGCGTCCGCGTGCTTTCGGAAGATTCGGTAGACCGCGGTGCGTGTGAGTGGCCCTCCGCGAGAGGAGACGAACAGCGGCGCCCGCCCGGCGATCGACTGCCCGACGCGCTCCTTCCACGCGATGAACCGAGCCAGGTGCTCACACAGCGCCGATCCGATCCTCACACCACGCTTCTTGTGTCCCTTCCCGTCACGAACGATCAGCGACGCGTGCGCGCGGTCGAGGATGATGTCACGAAGCTGGAGCGCACAGATCTCCGACACGCGAAGCCCGGAGTCGAGCGCGACGTGCAGGATCGCCCAGTCGCGCACCGGGTCCGATCGGCCGTCTGACGATGGATCCTCGGTGTTGCGCTGACAGTGGGTCTTGAGGGCCTGCACTTGCTCCGGGGTCAGGAAGTCTTCGTGGGTCACGTCGAGTGGCATCGGTCCTCCTTCGTCCGGGAAGGAGGGTAGCGCGGGGGGGCGAATCGGAAGGGGACAACTTTCGCAACAAAAGGGCACTTTTGTTGCGAAAGAAGCCCCGATCGCGCGAAAACGCTGTTCAGAACGGGATATTATACGATCGCGGGTCCGTTCGCCCGCCGCCTCTCCGGGAGTTTCAGGGGCGTCGATGGCCGATCCCGGGTGTCGACGCGCCCCTCCGAGACGATTTGAGGGGCCTCTCAGTCGATCGAGTATTTCTGGACGATCTTTTCCTCGTCTCCGACCACGTTGGCCTCGACCTCGACGTACGGGGAGAGGGTCGAGTTCTCGAGCTTCTCACGGAGGAGGCTGTCGAGCTGGAAGATGCCCGCCGAGTTCGACATCTCGACCGAGATCTTGATCGGGCGCTCTTCCCCTCGCTCGAGCCGAACCTTCCGGATCGCCATGGCGGAGACCGAGTGAATGGTTGGCCCGCCGATCTCGAACGGGATCCGCGCCCGCCCGGACTCCATGTCGAGCGCGTCGGCGACCTTCACGACGCCGGCCTCGATGGTGAGGGTTCGGATCTCTCTCTGATGCGCGTAGATCGCGTGGAGGACCTCGCCCTTGACCAGCGCGGTCGCCCGCGGATCGTAGATCGACTCCAGGAGTCGATCGATCAGCGGAGCGGCGAGGACGAGCGAAAGGAGCTCGTGCGCGTCGCGGTGGATGACGTGTCCAATGTCGTGGAGAACGCACGCGAGAACGACGACGACCTCGGCATCGTCGTTCGTCAGGCCGTGATTCGCGACGACGCTCGGGACCACGCCTCCTTCGATGAGGAGACGGAGAAGCTTCAGCCCGATGTTCGTCATGATCCGTACGTGCACCGGGCCGTGGTCGTTGATCCCCATACGATCGATCGCGGTGATGTTCGAACCGGACCAGTAAGCGGCGAGTTTGGGCGAGCCGTCGATCCGCTCGACGACACGCTTGAGGGCGTCGTTCTGAAGGCAGGGAACGTTAAGGGGCATCGATCTCCTCGCGAAGGAACGCCCACCAGGGGGTCGGATTGCGCCCTGCTTCGGGCTCCAGCTGAAGGCGCTGCTCGAGATCGGCGACGCGTTGGCGGAGGAACGCGAGTTCCTCGCGCAGGGCGGCGACCAGGGGAGAGGTTTGAACCGGTTTCGTATCGTTTCCTGCAATTCGTTGCGAAACCTCCTCGTCTGTAACGCTCTTTTTATAGATATTTGCGCGTAGAATCTCGCTCGCTTCGGTCATCGTTAGCCCACTATCGTGCAACTCCTGCAGCCGACGGAGGAGCTCGGCCCCCGCGTCGGTCAACAGGATCTGATTGTTCGGGCCGCGGCGGATGTGGGCGATCAACAGGTCCTTGATCGCGTCGATCCGGTTTCGGACCTGGTTCGCGCTGGTGAGGCCGAGACTCTGTCGCAGGCTGCTGATGGAGTGCATGGTCCGGCAAAACGATACCGCACGGACTCCGTGCGAGGCAAGGGAGGGCGCGAATTGTGGGGGACGTGCGGATCGGATAGCCTAGGACCGGAATGCCCATCCGACGACTGACCGAGCCGGTGACCCTGAAAATCGCTGCCGGAGAGGTGATCGACCGCCCGGCGTCCGTGGTCAAGGAGCTCGTAGAGAACGCCATCGACGCGAAAAGTGAGAGGATCGACGTCGTCCTCCGCGAGGGAGGGAAGTCCCTGGTCATCGTCCGCGACGACGGGGAAGGCATGCTTGCGGAGGACCTTCGCCTCGCGTTCGAGCGATACGCGACGAGCAAGATCCAAACGGAGGAAGACCTCTACTCGATCGAGACGCTCGGGTTTCGCGGTGAGGCGCTCGCGAGCATCGCCGCGGTCTCCCGCGCCCAGATCACGTCGTGTCCGCGGAAGGGGGACGGCGCGCACGCGCTGGAGGTGAGCGGAGGAAGCATCGGCGAAGTGAAGCCGGCGTCGCGGCCGGTCGGCACGACGATCGAGGTCAGCGACCTCTTCTTCAACGTGCCCGCACGAGCGCGGTTTCTCGGATCGCCGCGCACGGAGTTCATGCACGCCAACCGGATCATTCAGCGTCTCGCCCTCCTGTCGCCGTCGATCGGCTGGACGGTGACCCACGACGAACGCGAGGTCTTCTCCGCGCCGCCCGTCGCCTCGCTTCACGACCGGCTCGCTCAGATCTACGGAACCGACGTGGCGAACGGGCTGATTCCGATCGAAGCGGCCCGCGGCAGGATCACGGTTCGCGGATTCATCAGCCGGCCGGACCTCAAGCGCGGAAATCGCCGGGATCAGAGCTTCATCGTCAACGGTCGCTTCGTCAGTGACCGGGGGCTGTCGTTCGTGCTGGCGAGCGCCTACCGCGGGATCCTTCGTCCGGGGAGCTATCCGATCGCCGTCGTTCACGTCGATCTGCCGCACGACCAGGTCGACGTCAACGTGCATCCGCGGAAGGAAGAGATCCGCTTCGCGGACGCACGCCAAGTGCAGGACACCGTCGCTGCCGCATTGCAGAAGGCCCTGTCGAGCCGCCAAGTGGTCGCCCCGTTCGCTCCATCGCGAAGCAGCGAAGGACGCACATCGGCGATCGCCGAGCCCCGGACGCGCTACGCGGAGAGAACGGAGGCCCTGTCGTTCGATCTGCCGCGCGAGATGAGGCTGTCCGGCCGGCTCCGTGAGGCGGGAAAAGTGAGGGTCGCGGGCGACCGGCGCGTCGTCGGCCAGCTCCAGTCGACCTACCTGTTGGTCGAGACGCCCGAGGGTCTGGAGATCGTCGATCAACACATCGCCCACGAACGGATCCTCTACGAGGGGCTGCACGCCGAGTGGAACGCGGAGGGGATCGTCCGGCAGATCTTCCTCATCCCGGCGCGGGTCGAGGTCCCGTTCGAGGCGGCGAGCGTCATCGCCGGCCGTCGCGAGGACCTCGAGCGGGTTGGGATCATCGTCGACGAGTTCGGGGGCGGGACCTTCCTCGTCCGGGAATACCCGCGGGCGCTGGCCGACGAGCAGACGAAGAGAGGGTTTCAGGAAGTGATCGAGTCCCTCGTCGACGCGCTTTCCGCGGAGGGGAGCCTTGAGGAGCCGCTGTTCGACCGACTCCTGAGCGAGCTCGCCTGCGGCGCGGCGATCAAGGCGGGCGAGCCGATTCCCCTCGCCGAGGCACAGGCGCTGGTCGAGCAGCTGATGGCGCTGGAGAACCCGTACTTCTGTCCGCACGGACGGCCGATCGTCTTCTCCATCGGAAGGGACGAGCTCGATCGGCGCTTCCAGCGCCGCTAGGCGGGAACCAAGACGCGAAGGGCGTTCGGCAGAACCCGGACGCCGAACGGTTCGCTCGGGAGGCGATACGGTTCGCCGTCGATGTGCGCGATCAGCTTGCTCGGCGACGCGATCGTCGCTTCGCTCAGCTGGCGGTAGTGGACCTTCCGCCACCGCAGGTGCTTTCCCGCCCTCACCTGGGGAAGACGGACGAGCCGCTCGACCTTCGAGTAGTCCTCGATCGCGGAGACGTCGATCATCCCATCGACGATGTCCGCTTCCGGCGCGAGCTTGAACCCGCCACCGGCGTACTTCCCGTTCGCCACGCCGATCGACAGGCACGTGACGTCGAGCCGCCAATCGGCCGAATCGATCGTCACGGGGAAGGCCTTGAACCGGAAGACCTCCCTGACCGCCGCCGAGACATAGGCCGCGGCGCCGTGGAGTCGTTCCATCTGGAGAACGTCGCGGGCGACCTGCGCGTCGATGCCGATGCCCACTCCGTTGACGAAGCATCGATCGTCGGCGATCCGGCCGAGGTCCATGGTTCTCTCCCGGCCGTCGGTCAGCAGGTCGATCGCGTCGAACGGCTCCGCGGGGATCCCGAGCATCCGGACGAAGTCGTTCCCGGTCCCTGCGGGGATCACCGCGAGGACGGCGTCCTTGTCGAGCATGCCGTTAACGACCTCGTTGACCGTCCCGTCGCCGCCCATCGCCACGATCCGCTCGAATCCGGCGTCGATGCCCCACTTGGCGACGTCGGTCGCCTCCTGGGGTTCGTTGGTGTAGTGGAGTTCGTACTCGATCCCGCGGCGGTCCAGCTCGGTCTTCACCTTCGGGAAGAGGGCCTTGCAGCGACCGTGCCCAGCGATCAGATTGACAATCACGAACAGCCCAGCCCCACCGCTCATGGGGGAATCCTACGAAACCTAGCGAAGGGAAGTCAAGAAGAGGAGCCGGATACCGCCGTGCCGTTCACCGCTTGATCGCTCGGACGACGACGAACGAGCCGTCCGCGTGCCCCTCCGTCGGCGGCTCGATCCGATCGTTCGCCCGTTCCGGCGATCCGGTGAGGGTCTGGACGGTTCGCTCGACCGTCATGCCGGCCGCCTCGATCGCGTCGAAGACCCGGCGCTTCGTGTACAGCGTGGCGCGACGGAAGAACCGGTCCTCGGACGCGTTCTCGCAGTAGACCTCGCCGAGCCGGCTGTCCTTCGGGATGAACGCGACGATCGCGCGACCGCCGGCTCGCAGCACGCGAGCGACCTCGGAGAACGTGCGATCGACGTCCTCGACGAAGCAGAGCGTCGTGATCAGGAACGCCGCGTCGAGGCTCTCGCTCTCCAGCGGGAGGCATTCGGCTCTCCCCTTGATCACGTCCACGCCTCGCTCGCGGGCCAGCGTCGCGATCCCGTCGGCCGGCTCGACCCCGGTCGGGACCCCGAGCTTGGACGCGAACCGGCCGCTCCCGACGCCGATCTCGATCCAATCGCCGAGAGGCGGGAGGAGTTCTCGGACTGCCAGCAGCTCGGACTCGTAGACGTTTGGATTCCGATCGAACCAGGCATCGTACTCGGCGTAGTGCGTCTCGAACGGGTTCGGCTCAGCCATCGGTGCTCCCTTCACGGATCAGTTCGAGCAGCCCGTCCCGCGCCGCGAGGAACGTCGCTCCGAGTCGCTCGGCTCGATCCCGGGCCTCCAGGGCCACGCGACGCTCGCCGAGGACGGTGGCCGGTCGATCGGTCAGTACGACGACGCGCTCGGCGAGGGCGACGGCCTCCTCGAGATCGTGGGTGACGAACAGCATCGTCCGGTCGAGCCGCTCGAGGAGCTCCGCGAGCCAATCCTGCATCCGATGCCGCGTTAGCACGTCGAGGGCACCGAACGGCTCGTCGAGCACGAGGACGGGGCAGCCGGTCATCAGGGCGCGGAGGAGGGCGACGCGCTGCTGCATCCCGCCGGATAGCTCGTGCGGATAGGCGTTCTCGAAGCCGACCAGCCCGAACGCCGGGAGCTGCTCGGCGACGGCGGCCCGCCTCTCCGCCCGCTCGACGGCGCGGATCTGCAGCGGAAGCTCGGCGTTCTCGGCCGCCGTCTTCCACGGGAGGAGGAGCCCGCCCTGCGGAAGGTATCCGGCGCGGTCGAGCGTGCCCGTGATCTCCCCTTCGTCGGCCGATTCGAGCCCGAGGAGGATCCGCAACAGCGTCGTCTTCCCGCATCCCGAAGGTCCCAGGAGGGCGACAGCGTCGCGGTCACCGAGGCGGAACGTCACGTCCCGGAGCACCTCGAGATCGCCGAAGCGCTTCCCGATCCCCCGGGCGTCGAGGAGGTTCGTCACTCGGCGTCCTCCGGCGGGAGGAAGTCGTTGGTGAACGCGGCGAGCGGGTCGATCGCGCGCTCGATCAGCCCGTTCGCGAGTGCCCAGTCGGCGAACCGGACCCAGACGGCCTCTTCCTGACGCCCCCACCGATCGGTGTCCCCGAGCGTCTGTCCGGCGATCCACGCCTGCGACGCGTAGACGAGCTCCGGATCGAGCTCCGGCGCGTGATCGAGCAGGATCCCCGCCGCTTCGATCGGGTGGAGCGTCGCGCGGACGTACCCGCGCGCCAGCGCCCGGAGGAAGCGGCGGACCGTGTCCGGCTCATCCTCGAGCATCCGCTCCTGTGTGATGATCACCGGCGTGTAGTAGTCGAGGACCTCGGCGAGCTTCGGAAGCGGCAGGAAGTCGAAGTCGATCCCTTGAAGCTCGGCGTGGATCCCCTGCCATCCGTAGAAGACCCAGTAGAAGTCGGCCAGGTCGCGACGGACGGCGGTGGTGAAGTCGAGCATTCCGATGTTGATCATCGTCACCGTGTCGAAGTCGGCGCCGACTTCCTCCATCACCGTCCGGATCATCACCGATTCGAGGTCGCTCCCCCATCCGGCGTAGCGGAGGCCCTCGAAGTCCGCCGGTCCGGTGATCCCCCGATCGCTCGGGGCGGCGAAGCCGGACGTGTTGTGCTGGAAAAGCGTCGCGATCGAGACGACAGGGACGTCCTGGGCGCGGGCCATCGTCACGTACTCCTGCATCGACACGCCGAACTCCGATCGGCCGCTCGCGACCAGCGGAATCGACGCCGTCTCGGTCGGCTCGAGGACCTCGACGACGAGTCCCTCATCGGCGAAGTAGCCGAGGGCCCGTGCGACGAAGATCCCGGTGTGGTTCGTGTTCGGGGTCCAGTCGAGCGCGATCCGGACCGTCTCGGCCTCGTCGGCCGACGCGCCGACGCTGATCAGGAGACAGACACAGACGGCGAGAAGACAGCGAACGAACGGGCTACGCATGATTCCTCCTTCGAAGCCACGGGGTCAGGACGAAGCCGACGACGTCGACCGTCTTGAACAGCGCGAAGCTGAGGACCATCACGATCAGGATCGCTCCGAACAGCCGATCGGTCCGGAACGACTGCTGGGCGCGCGTCATGTAGACGCCGAGGCCGAGCGATCCGCCGAGCCACTCCCCGACGATCGCGCCGAGGACGGAATACGTCGCGGCGATCTTCGCCCCGGCGAGGATGCCGGGAAGCGTTGCCGGGACGTACAGATGTCGGTACCGGTCGAGCCACGTCGCGCCGAACGTGTCGAGCAGTTCGGCGTACGCCGGATCGACCGACCGGAACCCCTCGTAGGTGTTCACCGTTAGGGGGAAGAAGCAGACGAACGCCACGACGAGCATCTTGGAGAGCGCGCCGAGGCCGAACCAGATCAGGATCATCGGAGCGATCGCGATCAGCGGGACCGCCTGCGACAGGACCAGGTGCGGATAGATCAGGTCGCGGAGGACCCTCGAACGGTGCATCGTCAAGGCGACGGCGACGCCGAGGACCAGCGCCATTCCCAGCCCGGCGAGGGTCTCGACGATCGTCGCGACCGCGTGCCGCCCGAGGAGCGGTGCGTCGTTCGCGATCGCGCGGATCGTGCCGGCCGGCGAAGGGAGGAGGTAGCCGGGGACGCGGAAGATCGAGACGATCGCTTGCCACAGAAGGACGAACAGGAGGAGGCTGAGCAGCCAGCGGGCCGAAGGGCTCCACCGCGGGGCGGCTCGGGGTGGGGACGCGCTTCGCGGTCTCATCGGTCGGCCGCTCCCTCCGGCTCGTCAGGGGGGCCGTGGACGACGAGAAGGGTCCCCGAACGGGCGGCGATCCGGACCGGGAGTTCCTCGATCACGTTCGAGATCCCGTGCGCGCTCGCCCGGACGAGCGGCTCGTCGTTCAGGCGGTATCGGAGCCCGTCCGTCCGAACGACGGCCCCGCGGGACAACGGGATCAGCGAGACTCGGTCGCCCGGTTGCCCGTCCGGCAGCTCGAACTCACCCCGGACCAGCCAGGCCGTCTCCCGCCCGGCAACCAGCTCGACCTCGACGCCGCGGCGGAGGGCCTTCTCGAGCATCAGGACGTTGGCCAGCGTGTGGTCGATCCGACCGCCGAAAGCGCCGAACACGATCAGTTCTCGTGCCCCCGAACGGAGCGCGCTGTCGACCGCGAGTTCGAGGTCGGTGAAGTCCTTGTCCGGTTCGTGGATCTCGACTTCGGTGTCCGACGCGAGCAGCGTTGCGCGCTCAGCGCGGGTGAGCGAATCGAGGTCGCCCACGACGCGATCGACGCGAATCCCGGCATCGACCGCCTTCGCCCACGCCCCGTCGGTCGCGACGATCAGGTGGGCGCAGTCGGCGAGCTCGGGCAGCCGCGTAGCGCTCCCCCACGAGCCGTTGGCGAGGATCAGAACGATTATCTCGGACATTCCCGCGTCGCTCCTTTGTCGGAGGAGGCGGGTGAGGACAATGGTGTCGGCTGCGAGCCGATCGATCTGTGTCTGCGAAGCAGTTTCTCGTTCATGGTTCCCTACGCTGGTATTACCCAGTTCAGGTTCTACGGGTCGAGGTGCCTCCTCCTCTCAGCCCACACCCGTGGGCTCCCCGAACGGACCAACTCTATCTCACTCGAAGGCGCGAAGCAACCGCGCGAACGGGAATGCGGGAGGGTTCTCGTATCGATCCCACCCTCTCGAGAACGCCGAGGGCGTACTCGTTGGCGGCGGCCTGAGGGCCGCCGCCCTCACGACGGGAGGAAGCTCGTCCTCGGTCCGATCCCGGCGATCGTCTCGGCGATCAGCCTGGCGCAGTTCTCGACGTCGTCGAGGTGGACGATCTCGCTCGGCGAGTGCATGTATCGGCTCGGCACGCCGATCAGTCCGGTCGCCACGCCGGCGCGGGTCACCTGGATCGCGCGGGCGTCGGTCCCGGTCGGCCGCGGGTAGGCCTGGATCTGGATCGGGATGTCCATCTCCTTCGCCGTCTTGACCATCCGATCGAACAGCGGCGTGTTCACGTTCGGCCCTCGGGTGACGATCGGGCCGCCGCCCATCTTCGTCTCTCCGATCCGCTTCTTCTCCTTGCCCATTCCCGGCGTGTCGGCCGCGAACCCGACATCGACGGCGATCCCGACCTGCGGGTCGATCCCGAACGCGCTGGTCGTCGCCCCGCGGACCCCGATCTCCTCCTGCACGGTCGCGACGGCGTAGATCGCCGCCTTCGGCTTCATCTTCGCCGCGAGCCGCGCTGCCTCGAGGACGACGAACGCGCCGATCCGGTCGTCGAAGCCGCGGGCGGTGACGAGGCCGTTTCGCAGCTCGGCGAACTGGTAGTCGAGGACCCCGGGGTCTCCGATGTCGACGAGCTTCGCGGCCTCCTTGGCGTCCTTCGCCCCGACATCGATCCAGAGATCCTCCATCTTGACGACCTTCTTCCGGTCGTCGGCATCGAGGAGATGGATCGGCTTCCGCCCGACGACGCCGAGGACGATCCCCTTCTTCGTGCGGATCCGGACCCGCTGTCCGGGGAGGACCTGGAGGTCCCAGCCGCCGAGCCCGGTGAAGTAGAGGTAGCCCTGCTCGTCGATGTGGGTCACCATCAGGCCGATCTCGTCGGCGTGCCCGGCGAGCATGATCCGAGGCGATCCCTTCTCGTTGACCACGGCGAAGGAATTGCCGTGCTGGTCGACCCACGTCCGGTCGGCGAACCTGTCGGCCTCCTCGCGCCAGACGCGCGACGCCTCTTCTTCGAAGCCGGTCGGGCAGATCGTCTCCATGTAGTGCTTGAGGAAATCAAGACGTGCTTTGTGCATTGCGCCTCCTCTCGGATGTCGGGGGAAAGAGTGTACCCGGAGCCGTCCGCCCCCTCCATTTCGGGGTCTGTTGAATTTCGAAATCCATCTTCGATATACTGAATCCGCGATGGACGACATCGGGGCGCGGATTCGAGACGCTCGAACGAGCAAGGGCTGGACGCTGGATACGCTGGCGTCAGAGTCCGGTCTGTCGCCGAGCTTCCTCTCGCAGGTCGAGCGCGGCCTCTCGACGCTGTCGATCGTCTCCCTCTCGTCGATCTGCCGTGCCCTCGATCTTCCGATCGAATCGCTGTTCGTCAGCAGCGGGCCGCTCGACCGGCGCGCGCCGGTCGTCACGAAGGCCGACCAGCAACTGCAGATCCAGATCGGGCGCTCGCCGGTCGCCTATCGGTACCTGTCCGGCCAGCTCCCGTCGGCGCCGATCGAGGAGCTGCTGATCGCCGAGTTCCCGGCCGGATGCAGGCAGGACGAGTCCCAGCACCGGGGCGAGGAGCTCGGATACGTCCTCGAAGGGCGGTTGACGATCGCCGTCGACGGAGCGGAGCACGACCTCGCCGTCGGGGACAGCTATCGGATCGAGGCGTCCCGGCCGCACTCGTATCGGACGGAGGAGAGACGCGGAGCGCGGGTGTTGATGGCGGTGACCGAGCGGTTCGTCGAGGCGTGAGGGACGGGGAAGGGAGACGCACGGGATGAGCAGGATCGAGGGACATCCGATCGTCCGGATCGAGCGGGGCGAGCCGTTCACGTTCGTCTTCTCCGGGCGAGCGGTGGAGTCCTATCCCGGCGAGATGATCTCGTCGGCGCTGTTCGCGGCCGGGATCCGTGTCTTCGGCCACCATTCCCGCGACGGCGCTCCGCAGGGGATCTACTGTGCCAACGGCCAATGCGCGCAGTGCCTCGTCCTCGCCGACGGCGTCCCGGTCAAGGCGTGCATGACCCCGGCGAAGCCCGGGATGCGCGTCGAGCCGGTCGACGGTCTGCCCGAGCTCCCGCCGGTCGATCGCGTTCCCGAGTTGCGGGAGATCGAGACGATTGCCGTCCCGGTTCTGATCCTCGGCGGCGGCCCGGCCGGGATGTCGGCGGCGATCGAGCTCGGTGGGCGCGGGATCGGTGCGATCCTCGTCGACGACAAGGACCGGCTCGGCGGGAAGCTCGTCCTCCAGACGCACCGCTTCTTCGGCTCGATCAACGCCGTCTACGCCGGGACGCGGGGGATCGACATCTGCGGGCGTCTAGTGACGCTCGTACGCGAACGCCAAAGCGTTCGCGTGTGGACACGGAGTACGGCTATCGCCGTCTTCTCCGACAAGCGGGTCGGCGTCCTCCGCGGCGATCGCTACGTCCTCGTCGAGCCGGAGGTCCTCCTCGTCGCCACCGGTGCGAGAGAGAAGTCGCTCGTCTTCGACGGGAACACCCTCCCCGGCGTCTACGGGGCCGGCGCGTTCCAGACGCTCGTCAACCGCGACCTCGTCCGCGCCGCCGATCGGCTGTTCATCGTCGGCGGCGGAAACGTCGGCCTGATCGCCGGCTACCACGCGCTGCAGGCCGGCATCGACGTCGTCGGCCTCGTCGAGGCGCTCCCCGAGTGCGGCGGCTACAAGGTCCACCGCGACAAGCTGGCTCGGATGGGCGTGCCGATCCACACCTCGCACACGATCCTCAGCGCCAACGGGACCGACGGGGTGGAGTCGGTGACGATCGCCCGAGTCGACGAGGGATTCCGGCCGATCGCCGGCACCGAACGCTCGTTCGACTGCGACACGGTGCTGATCGCCGTCGGCCTCGATCCTGTCGACGAGTTCTACGAGGCGGCTCGGCGGTTCGAGCTGCCCGTCTTCGCCGCCGGCGACGCCGAGGAGATCGCCGAGGCGTCGGCCGCCATCTTCTCCGGCAAGATCCAGGGGCTCGAGATCGCCCGCTACCTCGGCGCGACGGACGAAAGCGTGCCGGACGACTGGCGGGCGACGTCGGAGATCCTGAAATCGAAACCGGGAAGAACGACCGACCGCGAGAGCCCTCCTGTCGGGGACGTGCATCCCGTGTTCCATTGTGCACAAGAGATCCCGTGTAACCCGTGCACGTCGGTCTGCCCGCAGGGGCTGATCCGCATCGACGAGGACGACATCCGGAAGACGCCCGAGTTCCTCGGCGAGCAACTAGGAAAGGAGTGCGTCGGCTGTGAGCGGTGCGTCACGATCTGCCCCGGGCTGGCGATCACGCTCGTCGACCGCCGCGACGACCCGGAGAACCCGATTGTGACGATCCCGTTCGAGTACGCGCCGGACCGGGTCGCGATTGGCGACGAGGTGGACGTCCTCGACGCGGTCGGTGACTTCCTCGGGTCCGTCCCGGTCGTCGAGGTGAAGGCAATCGAGGCGAACGACCGGACGGTCCTCGTCAAGGTGCGCGCGCCGGGAGAGATCGCGACGCGGATCGCCGGCATCCGGATTCAGGAATCCTGGGTCGGCGACCCGCTGCCGGAGTCGGTCGAGCCGATCCGCGACACCGACATCGTCTGCCGGTGCGAGCGGGTGATCGCGTGGGAGATCCGCGCGCTGATCCGCGCCGGGCATCGCGACATGAACGAGATCAAGACCATGAGCCGAGCGGGGATGGGGGCTTGCGGCGCCAAGACGTGTAACGCCCTCATCCTCCGGCTCTTTCGAGAGGAAGGCGTCCCGCTCGACGAGGTGACCCGCGGCGTCCCCCGGCCGCTGTTCGTCGAAGTGCCCCTCGGCCGCTTTGCCGGCTGCGTCTCGAACGCGGAAGGGTCCGATTCGTTCGAGCCGGGAAGAGAATCCTCCGGATTCTCTCGGTTGGAGGGGCAAACGTGAGTGGGCCATACGATGTAGTTGTGATCGGCGCCGGCAGTGTGGGGGTTCCGGCGGCGTGGGCGATGGCCCGGTCCGGTTTGAAGGTCCTCGTTCTCGATCGGCACGCCAGCCCGGGGCAGGGATCGAACAAGACGGCGATCGGCGGGATGCGCGCCACGCACTCCGAGCCGGCGAAGATCCGCGTCTGCCTCCGCTCGCTCGTGATCGCCTCGACGTGGGAGGAGACGTACGGCGGGACCATCGATTGGCGGCCCGGCGGGTACTCCTTCGTCGCCTACGACGAGCGGGAGGCCGGGATCCTCAGGGGGCTGATTGCGACGCAGCAGGCGTCCGGCCTGAACATCGACTGGCACGACACCGAGGAGATCCTGGGAATCATCCCGGCGCTGAACCACGACGGGCTGATCGGCGGGACGTTCTCCCCCGGCGACGGCCTCTGTTCACCGCTCCTGCTCGGCCACGCGATGTACGAGCAGGCGTGCGTAGAGGGGGCCGAGTTCCGGTTCCACGAGGCGGTGACCTCGATCGAGGTCGACGGCGGACGGGTCCGCGCGGTCATGACTGACGCGGGACGGCACGAGGCGCCGATCGTCGTCAACGCCGCCGGTGCCTGGGCGAACGAGATCGGCGCGATGGTCGGGCTCGATCATCCGATCGCGCCGGACTCCCACGAGGGTGGGATCACCGAGCCGGTCGCCCCGTTCCTCGGTCCGATGGTCGTCGACATCAGGCCGTCCGAGCGCGCCGCCAACTGCTACTTCTTCCAGCTCGCCACCGGGCAGATCGTCTTCGCGCTCACCCCGAAGCCGATCGTCCCCGGCTTCGACTGCGACGAGACGAGCGACTTCCTTCCGATCGTCGCGAAACGGATGATCCGGCTCGTCCCGCGGCTCGCCGGCCTTCGCGTCCGGAGGACGTGGCGCGGCCTGTATCCGATGTCGCCGGACGGCGCGCCGCTCGTCGGCCGATCGGAAGAGGTCGACGGCTACGTCTTAGCGATCGGGATGTGCGGCCACGGGTTCATGCTCGGCCCGGGCCTCGGCGAGCTCCTCGACCGCCTCGTCCGCGAGGACCTGACCGAAGACGACCAAGCGATCCTCGACGGCCTCTCGCCGTGCCGCTCGTTCGAGGGCCAAGCGGCGTTGAAGTAGTGAGCTGAACGAAGGAGGACGCATGAACCGACTCAGCCGCGAAGCGTTCGAAGGCGCACGCCGATTCCTCCGAACCGATGCACGTCCACTCGAGCAGGTGCTGTTCGCGTTTCGGTTCGAGAGCGGTTCGCCGGAGCACGTGATCGAGGAGCTGACCCGGTTCGCGAACGAAGACGGCGGCTTTGGGCGTGCGCTGGAGCCGGACGTGCGGACGCCGAGCTCGTCGGCGCTGGCCACCGCGCTTGGGCTAAGAGTTCTGGAGGAGATCGATTGCGAGACGGACCGCCCGCTTGTCCGCGGCGCGGTCGACTGGCTCGTGGAGACGTTCGATCCGGACGCTCGGGTCTGGCGTGTCGTCCCCCACGACACGAACGACCATCCCCACGCACCGTGGTGGCACGACGAGGACGGCAGTCTGGCTCGGACGTTCGATGGTTTCCGAATCATCCCCCGTGCGCTGATAGTCGCGCTGCTCCATCGCTTCGGCGTGCATCTACCGGCCGACTGGCTCGACGAGGTCACCGAGGCCACGGTCGCCTGCATCGAGGAAGTTGATGTACTCGGCGAGGGCGGCGGGAGCGACCTCGAGTACGTCGTTCACCTCGCGCAGACCGAGTCGCTCCCCGAGCCGTACCGGCGCCGGCTGGTCGCCCGAGTTCGCGCGGCGATTCCCGAGGCCGTTGTCCGCGATCAAGCGAGGTGGTCGACCTACTGCGTCACGCCGCTTCGCGCCGTCCCGTCGCCTGCCTCGATCGGCGCCGATCTGATCCGCGCGGAGCTTCAGCGGAACATCGACGTCCTGATCGATCGGCAGTGTCCCGACGGGGCGTGGGACCCGACGTGGACGTTCGACTACCCGAGGGCATGGGCTGAAGCGCGTACGGAGTGGCGCGGAATCCTGACACTCAAGGCGCTTACCACGCTACGGGCGTTCGGCAGACTCCCGGTCGTCCGGGACTAGTCGGACCCGTGCGGGTGGCGTTTCGGTCGTTAGGCGACCGTCCTATGAATCCTTCCGCTCGCGCGGAGCCAGCCGATGGTGCCGTCCTCCTTCCGGACGGTGTCGGCTGTCGGGAACGACCGCTTCTACGTCAGTCGGCCGCCGGATCGACCACCCGGCCGACGAACAGGATCGTCCCGGTGGGGACGTCGCGGATGACGAACAGGAACGGCCGGTTGATCGTCAGCACGACCGGCGGGCCGGGATAGGCGACGAGCGAGATGATCACCGCCGTTGCTGCGGCGGCCTCCGTTCCCGCTTCGTCGACCGACACCCACGCCTTGTGGAGGACGTCGGAGATGAACAGGTCGTGCGTCCCGTCGATCCCGGAGAAGTCGGCGGCGGTGAACGCGTCGGTCATCCCGAGCGCCTTCAGCGGATCGACGAGCGACGCGTCGTACGCGTACTCGAACTTCGGTAGTCGAAGGTCGACCTGGCGCAGTTCAAGCGGGCCGACGATCTCCTCGTAGCGGTCGAGATCGAGTCCCGCCTCGAACGCCCCGTACGTCCCGCGATCCGGAACGAACAGGACCATCGACAGCGTCTCGCCGTTGTACGAAAGCTCGATCGCCTGTCCGCCGTCCCAGCTCGCGTACCCGAACGTCTCGACCTGGCGCATCATCTCGACGTCGACGGATCCGCCTTCGAGCGGCTCGAACGTCCCGGCCGTGGTCATGTCGGGGTCGAACGGCTTCAGCCACGGGGCGTTGAAGTAGACGGCGTTCGTCAGAACGAGCCGGACGAACGCGTCGATCGATCCCGGAGGAAGCAGGTCGACGATCCGCTCGTTCGTCTCGTCGCTCACCCAGTCGTTGATCGTCTCGCGGGCTCCTTCCGGATCTTCGACGAAATCGAGCAAGCGAAGACCGGATCCGTAGTTCACGGCCAGCGTGTCGAGGTAGCTTCGCAGGAACGAGTAGCCCCGCTGCCCCCACGCCGCGTTGACGACGTTGAGTTGGAACCCCTCTCCCTCGTAGGGAGGATCGATCTCCCCGCGCCCGTTCAACGCGAGGTCGATCCAGTTGAACGCGGGGTGCAGCTTCTCTTGATCGAGCGGGAAGCGGAGGGCGTCGGCCATCTGGCTCTCGGTCTCCCCGCGCGCTCCGGCGTACGCCATCGCCAGCGCGGAGGAGATGCTGAACGGGGAGTAGAAGAGGTTCCCCGCGGTGGATCCGATCTCGCCCAGCAGATCGAACGCGAACGCCGAGTTCCCGGAGACGAGCGCTTCGACGTCGCCGGTCGCGACGCTCGGATCCGTCTCCCGAGGAAGGGACGACTGCGCGACGTCCCCGACGTCCGGGGCCTCCGGCCAGAGCAGTGCGCATCCCGCCATGCCGGCCAACACACAGATCGATAGCAGCGCGACGACGGTTCTTCCCGCCGCCGAACGTCGGACGTTTCCCATGATCGGCACCTCCTCTGGATTCCTTTTCTACCGCTTCAGCAGGAGCAGGAGGGCGACGCCGAGAAGCCCCGCCGCGATCAGCGCGAGCAGCGGCCAGCGAGGCCCGGTGTCCCCTTCTTCGGCGACGACCGGCGGCTCCGGCGGCGGAGGAGCGTACGCCTGGAGCGTCGGACCGGTGATCCCGGTCCCGTCGAGTGGGAAGACGTGATGCTCGTCGAAGCCGCGGTACGTTTCGATCGTCCGCTCGGTCAGCGATGCCTTCCAGATGTGGTCGTAGTCCCGTTCCAGGGCGATGTAAACCTCGAGCGCCTCCGGGTCGAAGACGAGGGAGTATCGCGTCTTGTAGTCGCCGGTCGCCATCGACGTTCGTCGAAGGACCTCGAAGCCCTGGTCGACGTCGAAGTCGTCGAGGTTCTCCTCGATGTACCGGTGGGCGACGCGGTATCGCTCCGCCCCGACGCCGGCGACGTCGCGCAGGAGAAGCCCGCGGAAGTCGCCGTTGTGGTAGTTGGTCATCACGAGGAACGGCCCTTCGATCCCGGTGATCACGTTCTCGGCCGCGCCGCACTCGACGACCATCGCGTTCCCGCTCGGGTCGGCGTACAGGTTGTGCAACTGCAACGACTGGTACTGGACGACGCGCCGGTCGCCGATCCACGTGAGGACCTCGTCGACCGATTCGCACTCTCGCAGGCCTTCGTAGAACGCGTCCCAGATGAACAGCTCGTCCTCGGCCGGTTCGTCGACCATCGCCCGCGGGGGGAAGACCATCTGATCGGAAGCGAAGAGACCGTGCTCGTTCATCCCCACTGTGCTCGCGTAGTGCTCGCCCATCAGGAAGCTCCCGAGGAAGAGGGCGCCCGCCTCGTGCTCCTCGATCGAGAAGCGGATCTCGTTCGGCGGGTAGTCGAAGTTCATCCCGTAGAGCGTCCTTCCCGAATAAACGGCGAAGCCGGTACACGCCACGCCGACGTAGGCGATCGCGCCCACGAGCGCCGCTGCCAACACCGCTGCCGCGATCCCGTGTCGTCTCATGATGGCTGAGAGTATATTGCGTGGAGGGCCTGAAGGCCCTCCACGGGCACGAACGGCTCTGCCATTCGTGTGGCCGGGCGACGTGCCGGGGATTCGTGCGCCTGCGAACAACCGCTAGGGGACAAAGGCCCTCCACGGGCACGAACGGCCTTGCCGTTCGTGTGGGTAGACGACGAGCAGGAGATCCGTGTCCCTGCGGACAACCGCAAGGCCTTTCACGGGCGAGAACGCCGAAGGCATCCTCGTGGGTCGGGTACCAGGGGGAAGGGAGGCCGGGAACGGGGCGAGGCCCCGTCCCCGGCTGGAGGCTCAGGAGGGCTGATCTGTGGTGCTAGGCATACCCTTCGTCAACGTCCGGGCAGACGACCGGCCCTCCGAGCGCGAAGTAGTGGTCGAGCGTCAGGAGCAAGGGATCGCCGCCCGTGCGGGAGAACGGGTGAGCGGACGCACGCGCCACGCATCCGCAGACCTCCGCGAAGACGTCGGGTGAGGTGTCCGCGAGCGTCGCGAGGAGATCGTCGAAGCCGGCGTCGTACGGAAGGCGCACCGTCCGCTCCATCCGGTCGCGTCGCCCACCTCCCGGGGGGTAGACGACGACCTGGACGAGCTTCCAGTCCCGGGCGCTCATGGTGTCTCGTCCGGCCCGGGCCCGGCCGTGTTCCGCGCAACGGCCCAAACTCCGATGAGGAGGACCGCGCCGACGGCGACGAGGCGGGGATGCATCGAACAACGGCCGCGCGTCCCGTGCACTCGGAGGTCCTTCGTTCGTCGGAGCGCCGTCTGCTGCGTTCGCTTCTGCATCCGTACCACCTCCTGGTCCCCTCCTCGGGGATCCGACCCGCTGGATTCGCGGCGGGCAAAGGAAAGACGCAGGCCCGTGGCCTGCGCCGTCTTGTCGGTCGTCTCGTGCTCGGCTTCCTGTATCGCTAGCCGCGCACGAGCGGACCGACGGTCACCGTACGAACGTGAAGGAGGATCCGGGCGGCGATGCTCATGCTCGTGGATCGTTCCTTCGCGTTCGACATCATGGCGGCATTCTAGAACGGGTCGGCGCCTGCGTCAAGAGCCGCCCGCGACTTCGCCGTCGAACCTGCGCGGTCGGTGAGGCCCGAGCCGATCGCCTCGCTTGCCGCTTGGCGGCACCGATCGGTAGAGTGGAGTGTCGTGATGACTATCCGAACAACCGGTGGACAAGGAGGTAGGGAGATGACCCAACGAATCTGGCTGTTCCTCCTGCTGACGGCGATCCTGGCCTTGTGTCTGGCGGCCTGCTCGTCGAACGAGGGGACGACGCCGACAACGACGGACGCGACGACGGAGACAGTGGACGAGACCCCGGCGCCAGAGGCGCCGGCCGAAGAGGCTCCAGCGGCCGAGCCGGCCACCGAGGAACCAGTGCCCGAGCCGGAGCCCGAGGCGGTCAGCGACATCGACGACGTGGCGTCCTTGGCGCCCGAAGGCGCGTTCTCCGGCGCGACCGACGCCCTGGCGGAACTGAACAGCTACCGCTACTCGACGCTGTTCACCTTCGTCGGAGAGGAAGGCGGGGAGATCGAGGCCGGATCGATCGAGCTGATGGGGATCGTCGCCGGCCCGGACGAGAAGCACCTCATCTGGATGAATCTCGAGGACGAGGAGCGATTCGAGGTGATCCAGCTCGGGGATCGTGCCTGGGTCCTCGATGACGACGAGTGGACGGAAGCGCCGGTCATGGTCGCCGAGGCGATGAGCCAGGCCGTCCTGATCTACGCGCCGTCGGTCGCCTGGAGCGGCATCTTCGGCGAGCTCGAGCCGACCGCGACCTACGTCGGCGTGGAGACGGTCAACGGCGTCTCCGCCCACCACTACACCTCGACGTACGAGCAGTGGGGCGGATACTGGACCGGCGAGCTGCAGAACGCCACCGGAGACGTCTGGATCGCCGAGGCCGGATACCCGGTGAAGTACGATTTCACCGCGACCGGGGTCGACGAGGAGGGGGACCGCGGGACCGTGACGTGGCGGATGGACCTCGCCGACGTCAACACTGAGATCACGATCGAACCTCCGACTGTCACCGAGGACGGCTCCTAAGGGAACCGGCGGAAGAGTTCGGGGCAGGGGCGAGGGCGGGTCACCGGTCCTCGTCCCTGTGTCCTTTGGTGAGGGTGCGACCGAGGATCCAGAACAGGCCGGAGGTGAGAACGCACAGCCCGGCGAACAGCCAGACCCACCACGGGAACCCGAGGAACGAAACGCGCCCGTCGCCCCAGTTCCAGACGTCGTTCCCGACGGCGAACAGGGCCGCGAAGGCGACCGCCCATCCGGCGATCGCGCGACGGCTGAGCGTCCTCGGCTCCCACGTCGCCTCGTAGCGAGGCACGGTCCGCAGAATCAGGCTCCCGACGACGAGGACGAGCGTGGTGGCAACGACGATCGGGACGACCGGAAGCGTGCCGAACCGCGGAAGGAGATCCAGGTAGTACGCAGCGACGAGCCCCTCGCCGCCGCCGATCGACGCGATCGCGGCGACCGGGCTCATCCGCTTCCAGTAGAGCGCGCCGACGACCGTCGGGAAGAGGACGGCGAGACCGGTGAACGTCTGCGTCGCGAGGACGCGGAACGTCGCCGGCGGGCTGTAGGCGATCGCCAGCCCGACGAGGGCGAGCACCACGACGAAAGCTTTGCTGACCCACTGCGGCACCTCGTCCACTGCCGCGGCCCGATCGGGACTCGACTCCCGCACCTCACCAAGCGGCGGAACGGAGCCTCCTCGGCCGTTCCGCTCCGCGCGGTATCGCAGCAAGGGTGCTGCGATATCGCGCGCAAACATGGACGACAGCGTCAGCAGCTGTGAATCGAGGGTCGACATCAGCGCGGCGAGCGCCGCGGTCAGCACGAGCGCCTCGATCGCCGCCGGCGCGTGCTCGGCGAGCATCAGCGGGAGGATCCGATCGGCGGCCGCCCCTTCCGGGAGCGTCGGGAACGACAGCCGCCCGAGGACGCCGATCGTCACCGGGAGGAGGAACAGGAATCCGGTCAGCAGCGGGTAGAGCGACATCGTCGTCGCCAGTCCGCGCGGGCTCTTTGCGGCGTAGAACCGTTGGAAGAGCTGCGGGAACATCGGATCGCACAGGGACCAGAGGAGCATGTAGCCGAACCAGACTCCCGGCGTATAGATCGCTCCCAGGCCGGGGCGGGCGAACAGCTCGGGGAAGTCGCTCATGACGGCACGGTTGGCGGACGACAGTCCACCGAAGCGTCCGGCGATGATCGCCACCGCGACGACGAGCAGGACGATCATCATCCCGCCCTGAAAGACGTCGGTCCGAGTGACGCCGCGGAACCCGCCCCGAAACGTGTAAAGAAGCATGACGGCCGTGATCAACGCCGCTCCGGCGAAGTACGGGATCCCGAGGAGCGACTCGAGCGCGTACCCGGCGGCCATCGGCTGCATCGCCAAGTACGGCACGGTGAAAACGGTCATCACCAGGAAGAAGAGGAAGCGCAGCACCGGGCTCCCGGTCAGTCGGAAGACGAGTTCCGGCGGCGTGACGAGCCCGTGCTGCTTCCCCAGTCGCCAAGCCGGCCGGCCGATCAGGACGAACGTCAAGGCCATGAACCCCGTTCCGAATCCCATGATCGGGTAGTACGCGTAGCCGCTCTCCCACCCCGCGCCGGCGAAGCCGAAGACGGTGAACGCGCTGAAGTTCGTCGCCGCCATCGTGAGAAACAGGACGAGAGGGGACGTCGTCCTCGAGGCGATGAAGTAATCCTCGCTCGTCCCGCGCGCCCGCCGCATCGCCCAGAAGCCGATCCCGAGAAGGACGACGAGGTACCCGACCACGACTGCGATCCGTACGGCCATGCATCCTCCTGACAACGAAAAACGCCGCCCAGTCGAGGCTGGGTGGCGCGCGCCTGACATACCTCGCGTGACACGGTAACACAGGCCAGACGAAAAAACCAGCCTGTGTTACCGTGTCACGGAGCAGTTTGCCGATGAATGGCAAACTGCCGTTGGTGTCGAATCGGCGTGGTTCACGGAGTGCCATCTCGCGTGACATACGGCGTTCGAGTACAGTCTTGCCATGGGAACTGAGGTGCCACGGATCGAGGGAATCTTCCCGCCGATTCCGACGCCGTTCGACGCGGGCGACGACATCGACCTCGCAGCGCTCGCCGAGAACCTCGATCGGTGGAACCGGTTCGATCTGGCCGGGATCGTCGTCCTGGGGTCGAACGGGGAGGCGGTCCTGCTTGAAGAGGACGAGAAGCTTCGCCTGGTCGAGGCGGCGAGAGCGGGAACCCCCGAAGATCGAGCGGTCATCGCGGGGACCGGACTCCAATCGACGCAAGCGACGATCGCGCTCACGCGGGCCGCTGCGGCCGCCGGCGCCGGCTTCGCCCTCGTTCTGCCGCCGTCCTACTACAAGGGGTTGATGACCGAAGGTGTGCTCGAAAGGCACTTCCGGACCGTCGCCGACGCCTCGCCGATCCCCGTGGTCCTGTACAACATGCCGGCGTGCACCGGGATCGACCTGAGTGCGGAGTTGATCGTCGACCTCGCCGGCCACGCGAACATCGTTGGCTTGAAGGATTCGAGCGGGAACGTCGTCAAGCTCGGCCGGATCCGCGGCGAGGCGGGCGGAGGGTTCCGGATCCTCGCCGGATCGGCGGACTTCCTGCTCCCGGCGCTCTCCGTCGGCGCGGCCGGCGGCGTGCTCGCGTTGGCGAACATCGCGCCGAAGGAGTGCATCGAGATCCACCGACTGTTCATGGATGGGGACGTCGACGCGGCGAGAGGGATCCAGATCCGGATGATCCCTCCGAACGTCGCGGTGACGCGACGGTGGGGCGTGCCCGGACTGAAGGCGGCGATGGAGATGCTCGGGCTGCGAGGCGGTCCGGTGCGACCGCCGCTCCTTCCGCTCGGCGAGGAGCAGCGCGACGAGATGCGCTCGATCCTGATCGAGGCGCGGATCCTCGATCCCAAGAAGAAGGAGGCCCCCCGATGAAGGATCGCCCGCTGCTGATGATCCCCGGCCCGATCGAGTTCGATCCGGCCGTCCTCCGGGCGCTCGGCGCCCCGACGACGAGCCACGTCTCGTCCGATTTCATCGAGACGTTCGGCCGGGCGCTGGAGCGGATGCGCGAGGTGTGGCAGGCCCCGACGGGGCAGCCGTTCATCCTCGCCGGCTCGGGAACGCTGGCGATGGACGTCGTCGGCGCGAATCTGGTCGAACCGGGCGACCGGGCGTTGGTCCTGAGCACCGGCGTCTTCGGCGATCGGTTCGAGGACCTGCTCTCTCGCTACGGAGCCGACGTGACCACGATCCGCGCCCCGATCGGCGAGACGATCGACTTCGCCGAGGTCGAGGCGACGCTCGGGTCCGGCGAGTACAAGCTGATGACGGCGACGCACGTCGACACGTCGACCGGCGTCCGGATCGACGCCGAGCGGTTCGGCGCGTTGGGGCGGGAGCGCGGCCTGTTCACGGTGCTCGACGGCGTCTGCTCGGTCGCCGGCGAGGAGCTTCGCCAGGAGGCATGGGGGATCGACGTGGTTCTGACCGCCTCGCAAAAGGCGATCGGCGTCCCGCCCGGCCTCGCTCTCCTGGTGGTCAGTCAGAACCTGCTCTGCGCGTGGGGCACGCGAAGGACGGTCGTGGCCAACTACTACGCCGACTGGGCGAAGTGGCTTCCGATCATGGCGGCGTACGAGAAGCGGGTGCCGAGCTACTTCGGGACGCCGGCGGTGAACCTCGTCCGGGCCCTCGACGTCAGTCTCGGACAGATCCTCGACGAGGGGATGGAGGCGCGCGTCGCACGCCACGCGCGCCTCGGGCGCGCCTGCCGCGGGGCGATCCGGGCGCTCGGCCTCGATCAGATCCCGACGTCCGAAGAGCACGCCGCGAACACGCTGTCCGCTCCGCGATATCCGAAGGGCGTCAACGGCGCGGATCTCCTCCCGAGGATCCGTGATGCAGGCGCGATCCTCGCCGGCGGACTCCATCCCGAGATCAAATCGGACTACTTCCGGATCGGCCACATGGGCGCGACGGGCCCAGACGACCTGCTCGCGACCGTCGGTGCGATCGAGGCGGGGCTGCGGGCTTGCGGCCACGACTTCGAGCTCGGGGGCGGCGTCGCGGCTGCGCAATCGATCCTGTTCGGATAGCATGGGCCGTCGCGTGGTGAATGAGGGAGGACCCGATGAAGCGGAGACGGAAGAAGAAGGAGAAGAAGCCGGCGTGGATCCTCCGGCTGGTCTGGCACTTCGGATATAAGCCGGGGCGCGTGATGCGGGAGGTTCTCGAGTGGACCGAGGTTCTCGTCGTCGCCGGAGCCCTCGCCGCGGTGATCATGTGCTTCGTCACCGTCCGGATGCACGTGCCGACCGGGTCGATGATCCCGACGATCGATCCGAAGGATTCGTTCTTCGTCGATCGGATCACCTACTACTTCCGCGATCCGAAGCCCGGTGAAATCGTCGTCTTCCGCCACACCGAGCAGGTCCTCGTCCGCTCGGTCGAGGGCGGTTCGATCGCCGAGGCCGCGGGCGTGACGCCCGGGGATCAGCTCCTCTATCTGGACAACGAGCCGGTCTACTCGACTGAAGCGGCCGACGCCTACCTCGCGTCCCTCCTGGAAGGGGTCGAGATCCGGCTGACGGTCGTCGGCGGGCACCAGTATGATCTCGGGAGCAAGGAGGCCGGCCACGCGGCACTCGCGGATCTCGGGATCACGACGCGCGAGCGGAGGATGCGCTACGTCAAGCGCCTCATCGCTGTCGGCGGGCAGACGGTCCAGATCGTGGGTGGCGACCTCTACGTCGACGGCGAGAAGCTGACCGATCCGCGATTCGATCGCTACTACTACTCCAACGACCCGCGCTTCCGCTACGGCGTCGAGCCGACCCTCGTGCCCGAGGGGCACTACTTCGTCCTCGGCGATAACTCGCAGAACTCGTTCGATTCAAGGTTCTGGGGGTTCGTCGACGAGAAGGACTTCATCGGCGAGCCGTACCTGCGTGTCTGGCCGCTCGATCGGTTCGGCCTGATGCGGTAGACCTAGCCGCTCGGTGCGTCGAATCGCAGCTCGGGCGACGCGTAGATCGCGTTCGGCGCCGGGCCGCCGGCGAGGATCGCTTCGATCGTCTCGGCCAGCACCGGATGCGCGTGCATATCGACGTGGTCCATCCCAATGCAGGCGACGTTCTCCGCCTCGGGGAGGTACGCCGAGGCCATCAGCACGACGAGGTCCGATCCTTGCCAAGCGAGACCGGCGTCGACGCACTCGCGCAGACACGCCTCCTCGTCGCGGCGGAGGCCGCAACCGAAGCACGTCTGCCCGGCCATGGAGACGTATCGAACGTCCGGACGAAGCGACGTCAGACGGTCGTCAACCACGCGGTCGCGGTTTAGCAGCTCGAGGAATGCTCCCTCCGGGCTCAGCTGCCGTCCGAGGCGGCTGAGCCACATGCCGAACGTCACGAGGTACGCGCCGTGGTGCGGTCCGGCGACGGTGATCAACGTGCGAACGTCGCCGCGGTACTCGGTCCCGTAGTCGGGGAAGTCCTCGGCGCCGAGGATCTCGTCGAAATCGTCGGCCTCGATGTAGGCGCGGGCGACGAGGGCGCCCATGCTGTGGGCGACGACGTCGACTTCCGACACGGGGACCGCGTTCGTGATCCACGCGATCTCGTCGGCCAGGCGGTCGGCGTAGAACCGGAGGTCGCGGACCGTCGGCTCGTACGGGAGCGCGTAGTCGGAGAGGTAGACGTCTCGGTGCTCCGCGTCTCCGGCCGGGAGGAGGAACAGGCTGTGTCCCGTTTCGATCTCGATCGTCTGCGTGTAGGCGATCGAGCGGCCGGCGAGCCGCTCGGCGACGTCCGCCCAGAGCTCCGTCGCGCGAAAACCGGGGATCGGCTGGAACCCGTAGACGAGGAGGACGGGAGGACCGTCGGCGAAGACGGCGGTCGACAACGCGGCGACCGCCGTTAGGAGCAGCACGACACCGCGGAGGCCGGCCTTCATCGATCTTCCCCACGCGGTCCCGGTTGCCACGGCTCCGTTTCCCGCACCGTCGGGGGCGTTCACCACTGCGCGGACTCCGTCACGGCTCGCGGAACGAACGAGATCGCGCCGACCGGGCAACTGCTGACGCAGACGCCGCATCCGAAGCACTTCTCGGGGTTCAGCGACGGTGCGTCTCCGTTCTGCGCCGCTGCCCACGCGTCGAACGGACAGCGCTCGATGCAGGTGCCGCAGCCGATGCAGCGCTCGGCGTCCTGCTCCGCGACGTGCGAGGACTCGACAATCGCGTCGTGGTAGTCGAACCGCTTCAGCGCGTTGAGGAACCAGCAGCAGCAGGAACAGCAGGAGCAGAAGACGGTCGACTCCTCGCCCGGCTTCCGGTAGGCGAGATGAACGAGGCCCGCCTCGTGCGAGGTTCGCAGGGCGGCGAGCGCTTCCTCGGCGGAGACGTGTCGGAAGCCCTCCCACGTCTCGACCGCTTCGTCGCTGTTCTGATTCAGCGTAATGCAGGTGTCGACCGGTCGGTCGCAGTTGCCCTTCTCCACCCGGCAGGCGCACGGCCCGAGCGCGATCGAGTCGGCCTCTTCCAGGATCCTCTCCGCCTCCGCCAGGTTGAGGACGGCCTGTTTCATGTCGACGTCGACGTGGACGGGGATCGTCGTCGCGGTGTAGTGATCGACCGCCTCGGCCACTTCCTTCGGCTGCACCCTCTCCGTCCCGTTGCTCACTCGTCTTCCTCCTTGCGTGCTCGCAGGAGTGTAGCGAATCCCTGAGACGGTTACACCAGCCGTCTGCGCTCGCCGGACCGTCGGGTATCATCGGCGGAAGAACCGGAAGGAGGAACCGCATGAAGCGCGACATCGAGTGGGTCGAAGGGACGAACCGGCTGCGCGACGCGCTGACAAGCAACGGCGCGTTCCTCGTCGCTCTCGACGCGAAGGGGAAACCGAATCCGATGACGATCGGGTGGGGGCAGGTCGGGATCGTGTGGAGCCGCCCGATCTTCACGGCGCTCGTCCGGCTGAGTCGGTATACGTACGAATGCCTCCGGTCGTCGGGTTCGTTCACGATCAACGTCCCGCCGCGCGGCGGACTCAAGGACGAGCTGATCCTCTGCGGGACGAAGTCGGGTCGGGACCTCGACAAGGCCGCGGAGTGCGGCTTCACCATGGTCCCGGGGAAGGCGGTCGAGACGCCGGTCATCGACGAGTGCGCGCTGCACTACGAGTGTCGGATCGTCGCCCGGACGCAGCAGGAAGGGGACGACTTCTCCTCCGACGAGGTACTCGGTCAGTTCTACGCGAACGGCGACCATCACCTGGTCGTCTTCGGGGAGATCGTCGCTGCCTACGCCTCCGACTGATCGCCGCGGCACTTGTCCTCCTTCCGGAGAAGCCTAGACTCTCGGCCGGAGGGATGGATGACGCGCGTGCGGCTTGAAGGGCTGACGAAGCGGTATCGCGACGTGGTCGCGGTCGATCGGCTGACGCTCCACGTCGACTCGGGTGAGTTGATCGCCGTCGTCGGGCCGACCGGTTGCGGGAAGACGACCCTTCTGCGGCTGATCGCCGGCCTGACCGAACCGACCGAGGGGAGCGTCCTGTTCGACGGGGAGGCGGTCGACCGCCTGCCGGCTGGGGAGCGGCGCGTCCGGATGGTCTTCCAGGACTACGCGCTCTATCCGCACCTGAAGGTGTTCACCGACCGGGGGTACTCCAACCTCGGGTTTCCGCTCAACCTCCGGCGTACGAAGCCCGACCTGCTCCGAAGGATCGTGGACGGGGTCGCCGCGCGGATCGGGATCAGCGAGCGGCTCTACCCGCGCCGTCCGAGGCAGCTCTCGGAGGGCGAGAAGCAGCGCGTCGCGTTCGGACGCGCCGTCGCCCTGCCGCCGCGGCTCCTCCTCCTCGACGAGCCGTTCTCCAACCTCGATCCGATCAGTCGCACGACCGCTCGAAAGGAGCTGCGGACACGCCACGACGAGGACCGGATCACGACGATCTACGTCACCCACAACCTCGAGGACGCGTTCGCCGTTGCCGACCGGATCGCGGTGATGAACGAGGGGCGGATCGTCCAGGTCGGGACGCCGGACGAGATCCGCGAGCGGCCGGCGAACGAGCTCGTCCGCGCCCTGGTCGAAAGCCGGTAGCCGCGAGACTCAGCCCTCGACCCGAACGGCTTCTTCCTTACGCTTGCCGTCGTGAAGGACGGAGATGACGACCTCCTCGCGGACGGAAGCGCCTGCCGGCACGGACTGGCGGAGCGTCACGCACGCCCCGATCCGGGCGTCGTCCCCGATCGTGATCGGGCCGAGGAGCGTCGATTGCGCTCCGAGCAGCACGCGGTTCCCGACCGTTGGGTGTCGCTTCCCTCCGTTTCGCTTCACGCCGCCGAGGGTCACCCCCTGGTAGATGAGCACGTCGTCGCCGATGACGCCCGTCTCGCCGATTACGACGCCCATCCCGTGGTCGATGACGATCCGGCGCCCGAGCCGCGCGCCGGGGTGGATCTCGATACCGGTTCGGCGCCGGACGACGTGCGACAACCAACGTGCAAGGAGCTTGGCGCCGTGAAGCCACAGCCAGTGGCTGATCCGGTGCATCCAGATCGCCCAGACGCCGGGCGTCGCGAGGACGATCTCCAGCGTGTTCCGCGCCGCCGGGTCCTTCTCCTTCACCGCCCGGATGTCCTCTCGAATTCGCCTAAGCATCGTCGACCTCCCACAGATCGCTCGACAGGTACTTCTCGCCGCCGTCCGGCAGGACGACGACGATCACCGCGCCGTCCGAGGTCGTCCGCCTCGCGATCTCGACCGTTGCGGCGAGGGCCGCGCCGGACGAGATCCCCGCGAAGATCCCCTCGGACCGGGCGAGATGCCGGGTCCACTGCGCGGCGTCGGCGTCCGCGACGGTGACGACCTCGTCGAGCCGCTCGAGCTCGAGGATCGCCGGGCGGAAGCCGGCGCCGATCCCCTGGATCGCGTGCTTGCCGGCCCGTCTCTCGGTCAGGAACGGCGAGCCGGATGGCTCGACGCCGATCACTCGGACGGTCGGCTTCTCCCGCTTCAGCGCCCGCGCGAGACCGGTCGCGGTCCCGCCGGTTCCGATCCCCGCGACGACGATGTCGACCGCGCCGTCCGTGTCGGCCCAGATCTCCCGTGCCGTCGTCCGTTCGTGGATCCCGGGGTTCGCCGGGTTGTCGAACTGCCCCGGAATGAAAGCGCCCGGCGTCTTCTCGGCGATCCGCTCGGCCTCAGCGATCGCCCCGCGCATCCCGTCGGCGCCCGGAGTCAGTACGAGCTCGGCCCCGAGCGCCCTCAGCACCCTCCGCCGTTCGACGGTCATCGTGTCGGGCATCGTCAGGATCACCCGATACCCCTTCACCGCGCCGACCATGGCGAGGGCGATCCCCGTGTTGCCGGACGTCGGCTCGACGATGACGCCGTCCTCGGCGAGCACACCTCGCACCTCGGCGTCTTCGATCATCGCCAGAGCGATCCGATCCTTGACGCTTCCGATGGGGTTGAACCGTTCGAGCTTCGCGTAGATCGCCTCGGCTCGATCGCGCTCCGTCGCGCGGAGCCGGACGAGCGGCGTGTTGCCGACCAGATCGAGAACGGAATCCGCGACGTTCATGATGCCTCCTTCGTGGGAAACGGGAACGAGAGCCGGCCCCGGGAGTACGGAGCTTCCGAGTCGGCGTGGTCTAGACGGGAAACGAAGGGAGTGCGATGCGGCCTTCGACTAGCCGACCGCGACCGAGGTGAGCGGAGGACAAACGCAATCACCCGTGAACCGATGTCGCTGCAGCATGTCGCTCACCTCCCGTTGAGCATGAAGTGTGTCAGCCTACAACGGGAACCTCGCGTCGTCAAGGGATCCGGGGCGAACGCTCGATGGGCGATTCCAGGCTACGCTACGGGACTCGCTTCGAGAAGCTGGCGATCTCCGGCTGAACGAGCTGCTCGTAGTCGGCGTAGGCGAGGCGGATCAGCTCCGAGTGCGAGCCGGCGGAGAACGCGATCTCGAGGTCCTCGCTGAGGGCGTTGGCGCAGTAGACGGGCATGTCGTAGAGGTTCCCGAACGGCGGCATCGCGCCGACGTCGCAGGTAGGGAAGTAGTCCTTGAACTCGTCTTCGCTCGCCAGCTCGGCGCTCTCGGCGCCGGCAACCTCGCGGAGTCGATCGAAATCGATCTGGTGCGACGCGGGGACGACGGCCATCGCCATCTTCCCGTCGATCTTGACCATCACCGTCTTCGCCATCTCCTCGCCGGGGATGTGTGCGAGCGCTGCGACTTCCTGCGCGGTGTAGGCGGCGGAGTGCTGGATCGAGACGAACTTGATCCCGTTGTCGTCGAGGAACTTCTTCAACTTCTGGATCGGCATGTCGACCTCCTTCCCGACCGTCCGAACGCGCCGATACGCGTCCCAAGATAGCGGCGGCAGCGACATTCGCCAACTCTGGATTCTCGAGCGACTCTTGCCGATGAGAGGATCTCTCACGATGATGTCGGCATGGACGAGAGGGCAGGACCTCGACCGAAGGACCTGACGGCGCGGGTGGCCCGGGCGCTGATCCGTGCCGGCGAGTGGACCGGTCCGACGGCCGACCTTGCCCCCGGCTACGTCCAGGCGAACCTCGTCGTCTTGCCGGCCGGACCGGCGGGCGACTTCGAACGGTTCTGCCGTGCCAATCCCCGTGCGCTGCCGCTTCTTGAGGTCACCGAGCCTGGATCGGCGACGCCGGCGAAGATCGCCCCCGAATCCGACGTCCGCCTCGACCTGCCGCGATACCGCGTCTATCGCAACGGCAGGATGACCGAAGAGCCGACCGACATCATGACGCTCTGGCACGCCGACTACGTCGCGTTCCTGATCGGCTGCAGCTTTACGTTCGACGCGCTGCTCCGGGCAAACGGCGTCGCCGTTCGCCATCTCGAGCTCGGCTGCAACGTGCCGATGTACGTCACGACCCGTGAGACGGTGTCGGCCGGCCCGTTCTCCGGCCCGCTGGTCGTCTCGATGCGCCCGATCCGGCGGGGCGACGTCGATCGCGTCGTCGAGCTGACGCGCGACTCCCCTCTCTGTCATGGGGAGCCAGTACACATCGGCTCGCCCCAGGCGCTGGGAATCGAGGATCTCAAGCGCCCGGACTACGGCGACGCGGTGCCCATCCGCGAGGAAGAGGTCCCCGCCTTCTGGGCCTGCGGCGTCACCGCTCAAGCGGCGGCCGAGCGGAGCCGCGTCCCGCTGATGATCACCCACGCCCCGGGGCACATGTTCATCTCCGATCTGACGTTCCAAGACCTGTTTCACCTCGGAGGACCCGGGGAACCGGGCGTGCCGTAGTGAGAATCGGTTGCCGGATCCGGTTGAGTGGGGCGTGCCGCGTCTCTATACTGGCCGCATCCCCGGAGCGACAGACCTGTTGGGAGGTGGCATGGGCGGAGTCGGTAGGTACATCATCCAGCGCGTGTTGCTGACGATTCCGATGGTCTTCATCCTCCTGACCGTCGTCTTCCTTCTGCTGCGCGTCATGCCGGGCAACCCGGTCCTCGCCATGCTGGGCGGACGGAACGTTTCCGCCGAGGTCATCGCCGAGTTTGAGCAGCGTTACGGCTTCGACCAGCCGCTGTATGTGCAGTACGCGCAGTATCTGGGTGGGGTCGTCCGTGGGGACTTCGGGAGGTCCTTCCGGACAGGCAAGCCGGTGCTGCAGGAGCTTTTCCTCCGGTTCCCAGCGACGGTCGAGCTGGGCGTATTCGGGATTCTCGTCGCGGCCTTATTCGGGTTCACCACCGGTCTGGTCGCAGCGACTCGGGCCGATCGTCCGGCCGATCACGCGGTTCGAGTCTTCCACATCACCTCGTTTGCGATGCCGCTGTTTTGGCTCGGCCTCATGTTCCAGGTGATCTTCGCGGTCAGGCTCGGTTGGTTGCCCGTGGCCAGCCGGCTCGGCGGACGCATGGCGTTCACGTTCAGGCAGATCACGGGCTTCTACGTCCTCGATGCGATTCTCCGATGGGACGGCAAGGCGCTCGCCGACATCGCGAGGCATCTGGTCCTGCCGTCGATCACCCTCGGCATCGCGCTCACCGGACTGCAAGGCCGCATCACGCGCGCGAGCATGCTCGAGGTTCTCGGAATGGATTACATCACCACCGCACGGTCCAAGGGACTTCGCGAGCGGGTCGTCATTCTCCGGCACGCGTTGCGGAACGCGCTCATCCCGATCATCACGGTCTTCGGGTTGCAGTTCGCCGTGTTGATGGGCGGGGCCGTCCTCACCGAGACGGTCTTCTCGTGGCCGGGCATCGCGAGCTACTTGGTGCGATCGATCGAGGCCAGGGACTACTACGCGATTCAAGGGAGCGTCGTGTTCATCGCCCTGTTCATCTCGACCATCAACCTGATCGTGGACATCTTCTACTCCACGATCGACCCGCGGGTGAGGTACTGACATGGGCGCCGCGGACTCCAGACGCCGATCGGTCTTGATTCGGGGGCTTGCGTGGCTGATCCGAAAGGCGACGCGCGGCCGTGCGGTTCTGAGAGGACGATGGGTCCTCAATGTGGGGATCGCGATCGTCATCGCCTTTCTCGTCGTGACGATCCTCGCTCTCAGGATCCCGAGCCTGAACGGATACCATCCGACGCTCTACCGTGACGCACCGCGACTGCAGGGACCGACGGCGTCACACTGGATGGGGACGGATCAGCTTCAACGCGACGTGTTCAGCCGCATCCTTGGTGGCGGGAAGGCGTCGCTGATCGTCGCGTTTTCGGCCGTCGGACTGAGCATGACGGTGGGATCGCTCCTTGGATGGATCTCCGGGTTCACCGGCGGGTGGCTTGACAGGGTTCTCTCGCTGACGATGGACGCCATCTACTCCTTCCCGTCCATGATTCTCGCGATCGTCCTGGTCGCGATGTTCGGGTCGGGCATCATGCCGATGATCTGGGCGGTCGGATTCGTCTATATCCCGACCTACTTCCGCGTGACGCGAGCCGAGGTCCTGCAGGTCCGAGAGACGTCGTACATCGAGGCGATCCGCGCCGTCGGCGCGAGCAACACGAGGATTGTCCTGCGGCACGTCGCGCCGAACACGGTCAACGCCATCATGGCGGTCTCCTCGTTCAATCTCGCCGACGCGATCCTCACCGTGGCTGCGCTCTCGTTCCTCGGGTTTGGGTTGCCCCCTCCGGCGCCCGATTGGGGGTTCGACATCCAAAACGGACAGAAGTATCTGCAATCCGGAGCGTGGTGGCTGATCACGTTCCCCGGTCTCATGATCATCTCCCTCTCTCTCGGCTTCGGCCTGATCGGGGAGGGCATCAGCGATCTCGTCAATCCCAAGAGGCGGCGGAAACGCGTTTGACTTCTGGGCGGACGGCGTGCTAGTGTAGTCGTCGTGGCGTCCCTTCACTAGATCCAGGCGCGGTGTGCGTGTTCGCACTAGAGGGACGGCATGCAAAGGAGGTACTACCATGCGAAAGGTTCTTCTGGGAATCCTGGCGTTGGCAATGGTGTCGGCTGTCGGGCTTCTCACAGTTGCGGCGGACGAACCTCTGATCATCGGGACGACGGATCGGGTGACCGAGCTGTCGTTCGCGAACAGCTACGATCACTTCTCGTGGCACGTGCTACGCAATACGACGGACGCATTGACGAAGATCACGCCCGGAACGGGCGAGTTGGTCGGAGGCATCGCGGAGTCTTGGGACATCTCGGCGGACGGCCTCGTGTACACGTTCTACATCCGCCCCGGCATCACGTTCTGGGACGGCGAGCCTTGCGACGCGGCCGCGGTCAAGTACTCTCTCGACCGCACCATCCGTCTCGACGGCCCGGAAGGCGGCGTCGGCCTGATCAAGCCGTACATCGATAACATCGAGGTTATCGATCCGCTGACGGTGCGGATCTTCCTGACGCAGGCGGACGCGATCTTCCTGTTGCGCATGTCGGATCAGATCGCCCCGTCGATGATCTACTCCCCGGCCTCGGTTCCGGATGACGACTTCGCGAACGGTCAGTACGCCGGGACGGGCCCGTACATCCTTGTCGAGCATCTTCCGGACCAGCACGTGATCTACCAGGCGTACGATGGCTACTACGGCGAGGCGCCAATGACGAAGGACGTCATCGAGGTGATGTACGCGGACGCCGCGACGCTCCGCGCTGCCATTGAGGCCGGTGACGTCGACGTCGTGTTCCGAACGCTTGCGCCTCAGGACATCGAGGACATGCAGGACAACCCGGACGTCATCGTGGAGTTCTTCCCGCCGAGCCCGGGGATTCGCTACATCCTGTTCAACGTGACACAGGCCCCGGTGGATATGCCGCAGGTTCGCCAGGCGATCTGCTACGCGGTCGATCGAGATGCGATCGTCGAGCAGGTCTTCAGCGGTACCGTGGATCCCATCTACACGATGGTGCCTGCCGTCGATCCTCCGTTCTTCGGCGCTCTGCCGACGTTCCCCGAGCGCGACCTCGGTATGGCGAAGGACCTTCTCGCTCAAGTCGGGTACGACGCCGACAACCCGCTGGAGCTCAACCTCTGGTACACGCCGAAACACTACGGGACCTTCGAAGCCGACGTCGCTGCCGTCCTCAAGGGAAGCCTTGAGCAGACGGGTGTGATCAACATCACCATCCAGGTTCTCGAGTGGGGCGCGTACGTCGAGCGGATGGGGGCAGGCGGGTTTGACATGTTCCTGCTCGGCTGGCACCCGGACTACCTCGAGTCGTCCAACTTCCTCGCACCGTGGACGACCGAGGCGCCGGAGCCGCTGGGGACCTACTTCAACCATCACCCGAACTACGGCGCGTACCTGCGGATCATGGAGGTCGCGACCACGACCGTCGACACCGAGAAGCGCTCCAAGCTGTACGAGGCGGTTCAGATCCTCAGCACGCAAGACGTGCCGTGGATTCCGCTCTGGTCGATGACGGACGAGATGGTCGTCGCCTACCTGCCGGGCGTGCAGAACGCGTTCGTCGACATCACGATGGACATTAGCGTTCACCTCATCTACAAGGAGTAGGCGTACCGATTCAAGGACGCAGCATCTGACAGGCGGGGCCGAAACGGCCCCGCCTTTTTTTATTGTCCCCGAAGAGGTAACGCTGCATCGTCTTGCTTTGCTTTGCGATCCGGGGTATCATGAAAATGCGTGCAATCAGATATACGGAATGAAGGGAGGCTCCATGCGGGCCGTCGTCGCTGTCCTATCTCTCGTGATTTCGCTCTCCGTCGCGGCTCGGTCCGACTGGGCCGTCCAGACCTCGTCCGATATCTGCGTCTGGGCCGCCTCTTGTGTCGGTCCTGGAGTGGTGGAAAGGATCGAGGAGGTCCTGCACGCGGTCGAGGACTACTGGGCCCCCGAGCCGATTCCGGAGGCCTGTGCTCCACCCGTGTCGTCCCCGCTCTCGCGCTACTTCGGCCCTTCCGATGTGCCGCTGGCGACGATCGCGCTGTACCCCGACGCGGAGTCGATGCACCGGGACCTCGATCGGTTCGACGTCGGTGGGTTGGCGACCACCTACTCGTCTGTGTACGACTACGGCCTCCGTCCGACAGCGTTTCTCGATCGGCTTCCCGAAGACGCGATCATTCAGAGTTTTTCGCTGTTGTTCGTCTGTTGCCATTCCGACGATAACTGGGAGCGGATCGTCGCTCACGAGCTGGTCCACGCGCTGCAACTGACGCAGTGGGACGTCGATTCGACATCCTCGGCCTTCCCGTACTTGGACATCCTCTGGGAAGGGACAGCGAGACACACCGAGTACGCGCTCGGGTATCTCGATTGCTTCGATCTTCGCACGGCCGGACCGGTCTCCATCTGGCTCGCGGAGAGCGACGACCTGCGCGAGGCCCCGGAGTTCCTCCTCTACGAGATCGGCGCGAGCTGGGTCGACGCGCTCGTTCGCCGGGCTCCGCCGGACGTGCTGTGGTCGGTGTTGAGCGGCCCCTGTCGATCGACCATATGGAATCAGCTCTTCGCGTCATGGGACGGCTTCGGCGCGGCGTTCGATGACGCGTACGGGCTGTCGTGGGACGCGTTCCTCGAAGTCTGGGCGGATGAGGCAAGCGCTGTCGATCCACCCCCGGGTTCGCAGCACGTTTATCGCTGGCTACGCGACGCGTTCAGGCTACGGGCGACGCTTCTCGCCCCGCTGCTCGACGAGGATCAGCGGGAGCGAATCGAGGCGGTCGCAGAAGCTGTCTACCTCGGGACGGCCGAGGATGGGTGGCTCGACGAGATCGACGGTGTTCTCCGAGCGGCGCACGGCGATCCGCCGCCCGAGGTCCTCGAAGCGCTCCACGAGCGGGAGGGGACGCTGATCGACTACGCGCGCGGGCGCGCGGGTGCAGTCGGCGAAGTCGCCGACGTCCTTCGTCTGGGCATCCTCGCGCGCAAGGGCGAGACCTCGGCCGACGACTACGTCCGGGCTTTCGTCGACGTCGTGAACGCCTACGTTCCGATCGCCGTCCGGCAGCCGATCATCGATCCGTGGTGGTGATCGGGGCGCGCCCGGTGTGAACCGATGCGGTCGGACGGTTCATAGCGCAGCGGATTGCGTCGGGGCCTGAGGGACGCCTATACTCCCCGTCGAGGAGGGAAACCGATGAACATCGTGACGATCTTCGGCGGCCCGCGCGCTCAGGGGAACACGGCGACGGTCCTCGGCTGGGTGGAGGACGCGCTCAGAGAGCGAGGCCATTCGGTCGAGCGGTTCAACCTCAACGACCTCGACATCAAGGGCTGCCAGGCGTGCTACACGTGCATGGAGTCGGCGGACGAGCCGGGCTGTGTGGTGCAGGACGACGTGCAGAAGATTCTCGCGTCGATGGTCGACGCGAAGGCGGTCGTCTACGCGTCGCCACTGTACATGTGGGGCGTCTCGGGCCAGACGAAGCCGTTCTTCGACCGGACGCTCTGCCTCGCCAGAGACTACGGCGCCCCAGACCATAGGTCGTTCGTGGACGGCGCGAAGGCGACGCTGCTCATGACGTGCGGCGGCCCGATCGAACGGAACGCCGAGTGGGCTCGCGATCAGTTCATCACGTACGCGGGGTACTGCAAGTACGACCTGGTCGATCCATGGATCGTCCCCGGCTGCTCGGAGCCGGACAAGCTCGGCGACGACGTGAAGCGGAAAGCCGAGGAGCTCGCGGCGAAGCTGACCGGCTAGCTCCTAGACGTCGTACGACTCCCACATCCGACGGACCCGCTCGGCGACGTCGAGCTCGACGTCGAACGGCGGCTCGGATCCGTCGCAGCTTTCGGCGGGCGCCTCGCCGGCGACGTTGATCTCATCGAGGCTGCGAAGAACGTCGGCGGTGAAGAAACGGCAGAGCTGGGCGTACCTGTGCCGGTCCGTCGTTGCGTACCACTTGTGGTAATAGCGGAGCGGCCACGTCACGTAGAGGAAGTCCTTCGCCCGCGTCAGCGCGACGTACGTCAGTCGGCGCTCCTCCTCGATCTCCTCCTCCGAGCCGGTCGACAGGTCGGACGGGAGGAACCCGTCCGACGCGTGGATCAGGTACACGACGTCCCACTCGCACCCCTTCGCGGAGTGGATCGTCGACAGAATCAGCCAGTCCTCGTCCTTGATCGGGATACCGGCCAAATCGGCCGTCGACGTCGGAGGATCGAGCTGCAGGTCGACGAGGAACTGCTGCCTCGACCCGTACCCGGAGGCGATCTGCTCGAGGGAGATCAGGTCGCGCGTCCGGACGAACGGATTGTCGTACACCTTCGGCAGAAGCGGGTCGTAGAACGTCCGGATCCGCTCGATCTGCGCTGCGGGATCCTTGGTTCCCATCGAGGCGACCTGTTCGATCGTCTCCACCAGGGACGAGAACGCCTCCCGCGCCGCGGGAGGGGGCGCGAACGTCGCGATCGATCGCGGGTCGTTCCGATGGTCGGCGACGTGGTCGATGATCCGCGACGCGATCGTCGGGCCGATCCCGTCGATCAGCTGGAGCACGCGGAACCAAGCCAGCTCATCGCGCGGGTTCTCGAGCAGCCGGAGGAACGCGACCAGGTCCTTCACGTGCGCCGCCTCGAGGAACCGCAGTCCGCCGTACTTGTGGTACGGGATGTTGCGGCGGGTCAACTCGATCTCGAGCGAGTCGGAGAGGTGCGCCGCGCGGAAGAGGACGGCCTGCCTGCGCAGCGGGATCCCCTGCTCGTAGTGCGTCAAGACCCGGTCGATGACGAACTCGTCCTGTTGGGTCTCGTCGGTGCAGGTGACGAGGCGCGGCGTCTGCCCGTGCTCCTTCTCCGACCAGAGGTCCTTGGTGTACCGTTCGTGCGCCTGGGCGATGACGCGGTTCGCCGTGTCGAGGATCGGGACGGTCGAGCGGTAGTTCTGCTCGAGGGTGACGATCGTCGTTCCGGGGAACTGGTCCGGGAAGTCGAGGATGTTCCGGACCGTCGCCCCACGGAAGCGGTAGATGCTCTGTGCGTCGTCGCCGACGACCGTGATGTTGTCGTTGCCGGTCCGCATCCCCCGCAGGATCTTCGCCTGCAGGACGTTCGTGTCTTGGTACTCGTCGACGAGGACGGAGTCGAACCGCTTCGACAGCTCGACCGCGGCACCCTTGTCTTCCAGGAGGAGGCTCCAGTAGAGGAGGAGATCGTCGAAGTCGAGGACGTTTCGCTTCTGCTTCCGCGAGACGTAGCGCTTGAACAGCTCACGCAGCTCGTCGGCCCACTCGTCGCACCACGGGTACTCGTGAGCGAGCACGTGTTCGAGGCGATCGGCGGTGTTGACGCAGCGCGAGTAGATCGCCAGACAGGTCGCCTTTCGCGGAAATCGCGTCTCCTGCTTGTGCAGGCCGAGGTCGTGGCGGACCAGGTTCATCAGATCCTCGGCGTCTCCCTGGTCGAGGACGGTGAAGTCGCGGCGGAGACCGACCGCCTTCGCGTGAGTTCGCAGGAGCCGGTTCGCCATCGAGTGGAACGTCCCGCCCCAGACGCGGCCGGTCGCCGACGTCCCACGGGCAACGATGCTCCCCGCCCTCCGAAGCATCTCCTGCGCGGCGCGCCGAGTGAAGGTGAGCAGGAGGATGCGGCGCGGGTCGGTCCCTCGGGAAATCAGATGGGCGACGCGGTAGGCGAGCGTCTTCGTCTTGCCCGTTCCCGCGCCGGCCACGACGAGCAGCGGACCGTCGCCGTGGGTCACCGCCTCGCGCTGTTGCGGGTTCAGCTCTTCGAGCCATGGATAGGCCCCACCCGGAGTCATGGCCTCACGATAATCGATCGGTGAAGGAACGACCATCCCGGGTGTGGGTCGGATCGAGGGGTCGAGCGTCCCCGTGCTATGATCGAACGGCGCAAGGACGGGCGCGCTCGCGCGAAGAGGGGAATCCACAAGGAGATCGGAGAAGCCGTGCGGGACATGAGCGTGGTCGACTACGATCCGGCCTGGCCGGCGGCCTACGAGGCGGAGGTCGAAAGGCTCCGAGCGGTTCTCGGCGACGTGATCGTCCGGGCCCATCACATCGGGAGCACGGCCGTCCCCGGTCTCGCCGCGAAGCCGGTGCTCGACGTCCTTCTCGAGGTTCGCGATCTCGCTTCGCTCGACGCCCGCGACGAGGCGATGCGGGGGATCGGCTACGAGCCGCGCGGCGAGCTCGGGATCCCGGGCCGCCGGTACTACCCGAAGGGTGGGGACCGGAGAACGCACCACGTCCACGCGTTCGCCGTGGGGGATCCTCACATCGAGGAACACCTCGCGTTTCGGGACCACCTGCGCGAGCGACCCGACGTGGCGTCCGCCTACGCGCGGGTCAAGCGGGAGGCCGCGGCGAGGCACCGGAACGACCCGGACGGGTACGTCAGGCACAAAGAGGGCTTCGTCACGAAAACGTTGAACGACGCGATCGGCCGCGCGAGGCGTCCGCCGCGGTAGGCGGCCGATCGCGCGCTACGGGACGGCGAGGAAGAGGCCGAGGAGGAATCCGATCCCGAGAGCGAGGAGCGCCGACCAGACGGGCAGACGGACGCCCAATTGGGCCTCGGTTTCTTTGTCCGTTTCGGCGACGCGGAAGGAGAAATCGTGCTCGCCGACCGTCTCGCTCGCTGCGGACTCCACCGCGAGGTGCAGGGTGAACTCGGAACCGTCTTCGACGTCGATCGGCCCGAGCGACCAGCCGGATTCGGAATGCGAGACGTTGCTTAGCGGAATCACGACGATCTCGGTCGTCTGCCGAATCGGGATCTGTGTCGGGTTCATCTGGAACGACGCCGGGACGTCATCCGTAACGACCTCGCTTCGCTCTCCGGTCGGGAGGACGAAGTAGGATTCGCTCCAGTCGATCGACAGCGTGTTCCCGGACGTGTTGGTGAGCGAGAGGCGGAGCCCTTCGAGCCCCGCTTCCCCGATCTTCGGTGAGAAGAAGACGAGGAAGTCGTCCGTCTTGTACTGAAGCGTTTCGCCGGGGCCGGGAGCGATCAGTTCGAACTCGATTGCGCTGCAGCCGATGGCCGGAACGAGCAGCAGGGTGAGGGCCGCCGCGAGGCCGGCAATGAATGCCCTCCCGGTGAAGTCTCGCATCATACCTTCCACCTCCCGGGAATCCAGTGTACCGGCCGACGCAACCGGAAGAGGATGCGACGCCGCCGATGTGCCGTAGGGCATCCGGCTCCTCAGTGAAGGGTACGAGTGTCCCTTCCGCGAGGCGTCGGATCGCATGCGAGCGTTTGCTTCGTCGAGTACCATCTCCGCCGTTTCGGGATCAGACTGGGGTGAGTGAGCACAAAGATGAGGAATCCTGTCGCCGAAATCTCCGATTGCATGGCACGCCGCAACGCCACAAGGCCACTCCGGTTTCTCTGCTGGATCACTCGCCCCGTCGCCCGCCTCTGGCGCCTGGCCGAGGCGCACGGCCTGAACCCGTGGTTCTTCATCGCGATGTCACTCGTTGGGTACGCGATTCAATCGGTGATTTACCTGCCGCCGTTCCAGTCGCAGGCCTGGCGGCTCGCGTTCCTGATCCTCCTGCGCATTGTTGCGCTGGTCGTCCCGGCGTACATCCTGCTCAAGGGGAAGGGGATCGCCCACGCGTTCAACGGCTCGATCGCCGCGATGTTCGTCCTGAACACCACCTGGCACGTCTGCTACTACGTCTACCTCTAGGCCTCGGTTGAGGCACATTGGCTTTCCTGCGGGACATTGGTCCGTTTCGATGGATGAAGCCACGCCTGCCGAGTACCCTGTCCGCCGCCGTGGAACCGAATCCTGAACCGCAACTCGCCGGTCGGAGGCGGGCGATCCCGCTCGCGTCGTCGGCGTTCTTCATGGCAACGTCCGTCGGCGGGCTCGGCCTCGTCGTTCAGCTCTACATGAAATCGCTCGGCGCGTCGACCTTCCTGATCGGTCTCGTGGCGACGTTCAACTCCATCGGACTCCTGTTCGGGGCGTGGCTCTGGGGCACGGTCTCCGACTACGTGAAGCGGCGGCGGTTGCTGGCGCTCCTCGCCCTCGGGCTCGCCGGGCTGATCGGCCTCCTGACGCTTCTCCCGCCGACGGGGGTCGTTCTCGGGACGGCGCCGTTCCGGTTCCTCTTCTTCTCAGGCTTCGCCGCCGTTGCGATCGCGATCATCTCCGCCGCGAGCCGGGTCGACCGCCGCGGGAAGAACCTGTCGTACATCTCGTCGGCCCGTGCGTTCGGGTTCGCGGTCGGGAACGTCGCCGCCGGCGTGGTCCTGGAGCTGCTCGGCTTCCGCTACGCGTTCGCCGTCTGCGCTGCGCTCCCGATCGTCGCGTTCACCTTGCTCGGTCTCCTTCCGTCGGAGAACCCGGTGCAGCCGCGCGAGAAGCTCGGCGCGTGGAAGGCGATCTTCTCGGCCGGCGTCGTCGACCTCTACGTCGCGACGATGCTTCGGCAGATGGCGATCTTCGGGACGTTCTCGCTGCTGTACGTCTACATGGACTCGATCGGAATCGCTCCCGGCGTCATGGGGGCGATCAGCGCGACGAACACGGCGACCCAGGTCCTCGCGCTGCTGCTGTTCGGGTGGCTGGCCGATCGCGTCGGACGCCGTCCGATCTTCATGCTCGGGTTCGCGTTGTCCGTGTTGACGCCTTGCCTCTTCGTCTTCGCGGCGAACGTGTACGGGATGATCGCCGGATACGTCACCCTCGGCTTCTCGTTCAGTTCGATGTACGTCGGCGCGACCGCACACATCGGCGACCGGGTCCCGCACGAGCGACACGGTCAGATGATCGGTCTGTACGAATCGTCGCGGGGGCTGGGCGGGCTGTTCGGTCCGCTGATCGCCGGGGCGACGGTCCCGGTTATCGGCTTCGACGGGATGTTCCTCGTCATGGCCGGGATCGCGGCGCTGGGGTTGCTCGTGATGTTCGTCGGAAGGATCGCGCATCGGCGACCGGGCTACACGTTCTCTTCCAGGTAGCGAACGATCGTCTCGTACGTTTCGAGCTTCTCCTCGATGTCGAACGATCCGTGCCCGACCTTCCCGAGCTCGACGTACTCGAAATCCGTTCCTTCTTCATACCCGAGCTCGAGCAGCCGATCGCGGAACGCGCGCGCCTGGCTGACGGGACACCGCGCGTCGTTGACGCCGTGGATCATCAGCAGCTTCGCCCTCAGGTTCTCGGCGAAATCGATCGCACTCCGATCGCGCCAGAGCTCCTCGTTCTCCTCGGGATCGCCCATCATCATCCGGAGAAGGTACTTGAAGTCAGGCGTACTCTCCTCGTACATCGACAGTAGGTCGGTGATTCCAACCCAGGCCACGCCGGCCTTCCACAGGTCGGGCGCCTTGGTCAGCGCCATGTACGTCATGTAGCCACCGTAGGAGCCGCCGTACGCGGCGATCCGATTCGGATCTGCCTTCCCTTCGAGGATCAGGGATTCGGCGCCGGCGATCACGTCCTGCAGGTCGCCACCGCCCCAGTCCATGAAATTGAGATCCGTGAACGCCCTTCCGTACCCGGTACTCCCGCGGAAGTTCGGCTGGAGGACGGCAAAGCCTCGCGAGGTCAAGTACTGGGCCATGTCGTGGAATGCGAGCTGTAGCTGCCCCCAGGGTCCTCCGTGGATATCAACGATTGCGGGCGGTCGCTCGTCGCCGGTGTCGCGCGGCTCGTACAGGATCGCCGGGATACTCAGTCCGTCTGAGGACTCGTAGTGGATGTAGCTCGGCTCGACGAACTCGCCCGGATCGATCGCCCCGTAGTCGATCGGTGTCAAGGAACGCGCTTCTCCTCCACCGACTGGGACGACAAACAGCTCGCCCTTCCGGGTTGGCGTCGATCGATTCAGGACAGCGCTTGTACCGCCGAGCGCGAACTCAGCCCAGTAGGTAACCCCAGGTGTGCGAAACAGCGACTGCTCCGCGCCGGTGTCGATCTCGGTAACGATCGGTGTGACTTGAGCGTCCCGGTTTCTCAAAGACAGGAGGAACCGCCCGTCCTTCGAGACGTCGCTTGCCTCCTCCTCGACCCCTTCCATCCCGAGCCAGCGGACGTCACCGGTTCGGACGTTGACGATTGCCGGTCGATTGACTCCGGTGGCGTCGGAGGTGACCACGATACGCTCTGCGTCGGGCAGCCACGCGAGTGGGAAGTCCCGGGACCCCTCCGTCCCGCGGAAGATCCGTCGAACTTCCTCGCCTTCCGCGGCGACGACGTAGACGTCGATATTCTTCAGATCTTCGGATTCGTTGGTCGAGAGGAGAAGCGTATTCCCGTCGGGGCTCCATTGACCGGAACTGAAGACGGACGCGGCGAAGTCCGTCAACTGAACGACGCTACCGTCTTGGACGCTCAACTTGTAGAGGTTCCGTTGGCCGTTCCGCGTCGATAGGAACGACAGCCACCGGTCGTCCGGACTGAATTCAAGAGCCAGCTCCCAAGCATCTGGCGTTTCGGTGAGCTGAGCGGCTTCGCCGGTGCCGACATCGAGGCGCCAGAGATCGGTCCGCTCGTTGCCGTCGACGTCCTTGCCGAAGATGACGTTCGTTCCGGCCCGATTCCAGACGATGTTCGTTCTGACCGATCGAGGGAGTTCCCCGTGTGTTATCTGGATTGGCTCTTCGTCCGGAAGATCCGCGACGTAGAGTTCCATCCGGCCGGTGACGTCCCAGCAGAACGCCACCCGTCTCCCGTCTTCGGTAGCAGCAGGAGAAAGAACGGTGGGCAGAGAAAACAGCTTCTTCAGTTCGATCGTCGACTTCGACATGGATACCTCCTAGGCGAGACACAGCCCCGAGCCCCAAGCAACTTGAAGGGATTATGCGGTAGCATCTCCCTTTTGACCAACCGTGCGGGAAGCGGCCGTTGCAGGGCGTGGAGAGCCGGGATAGAGTCATCGCTCGAGGTGATCCGATGAACGTCGTCACAATACTCGCCAGCCCCAAGACGGACGGGAACACGGAGCGAGTCCTCGGTTGGGTCGAAGGAGCCCTGAAGGACGGCGAGCACGCGATCGAGCGGGTCCATTTGAACCCGTTGAGCGTGAAGGACTGCGCCGCCTGCCTCGCGTGCGCGGAGTCGGCCGACGAACCGGGATGTGCGCTTCACGACGACGTCCCCGGCATATACGGCAGGATCATCGCGGCCGACGCGGTCGTCTTCGCCAGCCCGCTGTACATGTGGGGCGTCACCGGTCCGATGAAGATGCTCTACGATCGAAGTCTCTGCCTGGTTCGCGGCTGGGGCACGCCCGAGCATCGCTCGTTCGTCGAAGGGAAGCGGATCGCGCAGTTGATCACCTGCGCCGGCGGCGATGGGGACAACACCGAACCGGTGACGACCTGCTTCTCGCGGTGGGCGACCTTCCTCAAGGCCGATCACCGGGGCACGTTCGTCTTCCCGAACTGCACCGAGCCGGCGCGATTGCCGAACACCCACGGGAGCAAGGCGCGCGAACTGGCCGATCGGCTGACCGACTAGACGCCTCACTCACGGCGCCCGCGACGCTGCGGAGACGGGTGTTCGTAGACTGTCTGCAATCACACGGCGCGAGGAGGAGGATGTCCAAGCGAGGCATCGGCGCGATCCCGTACCTGTACCCGGTCCCGATCGTCTTGATCGGGGCGACGGTCGAAGGGAGGCCGAACTACGCCACGGTCGGCGACTGTGCGATCATGGGGATCCGTCCTCCGCTGGTCGCGGTCTCGCTCGGCGAATCGGCGTTCACGACACACGGGATCCTCGAGACGAGGTCGTTCAGCATCAACGTCCCGACGACCGAGATGCTCCCGCTGGTCGACTACTTCGGGTCGGTCTCGGGGAAGGACGTCGACAAGTCGGCGCTCGTCGAATCGACCCCCGGAACGATTCCGGACGTCCCGCTGCTCACCGCTTGTCCGGTCAACCTCGAATGCCAAGTGATCGAGGAGTGCGCGGTCGAGCATCGGCACGTCTTCGTCGCCAGGGTCGTCGAGACGCACATCGACGATCGCTTCGTGACCGACGTCGACGGACGACCGCGGATCGCGCCGCTTCCAGAGCTTGATCCGATCCTCTATGCCCTCGACAACACCTACTACTCCGTCGGGAAGCCGATCGGCACCGGCTACCAGGAGGCGGAGCGGTTCCCATCACGTCGGCCGTGATGTGATCGACGGACGGAACGTTCGTCCGGTTCGCCGCTACTCCAGGTCCTGCCACGGCGTCCAGGGGAACATGTGCGGCGCGGTCGTCCGATCGATGTACAAGAGGAGGTCGAACAGCTCGGCGATCGGCTCCTGGATCATGTAGGACGTGCCGCTCGACGGGATGAATACGGTCCCGAAGTGGAGCAGCGCGCGATCCTCGAACAGCCAGTCGGTCGCCGAAGTGACCTCTTCGATCCGCAGATCCAGGACGCATGGCGAGACCTCTGATGCGCGCAGCAGGTCGACGACGGCGCCGTACCGGAGTCTCGGGACTTCGACGATCTCATGCTGCGGCAATCCGCGTCCGCTCTCCGGATCGACTACTGCGCTGCCGGGGAACGGGAAGATCGCGACGTCACCGGCACGGGTCGTCGTGGCGAGGACCACGTACTCGTTGCCGTACCGCTCGGAGAGATGCCAGCCCATCGCCGTCTGCGTTCGAGTTTCGATCCCTGCGACATAGACGTGATCCTTGAAACGCCCAACGTGGTAGTTGTGCGCGCCCACGACGATCCGTCCGGACGGTCCGACTGACTCCTCGATCCAGGCGAGATTCTCGGCCATGTAGGCGTCGCGAAGATCGGTCGCTGCTTCCGGATCTTCGCCCATCAAGGCGTAGAACTCCGCGCGCTGGAGCAGGACACGAGCCTCGTGGAGCGCGGTCTCGTAGTCCGCCGGGGACGATCCCGCGTACTGCGAACGACGGCCGGCGATCTCGTCAACGACCCAGCGGAGACTCGCGCGGCGTGCGCCGTCCGCGTCCGAGAACTCCGCGATGTGGTACATCGAGCGGTAGCGGAAGCACTCCAGGGCCTGCGCGAACTCTGCGACGCGGCTCGGATCGACGGCCTCGATGTAGCGGAGGACGGAGTCGACCAACAGGACGGACGAACCGTCGTGGATGTCGATCCCGTGGAAGCTGATCGCCTGGGAGCGGCCGGGCGTCGCGTTGTATGTTCGCATCCACTCGATCAGATCGAGCATCTCCTGGTGATTCCACGGCGGACAGTAGACCCGCGCGAGGATCTCCGACGGGTCCCCGTTTCCCGTCTGGACGTACTCGTTGACCTCGATGCCCTCGCCGTAGGGAAACTCGAACGCGAAGGCGGTGAAGCCGAGTTCGGTCGCGAGGAACTCGATCAGTCGCAGCCGCACCGTGAAGAACTCCCGCGTTCCGTGCGTCCCCTCGCCCAGGGCGATGATCCGCGCGCCTTCAAACAGGGCGAGCAGCGGAAGGAGGTCCTCGTGCCCGTCGACGAACTCGACGGTGTCCAGAACGAGCGCGTTCTGCCGGACCCAGTCGATCTCGTCCTGATCCACGGCCGCGTGCGCCCCCGCACTTGCGAGCGCGACAAGCGCGACCGTCCCGAGCCGCTTCAGAAACCGATGGCGCATCCTGTTCTCCTTTTCGCCGTTCCCGTGGCCGGAGCCTTCGGCCGGAGTCACCAGATCCTAAGTGTACCAGGGAAGGAGCCGAGCATGTCAGCACGATGAGTACGGCCAAGATCGAGGGGACCGAGAGCGTGTCCCTTCTCGGATTCCGGATTTGCTCCCGATGCCCCGCCGGTGCATTGTGAGGTGGCTCGCGTCCAAAGGGGGAGACATGTCCGATGCATCGGCGCGTCGAGGCGGATGGAAGTGGATGGTGTTGTTTGGCGTCTGGGGCGTTGCGCTGGCGGCACAGATCGCGTTCCTGTTTCTGCTGCCGGCCGGCCGGATCGGCTGGCTGGTCCTGACCGGCTGGGGCGTGTTCGGCGTCTCTGCCGTGCTCGGCTGGGTTCCCATCTTCCTATTCCGGCGTCGCGGCGGCGTTGCCAAGAAAAGGAGCTACGTCCATACAACCGAGCTTGTGACTACGGGGCTGTACGCGATCGTCCGCCATCCGCAGTACCTCGCCGGGGACTACATCGCCGTGGCGGTGATGTGCATCACACAGCACTGGGCGGCTCTCGTCGCGGGCGGGATCGCCGTCGTGACGAACCGGCTGTCCATGGTCAAGGCCGATCGGAACCTCGTGGCCAAGTTTGGGGAGCCGTACACGGAGTACATGGCGCGCGTTCCGCGGGCGAGC
>CAZFZM010000011.1:61518-79869 GCA_964523545.1 uncultured Thermotogae bacterium
GGCCAAGTTTGGGGAGCCGTACACGGAGTACATGGCGCGCGTTCCGCGGGCGAGCTTGCCCGTTGGGCTTTGGCGTTGGGTCCGTCGCCGGCCGTAGCTCAGCCGGCTACTTCTTAGCGTTCAACGAAGAGTAGATCTTGTCGAGGGTCTTGCGGTGGGGCGTGCCAGGCTTGGAGAAGTCCTCGATTTTGTCGCAGGCGTACTCGTCGCAGTGGGCGCAGGTCTCGACGTGCCTCGGAACGGCGCAGAGCCGGATCGCGCATTCGTGGCAGTAGCCGATTTGCCGGCCGGTCGTCGACAGGCAGCCGTCGCACATCATGTCGGCCGCGGTCAGCTCCATCCCGAACTGCGCCGACGTCTCCTTCGCCGTCCGCTCCAACGCCTCCATGTCGTTTGCCTGCGTCGCCTTGTACGCGTTGCAGTCCGTACAGGTGATGCCGCAGTACGCGATCATCCGATCGTCCATTCGGGGTCGTCCTTTCTTTCGGTTTCTCCCAGGGTAGGGGCTGACGAGGCGTCGGGCAAGCGGGCGGGATACCGAGGGGGTCCCCGCTTCGCTACACGCCGATCTCGTCGAGCTTGGCGCCGATGAGTCGGAGCGTCTGCTCGATCCGTTCCTCTCCCTCCGCGGCCGTGCTGTCGCGAGGATCCTCGCCGATGACGCCGAGCGGCTCCTCCGCGCGGCTCCGTGGGAGGCGGGCCAGGTCGACGGACTCGGGGCGAACCGCCATCAGGATGGACGTCTCATTCCGCCCCGCGTGGTCCGTCTGCGTCGCCCACGCTCCGGGGAAATCCGCGGCGGAGAGAACGCGGATTCCGTACTGCCTCTCCCAGCGTTTCGCCGCGCGCCCGCACGCGTCCCGCGACGGCCCGTGCCCCTCGACGACCAGGCAACGGAAGCCGACCCGCCGCGCTTGGTCGAGAATGGCCTCCATCCACAGCACGAACAGCCCCTGCGGGACCCAGTACAGGCTCCCGGGAAGCTGCCGCGGCGGCACGACGTAGTTGTCCATCCCCACCAGCGGTCGGCCGTCGTCCGTCACGATCTCGTCCGGCCCGAGCCACAGTGGAGGGAAGACGATGCCGCCGAAGCGCTCGGCGGCCCGTTCGAGGATCGCGCTCGCCTGGATGAAGTCGGCGCCGAGCGGGTTGTGTGGGCCGTGCCACTCGAGCGTACCGAGGGGCAGATAGCCGACGGCACGCTCTCGCAGGCGCGCTTCGAACTCGTGCGGCAGCAGATCGCCGTATCGAACCTTCTTGCAGTCAGCGGCCTTCACGTTCGCACCTCCGGATCGTCCACGAGAGTCGGCCCCGGCCGTTGCAGATGCGTCTCGGCGACGATCGACACACCCCCGCTACAAGTACGTCACCAGTTCGCCACGTTCGAGCGCGACCCTCGGTTGACCCCACGGGAAAGGGGGGATCGTCATGTGGCACGGGTACTACTACCCCGGCGGGTGGCCGATGCTTCTCGGCGGCTTCCTGTTCTTCGGCAGCATCATCGCGTTGATCGTCTGGGCGATCCATCGGGTGACCGATCGACGGGACGTCGGCACGTATCCCGCGAAGACCCCGCTCGATCACCTGAAGGAACGGTACGCCCGCGGCGAGATCACCAAGGACGAGTTCGAGCAGATCAAGCGGGACCTCCTTTCGTAGCGCCGGCGCCGTCGGAGCCTCGTACCCCGACACAGGGCCTGCCCTTGGGCCCTCCAGGAGCTATCATCAGGGCGTCATGACCGATCGACCGGTTCCGACATTCGAAGGCGAGCTTGCCCCGGTCGTCTACCGGGATCGTGGCGTCGATCTGCTGGACCAGAACGAGCTTCCGGAGCGTCCGGTCGTTCTTCGTCTCACGACGATCGAGGAGGTAGCCGAGGCGATCCGCACGATGCGCGTTCGCGGCGCGCCGGCCATCGGGATCGCCGCCGCGTACGGGATGGTGCTCGAGGCCACCGGTGACGCCGTGACGCTCGAAGGGATGGAGCGTGCCGGTCGGACGCTCCGTTCGACGCGGCCGACCGCGGTGAATCTCGGCTGGGCCGTCGATCGGATGCTCGGGGTCTTCGAGCGGCTCGCCGGAGGATCGCCGGAAGAGGTGCGGGAGGCTCTTCTCGCCGAGGCGCGTCGGATCCACGCCGAGGCCATCGAAGCGAACCGGAAGATCGGCCGGAACGGAGCCGACCTCCTTCCGGAAAGGGCGCGCGTGCTGACGGTCTGCAATACCGGCGCGCTGGCGACCGGCGGCTACGGGACGGCGTACGGCGTGCTCCGCACCGCGCACGAGGCCGGGAGGCTGGGTCTCGTCTACGCCTGCGAGACCCGCCCGCGGCTTCAGGGAGCCCGACTGACCGCGTGGGAGCTTCTGCGCGACGGGATCCCGTTCAAACTCCTCTCCGACGGCGCCGCCGCCTATCGGATGTCGTGCGGTGACGTCGACGCGATCCTCGCCGGCGCCGATCGGATCGCCGCCAACGGCGACACCGCCAACAAGATCGGGACGTACGCGCTCGCGGTAGCGGCGAAGCATCACGGAATCCCGATGTACGTCGTCGCCCCGACGTCGACGATCGATCCGGCGACGCCTTCCGGAGCGTCGATCCCGATCGAGGAACGGACCGAGGACGAGGTCCTCGCCGTGCGCGGCGTCCGCCTCGCGCCGGAAGGGGCGTCGGCCTGGAACCCGGCGTTCGACGTCACGCCGGCGGAGCTGATCACCGCGATCGTCACCGAGGCCGGCGTCCATCGCCCGCCGGTGAACTTCCGGCGAGAGGTGAACGGATGAACGAACGGCTGGCGGAGGCGCGAGAGGCGGTGCGCTCGACCGCGGTCGCGACGGCCGACGCCGGACTCGCCACGGGCAGCTCGGGCAACGTCTCTCTGCGGTTCGACGATCGCGCGCTGATCACCCCGAGCGGCGTCCCGTACGCCGAGCTCGGCGCCGATCGCGTGATCGAGATCGACGTGGACGGGAATCGGCGGTCGGGCACGGGCGAGCCGTCGTCCGAATGGCGGATGCACGTCGCGGTCTACGCACGTCGCGGCGACGTCCATGCGATCGTTCACACGCACTCGCCGGTCGCCACCGCCGCGGCGATTGCCCTTTCGACGCTGCCGATCCTCCACGACGAGGGGAAGCTCCTGTTTGGCGACGCCGTTCCGGTCTCGGTGCATCAGCCACCCGGGACGTGGGAGCTGGCGAACGCGGTGGTCGACGCCCTCGGCGAAGGCCGCGGATGCCTGATCGCGAAGCACGGCGCCGTCGCCGTCGGGGCGACGCCGGCCGAGGCGTTGGGTACGGCGATCAAGATCGAGGAGGCGGCGCGGCTCTTTCTCCTGTCGCGCCGGTTCGGTGCATCGTAGGACGGCGAAACGCCGCAGGTTCCGTTCGATCGATGTGCTGGGTCCGAGTGCTCGAGTGCAAGACCTGCCCCTGCCTTCCTGTTCGACCGTCCCCGCGGCCCACCTCGTCGGTCCGGCCGCCTGTTGAGGGGACGCCTAGCGGCAGCTAGACTTCATTGAGGCGTCGGAGTGAGCGGAGTCTCCGGACTCACCTGCGTGATTGTCTCCGAAGCCACAACCTCACGTGACCGAAGGAGCGGCGATGCAGCGTCGAGCCGTGGCGAATCCCGGGTTGAAGGCCGCTGGTCGCGTCGCCCGGGTGTTTTTCATTTGCGCTCTGTTTCTGCTTCTCTGTGCGCCGAATCTCGCGTCGCTCTGTCCAGCAGCGATTGCCTCCCAATCCGACGAACTGCCGGCAGACCATGTGCGTACACTGAGTTCGCTGCGCAGGATCGATGACCACCCGCTCTACGTCATGGAGTTCTATGGCTCGTACGACTGGACGTCCGGCGGCTCGGAGATGACGAACGTCACGCAGCGGGACGTTCCGCCATGGGCGTGCTCCCTGTTCGCGGCGATGGGGAATGGGGAGGATCCCCTCTTCGGTCGAAACTTCGATTGGCCCCATCACCCGGCGTTGATTCTGTTCACCGATGCGCCGGACTGCTACGCCAGCGTCTCGATCGTCGATCTGTGGGCGTTCGTCGACCCGCGCATCGCCGGTGTACTTGAAACGTTGTCGATTGAGGATCGCCAGCCACTGCTTCACGCTCCGTCGTGGCCGTTCGACGGGATGAACGAGTGCGGCGTCGCGATCGCCATGGCCGCCGTGAGTAGCTCCACGACGCCGTTTGACAGCAGCCGTCCCACGTACGGCCCATTGAAGATCATCCGCGAGATCCTGGATCACGCGGCGACGGTGGAAGAAGCGATTGCGATCTTCGGATCGGCGAACGTCCTGATGACGGGCGGAGTTTCTCTTCACTACCTTGTGGCCGATGCGCACGGGCAGGCGGCGCTGATCGAGTTCTGGGAGCGCGAACTTCATGTGCTGCGGAACGTCGATCCGTGGCTTTGTGCAACCAACTACCGCCTCTGCCTCTTCCCGGAGGAAGAACGCCCCGGCGTCTGCTGGCGCTACGACATCGCGAGCCGGGTGCTGAGCGACGTGAACGGGATCTTGAGCCCGGGTGGGGCGATGGCGCTTCTCGAGGACATTCAGCAGGAGACCTCGGATCATCAAGGGGATACCCAGTGGTCGGTGGTGTACGGATTGCGGAGCGGTGAGATCCGCGTTGCGATGGGGCGGCGCTACGATCAGGTGTACGCATTCCAGCTGACAATGACGAACTCGGAAGCTGAAGTGCCGTGAATCCTTGAGGAAGGTGGCGATGAACGTGGAACGCACCCTTGGGCGAAGCAGGATCAAGGTGAGCGCGATCGGCTTGGGCACGGCGCGAATCGGTGGGCTCGGCTATTCGCGATCCGGGGACCACGAGACGCGGCTGATCCCCGAAGCGGTCGAGGAGTCGAAGCGCGCCATTCGCCGGGCACTCGATCTGGGAATCACCTTCTTCGATACCGCCGACGTCTACGGCGCGGGGCGGAGCGAACGGATTCTCGGAGAGGCGCTCGGTGACCGTCGGAGCGAGGTGATGCTCGCGACGAAGTTCGGCGAGGGATTCGACGAGGCCACCGGAGCGGAGATCGACGTCGACGTCACGCCGGAGTACGTCGCACGGGCGTGCGATGCGAGCCTTCGGCGACTCGGGACCGATGTGATCGATCTGTATCTGCTTCATCTTCGGGACTTCCCGATCGACCGCGCGCCCGCCATCCGCGACGCGCTCGAAGATCTCGTCTCCGCCGGCAAGATCCGCGGCTACGGGTGGAGCACCGACGACGTGGAGCGTGCCGCTCTGTTTGCCGAGGGACCGCACTGCATCGCGATCGAGCACCGGCTGAACGTAATGATGGACGCGACTGAGATGCTTGCGTTGTGCAACGCGCACGACCTGGCGAGCATCAACAAGATCCCTCTGGTGACCGGTGTGCTCACGGGACGTTGGGGCCCGGACACGGTGCTTCCCGCGGACGATCGCCGCAGCGACTGGTTCAATGACGAGGGGTTCCAAGACTTTCTCCGCCGTGCCGAGACGCTTCGCCCGATCCTGACCGAAGGAGGACGCAGCTACGTTCAGGGAGCGCTAGGATGGATCTTGGCCCGGAGCCCGCGCGCGATCCCGATCCCCGGCTTCCGCACCGTCGAGCAGGTCGAAGGCATCGCCGGGGCGCTGGCGCACGGCCCGCTAAGCCCGGATCAGATGACCGCCATCAACGAACTGCTGGATCGATCGTAGACATGGAAACTCGATTCAAGAAGACGCTCTGACCCCCTACTACCAAGGACGAGTTCAAGCGGATCGAGCGCGACCTGCAATCCTACTGTAGGGAACACACGCCAAGTCTGCACTTGAGACTGCGCAAAGCTAATACTAAAGTCGCCACAGTGCTCTTCAGCCCCTGGTGTCGCATCCCAGGGCTAGCCCAAGCGCCAAGAGAAGCGCCGTCGAATCATCGTCTCTATTCGGACGGAAGCACAGTAATGGTTCGTACCGCTCCGGCTACGGGTTCCCCGCCGGGACCTATAGTCGTCATGGCGACCTGAACGAGATATGTGCCCGGCTCGGTGAACGTGTGCTCAACGATAGTGCCGGCACGGTCACCGAGATTGGCGTCATCGAAATCCCAGACGTAGAAATAGTCCCCCTGAGGAGGCGGACTCACACCGTCTGCGGACGAACAAGACGCATCAAACGTCACCACTAGCGGCGCATAACCGATCGTTGGCTCGGCACTGATGCAAGCAAGCGGTTCATGCGCAGGCTGGAAGGTACAGCCCCAGAGGATGAGGAGCGCCGATGCAGCCAGAAGACCCCATGCTAGTCTCAGTCGGACGCCTGTTTGCTGATTCATCATCGACCTCCCTTCGGCATTTTCAATACAAGGCAGTAGCCGCCCTTTGGTGCCCAATACTACCAAGGTCAGTTGGCGTCAAGTCTACTTGAGCACTGCGACAGGGTCAACATTGAGGTGTTTCGATTACACATGGCGGAAATACAGGAGGAATGCCCTTCGAGAAGCGTGCGCGGCCGCATGAAGCTCCCCCCTCGCGATCCCTGAGTTCTAGGGACGCAATGCTCATTCCGAGGGGCTCCAACGGGCAGTTTCATAGGATGTTCCCGGAATTCCCCAAGGGCTATTCCGATCCCGGGCTTACGCACCGTCGAGCAGGTCGAAGACACCGCCGGGACGCTGGCCTACGGCCCGCTAAGCCCGGAGCAGATGACCGCCGTCGACGAGCTGCTGGGCAGATCGTAGGGGTTGGTCGGAAGAGGCCGGAAGGGCTTCTGTCAAGGGCTTGTCGAGCACCTTACGCACCCAACAGGATATCCACTCCGTCACGACAAACGGGGCTCAAGTCGCGACACCAAGATCAAAGGTCTGACCCCAAGCTGCCTGGTCCAGCGCTAGCCGGTCGCGAGAGGGATGTGGCCCCGGTTTGCCGCAGGGGCAACACGGGCGTATGCTTGCGTCGTAGGAGGTCACATGCAGGAAGATGAACTAGTCCTTTTCCCTGAGTTCACAGATGACTTCCCGGCCCTCTATCTGCCGGCCACCACCGCCCCGATCTACGTGGCACGTGTGGAGATAGAGAACTTCAAGGCAGTCAGCCACATGGTTGTTGAGTTGCCCCCGTTTGCGGTTCTGACAGGCGTAAACAACTCCGGCAAGAGCACAATCCTACAAGGGATCTGGGTTGCATTCGAGTGTCTGCGGCTCTGCGTCGATCGCGATACATGGCAAGTGCCTGCTACCGGAAGACTTGTCTCAGCCTTCGAGTTCCTGCCGGCGAATGAGCTTCGTGACCTCTGGTACCAGAGAACTACTCGGTCTGGCCAGCAGCATGTTCCGATCCGTATAGGAGTCGAACTTACCAGTGGGTTCAGATTCACAGCTGAGATCAACTACCGCTTCGGCGGCCTGAACGTGAAGATTGAGGACTGGACGTCAGAGGCAGGTGAAGATGCGGTCAAGGACACTCTCTCGCTGGCGCCGATCCTGATTCCCGGTCATGTTGAGATTGGCGCGCACGAGGAGATGCGTGTCCCTGCTCAGATGCACAGACTTGTACAGTCAGGGCTCCTGTCGTCGGTTATGCGCAACGTGCTAGTGACGATTGGTGACGACGCTTCGGGTCCGGAAACGGGCACTCCTGGATACGCTTTCCTGAAGGAGGCAATCAAGCGGTACTTCGGCATCGATCTTTGCGACATAGGCTTCGATCCGGAGCGCGACTTGGAGATCCGGGCCCCGTACATGGAGGGTGACACTGAGCTGGACGTGGTATCGGCTGGATCTGGGATGCATCAGATCCTGAAGCTCCTGGCGTTTACGGTGTGGCGGAGAGCGCGGGTTGTACTGCTGGATGAGCCTGATGCCCACCTCCACACGTCGCTACAGACGAGACTAGTTCATTTCCTTCAGGATCTGGGAGGACGGATGGGCATGCAGATCATCCTGGCGACACACTCTCGTGACGTAATCGGCAGCGCCCCTCTTCAGAGTGTTGTTCCAGTGGACGCCTCGGCGAATGCAGTTCGGCCACTTGATGCGTTCGAGCATCTCCTCAGCGAGTATCGACGGCTAGGTGGAATATCGAACGTGGATCTCGCTCTCCTGTACCAGACAAGACGTTGTCTGTTTGTGGAAGGTGACAGCGATAGCGACGCCCTCCCAAGAATGGCTGAAAGGCTCGGGCTGAATCTCTTCAGTGGTCGGAACCAGTATGTCATCTTCAGGTTCCGGGGGCGGGACAAGTTCACGATGGTCAAGGACCTCGCCGACCTTCTTACCGAGGTTACGGGTCTGGAGGTTGAGTGGTTTGTGCTTAGAGATCGCGATTCCGCTACTCCAAGAGCGCTTGGCCATCTGCATGAGCAGGCAGCTGAAAAAGGGATTCGCGATTACCACATCTGGGAGAGCTACTGTTGGGAGAACTACCTGATCACTCCGGAGCTTCTTCATCAGGCGATTGAGAGGAAGGCGCTCGAAAGGCGTGTCGATGCGCCGCCTCTCGAGTGGGTTGGGGACACTCTCGAGAGCGTTGCTTCTGAGGTCCTAGCGGAAGCGCGCTCAGTCTTTCTCACGGAAGCCCAGTCGTACTATGTGCGCAACGAAATCGGGGAGAACCCACGGGATGAAGCGTTGCGAGATTCGCTGGACTACCTCGATACTTGTACGAATCTCGAGAACGCACTACGGGTTCTGCCCGGTCCGAAGCTGTTCGGTCGATTCGTCGTCGCATTGCAGAAAGACTTCGGGCTCACGCTTTCCTTCGATGAGGTGGTGGACATCCTCAGCGTTGAGAACGCACCAGCAGAGATCCAGGAGTTCTTCGAGAAGCTTGCCTAGCAGCAGCGATGCTCTCTAGCCTCGGGCCGAACGCGAGCTGGGCCAACCGCACAATAGCCACGGCTCGATTCGCTTCGTCACCCACCGCAAGACGGCAGCATTCGGCAGATGCCTACTAGCAAGGGCTTGCCCAGCCACTCCCCGAAATCGATCCAGACGAAGCCAACCTCAGAGCGTGGCTTCGTCGACGGCTGGGCTTCTCCCATCGTCGAAGCCGCCATCCATCCACACGAAGGACGGTTTCCGGCGGGTCCTGCGTGCAAGGGCTTGTGAGCACGAGCTGTGTCATCCAGCGATGGCCACGGCCAAGCTCGCTTCGTCACCCACTACGCGAAGGCGGTATTCCACCGACGCCTTCGCGCTACGGCTTGGCTCCATCCGACATCGGGAGCCAAGACGCCCTTGACAAACTATTAGTGTATTAGTAAACTAGCACACCATGACGACGAAGGAAGCATGGAGCCTCGACATGGACGCGGGCCCGATCTTCGAACAGATCGGAAAGAACGTCCGCGAGCAGTTGGCGCGCGGCGACCTGCGTCCCGGCGAGAAGCTGCCCTCGGCCCGCGACTTGGCGGGGACGGTGAGTGTGAACCCGAACACGATCGTCCACGCCTACGCGCAGCTCGAGGCGCAGGGGATCATCGAAAAGCGACGCGGACTCGGAACGTTCGTGAGGGAGGATGCGCCGGTGGAAGCCATGAGGAAGGACATGCTGCAGAAGATCGCGGAGACGTTCGTGAACGAGGTGAGGCGGCTCGGCGTCGAGTCGGAAGAGGCGATGGCCGCGCTGAAGGAGGCATGGGATGCTGGCTAGATTGGAGAACGTCACCAAGCGCTATCGGACGACCGACGGCGTGCGGGACCTGACCCTCGACTTCCCGGCGGGAGAGATCGTCGGGGTGCTCGGGCTGAACGGAAGCGGGAAGTCGACGTTGCTGAAGCTGGTCGCCGGCCTCCTCTTCCCGACGACGGGAACGATCACCGTCTTCGGCGGCTCCCCGCGCGGGAACCGATCGCGCACCGTCTTTCTCGGCGAGACGGACACGCTGTGGCCGTGGATGACGCCGGCCGACGCGTGCCGGTTCATGGAGGGGCTGTACCCGGACTTCGACACGGCCCGATTCCACGAGCTGCTCGACGTGCTCGAGGTGCCGCGGCGGAAGACGAAGGCGATGTCGAAGGGCGAGCGTGGGCGCTTGCGCCTGGCGATGGCCCTGGCGAGAAGCGCGAAGCTGTACCTGCTCGACGAGCCGCTGGCCGGGATCGACCTGCTCTCGCGGGAGAAGATCCTGACCTCGCTCGTCCGCGAGTGGCACACCGACGAGACGATCCTCCTGTCGACCCACGAGGTCGCCGAGGCGGAGGGGCTGTTCGAGCGTGCGATCTACCTGCGCGAAGGGCGGCTGGCGCTCGACGCGCGGACGGAGGCGCTGCGCCAGCAGGGCAAGAGCGTGGTCCAGACCTTCAAGGAGGTGCTCGCATGAAGGGATTCAAGACGCTCCTCTGGCTCGAGCACCGGCGAAGCTGGGTCTGGGCGGTCTCGCTCCTCGGCTCGCTCGCCTTCTGGGCGTGGGGGATCAAGCAGGTCCGCGTGATGGAGGTCGGCGAGCGGTTGGGGATCCGCGCCGGGCTGCTGGCGATGGCCTGCGCGATCGGCGCGGTCGTCCTCTGCCTGATGATCGGGCGGATCCGTGCCGAGACGCGGCACGGGCAGTACCAGGTCTTGCTCCTGACGCCGCCGTCCGGCTACGCGCACATCGCGGTGCGGTACCTGTACGCGGCCGGCGTGGCGTTCGCCTACTTCATCACGATCGGCTTCCTGTACTGGTGGATCATGGCGCTCGCCGGGATTCACCTCGATCCGACGACGCTGGTCGAGCTGATCCTGGCGGCGCCGTTCTACGCGATCTCCGTGACGGTCCTGCCGCTGATGGCGTGGACGCTGCTTCTGATGGTGTTCATCAGCGCATTCCGCATCTCCGGGCCCGGGTGGGTTCCGGGGACGGTGATGATCCTCGGGACGCCGTTCGCGTTCCGGTGGCTGGTCGACGGGATGGCTCGGGTGGCGTACTCGCTCCCCGGCTGGCGGCTGTTCGCGAACGCGCCGGACGCGCTGATCGCCCGGTTCGGCCAGCCGGACCCGGAGACCACGATGCAATTCAACGAGATCCTATACAACGGCGTGCCAATCGAGCCGCTGTTGATTATGCTGGCCCTGACGGTGGTGCTGTTGGCGGTCGCCGGTCGGATCTGGCAGGAGGTGGAGGCATGACCCAGGCATTCTTGATCGTCGTGCGGGTCCTGTTGGTGGCGCTCGTCGGCTACTGGGCTTACCGCCTGTGGTCCGGCACGCGGAGCTGGACGTCGCGCGGCGTGGGGCTGTTCTTCTCGGCGACGCTGATCTGGCAGATCATCGGAGGCCGGCTGTAGGTACGAGGACCTGACACGGACGAAACCATGGAGGACACGATGAAGCGAAGAGCGATTCTTTGGGCCGGACTGCTGGCCCTCCTCGGGGCGTTGCTCGCCCTCAGCGGATGCTTCGGGCTCCCGCTCTATGAGGCGACTCGCGTGGTCGAGGGGAGCTTCGCGGTGACCGGAGCCGTCGATCTCGACGTGTGGACGTCGAACGGGCGGGTGACCGTACGAGGGGTCGTTGGACAGACGAGCATCGAGGTGACCGCGACGATTCGATCGCGCGGCGACTCGGAGATCGCGGCGGCCGCCCGCGCCGCACAGGTCGTCGTCGACATGTTCCACGACGGCGACCACTTGGAACTCGAGTACGACGCCAGCGCGCACCCGTGGGACGTGCGCCGGTACACCGGCGTTGACTTCGAAATCACGGTGCCGACGACGGCCGACGTGGAGGTCGACACGTCGAACGGGCGGATCGGGGTCACGGATGTGACCGGGATCTTCGAGCTCGACACGAGCAACGGGACGATCGAGGTGACGGACGGGCTCGGTGAGGTGCACGCCTCGACGAGCAACGGGCAGGTTTCGGTCGCCCGCTTCGAGGGGATCCTCGAGCTCCGCACGAGCAACGGCCGCGTCGAAATGGAGAACGTCGACGGGATCGTCGACGCACGGACATCGAACGGGCGGATCGCATTCACCGGCACGCTCGTCGAAGGGATCGACCATCGGATGACGACGAGCAACGGTCGGATCGACGTCGCCCTGCCGGCGGACCTGTCGATGATCATCGAGGCGGAGACGAGCAACTCGACGATCAGCACGAACCTGCCGCTGATCGGGGACACGGAGGGGAAGGAATGGAGCGCCGTGCTAAACCCGCCGGCGACCGGAACGTTGACGCTCGAGACGAGCAACGGACAGATCGAGATCCTCGGGACTCTCTGATCGTGAGGTGGTGACCATGAAGAAGAAACATCTGTGGATTGCGCTGGGGATCGTCGGGCTGCTCGCGGCGGCGATCTTCCTCGGCGGCTGCGAAGAGGAGGACGTGACCAGCGTGTTCGGCGCGGCCAACGTCAACGCCACGAAGGTGGAGACGGTCGAGCTGCCGTTCGAGGCCCCGGTGACCCTCGACGTCGACACGTCGAACGGCGGGGTGACGGTTCAGGGCGTGGAGGGGATCGAGGCCGTCTCGATCACGATCACGCTGCGGAGCAGGGGCGGGACGCTGGAAGAGGCGCAGGATCGCGTCGATCGGATCGTGTATCACGCCGAGCAGACCGGGAATCGGATCACCGCTCGGTACCTGGCGAGCGAGCAGGAAGCCGACGTCCGTCGGTACTCCGGCGTCGACTTCGACGTGCTCGTTCCGATCGAGACGCGGGTCGAGGTCGACACGTCGAACGGCGAGATCACCGTCGAGGACATCGACGGGACGATCACCCTCGACACATCGAACGGCGCGATCGACGTCTACGACTCGTCGGGATCGCTGAACGCCGACACGAGCAACGGCCGGATCGAGGTCGTCCGGTTCGCCGGGGACCTCTACCTCGACACGTCGAACGGCGAGATGTGGCTCGAGCAGGTCAGCGGAACGGTCGACGCCGAGACGAGCAACGGGAGCGTGCAGTACATCGGCACGCCCGCGGTCGGGAGCAACCGAATCCGGACGAGCAACGGGAGCATCACCGTCCGCGTCCCCTTCGACGCGTCGATCGCGTTCGACGCGGGGACGAGCAGTGGCAGGATCCGCTCCAGCCTGTCCCTCGTCGGAGACACGCAGGGCGACGAGTGGAGCGCGGAGCTGAATCCACCGGCGATGGTCACGTTCGAGTTGTGGACGAGCAACGGGACGATTCGGATCGAAGGATCGGGCCCGTAGCGCAGAGGACGTCCGACGATCGAGCGACGGCCGCGGGAGCTTCCCTCCTCGCGGCCGTCACCCTTTCGGATCGCAGTGAACCGCGCCGGGCGGAGACGCCACCTACGAATACAACCAGCCGTTCGGGAGGTCGACGTTGAGCAGCTACCGCAAGTACTTCAGGAACCAGACGCTACCGGGGATGACGGAGATGGAGACGCCCATGATGAAAGGCCTGCCGATCCCTCCGATCGAGAAGCCGTGTCCGGAGGACGCGCGGAGGATCGATCTCCCCTCCCACGATGCGTGCCGGTCGATCTCGAAGACCGCGCTCGTCGACGCGATCGCGGATCGGGAGAGCCGCCGGCTGTTCTCCGACGAACCGCTGTCGCTACGCGAGCTGGCGTTCCTGCTGTGGGCGACGCAGGGCGTCCGCGGCCTGATCCGCGACGGCCTGGTGACGCTTCGGAACGTCCCGTCCGGCGGCGGGATGCATCCGTTCGAGACGTACGTCGCCGCGCACCGCGTTGAGGGTCTGGAGCCGGGGGTCTACCGGTATCTCGCGATCGAGCACAAGCTGCTCCCGCTGCCCGGCGCGTGGCCCGATCTGCCGCGGCGACTGGCCGCGGCCGCGAACGGCCAGCCGTACGTCGGCAAGGCGGCGGCGGTGTTCGTCTGGACGGCGCGGCCGGCCCGCACGGAGTACCGCTACGGCGACGACAGCCTGAAGGACATCCTGATCTCCGTCGGGCACATCTGCCAGAACCTGTATCTGGCCTGCGAGGCGGTCGGCCTCGGCACCTGCGCGACGGTCGCGTACCAGCAGGACCAGCTCGACGCGCTGCTCGGCGTCGACGGGCACGACGAGATCCCGCTGTACCTCGCGCCGGTCGGCCGAGTGGGCGAGACCGCGGAATCCGCGGCGTAGTCGCCGACGGCTCGAGGTTGCGGCCTCGCGCTCCCTCTGGAAAGATCAAGCCACCCAACCAGTGTCGAGGTGGCGATGACGGGACGGGAGCAGGACCGACCGGGGCAGCGGATCAACGTCGTTGGGACGACGGGATCCGGAAAGACGACGGTGGCACGGGTGATCGCCGAGCGGCTCGTCCTGAGGCACATCGAGCTCGACGCCCTGTTCTGGAAGCCGGACTGGGGGCAGACGCCCGACGAGGAGTTCCTCCCACGGGTCGACGAAGCGACGCGCGGCGATCGCTGGGTGCTCGACGGGAACTACAGCCGGACCCGCCCGATCGTCTGGCCGCGGGCCGACACGATCGTCTGGCTCGACTACTCGTTCCCCCGCGTCTTCGGCCGGCTCCTGTGGCGTACGATCCGGCGGTCGATCACCAAGGAAGAGCTGTGGGACGGATGCCAAGAGCGGTTCGGCATCTCGTTCTTCTCGCGCGAATCGATCCTGATCTGGTGCCTGAAGACGTACTGGCTGCGACGGCGGAACTACCCGGAGCTGTTCTCCCGCCCCGAGAATCGGCACCTACGGCTGATCCACCTTCGCACGTCGCGGGAGACGGAGCGCTGGCTCCGCACGCTGCGGCGTCCGACCGACGGAGGCTCTCGATAGCGCATGTCTCTCGATCTGACGTCGATCCGCGAGACCGACACGCCGATCGAGGCGACCTTGCGCGCGACGGACGTCGCGTTCGTTGATCCGCGGCGGACTGTGAAGAGTCTAGCGGGATCGTGAGACGTGCCGCCTATCTATGCTGGCTGACGCTGACCGCATGCACGCCGAGCCCCGGGACGCGGACCCCGTTCTCCAACATGGCCAACAGCCTGGAGACGATCAGCACGATCGCCAGGTAGATGAGGGCCACGATGATGTACGTCTCGAATGTACGCGCGGTGTGCAGTGCGATCTTCTTCCCGGCGAGGGTTAGCTCGGAGATGCTGACGAAGTAGGCGAGCGACGAGTACTTGATGCTGTAGATCAGCTCATTCGACCACGAAGGGATGACCAGACGCAAAGCCTGGGGGAGGATGACGTACCGGATCGCCTTCAGTCTCGACAGGCCTACGGATCTGGCGGCCATCATCTGTCCGCTCTTGATCGACTGGACTGCGCCTCGGAAGTACTCCGCCTGATAGGCGGCGCTGTTCAATCCGAGACCGATCACCGCGGCTGCCAGTGGGGAGATCTTGATTCCGATCATCGACAGGTACGGCGGCAGGCCGAAATATACGAGCAGGAGTTGGGCGAGAAGCGGCGTCCCACGGAAGAACGCGATGTATGCGCCTGACAGCCATCGGATTGGTCGCGGGCCGTACACCCGTCCGAGCGACAGAATGATCCCGGCGACGAAGCCGAGAGCGACCGATGCCGCCGTGAGTTCCAGTGTTACGACGGTCGCCCTCAGTAGCTGCGGGAGGATCTCTCCCATGAACTCGAAGAATCCCATGCGATCGCCTACTCCCCGTACAGCTCGGTGATCTTGTTGAGGAAAGTCCTCGTTCTCGCCTCTCGCGGAGACCCGAAGAGCTGCTCTGGCGGCCCTTGTTCGAGGATCCCACCGCTCTCCATGAAGATGATCTCATCGGCTACGGCCCGCGCGAAACCCATCTCGTGCGACACGACGAGCATCGTCATCCCGTCCTTGGCCAGGCTGATCATTACCTCGAGCACCTCGCCGATCAGCTCCGGATCGAGAGCCGACGTCGGCTCGTCGAAGAGGATGAGCTGGGGAGACATCGCCAGTGCCCGCGCGATGGAGACACGCTGCTGTTGGCCGCCGGAAAGCTCAGCTGGATAGGCTCCCGCCTTGTCGGCCAAGCCGACGCGCTCCAGTTCCGTCATGGCGAGCTTCGTTGCCTCCGCCTTCCCCATCCGGTTCACCTTCATGGGGGCAATCCTGACGTTGTTGAGCGCGGTAAGATGCGTGAACAGGTTGAAGTCCTGAAAGACGAATCCGATCTGCGCTCTGGCGCAGTTGATGTTCTCCTTGTGGCATGTGATCTCGCGGTCTCCCAGCCACACGTGTCCCGCATCGGGGATCGTCAGCTGATTGATGCACCTGAGCAGGGTGCTCTTCCCCGTTCCCGAAGGGCCGATCACAACCTTGGTCTCCCCGCAGCGCATCTGGAGCGAAACGCCTCGGAGGACATGATTGTCGCCGTAGGTCTTGTGGATGTCTTCGACGCGGAGGACAACCTCTCCTAGCTCGTGCTTCTGCCGAGTGCCCATGTTACCGCTCAACCTGGCCCTTCATCTCGAACCCCGGGATCCTCGTGCGATTCTCGAGATATCCGAGGGCGCTGTTCCCGATGTACGTGAGGATCCAGTAGACCAGAGCAACGAGGATCAGGATGACCAGGATCCATTGCGCGCCCCGCGTGAACTGGATCCGCGTGAAGATGAGCGTGCCCTGCTTCATCAGCTCCAACACGCCGATTGCACTGGCAAGTGACGTGTCCTTGAGGACGCTCGAGTACTCGTTTGTCCACGGTGGTATCGACAGTCTGAAAGCCTGAGGGAGGATGATGTGCCGGATCGCCTGGATCTTGCTCATTCCGACGGAACGCGCTGCAAGCATTTGCCCGGGGTCGACCGACTGGATCGCTCCACGGAAGATCTGCGACTGATAGGCAGAGGAGCGCAACCCCAGCGCGATCAGCGCAGACACGAATGCGGGGAGGAGGATGTCAAACGACCTCGAGAGGCCGCTGTGGAAAATCAGGATGAGAACGAGGGCCGGGATCCCTCGAAATACCTGCTCGTACCCACGGCAGAACCAGCGGAACGGTCGATAGCCGTAGACCTGCAGGAACGCTATCGGGATACCCAAGAGTAGACCTGTCCCGAGGAGCCCCAACGTCAGCAGAATGGTCGTTGGGAGACCCTTTGTGACGAGCAATTCGAGGCTCTGCCAAATCGTACTCATCGGTCAATAGTACCCGTTGAGGCAAGAGAGAGGAACGCGGGGTCTCCCGCGTTCCTCTCATGTTTCAACCGATCAGCTCAGCTATCTCTTCTCCTACTGGTTGGCGAGAACAGCCAACTGAGAGGCGAATCCGACGACATCGCCGTTTTCGAGCAAGCCGATGCTCGCTCTCCAGGCCGCCTCAACCTTCTCGAGGTCGGTTCCCATGTAGGCCGCGATCAGGTTGTCGTAGACACCCAGGGTTTTCAGCTGAGCCACACCATCGTTGAGCATCGTCAAGATCCCCTTCGGATCTCCCTCGGCGACGAAGAAGCCGAAGTTCTCGTTGGTCTTGATGACGCCCGCGACCATGATGTCCGGCTCTGCGGTCGCGCTCGCAGTAGAAGCGGGCTCATCCTGAATCACCGCATCGATGTTGCCGTTGATCAGATCGAGAACGGCGAGGGGATAGAGCGTGTACTCGGTGAGGGTCACGTCGATCCCTGCCTCGATGAGATCCGAGATGAAGCCGGCACCCGTTGTCTCCAGCTGTGCTCCGACCGTGTTGCCTCCGGCCAGTGCGGTAATGATGTTCAGGCCGGAATCGACGCGAACGAGGACGGCTTGATCGGACGTCCAGTACGGGGCGGAGAAGTCGACCTTCAGTTCTCGTTCCGCCGTGATCGTGGCACCAGACGCGCCGATGTCCATTCGCCCGCTGCCGACGTCATCGAAGATGATGTCCCAGTCGTAGGATGTGATTTCGATCTCGAACCCTTGCAGAACAGCGATGCAACGCATGACGTCAAGGTCGAAGCCGAGGAGATTCCCTTGCGCATCTGCCCACTCGAACGGCGGCCACGTCGTGTCCGACGCCACCTTGTACGTTTCGCCGACACTTGCGACGCCCCACACGCCGACCATCAGAGAAAGGGCCACGATGACCATCAACGCCTTCTTCATCAGCACGCACCTCCTTATACTGCAACCTAGCACATATCCTATCTGACGGTCAAGGCGGGTAACGAGCGGGTAGCTCCTGTGCACAGAGATGAGACCCTATAGCTCCGATTTCGAGCGCTCGCTCGTGTTCATCGTGTCACAGGTTCTCCGGCTGATCGAGCGGCGCGTTCGGATCCCCGGGCTGGGCGCGGAGGGCGAGGCGCGCTAGTCGGAATGAACTCCCCAGGTCAGCCGGCTACAATCCCAGCCGAGGAGGGACGTGCATGAGAATCTGCATTCCCGCGAGTGACGAGAAGGGACTGGCGAGCACGGTGTTCGGACACTTCGGCTCCGCCCCGTACTTCGTCGTCCACGACACCGAGACCGGCGGCACCGAATCGATCGCGAACGAGAACCAACACCACGGGCACG
>CAZFZM010000012.1:0-65871 GCA_964523545.1 uncultured Thermotogae bacterium
GAGGACGGCTACGAGGACCGGAACCACGACGGGAACTTCGACTTCCTGCCGAGCGAGTTCGATCACTACGACCCGCTCCCCGGGCCGCCGATTCCGTATCCGACCGAGACGAACCCGTGCGACGCCGACACTGACGACGACGAGCTGACCGATTACGAAGAGCGCTACCAGGCGCAGGTGTTCGAGTTCTACGCCAATTGGGACAACGACGGTGACGGCCTCTACAACGAGGACCCGTTCGTCGACGGGATCGACGAAGACGGGGACGGCCTCGACGGGGAAGATCCGGTCGAGCCGCCGTTCAACCCGACCAACCCGCTCGACCACGACACCGACAACGACTGGATCCTCGACGGGCCCGAGGTCTTCTGGGAGTGCGTCGAGTTGGCGTACTGGACGCTCGACAACGACAGCGACGGGTTCACCGACGAGGATCCGATCGACGGGATCGACAACGACGAGGACGGGCTGATCGACGAGGATCCGGTGGACTACTGGATCCGGTTCGTCCCGATGCTCGATCCGACGAACCGCGACTCCGACTCGGACGGCTGGATCGACGGCCTGGACGAAGATCCGTGCAACTCGGAGCTGATCCCGCTGCTGGCACCGGTCCAGGCCGAGCCGATCGATACCGACGGGGACGGCTTCTCGGACGACGACGAGCTCCTCGCTTGCACGCATCCGAACGATCCGGACGATCACCCGATCGCCTACGGGATGATGAACCTCGACCTCGACGACTGCTTCGACGATCGGCTGTGGCTCGAGCCTGCGGTCTGCTGCGGCATCGCCAACTCCGTTGTCATCGACGTCGACAGCAACGTGTTGATCGACGTCCGTGTGCAGATCGTGCAGCCTCGGGACGTCCGGGTCGGTGACTTCGACGGGGACGGCCACGAGGACGACGCTCGTTACGTCATCGAATACGCGTTCGCCATGTATCGGGTCGTGCAACACCGGATCGTCGCGACGATCGACGACTTCGACATGGACCTCGTCATCGATGCGGTGAATCTCGAACAGAAGTAGCTACAGAGGACTCGCTCAAGGACCGAGCGCCTCGCTGAAGGAACCGCGGGGCGCTCGCCTCGTAGAGAAGACGGCCGATCTCAGCCGGGCCGACGGAGGGACTCGGCCGTCTCCTGAAGGACGCCGAACCGCTCGATCGCCTGCTCCGCCGTGTACGCGCGGTGCGGCATCCCGCAGGGGAGGGTGATCAGATCTCCGGGCCGGAAGTCGGCGACGTCCTCGGGCCTCTCGATTCCCCACGCGATCCGCTTTCCGTTCCGCGACGCGTAGTACTTCGTGATGTCGTACTTCGACGCGTCGAAGCTGATGATGTCGATCTCCGCGTCGAACAGCTGGTCCCACTGCATGTTTCCGCAGACGTGGACGCCCCGGACGACCGGGAAGGACTCGAACAGCGGCGTCCAGAGGCGACGGTAGTCGAATCCGACGTATCCGAGCGCCGGCTCGTCGAGGAAGAGGATCGTCTCCTCGGCCGCCAGGCCGTCGAGGATCGCTTCGATGTGCGCGTAGATTCGCGCGATCGCGTCGTCCTCGTCGTAGCCGTTCTGCCGCAACGTGGCCGGCCCGATGCACTGGACCTTCACGACGTCGAATCGGTTCCGCTTGAACGCCTCGAGGCAGCTCAGGGCGCCGGGGTTCTGGATGTAGTGCAGCATCGCGTCGCCCAGCGCGGTCAGCTCAGGGAGGAACGGGATGTCGTGCTCCAAGCAATAGACGACCGCCCGTTCCACGTCGGCGAACGGGAGCGATCCGATCTGTGTGATCAGCTTCCCCTGCTCCTCGTAGCGATTCACGATCGGAGTATACGCGGCCCGCGAACGACGTCCCACGCGGCGTCTTCGGCCCGGTCGAAGGTGCGTGCGCGACGTTGATGGGGTCCTCCTGGTGATGTCCGAAGGGAACACATTTCCCCTGCGAGGCTCCCTGCAATCCCCCCACGGTAGGGTGAACCGAGGCTACGCTCGTTTCGTAACGCAGACCGACATGCTGTTGATGAATTCGAGGCAGAGGAGAGTGCGATGAAAAGGGTGCATCTCGTAGGACCGGTCCTGGTCCTGGCCTTGGTTCTGCTGGCTGGCTGCATGCGCGTCCAGACGCTGGTCGTCACGCCGTTCTCGGGAACTGCGGAGGCGGGGGAGACCGTCGCTTTCGCTGCGACGGATCAGCTCGGAAATCCCATCGTGGTGACGTGGGCCGTCGACGCCGGGCCCGGCACGATCTCGGCCGCCGGTGTGTACACCGCCCCGGCGACCGTGACGGCAGTTACGAACGTGACGATCACGGCGACCTATGGCGGCGTGACCGCTGTGACCGGCTCGGCGGTCCTGACGCTCGTCCCGCCTGCAACGGCTGAGATCGTCGATGCCGACGGCGACGAATTCGGACCCGCGACGTACGACGTCCACAGCATCTCGACGGCACGGACGTCGACGGAACTGACGATCACCGTGGTCTTCGACACGACGACTCCTCCGGACATCCCGGCGGCGGGCGCTGCTGTCGCGGCGGGCGAGTTGGCGGGGTTCATCGACTTCGACACCGACGAGTCGAGCACCACCGGCTTCGCGTCGGCCAACGCGACGTTCTGCCCGTGCACGCCGATCTCCGCGATCGGCGCCGAGCTGTTCATCCCGCTGTTCCACCGCAACGCGGCGGGCAACTACGACGTGATTCTGGCGACGACGCTCGCGGACGTGGGCGACGCGACCCCGACTGTCGCGGGAAACGTGCTCACTTTGACGATTCCGCTTGCGGACCTGAACGGCGACGACGGGATTACGAACCTGAGCTCCGTCCTCGGTGACTTCCTCGGGCCGACGGACTGCATGCCCGACGAGGGGGCCGCGGTCACGACTTCACTTGAGCCCAAGGGGATCGAGCCGGAGATCGACCAGATCCACGCCTACTACCTGTGGACGGAATACGACGAGTTCGAGTGGGGGGTTCAGACCGAGCCGATCACCCTCTAGAGTTAAGGATTCTACGAGCCGAGAGCGAGGTGCCAGCCCTCCTCTCGGCTTCGCTTCGTCGTCCCCCTCCGTACCGACCCGACCGACGCGAATCGTCCCGCCGCCCCCGGTCAGAGATGCTCGGATTGCAATCCCCTACAGACTTCCCGTATAGTGGTGTGTAGCAGTTTCCACACGAGAATCGAACGGCGAGTCCGCCTCGAGGGAGGGTGAGACGATGGCAGAAACTCGAGAGATTCCGGTGGTCTGGATCCAGGCCGCCACGTGCAGCGGGTGCTCCGTGTCCGTGCTCAACTCGGCCTCGCCGAAGATCACGGACCTCCTTCTCAGCGAGGTAATTCCGGGGCGCCACATCAACCTCCGGTTCCAGGCCACGGTGATGGCCGGATCCGGAGAGCCGGTGATCGAGGTCCTCGATGCAGCCGCGAAGGGCGATCCTGGGGCGTACGTGCTGGTCGTCGAGGGATCGATTCCGACGAAGGACGGCGGCGTCTACGGAACGCTCGGCGAGGCGCCGATGGTCGATCGCGTGATCCCCCTCGCCGAGAACGCGATGGCGATCATCGGACTCGGGACCTGCGCATCGTTCGGCGGAATCTTCGCCGCCGCCCCGAACCCCGGGGGCTGTGTCAGCGTCGGAGATCTTCTGAAGGAGAAGGGGATCGATACGCCGTTGATCAACGTTCCCGGCTGTCCGCCGCACCCGGACTGGTTCATCGGGACGGTCGCGACGATCCTCGTCGGGGGGCTGTCCTCGGTGAAGGTCGACGAGCTCGGGCGGCCGATCCGCTTCTTCGGCCAGCTGATCCACGAGAATTGCCCGCGGCGAGCCTACTTCGACGAGGGGAAGTTCGCCGCGTACCTGAGCGATGAGGGATGTCTGTACGAGCTCGGCTGCAAGGGGACGGTGACTCATGCCGACTGCCCGCTGCGGCGTTGGAACAACGGCACGAACTGGGTGATCGGCAGTGGCGCCCCGTGCAACGGGTGCGTCGAGCCGGAGTTCCCGGACCTGATCTCACCGTTCTACGAGAGGCTCCCGGAAGAGGCCCTTCTGGTGCCGAGGAAGGAGTCCTGACCATGCGAACGATCGTCATCGATCCGGTCACTCGGATCGAAGGGCACCTGAAGATCGAAGCGACCGTCGACGACGGCGTCGTCAAGGAGGCGCGGAGCACGGGAACGTTGTTCCGCGGGATCGAGCTGATCCTTCAGGGGCGCGATCCTCGCGACGCGCCCCGGATCACCCAGCGGATCTGCGGCGTCTGCCCAACGGCGCACGCGACGGCGTCGACGTTCGCGCTCGACGAGGCGTTCGGGATCGCCGATCGGATCCCGACGAACGGTCGGGTCGTCCGTAACCTCATCCTCGGCTGCAACTACATCCAGTCCCACGTTCTGCACTTCTATCATCTGGCGGCGCTCGACTACGTCGACGTGACGGAGGTCGCGGCCTACGAGGGCTCGGACGCGGGCCTCCTCGCGGCGAAGGCGTTCCTCGGCCGTGGTGAGCTCGGCCCGTTCGTCCCGCGGTACGAAGGGGACTATCGCTTCCCGACCGACGTCGCGCAGCGCCTCGCAGCACACTACGTGCAGGCGTTCGACGTCCGGCGGAAAGCGCACGAACTCCTGGCGGTGTTCGGCGGGAAGATGCCGCACAACGTCGGGATCGTCCCCGGCGGGGTGACGCAGATCCCCGAGGTCGACACGATCGCCGGCTTCCTCTGGCGGCTGAACGAGATTCGCCACTTCATCGACCACGTCTATGTCCCCGACGTGCTTGAGGTCGCCCGCGCCTACGGGGACTACGCCGAGATCGGCGGCGGATGCGGGAACTTCATCAGCTACGGAGGGTTTCCTCTCGAGAACGGCCGCTTCATCGGCTCGGGGACGATCTCGATGGACCTCGCTCCGCAGGAGCTCGACGCCGGGAAGATCACCGAGTCGGTCGCCCACTCTTGGTACTCGGACGACAGCGAATCCCTACATCCGACGGAGGGGAAGACGGAGCCGGCTCCCAAGAAGGAGGCGGGATACTCCTGGCTCAAGTCACCCCGCTACGACGGCCGCGTCCACGAGGGCGGGCCGCTGGCGCGCATGCTCGTGAACTACGGGCGCGGTGACGAGAAGGTCAAGGGGTTGATCGATTCGGTCCTGACGGGACTCGGGCTGCAACCGGCGGCGCTGAACTCGGTGCTCGGCCGTCACGCGGCGCGTGCGGTCGAGTGCAAGCTCGTCGCCGACGCGATGGCGGACTGGGTTCTCGACCTCGTACCGGGCGGTGAGGTCTACGCACCGTACGAGATCCCCGACGAAGGAGAAGGGGCCGGGCTGACTGCCGCTCCGCGAGGGGCGCTCGGTCACTGGGTCCGACTCAAGGACGGGGCGATCGACCACTACCAGTGCGTCGTCCCAACGACGTGGAACGCGTCCCCGAAGGACGAACAAGGGAACCCCGGTCCGGTCGAACAGGCGATCGTCGGGACGCCGATCAGAGACGAGGAGAATCCGTTCGAGATCGTCCGGATCGTTCGCTCGTTCGATCCGTGTCTGGCCTGCTCCGTTCACCTGATCACGCCGTGCGGCAGGACGCTGGGGCGGTACGTGGTGAGCTAGGAGGCGCGATGAGAACGGCGATCGTCGGGGTCGGGAACGGACTGATGCGGGACGAAGGGGTCGGTGTGCACGTCGTCCGCGCGCTGGCCGACGCGAAGCTTCCCGAGGGTGTGCTGGTGATCGACGCGGGAACCGATCCGGACGTCGCGTTCGACCTCGATGGGTTCGATCGCTTGATCGTCGTCGACGCGGTCCGCGGCGGAGAAGCGCCGGGCACGGTCTACCGGTTCGGCGACGAGGCCGGACTCGACGACGCCGGCGTCCGACGGGCGTGCCACGACGTCGGGATGCTGGAGACGCTCCGCGCGTTCAGGCCGTCCGGGGAAGGTCCCGAGGTCCTCATTCTCGGAGTCGAGCCGGGCGAGATCGATTGGGGGCTCGACCTCTCACCCGTCGTTCGTCGCTCCGTTCCTCGGGTCATCGAGATCGTTCAACAGGAACTCAGGAGGGAATAGATGCTCGTAACAGTACGGAAGCCCATCGACGAGATCATGGGGTTCCTCGCCGGAGAGAGCTCGGTCTTCCTCCTCGGCTGCGAAGGATGCGCGGCCGCCTCCGGAACGGGTGGGGAACCGGAGATCCGGGAGTTGAAGACCGAATTGGAAGGACGGGGCGTGGAGGTCGTCGGCTGGAAGGTGATCGACTTCCTTTGCCAGAAGGCGCTGATCCGGACCGGGCTCCGGCCGTTCGCCGAGGCACTGGGGCGCGCGGATTCGGTCGTCGTTTCGACGTGTGGGATCGGGATCCAAGCGTCGGCGACGGTGATCGACAAGGCCGTCCATCCTGCCTGCAACACGATCTCCCTTGGCGGGATACGAGGCGAGTGGCAGGGCGAGGAGCGTTGCGCCGAGTGCGGGCAGTGTTTCCTCGAGTTCACCGCGGGGATCTGTCCTTTGACCGCCTGTGCGAAGCAGCTGGTCAACGGACCGTGCGGCGGCGCGAAGGACGGGTGTTGCGAGGTCGAGCCCGAGGTCCGGCGATGCGCGTGGGACGTCATCTACGAGCGCCTCGAGAAGCAGGGACGGCTCGACCTGCTGCGCCGCAGTCCGCTGCAAGTCAAGGACCACGCGCAGATGCGGCCGCCGAGCGCGATCCGCGGGACCCGCACGTGGGCGATCGACATCAAGACGACGGAGGACGTGACCCCATGAAACTGACCGACCTGTTCCGTGACGGCAAGTTCGTCATCACCTCCGAGGTTGCTCCTCCGAAGGGAACCGAGACCGCGGAGATGATCGAGAACGCGGAGCTGCTGAAGCCTCGAGTTGACGCGATCAACATCACCGACCAGCAGTCGTCGGTGATGCGCCTCGGATCGTTGGCCGCGTCGCGGATGCTGAAAGAGCGCGGGATCGAGCCCGTCTTTCAGCTGACGTGTCGCGACCGGAACCGGATCGCGCTGCAGTCCGATCTGCTCTCCGCGTGGGCGCTCGGGATCGAAAACGTCCTCTGTCTGACCGGCGATCATGTCACGCTAGGCGACTTCCCCGACGCGAAGGCCGTCTTCGACCTCGACTCGGTGTCGCTCCTCGCCGGGGCGAAGGGGCTCAACGAGGGTGGCGACATGGGCGGCAACGAACTCGAGGGGAGTCCCGACTTCTGCCTCGGGGCCGTCGTCACGCCCGGTGCCGATCCGGTCGAACCGCAGCTGATCAAAATGGAGAAGAAGATCGCCGCGGGCGCCGCGTTCTTTCAGACTCAGGCGGTCTTCGACGCGGAGGCGTTCGCCCGGTTCATGGAGCGAGCGAAGCCGTTGGGCGTCCCGGTGATGGCGGGGATCATCCTCCTGAAGTCGCCCGGCATGGCGCGGTTCATGAACAAGAACGTCGCCGGCGTCTACGTTCCCGACGCGTTGATCGACGAGATGGCGAGCGCGGAGGATCGGCCGACGAAGTCGGTCGAGATCGCCGCGCGGTTGATCCGGGAGATCGCGGATCTCTGCCAAGGGGTCCACATCATGCCGCTCGGTTGGGAGAAGCGCGTGCCCGAGGTGTTGGAGGAGGCCGGGCTGTAGCGGGTTGGCCCGATCGGCGGAGACGTGGACGGTTGTTGCGGGAGCTGAAGAGAAGCGCTCCGGCTACGAGCCGTCTGCGAGGGCCAGTGTCGCCTTCATCAGCACGACCGTGTACGGGTTCCACGTCGACATCGTGAAGTAGATCGTCGTCGTGGTGTCGTCACCGACCGCCAAATGCTCGAACTGGTACGGTCCGTACTCGCCGCCCCACTCGTACTCGCGACCGGGATCGTGCACGTCGTCGCAGCGGTTGTGATTCCAGTTCGTGTGCATGAAGCCGCAGTACCCGCCGTCCTGCCAAGGCTCAAACAGCACCTGTGGCTCGGACCACGGTCCCCACGGTCGGTCGGCCGTCCGCAGGTCGATCCCGCGGGTGGCTCCGTCGCAGCAGCAGTTGTAGAGCATGATCCACTTCTCGATGAACCGGTTGTACGACACGGAGAACTCGCCGACGCACGGCTGGTCGAACAGCGCGCTTGCGTCCTCCTCTTCCGAACTCCAGGTCGGCCGCCCACCCTCGTCCAGTCCGGAGAAGTAGCGGAGACTCTCCTTCGCGTCGATCCGATCTGCAGGCTGGAAGGCAAATCGCACGTCGCTTGCCCGGTAGCGGCCCGACCCGAAAACGGCCAGGCCGGAACCGCTTTCCTGCGGGAAGCCTTCCCAGTCCGCCAGATCGACTTGGACGATCGAGACGTTGACGAAGTGCTCGGTCGAGACGTCGTACAGCAGTGTGAACGTTCGAGCGTCGTCGTCGGAGACCGCGACGATCGAGCGGTTCATCAGAGGGACCACCGTCGTGCCGGCGACTTCGAAGTCGTGGTCGGTGGTGCAGTAGACGTACATCTTGCCGCCCACGCTTACGCCTTCCATGGGGACCTCGAACGGACCGAGTTGCACGCCGGGGATCTCGATCGTCCGGTAGATCCCCGACGCATCGGTAAGGAACTCCAGGTCTAGCCCATCCTCGGGCGTGCCGTCGTCCGTGACCGCGATCGAGTCGCCGTCGCGACGCCCCGCTCCGACGGTGTCCCCGAACAGGACATAGGTCCGACCTCCATGGACGAACGGGACCCCGAGGTCCGTCCCGTACAGGCCGTAGCGCGTCTCGGTCCGATTGGCCGTCGGCTCGTCGCGTTGGCGGTCGTAGTCCCCGATGAGCTGCGCGATCTTCGCCGCCCGGACGACGATCACGACCTCCGAACCGGTCGACGGATCCCCTAGGGCGAACACGACGAGCGCTGCGAGGACAGAGACGGCCAAGAGGAAGCACTTCACTAGGTGATGTCCGTTGCGCCGCCGTACCGCGCTCTTCACGATGTCTTCCTCTTGGCGACAGTCAGGCCGCCGGACAGGTCGAACAAGTCGATCATGGTCTCGCTTCGCTTCCGTACTCCTCGAACGCCGCCTGCAGCGCCTCGATGTTCTCGATCGGCACGTCGGGGAGGATCGAGTGCGATACGCCGCCGATGTACCCGCCGTTGAAGCCTCCGAGCGTCTCGATGAGGTACTTGACCTCCTTCCGAACGTCCTCCGGCGTGCCGAACGGGAGGGTGTGCTGCACGTCCACGCCTCCGTCGAAGCACAGCCTGCCCCCGTACTCCCTTGCCAACCGATCGACGTCCAGTGCGCGCCGCTGGATGGGATTCAGGACGTTGAGGCCGATCTCGACCAGATCGGGAAGGATCTCGAAGATGTTCCCATCGCTGTGAAGCCAAACGTGCATCCCGGCGTCTCGGACTCGGCCGAACAGACGTTCGTAATACGGCCTCCAGTGCTCGCGCCAGGCAGCCGGCGAGATGAGAAGGCGGTAGTCGTCCCCCCAGTCGTCGCTGAAGAACACGCCGTCGATGCCCAGCTCGATCCAGTGGTCGAGGATCGCCATGTCGTACGCGAAGATCCGCTCCTGCAGCGCCTTGAATCGATCCGGGCAGGCCATGTAGTCGATGAGTGCGTTCTCCATGCCGCGAAGGAGGTGATACCGCTCGAACATCGTCCACCAGACGAGCCCGCAGGAGTAGGTCTCCGGGTTCGTCTCGACCGCTCGGTCCGCCAGGTCGAAGATCCCGGGCGCCCGCGGATCCGGGAACCGATACGTGTCCAGGTCGAAGCCGTTGTCGGCGAGCGGGTGTGACGCCGCGAAGCCGGTCTGCCAACGCACGCCCCACATGTCCGTTCCGTCCTCGAACATCGCGCGGAAGAAGGAGGTCGGCTCGCCTCCTTCGGGCGCCGTTGGCTGGATCCCGATGAAATCCTGCGGGACGGCGCTGAGGATCTTCTGCAGGCGAGGGACGAGCTCGGGTTTCTCCTTGCGGAATCGTCGCATGTCGATCCCGAGGCCGTATGGGATTCGATCGGGCCCCGAGAACTCGACGGACGCCCGCACCCTCTCTCTTCCGTTCATCGTGCTCCTTTCACGCCGGGGTGCACGTCCTCCACCCAGAGATCCCGGCCTATCTCCTGTACGAATGCGGATCCATCGCGTCGCGGAGACCGTCGCCGACGAAGTTGAACGCCAGCACGGCGACGACGACGAAGATTCCGGGGGTCAGGAGCCAGGGATTCAGAGTCAAGACCTTCAGGCCTTGCGCGGTGCTGAGCAGAACTCCCCAGCTGATCACCGGCGGACGCAACCCGACGCCGATGAAGCTCAGTGCCGTTTCCCCGAGGATCATCGCGGGGATCGCCAACGTCGCGTTCACGAGGACGTAGCTCATGGTGTTCGGAAGGATGTGCCGTGCGATCAGGCGGACCGTCGGGACTCCGCAGGCGACCGCCGCCATCACGAAGTCCTCCTCGCGCAGCGAAAGGAATCTCCCTCGCACCACCCGCGCGAGCCCGATCCACTGCAGAAGCGACAGGATGACGACGATGCAGAAGAAGACGGTGACCGGGGTCCACGTCTTCGGGATCGCGGCGGAGAGGGCCATCCAGAGAGGGATCGCCGGCACCGAGAGAATGATCTCGATCGCCCGCTGGATGATCGTGTCGACGGCTCCTCCGAAGTAGCCTGAGATCCCGCCGAACAGGAGTCCGAGGATCAGGCTAATCGCCACGCCGATGAGTCCGACGGAGAGGGAAATGCGGGTTCCGTGGAAGATCCGGCTGAGGACGCACCGTCCGAGTCGATCGGTCCCGAACGGGTAGAACGGCGCGCCGCTCGTTGTGCCGAACAGGTGCACGTTCGTTTCGAAGAGCCCGAACAGCTTGTACGTGTACCCCCGAACGAACAGCCGGACCGGATGCATCACGTCCTTGTCCTCCGTGAAGGTGTACTTGAACGTCTCCATGTCCAGCGATTCCGTGACCGAATACACAAAGGGAAGCGGATGGAATCTCCCTTGTCCGTCGATGAAATGAAGGGGCTGGGGAGGGCGAAACAGGTTCTGGGATCTCTGGTACGGGTTGTTCGGCGCGAAGAAGTCGGGGCAGATCACAACACCGTAGAGCACCGCCAGGATGATCGTTCCGAGGAGAGCGAGGCGGTGCCGCCTGAATTGACGCCACGCGAGGCGCCAGAGGGAGCCGCTCGCGGTCTTGCGTCGCCTCTCACGTCGCTTCACTCTGACCGCCCTTTCCTCCTCAGACATATCGAATTCTCGGATCCGCGATGGCGAGCAGCAGATCGGACACGAGCGTCCCAACGACGACCAGCGCACTGAGCAGCATGACGACAGCCCCGGCCAGCTGCATGTCCTGCGACAGCAGGGCACTGAGGAAGACGGGGCCGATGGTCGGCAGGTTGAGAACCACTTCGATGATGATCGCCCCTGAGACGAGCGCAGGGAGGAGCCAGCCAGCGACACTGAGGATCGGGTTCAGCGCCACGCGTACGGGGTACTTCAGGATGACGCGCCACTCCGGGAGCCCCTTGGACCGTGCGACGCGCACGTAGTCCTGCTCCAGCTCGTCGAGCAGTGTCGCGCGCATGACCCGGATCAAGCCGGCCGTGCCGGCAGTCCCCACCACGAAGACGGGCACGATGAGGTGCCTGAGGAAGTCTCCGAGCTTGGCGAAGCTCCACGCTGCGTCGACGAACTGCTGGGAGAAGAGCCCACCGATCGTCGTTCCGAACAGCTTGTAGGAGGCAAACATCACGACCAACGCGAAGAGGAACGCGGGAATCGACAGGCCGAGAAAGCCGAGGAACGTGAACACGTAGTCGCCGACCGAGTACTGCTTGACGGCGGAGTAGATGCCTATCGGGATGGCCACGACGTAGCTGAAAATCAGAGCCAGCCCGTTGATCAGGATGCTATAGGGAAGCTTCGCGGCGAGGATGTCCGCGATCGGCATGCTCCAAAACAGCGAGTAGCCGAAGTCGCCCCGCACCATGGCCGAGATCCAGCGGAAGTACCTGACGTGCACGGGATCGTTCAGCCCGTAGCGATCGCGCAGGGTCTCGATGTAGTCCTGCCCCTGCAGGCCCGCCTCGACGTGCGAGATCCAATAGGAGATGTAGTCTCCCGGTGGAGCTTCGATGACGAAAAACGAGATGATCGAGATGACGAAGAGCGCCACGAGCATGTAGAGCAGTCTGCGGACGAGGTAGGCTACCATGGTCCTCCCTAGACGATGGGGGGCGGATGCACCGCCCCCCCTGGGTTCGTGTCCCCTAGTCTCCTTCGTACTGGTTCGTGTACAGGACGTAGGACGCTTCGAGAAGCGGCACCGCGTCCGCGAAGTAGAACTGCTGCGGCGTGTAGGGGTTCATGTACAGCAGGCTCCAGGACCACAGCCCCTTCGCCGGGACGTTGCGCATGTCCTCGTCGATGAGGAGCGGCAGCGGAGCCATCCCGATCGTTCCGACGATCCATAGGTTCTCGGCATGAGACCTCAGGATATTCTTGCCGAGCTCGGTGCGTTCCTCCGCACCGGGCGTCTGCTTCATCTCGTGCCACCAGTCGATCAGCTGCTGGATCTCGGGCGGCGGCTGCTCGCCTTCCGCCCCATCGGTCACGTAGTAGCGAGACCATTCGACGCCCCAGTTTGTCACCGTCCCCCAGTTGATGGGGACGAAGTGCTGCGGCAACAGGATGAACGCGGTCCCGAGATCCTGAGCCGACCCGGTGGTGATGATGTCCACCAGGTTGGCCGGGAGACGCTCGATCGCCACACTTGCGGTTTCGACCTTGAGCCTCAAGTCCAGCCCGACAGCCTGCAGGTTCTCTTGGATGATCTCCTGAGGAATGGTGACGACGGTCGTCTCGAGGGTCAGGATCAGCGGCTCTCCGTCGCTCCGCAAGCGGTAGCCGTCGGATCCCCTCTGATCGAGGCCCATCTCGTCGAGCAGCGCGTTCGCCTCTTCCGGGTTGTACTCTACGTACGCCGTGGCGAACTCGGGCTCGAACAGCACGTCACCCTCCGGGACCGTGTGCGCCCGAGGCGTCGCGAGACCGAAGTAGGCCGCCTTGTTGATGGCGTCCCGATCGATCGCGTACGAAACCGCCTTGCGGAACCGGAAGTCGTTGAAGATCTCCCGGATCCCGGGATCCGGATGCGTCAGGTTCATCTGAAGCGGGTACAGGCTTCCGGAGCCGTCCCGCCAGACGTACACCTTGAATCCCGATTCGAGGGCGCTGTCCGTGTAGAGGGGCAGGTTCGCGGCCGCGCCGATGGCAAACGTCGCCTCGCCGCTGATTACCTTCCCTTCGATCGCCGCCACGTCCGTCACGATGTTCACGATGATCTGGTCGATGTAGGGAAGCTGATTCCCGGCGGTGTCGACCTTCCAGTAGTACGGGTTCCGTTGGAACACCCAGCGCTCCGGAGTCTTCTCGACGCAGACGTAGGCAGCGAGCACGGGCGGACCGAAGCTGGACGGGGTGCCGAACAGCGCGTCGGTCTTCGCCCAGTAATTCTCCGCCCACGTGTTGAAGCCCGCCTCCGTTGCGAGACGGTTCGCCTCTTCAATGCCGATGAAGTCCGGATGGAACTGCTGCGCGTAGTGCGCCGCCTGGAACGAGCCCCAGTTCCACAGGATCCCCGGCTGGTTGCCCACCGAGGCGGTCAGGTCGCCGAGGAAGGTGTAGTACGGCTCCGCGAACTCGAACTTCACCGTGTACGTGTCGATCTTCGTCATGGTCACGAGCTCGCCGCCGTACATGGCCCACGCCGGCTTCACCGGGTAGATCTCGTCGTTCTTCAGGGCATGCTCGTAGAAGTACACGAAGTCGTCCGCCGTGAACGGATACCCGTCGGACCACTTCAGCCCCTCCCGCAGGAAGACCGTGGTCGATCGTCCGTCTTCTCCGATCTCAAAGCCCGCGGCGATGTTCGGCACACCCCAGGCCGAGATGTTCTCGGGGTCGTACGACGCGAGCCCTCCGAACAGGTAGTCCATCCCCAGCATGGCCAAGCCGGGCGCGTCGACGTAGATCGGTGTCGAGCTGTAAACAACGGTCGTTCCCCCGTAGCGACCGATTGAGTCGATCGGTGTGATCACGAGCGGTTCGGCCGGCAATCGCTCTTCGACGCTCGGCAACAGCCCACTTCGCACCAGCTCCGCCAGCATCGGCGCCTCGTCGTATGCCACCGAGACGACCGATGCCAGTCCGGCCAGCACGATTCCCAGTACCAGGTATCTAACGATCCTCTTTGACATCTGTCTCATCTCCTTGACCTCCAATCTCCCTGTGCGCTGGTGTCAGTGTCCCATCGTCTTCTTCGAATGGACCTCTCATCGCCTCCTTCTCTCTCGCTCGTTGCGTGACCGTGGACCGTGTGGAGAGACGTTGAGGCACGTTCCACGGATCACTGGTTCTTTCGCTTCCGAACGCAGTCTCCGAGCCTTCTGCGGGCCTCCTTGTTCATCGATCTCTCGTGGTAGCGCAGAGGGTCGTCATCACTCGTTCTCTCGCGTTCATCGCTCGTGTCTCACCCTTCGACCGTCAGCCGCCGTCGCGGCTCCATGAACCGCTCGTCCGCCTCTTCGCTCTCGAGGAGCGCAACGTATCTCGCATGGAGATCGGTCGCGATCTCCGGCGCGTCCCGGATGACGTCGCACGACTGGCTCGGGTCGCTCGCGAGGTCGTACAGCTCCGCCGGCTCTCCTTCCGCACTGAAGATCAACGCGTGTGCGGGGCTCGTGATCGTGGCGGGCGTGAACTCCTTCAGGTGCCGGCTCATCGCGTCGACGGCCTCGGTGCCCGCGCCGGGGTTCCCCAGCGGCGGAGACGTGACCACGAACTCCCGCCCAGCGTGGTCGTCGCCGTGAAGAATCGGGCCGAGGGAACGACCCCGGACGACCTCGGGGACCTCGACGCCTGCCAGCTCGAGCAGCGTCGGCATGACGTCGACGGCCGAGACGAGAGCGTCGGTTCGACGTGGCTCGATCTCGGGCACCCGCATCAGCAGCGGTGTGTGACAGACCTCCTCGTAAAGCGGAGAGCGATGCCACATCATGCCGGGGTGCGGAGGCTTCGGACTCAGATCCATCACGCATTTGCCGAACTGGCCGTGCTCGCCGAAGTAGAACCCGTGGTCCGACGTGAACAGGATCGCGGTGTCGTTGGCCAGACCGAGTGTCTCCAATCGATCGAGGAGGAAGCCGATCCAGCGATCGACCATCGTCACCTCGCCGCAGTAGCAGGCGTGGGCGATCTCGAGATCCTCGGCCGTGACGCCTTTCTCTACCCACGGGCCGTAGCAGGGGCGGACGTTTTTGCCGTCATAGTTGTCGTGGTAGGGGTCGACGTACCAGTGCGGCGGATCCCAGTACTCGTGAGGGTCCCAGGTGTCGACGTACAGGAAGAACGGCACGTCCAGGCGGTGCCTCTCCAGCCATCGAGCGGCCGTCCGCATCGTGCGCGGAGCGCAGTAGTCCTCCTCGTACGTCCGATCGAGGTTCACGTCCTCCACGGTGTCGGCCCATCCCTGGCCGCGAAGCCAGATGAAATCGGAGAAGCCGCGATCGTAGCCGTAGCCGTACCGGACGAAGAACGGCGTGTCGGCGACCCCCATCGTCCTGTAGCCGTGTTCCGAGAGGAGTTGCGCCAGTACGATCTCGCTCACGGGCAGTGGCGCCCACCCGAGGTAGGTGAACGTCCACTTCCCGGTGAACAGGTCGGCACGATTCGGCATGGTCGGGAACGACGCGGCGTACGACCGGTCGAAGGCAACCGAGTCCGCGGCGAGAGCGTCGAGGTTCGGTGTCTTGATGACGGGGTTGCCGTTGAATCCCAGGTGGTCGTACCGGAACGTGTCGGCGACGATCATCAGGATGTTCATGGAGTCGTCCCCTCCGGCATGCCGGTGTGGTCCGTACCGGTCCTTCGAGGTGGTACAGAGTCGCGATCCCGACTATGCGGCGGCGCCACGGATTCCCGGATTTCGAGCCGGGTCGGGACTCGAATCACCTCTTCGACCGGCTCTTTCACCTCGGAGTCGATCGTCCGCGCCAATTCGCACATCGCACGCTGGCCGATTTCGTAAGGCTCCTGCCCGATGTACGTGAGAGCGGGAGACATCACGTGATCCATCCACCACGGGCTGTCGAAACTGACGACCGAGATGTCATCCGGAAACCGCATCCCTCGCTCTCGAATCGCGCAGAGGACACCGATGGCCATCAGGTTGTTCAGGCTGAAGACGGCGGTGGGCGGCCTCGGGAGATCGAGGAGTTCGTTGCACGCCCGCGAGCCACCGGCGATGCGATAGTCGCCGCGGACGACGAGGTTCGCCTCCCCGTCAAGGCCCGCGTCTTTCAGCGCCACACGATACCCTTGATACCGCTCTCTGCTGCTCGATGTTCCGTCCAGGCCGAGGATGATGCCGATCCTCTCGTGACCGAATGCGAGCAGGTGCTGGGTCGCAGCGTACGCGCCCCCCACGTTGTCGGACAGGATGGATGTGGCACGAACACCTTCGATCCTCCGGTCGACGAACACGAACGGGACGCCGGATGACACCAGAAGCTGAACGTTCTCGTCTGCCCCTTCGGTCGGTGCAATCAGGAGGCCATCGATCCGCCTCTGTCGGAGGGCATTGACGTGGAGCCGCTCCTTCTCCGAGTCTTCGTCCGTGTTCGAGATCATGATGCTGTAGCCCAGCTCCGAGGCCGCGTCTTCGGCACCGCGAACGAGGACCGAGAAGAATGGATTGGAGATGTCGGAGACGATCAGACCGATCGCGTGCGTTCGTTGCGTCCGGAGACTGCGGGCGATCCGGTCCGGATGGTAGTCCAACTTGGCGACGCTCTCCCGAACCCGCTTCGCGAGTTCCTCGCTGACGGGTCGAGTTCCGTTCAAGACGTGGGAGACTGTGGCGGTCGACACGCCCGCGTCTTGAGCTACATCCTTGATCGTAGCCATTCCCTTGCCCCTCGAAATCGTTTACGTAAACGATTACGAGGCACGCTAGCACATTCTGCCGAGCCTTGTCAAATGTCGACTGTTCCCGCCGAGTGTCTGCACCCGCGGGGCGTGAGATTCGCACCAGCAAACACAGGCCAGGGCCGGGTGGTAGGTGCCCGCTGGACGACGAACCGACGATGGGATGAGTGGCATGTGGCCCTCGACGAAGAGGATTGAGACGTCAGTCCTGATCTCGGATGGCTCGAATGATCTGTCGGCTCCTCTCGCCTAACATGGTGAGCCCGAAGGAACACGCGATCAGCCGGCATCCCCGCTCGATCCAACGCTTCGCGCCCTCGGGATCGGCGGCGAACGCTCCGGGAATGACTTCGTGCTCGGCACAACGATTCAGGATGAGGTCGATCGCGGCCTCGAACTCGCGCGTATTCTGGTTCCCTGGGGATCCCAGACTCACCGAGAGATCGAGCGGGCCGACGAAAGCGACGTCGAGCTTGCCGGGACTCAGAATCTCGTCGAGGTTGTCGAGCGCCTCCGTCGTCTCGATCTGGCCAACCAGGATCACGGATTCATTCGCTACACGCAGGTACTCGGGTGCGTCGGGAATCTCGTAATCCGTGTGCGCGGTTCCGAGGCCGGTTCCTCTCTGGCCGGCCGGAGGGTACTTGGCGAGCCGGTACAGCGTGTTGACGTCATCGCGGCCGCTGATCATCGGAGCCACGAGGCCGCTCGCACCCGCCTCCAGGGCCGCGAGAACGTTCGTCCGGGAGATCTCGGCGATGCGGACCAGCGGCGCGATACCGGATGCCGTGGCGAAAGCGATCAGCGCGGCGGCGGATTCCGTGGTGAAGACCCCGTGCTCCATATCGATGACCACGAAGTCGAATCCGGCGCGGGCGAGGACTTTCGGAATCCCTCGTGAAGCGAGTTCGAGAAGGAACGTCCCAATCGCGACCCGGCCTGCCGCGAGTGCGTTCTTGAGCGATATCGTCATGATTGAGCACCTGCTTCCGCGACTCCGTCCTCGACACCCCGACGAGATCAAGTGTAGACGAATTGGGGGAGCAGCAACAGCGCCAAGGTCACGCAATCCAGCGCTGCCCCATGCTCGTTGCCTGCTTCACCAAGTTCGTTTGCCTAGCAGGCATTCCTGCATTAGAGTGGTCATTGGATGCAGACGGAGCCAGTGAGCGGAAGGTCTGCGGCTGCAAGGCCGAGCCGTGATTCGGTCCTTGCAGCCTCTCTGTGACGGCGAGGCGAGAAAGGCGGGAACCGGGTGCGATCTCGGGAGAGGATCCTGGCGGTCCTACGTGGGGAGGCGGTGGATCGCCTCCCTTGGGTGCCGCTGCTCGACGGCTACTACATGACCGCGCAGCCTCCGGGCACGGACGTCTTGGAGGCGTATCGAGAGGTCGGCGCCGATGTGATGGAGCGGGCCGTGTGGACGTACGGCTGGAACCTTAGCCTGCCTAGAGATCCGGACGACCTGCAACGGTTCGAAGCGGGCGAAGCCGTGCGCTTCGTAGATGAAGGGGTCGCCGTGAGCGTCTGCCTGCGTGACGAGCCGAAAGGTCGCATGCTGACGCGAACGTACGAGATCCCCGGCAGGACGCTCACGGAACGGGCGCTGTACACCGAGCAGTCGCCGTACATTCCGTTTCCCGTCGAGATGCTCGTAAAGGATTCCGAAGATCTCGACGCCTACCGGTACATCGTAGAACGGCGGCGGTTCTTCCCCAACTACGAAGCGTTCGCCAGGGAAGACGAGCGCGTCGGTGACGCCGGAATCGCGACGGACGCGGGACAGCCGACGCCGATCCAGGATCTCCTGCAGCACGTCATCGGCATCGAGCCGTTCTACACGACATTCTACACGGATCACCTGGCCCAGCTCGAGTCGGTGATGCGGACGATGCACCGTAAGAACCTCGAAGCGTACGAGGTGATGGCCGAATCGCCGGCCGAGGTTGTGATCGACTACGAGAACACGTCGACGAGCTACATCTCTCCCGCGATCTACGCGAAGTACGTCTCCCCTTGCATCAATGACTACGCCGACGTCTTGCACGAACGGGGGAAGGCCTACCTGACGCATCGTTGTGGCCTGCTGAAGGGGCTACTCGATCTCATTCGAGCGGAGCACGATGACGGTATCGTCGACATCTCTCCCGCACCGACGGGGGACACGAGCCTTTGGGAGGCGAAGCGAGCCTGGCCCGATAAGGTCGTGATCGGCGGGATCGACCCGACGTTCCTGACGAGCTGGCACGTCGCTCGACTCAGGGCCTACGTAGAGGAAATCCACCGACAGGTACGTGGATGCACCGGAATCATGATCGGTAGCGGCGACGCCGTCCCGAAGGACGCCGTGATCGAGAACCTGAAGGCCGTTGGAGACGTCGTTCGGAGCTGGCGCCGCGATCGACCGGAGTAGAGAAGGAGCTGAGGATGAGTCGATTCCCATTGAAGGAACCCAGGCCGGACTTCGAGGCACTCGAGGCGGTTCTGCTCGGCAGGCAAAAGCCGAAGCGAGCACACATCATCGACGTGGCGGACCCGGAGGTCATCAAGCACCTCTCTCGGACCCTGATGGAGGAGGAGTTCCCGGAGATGGACGAGTCGCTCTTCTCCGGTGGAAGCAACTCTCATCGTCAGAAGAAACTCATTGGGTTCTTGGCCGGGAAGGGCTTCAAGCTGATCGACGGCGAACCCGATGAGGTCCGCATACGACGTGACATCGCCTTCTACTACCGGATGGGCCTCGACTTCGTCCCGGACTTCGCGCCGGGCCTGTACATGGGATCGATGATCGCCGCACTGGCCGCCGAGGCGGGGCTGACCGGCGGCGGGGCGAGGCACGCCGCGGACACCGCGGAGGAGAGGCTGTCTCGTGGGCAGCGGAACTGGCAGGAGGAGAAGACCGGGATCATCCGGTCCTGGGAGGACTTCGAGCGAATCCCGTGGGACCGCGTCGACCTCGACGTGCTGGAAATGGACGAGTACTACCGCTACTTCGGAGAGCAGCTTCCCGACGGGATGACGGTCACGGCCATCAGCGGCATCTTCGAACCGGGCCTCGTGGGCGCCCTCTTCGGGTTCGAGGACCTTTGCTGCTTTCTGTACGAACAGCCGGACCTCGTCAGGGCGGTCGCAGAGACGTGGGGGCAACTGAATTTCGACCTGTACGAGCGGATGATCTCGGCCGAGTCCGTCGGCCTTCTCTGGCACGTCGACGACATGGCCTACAGCAAGCAGACCATGATCAGCGTCGAGCATCTGCGGGAGCTGATCGTGCCCTGGTTGAAGAAGTACGTGGATCTCGCCCACGCGCGCGGCAAGATGGCCTGGCTCCACTGCTGCGGGAACATCTACCCGTTGATGGAAGACCTGATCGAAGACGTCGGCTTCGATGCCAAGCATTCCTTCGAGGACTCGGTCGTACCCGTCGCGGAGCACATGGAGACGTACGGCCGGCGGATCGCCGGCCTTGGCGGGGTGGACATGGACAAGCTCTGCAGGCTTCCCGTGGACGAGCTGAGGGTCTACTGCAGAGGCATCCTCGATACGTGCATGCCGTACGGCCGGTTCGCCTACGGAAGCGGCAACTCGATCACGAACTACGTTCCAACCGAGAACGTCCTCGCCATGCTGGAGGAGGGCTATAACTACCGTTAGCCCGGCGTTGCGGTCTCTTCTGCCGTAGAGTTCGCCTCGTTCCGATCCTCGCGCCGAGCGCTTTCCGGATTCTAGGTCGGCTCGAGCGCGTTGATGTCCGGCAGCTCCGGGAACGGTGCGTGAGGATGGGTCTGATACCAGAACGACGTCGAAGCGATGTCGTCCTTCAACGGGAGATAGCGAGGCACCCCGTCGAGCGGTTGGCGCCAGCCGAGCGCCTGAACCGTGATACGGAGATCCTGCTTGAAGTGAATCGGGTCGGTCACGTGCCACCGGTACATCCCGAACCGTTGCTGGCTGTGCCAGTAGCCGTCGGGCTTGATGATCTGGGGAAGTCCCATGAACGGCGTGGAGTACGATCCGTACTCGCCCTTCGGCTGCTCCCAGTTCCAGGCGCCTCCGAAGTAGTCCTCGGTGCCCGTGCCGCAGATCGTCGGCCAGTCCGTGTCACCGTCGAGATAGAACTTGAACTCGCCCTCGCCCCACCAGCCGTTGCTGTTCGTCCCCCAGGCCATGTAAGTCCCCACGTACTGCCCCTGGCCGCGAATGCCGTCGACCACCGTGTGGACGTCCATGTACGGAACCGGGTTGGTCCGACGCCACTGGGCGTGGAAGTAGGCGCGATCGTCCGAAACCTCGGTGAGCACGTAGTTGATCTGGTAGTAGAATCCCTCGATCCGGTCCGGACTGATGTTCTCGATGGTGATGCGTGCGTTTCGACGGAACGGCATCTGCCAGTAGCAATTGAATCCACCGCGCGGGTTGACGGCGACCACGAACGAATTCACCAGGCACGGTACACACCACCCGTTGCAGAAGAAGTCTCCCAAGGGGACTTCCACGGAGGGCATCTCCTCGTCGTCCCAGTAGCATCGGAAGATCAGCTGCCGCCAGCTGATCGGCTCGGCCAGAACCCCCATCCACATGTGCACGATCGCCCCGGGGCCTTCGATCTCCGCCAGGACCGCCGTGCTCTTTCCTTCGATCGGTATGCTCGGCGAGATCTTCCACCCCTGTCCCAATTCGCGAGCGTAGACGGCTCCGGTACCTTCGGTCGCCTTGCCGCCCTCCCCCTTTGCCCCGGTGAAGTTCTCCGCGCTGATGGAGCGGCTCTGCGCGTCGCGGAGGCGAGACAAGCTCGCCAAGTGCGGATCCAGGCCATTGCCAGCCGTTGTCATGATGCCCTCCCGTATGCCGAAATCCCGGGCGCATGCGCCCGTACGGGAACATGGAACACGATCTTCACGGGCACGTCAACCGGACGCTGTACAAGCGATTCGATGTGTGTTGACAGGTGTCCATGTCTCCGCCAAGATCTCGCCATCCGAATCCTCGGCGGACGGTGGGTATGTGACCGATCTCTTGTTGCTCCATCCGGAGGACAACGTGGCCGTCGCGACGCGGACCCTTGTGCAAGGAGCCACGGCGGAAGATGGCCGGACGCGGCTAGATTGCCTCGAGGAGATCCGCTTCGGTCACAAAGTGGCCGTTCACCCGATCGCTCAAGGAGCGACGGTTGTCAAGTACGGCGCCCCGATCGGTCGGGCGACCACCGACGTCCGCGTCGGCGAGCACGTGCACACCCACAACTGCGCGAGCACCCGCGGCGTGCGGGCGAGAACACAAGAGGGCGAGCCCGACGTCTCGCACGTCGCTGGCGGTACAACCAGTTGGTCTGAATCCGGCATCGAGTGGATGCCCCGGCTGACCGGCTACCGCCGTGCCGACGGCCGAATCGGCGTACGGAACCACCTGTTGGTCATGGCCGCGGTGCAGTGTGCCAACGGCGTCGTAGAGCGAATCGGGCGTTTCGTCCCGGGTGTCGTGGCCCTCCCGCATACCTACGGGTGCTCGCAGATCGGCGCGGATCTTGATCAAACGACGCGGGTTCTCGAAGCGTTCGCGGGTCACCCGAACGTAGGGGCAGTCCTCCTCGTGAGCCTGGGTTGCGAGACGGTTTCCGCTCCGACCATGGCTGCGCGACTGTCCTCGTGCGGTCAGTGGGTCGAGCTGCTCACCATTCAGCAAGAGGGCGGAACGAGTAGGGCCTATGAGAGGGCGCTGGGCGTCGTGCGGGAGATGTTGGGTGGATTGGGGGAGATGAGACGCGAATCGATGGATCCGTCGGAGCTCGTTGTTGGGGTGGAGTGTGGCGGTTCGGACGCATGGTCCGGCATCACGGCGAATCCAGCGGTTGGCGCCGCGAGTGACCTCGTCGTAGCCGCGGGCGGGACGGTCATCCTCTCGGAGGTCACGGAGTTCATCGGCGCCGAGGACGTGCTTGCTTCAAGGGCGGCGACCGGGGAGGTCGCTCGAGCGATCTTGCGAACGGTGCGTGCTCGTGAAGAGGCGGCCCGAAAGGGTGGGATCAGCCGGGGGGGAGAACAGACGGCTTCCCCGGAGGACTTGGCCCCAGGCAACGTCGCAGGGGGTCTCACGACGATCGAGGAGAAGTCGCTCGGCGCGATCGCCAAGGGCGGTACTTCCCCCGTTCGAGAGGTCCTGCGCTACGGCGAAGTGCCGTCCGAGAGAGGCCTCGTGGTCATGGACACCGCGGGCAACGACCCGGAGTCGGTCACGGGGATGGTCGCCGGCGGAGCACAGATCGTTCTCTTCACGACGGGACGGGGCTCACCGACCGGGTGTCCCATTGCGCCTACGTTGAAGATCGCGTCGAACTCCTCGATGTTCAACGCGATGCGAGACGACATGGACTTCGACGCCGGAGGTCTGCTCGTCGGCGCGCGGCTGGAGGAGCTGGGTGCACGAATCGCGGACGAGACGGCCGCCGTCGTGAACGGCAAACTCACCGCGGCCGAGCGGGGCGGCCACGGCGTGTTCGCGATTGAGCGTCTGGGACCGAAGGTCTGAGGACGCGAGACCGCTATCCTTCCGACGCCATCTCGGCGAGGCCGGTTCGAATCCGCGCGATCCCTTCCCTGAGCTCGACGATCGGGCGCGCGAAGCAAATCCTGAGGTATCCCTCTCCGGCGTCCCCGAACGCGGATCCGGGAGCGACGGCGACCGCGTGCTGGTGGAGAAGCGTCAGCGCCACCTCGGCGGAGGGGCGGTCGAACGATTCGATGCCGACGAACCCGTAGAAGGCCCCGCGCGGGCGGAAGAGGCTCGCGTGTGGGTAGCCGCGGAACGCCTCGACGATGGCGTCTCGACGGGCCTTGTACTCGGCGAGCATTCGGCCGACCGCGGGGCCGCCCGACTCGAGTGCGGCGACGGCGGCGTGCTGCGAGACCGAGGACGCGCACGTCGAAGTGTGCTCCCGTAGCACGGTGGCCGTGCGTACGATGTGCTCGTCGGCGGCCATGTAGCCGATTCTCCACCCCGTCATCGCGTACGTCTTGGAGAACGTCCTGAGAATGACGACGCGCTCGGGCATGCCTTCCATCTCGATGACGCTCGTTGAGGGGCCTTCGTACGTCAGATCTGCGTAGGTCTCGTCCGAGTAGATGAGGAGATTGTGTCGCCGGGCCACATCCGCGATCTCTGAGAGGCGTTCCGAGGAGAGCGTCGCCCCTGTCGGGTTGTGCGGGTAGTTGAGGACGAGTCCTTTCGTCCGATCGGTCAAGTGCGATTCGACACTCTCCGCATCGACTTCGAAGCCATCGGACTCGCGAAGCCGGATGAGTATCGGCTCTGCTCCCGCCAGCTGGAGCTGGCTCCAGTAGTTGGGCCAGGCGGGCGATGGCAGCAGCACTTGGTCTCCCGGCGAGAGCGTCGTCAGGAAGGCGAGGAGGGATGCTTCGGTTGCACCGGCAGTCACTAGGATCTGGTGGAAGGAGAACGGCCGTCCGGTCTCGGAGCTCAATCGCTTGGCGATCGCGACGCGAAGTTCCGCGATGCCTGCGTTCGCCGTGTAGTGTGTGTGGCCGGAGCGAGCTGCTTCTTCGGCCGCGCGGACGATGGGCTCCGGCGTGTCGAAGTCGGGTTCGCCGATCTCGAGGTGTACGACATCCGGCATGCGGTGGGCGAGATTGAAGATCTCGCGGATGCCCGAATGCGGGATCATCTCCGCGCGCGGTGCCACGAAGCTACTCACGGTCGGTCACCTCCTCGCTTCTCGCGGCACAGCCTATCCTCTCTCGTTCTCACGCCGCACCGGCGTCACTTCCGCTCAGCAGCGCCTCGTACGCAGCAGCGAACCGGCCGAGTCCCTCCACGAGTTCGCTGCGGTCGCCACCGAATCCGAGCCGGAAGTATCGGTTGTCCATCTCGAAACACCTTCCGGGGATGAGAAACGTCCCGTACTCCTCGACGAGAAGGCGGTAGAAGGATTCAGGATCCTCCATGGCTCCGGCTCGAAACCGCGGGAGGCACACGACGCCCGACTCGGGTGGCACCCACTCCAGGTACTCCTGCTCGCTCATCCAGGCGCTGAGCGAGTCGAGGTTCGTTCGGACGTGCCCGCGAAGCGGACCGATGAACTCGGCCTCCCGGTCGAGGGCGGTTACGGCGATGGCCTCGCCGAGGGCCGAGTTGCAGATGGTCGTCTGCTCGCGAATAGCGACCACTCCATCGAGAAGGTCGCGATCCTGTGTGGCGAGCCAGCCGATTCGGATACCCGGGAGCCCGTAGTCCTTGGACAGGGTCGAGACGCTGATAGCCCGCTGACTGAGTGAAGCGGCCGCCGGAAGCCGCTCGCCGTAGGTCAGGGCACGGTATGTTTCGTCGAAGAGAAGGTGACAGCCGTTTCGCTCAGCGATCTCGATGCAAGCCTCAAGGGTCTCTCGGGAGATCATCGCCCCAGTGGGGTTGTTCGGGTGGCTGAGGCTCATCAGCTTCGTCTTGGGCGTGACGACCTCCTCGAGTCTTTCGACATCGAGGGCGAACCCCTCCTCGAATTCGAGCGACAGGAGAACCACCTCGCAGCCCAAAGACCGCGGGACCTCGATGTTGGATGCGTAGTTCGGATGCTCCACGACAACCCGGTCGTTCGGATTCAGCAACCACGCCGCAATGCAGAACAAGGCTTCTGCTGCACCGTTCGTAACGACCACGTCATCGGCCGTGAGACCGTCGTAATCGGCCGCGATCCGATCCCTCAGTTCAGGCAGTCCGCGGTGGTGTCCGTATCGGATCCTCAGGCCATCGAGATCGAGCCCGAGTTCGCCGAACTCCTTGTACGGGATCGCGCTTTCTCCGATGTTGCACTTCGCCAGGTACTGGTACTTGTCGAACCAGGACTCCAGCGGCATCCGCCTAAATCGCACGATGGCTCCTTCCACAATGCGCTGCCCGAGTGCTAGGCGTCACGGCGTATCAGCCCCCGCAGCTCTCCGAGCCCCAGCTCGGCAAGCTTGGCGTCCGTCGGTCCGCAGCTGTCGAATCCCCTCAGCTCGTACCATTCGTCGATCGCCGCTTGCAGCTGACGATCGGTGATCGGCCTTCCGGCGGATCCACCTCGGGGAAGCGGTGTCTTGAAGCGGGGTGGAAGATCGTCATCGGCCCGCGTGTACCCGTCCCACGCCGACATGATCTTGCGGATCACGTAGTTGCGTTCGCCGATGAGCTGCCACTCCTCGAAAGGTAGGTCTCTTCCGGTAACGTCCAGCAGGATTGCCCGGTCGTATTCGAACTGCTCCGGATGACCCGCGGAATACCCCCAGTGAATGAAGAGGCAGCAGACCAGGGAGTTCGAGAAGGAGAACAGGTCCTCGATGAGCTTGTCGAGTCGCGGCTTCGGCTCCCACGCGAACCGATCCACCGGGTCGACGACTCCCCACGGAGCAAGCGGATTCTGCGTGTCGATGAGGTGGTCGTGCATGCCGTCGAGGTGCGTCGCCCCACGAGGACTCGTCGCGTACGAGATCCCGAGCCCGATCTTCCCCCGCGGCTCGTGCATCGGGATCTCCTGGCCCTTGATGTGCATGGCGAACTCTTCGGCACCGAGCTCCCGGGCGAACGCGGCCAGCCCGTTCGCCAACTTGGCCCCGATTCCCTCGCGCCTCGCGATCTGCTCGACGAGTTCGACGATCCGACCTGCGTCTCCCCAGCGTGCCCCCTCGTGCTCGCTCAGGAGGCCCTTTTCGGTCGCCTCCATGATGAAGGCGATCATGTTCCCGGCGCTGATGGTGTCGAGGCCGTATCGGTTGCACAGCTGATTCGCCATGCAGATGGAGTGAATGTCTCGGTTGAGACAGAGCGAGCCGAAAGCGGCGGCGGCCTCGAACTCGGGTCCGCCGTAGCGCTCCTCGACCGGACGCCCCTGGAAGCTGGTCCTCACCACGCGCTTGCAGGCCACGGGGCACCCTGCGCAGGTGTCTCGCCTGACGAGGATGGGGGCCAGTCCGAGATCTGAGATGTCGTCAGCGAAGTCGTAGCAGCCTTCCTGGAAGTTCTTGGTCGGGAGAACGCCCAGCTCGCTGTAGCCTCTGACGTGGTTGATCGTGCCCGTCTCGCCGTAGAAGGCGAGGTCCTGGCGCGAACGCATGTACTTCCGGTATGCGGCGATGTCGCTTCGCAACGCTTCCGGGTCGTGAATCGGCTTCTCTTGGTCGCCTCCGACCGCAATGGCCTTCAGCCGCTTGCTCCCCATGACGGCGCCCCAACCGGATCGACCGAGGGCGCGGGCTCGGTCGTTGACGATGCAGGCGGACTGAACGCCGTTCTCGCCGGCGATCCCGATCGAGGAGACCGACACGTTCCCGTGCAGCTCCTTGAGGCGACTCTCCACATCCGCCGTCTCCAGTCCCCAGAGATCGGTCGCGTCCGTCAGTTCGACCTCTCCGTCCTGAACGATCAGGGATCGAGGAGACTCGGCGACGCCGCGGACGATGATGCCGTCGTATCCCGACCGGCCGAGCGCGTGGCCGAAGAAACCACCGGCGTACGACTCGTTGATCGTGCCGGTCTTCGGAGATCGGCCGTAGATGCCGTGCTTCCCACCGCCCGGCGTGTTCGTCCCTTGGTACGGTCCGGTCGCGAAGACGAGGACGTTCTCGGGTCCCAACGGATCCTCTCCACCATGTAGCTCCTCCAGCAGGATCCTCGTGGCGATCCCGCGGCCGCCGACGTGTTTCTCGAGCCACGCCTCCGGGATTCGGTAGTCGGCGGTCACGCCCGTCGAAAGGTCGACGTCTGCGTACTTCCCGAAGCACCCGTCCATCGTAGCCTCCTTGAAGTGGGCACGAGCGACACACGGCGAGAGAGGATCCCGAGTGCGTCTGCCGCTCGGCCTCCAAGTGTCAGAACATGATCGTCTGGTTCTCCGTTCGGTATTCCCTGCTCCGCTCTTCGGAGAGCACCATGCCGTGACCGGGGCGATCCGGCGGGAAGACGTAGCCGTTCTCCGGGTGCATGGGGGTCTCGAGAACGCGGTCTAGATACGGGATGTACTCGACGACGAGTCCGTTCGGACACGCCGCCACGAGGTGCGCGTGGAGTTCGAAGAAGGCGTGCGGCGCGACACGGAGCCCGTGACATTCGGCCATGTGCGCCACCTTCATCCACTCGGTAACCCCGATCCGCCCTGCGTCGGGCTGGACGATGTCCACGGCGTCCTGCTCGACGTAGCGCGTGAACTCGAACTTCGAGTAGAGGCTTTCTCCCACCGCAATGGGGATGCTGGTCTTCGATCGTAGCTCCGCGTGTGAAGCCGGTTGATCGCAATGCATTGGCTCTTCGAACCACGCGATCCCGAACGGGCTCAGTTCGTGCGCGAGTCGCATCGCGTCCGGCAAAGCGAACTTCGCGTTGGCGTCGATCATGAGGGGGACAGCGTCACCGATGGTTTCACGTGCCACTCGAACCCGTTCGACGTCCTCTTGCAGCGTCTCCCGCCCGACTTTGAGCTTCACTCCCTGAAACCCCTCTTCCGAGAACCGCACGGCGCGGCGCTTCATCTCGTCGAGGGAGAGGTTCATCCATCCGGCGTCGCTCGCGTAAATCGGAACCTTGGTCGTGTGTCCGCCGAGAAGCCGGTAGAGCGGCTCTCCGAAGTGCTTCCCTTTCAGATCCCAGAGTGCGTTGTCCAGGGCGGCAAGGGCCATCATGGTCAAGCCCGTCCTCCCGATCCATCGGGACGCCGTCCAGAGTGTTCGCAGGATCCGCTCGTGGTCGAGCGGATGCATTCTGGGCAGCAGCGGGAGAAACTCGTCCGCGAGAAGGGATCGAATCGCGGAGCCGCCGCGGCCGATCGTGTAGGTGAATCCCCAGCCGTCGTCGCCGGTGTCCGTCAGAAGGCTGAGTGAGATCACTTCGACCAGGGCGACGCGCTGAACCGCGTCCGAGAACGGCTCGCCCAGATGGGGAGGGATCTCGTAGATGGCCAGTTCGGCGCCTGTGAACCTCATCGGTCTTCCTCCCGTTACGGGCCTTGAGATCTGCAGTAGGGAAGGTCTCCCTGCGCAGTTCTCAGTGCTGCCCGCTCTCGACCTCCTCAAGCAGGTGAACCTGCCCCATCTCTGCGACGCCGGACGCCTTCATGACGGATTCGAAGGTCGGCGCCTTCATAAAGGCGGTGACAAGGGCCGCGTTCTTGAGCACCGAGACGACGGTCAGCAGGTCTGGATCATCGACGTCTCGAAGCACTTGATAGGAGACCTCGCCGGCCATCTTGCGTTGCGGAGCGCTGGCGTCGAACCCCTTCTTCCATTGCTCGAAGTCGTTCACACGGAACCCGAGATGCACGAACGTGACCATCCTGTCTCTCCTCCCTGTTTCGCTGGGGCATCCTCTGCGCGAGCGCATACGTCAACCTGCGTCGGCGAGGGCCTGCTGCATGATCCTCCACATCGCGTCGACATCGTCGGGCGGCGGCGCGTCGTCGGAACCCTCGCGTCGAACGAGCCGGAGCGCCCCACTCGGACACGTCGCGACGCACAGTCCGCATCCGATGCAACGGTTCCTGGCCAAAGAGATCCGATCCCCGTCCGGGGAGATCGCGTCCATCTGGCAACGCTCGACGCACTTGTGGCAACCGATGCAGCTGGACTCGTCGTACGCCGCGGCGTACGCGCTGGCGACCTCGTCCGCCGGATTCTCCAGCGCCTTGAGCGGCGTCAGCACGCCGCAACAGCAGCCGCAGCAGCAGCAGATCACGGACGTCTCCTTCGAGTTGCTGGACTGCAGGACGAGGTTCGATTCGTTGGCCTGCTCGAGAAGGCGGAGCACGTCCTCGCGTTCGATCCGCCGACCGCGGCCCGTGTTCACGTAGAAGTCGGCCCAGTCACCGAAGAACATGCACGTCTCGAGCGGGGCGTTGCAGGCGGTCCCTGCCATTCCGGCAATCGTCCTGCACAGGCACGGCGCGACGGCGAATCGGTCGTGCGCGCGCACGAGCTCCTCCACCCGTTCGTACGGAAGCGCCTCGGTGTGCGAGTCGAGGCTGATCCCGACCGGGACCGTCCGAAGCTGCGGGATGCTCTTCACCCGCGGGAACGGGTCGCCGCGGGTCTCTGCGTACTCCACGAGATCGCTCAGGAACTCGGGCGTGAGGTCGTTGACCTGGAACTCGAAGATCCCCACGACGAACGGCACGGCCTGGTACAGAGTCGCCTTCCCTTCCCGCTCGACCGAAAGGATCAACCCCTTCCTCGCCATCTCATTGAGCCGCGGCACGGCCTCTTCGACGGGAAGGCTCGCACGGGCGCCGATGGTCTCTGCAGTCTCCCGGTCGAGGGTCAGATGAACGGCCAGTTCGGCCTCCTCGATCGTGAACAGCCGTTCCAGCACGCGCAGCTCGACGCCGCTCTCAGTCGGAGGATACCCGTCGGGCAGCGTGTCAAGATGCTCGGCCAACCGGCGATAGGCCGCCTCATGTGCTTCGTTCATGTCCTCTCCTCTTGTGAAGAGCCCGTCTCCGGGTAGACCATCTCGCCTTCCGGAATGTGTCGATAGGCGCAGTCGAATCGGTCGCAACCCTCGCAGGAAAACGGGTGCTTCGCTTGGTTGATCCGTTCGCCGATCCCGACGACGAACGACACGCTCTTCGACGGCCGCATCAAGAAATGCTGTGTCAACTGGACGCCGAGTGGATCGTCCGGTAGGTGGGCGAAGACGAACCGTTGGTTTTCCAGCTTCCATCCACTCGCACCGGCGCCCGGCGAGAACGCACGGCTGGTGGACAGGTTGCGCTCCTCGGCCCAGTCGAAGATCGCTCGGCCGAGACGGTCGCCGATCAGTGAGAGGCCGGTCATCGCGATCGCATCGAGGATCATCGAGTCGATCAGCTCGCCTTCTTCACAGAGAGCGCGTGCGCGGTCGTCGATTGCCGCTCCGGCAGTGCCAAGGCCGAAGCAGAGGAAGTCCGCCTCGCGGATCGGCTCGGGGAGCGTCTCTCGCTCCGACTCCGCAGGCGGACGCGCGTCGTACAACCGTCCCATGGCTCGGGGGCGGAGAAGGGAGGCGCCGAGCGGCAACAGCTCAATGACCCGAGCTTCCACGGCGGCGGAGCGCGAGAAGCCCGCCCGTTCCAGTGTTTGCCAAAGCGATTCCGAGTCGAGCTCGATGTCTACCCCGTCGAGATCGAACCGGTCGACGAGGACCCCGATGCGTGTTCCGTCCATGGCTCCTCCGCTTCTGCGGCGATCCGCGGTCACTCCACCCTTCGCAGGACCCATAGCTCCGCCGGCTTGGTCCAGTTCTGGACTCCGATGTAGAGGTCCCCGTTCAGCTCTCCCAACGCGTGGATCCCGAACTCAGACGTTTCCAGGAAGCCGTCCCCGGTGATCTCGTGCCACGTGGTTCCGTCCTCCGTCGCGAACAGGAATCCGTGGTTTCCGAAACCTCCGACGTAGAGGCTGTCGCCAACGACCTCCATCGCGAGCGTGCTGTCGTACCCGACGTTGCCGAACCCGTCCTCGTTCACCTGCTCCCAGTCCGTAAAAGGCCCTTCGCCCTCGCCACTCGTGCGCCAGATGGTCGTTCCCTTCGGGCCGAGGTGCGTCGTGAACGACGAGGCGCCGAAGCCCCACGTCCCGACGTAGAGACGCCCCTGGAACTCGATCATACGGAACGCATTGAACGACTTGTTGTCGCCGAAGCCGGCCTCTCCGACGCGAGTCCAGGCCTCCTTGCCCGACTCTCCCGGCCCGGCCGTACGCCAGACGTCGCAGCCGGGATACGGCGGCTGCGCCGACTCCGTTCCGAGGTAGAGGTGTCCGTTCCATACGAGCAGGGAGCTGGCGTCGGTCGCTCCCTCGATTCCCAGGCCCTTGTCGAACGATTTGACGAACGTCCCGGGATCACCGCCGTCCGCGCTACGCCACATCTCTTGGCCCTGGGACGGATTGAACATACCGACGTAGAGGAGCTCGCCGAAGGGTCGAATCGAGCCGACGGCGAGGTTCGCCGGATTGCCAAAGCCATCCCGCATGATCGCCTCCCAGCCCGTCCCGGCTTCGGGCGTCTTCGAGCGCCAGAGCTGGCCTCCGGTCAGGTTGTTCCACGTGCCGACGTAGAGGAACTCCCCGACGGAACGCATCCGGATGACGGCCTGGTTGTCCGAATCGCCGTAGCCGGCCTCGATGACCGGTGTCCACGTCTCTCCATCTTCCGAGACGTACACGAGACACCCGTCGATGCGGTTCCACGTGCCCGCGTAGAGCCGACCGGCGTGCGTCTCCATGTAGACGATTCCGATGTTGTCCGGGTTGCCGAACCCGTTGTCGTTGATCCGTGTCGCCATGTCGCCTCCCAGGGTCGGTAGTACGATCGCAAGAGAGAGTGCGGCTGCGACGAAGCCCTCTCGCGTCAAGAAGTCTCCTCCGGGATCGGGAAGAGAGGTTCGAGGCCCGCCTCCTCGACGAACCGACGCATCTCCTCGTCCGATGGAGCCTCCTCTCGGTCGAACCGTTCGGCAGCATCGAAGATCCTCGGAGCGACGTTCACGTCCCCGGCGCTGTTGATGAAGACGTCGGGGCGCGCGAGAACCCAGTGCACTGCAGGATCGATCTCCTCCTGGGATTGCAGAGGCTCGTACCAGGTGCTATACGCCTTCGACTCGTCGCGGCGCAGGCGCCGGGCAACGGCCTTGATCGTCTGCATCGGAACGTCCCGCTCCGCACACATCGACGCCAGTTTCTCGAAGCCGGCCGCGTACTCCACGTTCTGCATCATCGGGAAGTTGTACGGTAGCAGCACCGAGTCGAAGTCGAACCGATCGAGGCTTCGCAGCAGCACCGCGGGCGCGACCGTTTCGTGCGCGGTGACGCCGATGAATCGCGTCAACCCCGCTTCCTTCGCCTCGACGGCCGCCTCCAGAGCGCCGTCCGGCTCCATCGCCTGCTCCCATCCACCGGGCTCGATCAGGCAGTGGAGTTGGAGGAGGTCGACGCTGTCCACCTTCATCCTGTCGAGGGACCGCTGAATGCTCTCCTTCGCGCCGGCGTAGTCGCGTGCAGCAGTCTTGGTTGCGAGAAAGAACTCACTCCGATGTCGCCCGATCCAACGACCGAGCAGTTCCTCCGACTTGCCGTAGTCAGCGGCGGTGTCGATGTGGTTGATCCCGTGCTTCAGCAGCGTGTCGAGCATGCGATCGGCGTCGGTGGGGGTTGCATCGAAGAAGGCGGCGGCGCCGAAGATGACGCGTGAGCTGACGTGTCCCGTTCGACCGAAGGGCATCCCAGCGATCATGGTTTCGCGCTCCTTTCTCCCGGCCAGAACTGCGATCCGTTCTGATCCTCAGGCCATCGTAGCCTGAACGGTTCCGTCGTCGCCTTTGGATAGATGGCTCGGTCGACTATGTCCGGCCTGCTCGTCTTGTACCAAACGTACTCCTCGATCATCATGTCGATGCGGGCACTGAAGAACCGCCACGACTCCAACTGCCAGACGATGTCCGACGTGATCCCCTGGAAGACATACATGTCCTTGAGCTGCCGATAGAGTTCCATCTTAAGCTGCATGCGTTCGTCACTTGTGGCAGCCGTTTTCGACATGCGGACGATGGCATGGAGGAACGTGGTTCCGTGTGCGACGTACTCGGCGATCCGCCCCGTTCCGCCAGAGGACGCTCTTGCGAGCGCGGTCTCCGCCTCAGCGAGGTGCCGGACATCGTGATGGGTCCAGAACTCCTCCAGCGCGTTGACTCCGTGTGCGAGCTCCTTCTGGCTCGCCACATCGCTGCACAAGAAGCCGGCCATCTCATCGACCAACGCATCACGTGTTAGGGAGGGGTCTGAAGCCAGCCGGAAGAACGTGTAGTCGCCGAGGAAGCGGCAAGGGGGGGCGAGGCGGTAGCCGACAACGCCGTCCGGCTTCAGTTCGTCCCGGCTGTACAGGGCCTCCTGGATCCCTCTCTCGATGAATGGGTGTGGCAGCATGTTGAGGGCGTACTCGGGATTCATGTACCAGAAGCAGTTGCTCACGTGCGCGAAGCCCTGCTCCTTACCGAGGAGAACGCCTTCACGCAGCGGCGGGTTGCCGCGTTTGCGGATCTCCGGTCCGAACATCTGTGCGACGCTCAGCATCGATGCGTCGATCCATCCGATATCTCGCGGAAGGACTTCGAGGATGTCGTCGGGCAGGGTTCGGTACTTCGGGTAGCGATTGACGAGCTCCTCGGGGATTTGGACATGAGCCCAGAGGTCGAAGACCCAGTTCCAGAAGATGTAGTCGGCATCGCAGTTCGCCTCACGGAGGAGCTGCCTGTAGGAACGCGTGACGTCCGCGAAGTAGCCGGCCGGATCAGCGCTCGTTGCCTCGTCGAACAAGAAACCGGCCTCGCTGTAGATCATCTCCAGGCCATCGAGCCCACGGAGAAGCTCGAACGTGTAGCGGGTGGCATCAAGGATGAGATCCTTGGCCTTGCTCCAGACCAGCCCCCAGCCGTAGTAGCCGCCTCCCTCCTGAGACGCCCGCAGGTCGGGGTTGTTCCAGAAGACCTCCTGGGGGACGATGCTCGGGCAGGTGAGCAGATTGCACTTCATCCCCAGCTGATGGCAGTACGCGATCACCTCGCGCCACACCTCGAACCGCCACCGCTCTCGCTCCGTCTGCGGGCAGCTCGGGTCGTAGGTGCGCCCCGGAGCGATCGTCAGCGTCGTCATGTTGCAGAGGCGCATCAGATCGACGTACTCCATCCACTCCTCGATGGACCAGCGATCGGGGCTGAGGACGGGGAATCCGTACGATCCGCCGAAGCGGTACGGCGCGATGTACAGGCAACGGATCGAGAAGTAGGGCTTCTCGACGACATCCCACGCCCGCGAGAACGGATCGCCCCGGTTCTCGATCATCAGGGTGCGGAGGAGGGTGTAGACCCCGTTCGCCGCGCCTTCGGCGTCGTTTGCCGAGACGACGATTGATGAACTCCCGACTGTCCGAATCGAGTAGCCCTGAGTCCCGATCGATGGATCGGTCGTGGGATTCAGTTCGATTCGCACGACCTTCGCTTCATCGTCCGCCGACCCGACGGGAAGGCCCGTGTAGTCCGCCAAACGGTGCGCGGCATGGCGAACAGGCGTCGGAGCGTTCGGGTAGACCACGATGCTCATGGCTGCTCCTCTTCCGGGACGAGGTCTATTTACCTCGCTGCTTGCGAGTCAGGATGTTCCGGTTTCCGCGCCACGGATGGTCGATCTCCTCACTCGCTGCCGAGCGGCGCGGCGCCCATCCGTAGTGGCGGTCCTCATCGTAGAAGGCCATTCCGAGGAGAGCTGCGAGGTCCTTGAGTGGCTTGCGCCAGTCCTCGAAGTAGACCGTCCGGAAGTGCCCCATTGGCCAATCCGGCTGGAGGTTGTTCTCGATGAAGTCCTCCATGTTGACGCGGACGGCGAGCTTGTTGCGGCATCTCCGCTCGCTCTTCACGGTCCCTAGGGATGTCCCGCCGTGCACGATCAGCGACCGGCTCTCCGGGTGGATCGAGACGGCCGTCACCGGCGTGTCAATCGGCATCGTGACCGAGGCGGCGCAGCTCTTCCCGGTCTCCTGCTCCGTTCGGATCGTGAAGGGCTGCGAGGGACCACTGGCGCCGAAGAACTTCCTCGGCCCGCAGCAGAGGTGATAGACCACGGCGTCCCGACTGAGGTCGAACAGACGTCCGCCGGAGAACCCGGCCCGCGCCTCGCCCGCGATCTGCTCCGTCAGGTAGTGCATCACCATGACGTTCAGCAGGGTGTGCAGGTTCATCTCGCCGGTCGCCGGGAAACCGTCCGATTGCATCTGCATGAAGGCCATGCACGGGAACGTCGGGAGTGTGTTGGGGTACACGCCTCGGCTCTTCGGATCGATTCCAGGGCTGAGCGCGGCGAAGACGTCGTCCGGCCAGTCGTCGTAGACGTGTCCGGCGATGTCGGTGGTGAAGGCCTGCACCTCCTTGGCCTCGATGGCCGCCACGAGCGCCAGGTAGACCTTGGCCGACGTCACCAGCTCTCCCGGATCCGGTTCGAGGATCGCGGCCGCCTCGTCGATCCACCGCTGGGCGATCGCCTTCGCTTCGTCCTCCGAGACGTTGGGATAGAAGTCCTCCATGAACTCCTTCTTCGTCATGCGCACGAGCTGCGATCCGAGAACGTCCCCGAGCGCCTCCTCGAAGGTCGCGAGGGGCTGGCCGAAGATCTCCGTCGTGCGCCACTCGGTGTTGAGGACCATCATCTTCGCGTCGCGCAACTGATGGACGACGCGGAGCAGCTTCACCTTCTCGATCACGTCCTCGATCTTCGATGACGCCGTCCAGATGGCGGGAAGGCCGGCCCTCCGCATCGCGATGTAGTTGTGGAATCCGTAGTTCTGGAGGAAATCGTCGGCGATGACGAGAGGCAAACCCGTCTCCGCGAGCGGCGCCTCGTAGATGACGCGCATGTACTCCAGGCCGAGCGAGTAGACGACGAAGCCGTCGAACTCGGTGCTCCGCTTGGCGAGCGCGGCGACGTCCTCCTGCTCGTGCAGGGTCGCGACCTCGAAGTCGATCTCCGGGCAGCCGTCGCTCAGGAGTCGCGCCAGCTCTCTGGCGCGATCCTCGAAACTGTACTCCTCATCGCCTACGACCATGCCCGGCTTTTCCTCTCGTCTCAGCGGGTAATAGAACGCCAGCGCGACCTTCGTGTTCCTCATCCTAGCTACCTCCTTGACTCTTGGCTTCTTCAGTTTGCTGCTCCTCGTGGCGGCTCGAAACGACTTCGGAGCCGCAACCGGGGCACGTCTCGTCGTACCACGATGTCTGATGACCGCACGCGGGGCACCGCCAGCGTGCCGCCTGCCCCTCGAGCCACCGGGCGAGGCCGAGTCGCTCGAGCTCGGCGAGGTTCCGCGTGACCGCGGAGTGATACGGCCACTCGTCGTCGCGGAACGCGATCAGCCGCTCGCAGGGGTAGTCGGCGCACTCGAAGCAGAACTCGACGTGCCTTTCGATGGCGCAGGGCTTAATCCCCCACGCGCGGCAATGCCCGGAGAGGACGTCGCTCTTGCAGCCGTGGCACCTGACCTCCTCCGGGTCTCGCCCCCACGCCCTCGCCTGCTCCTCGACGCGTCCTTCTTCGGTGGCACGCAGCGCATGGCACGCCCCGCAATACACGCCGCAGTACGTGTCGTATCGGTAGGCCATGCTTCGTCTCCTCCTCCCATCGCTAGCTCGCCGCGTCAGGCGACGACAACGCACCCATCAACCCCCGCAGGTTCGGATAGGCGTCCTTGTACACCGAGTACAGGCGGTCGTAGGTCTCCTTGTTCGCCGCGTTCGGAGTCGTCGGCTCCTCGTAGGTCAGCCAGTCGCGGATCGCCTCGAACCGATCGACGGCGCCGATCCCGATCCCGGCAAGCAGGGCGTCTCCGAGCGCCGCTTCCGAGCCACGGGTCGCGGTGAGGCGATACCCGGTGACGTCGCTCAGGATCTGACGCCAGAGCGGCGACTTCGCCGCCCCGCCGACGAGCGTGCACGTCTCGTCCAAGCGCAGGCCGATCTCCTCGCCCGCCTCGATGTTGTGCCGGAGGGCGAACGCGACGCCCTCCAACAACGCGCGGTACACGTGCGCGCGGGTGTGGGAGAGCGTGAGCCCGAGGATCGTTCCCCGCGCCGCACTGTCCCAGATCGGACTTCGCTCCCCCATGAAGTAAGGCAGTACGACGAGCCGATCGGATCCCGCCGGGATCTTCGCGGCCTCGTCGTCGAGCAGTCTGTACGCGTCGCACCCGTCGCGCTCGGCCCGGGCTGTCTCAATCCGCCCGAATTGGTCGCGGAACCATCGCGGAAGGGCTCCGGCGGTCGCCGCGCCGCCGAACGTGTAGACCTTCTCCGCCGCGTAGGCGACGTACGGCATGCTGACGAGCTGTGGAGAGACGGACTCCCCCTCGTGGACGACGCCCCAGCACATCGACGTGCCGATCATGGCCACGTGATTCCCGACGTCGAACGCGCCGGCGCTCAGCGTCGCGACCGCCGCGTCGATCCCGCCGGAGACGACCGGCGTTCCGGGAGCAAGCCCCGTGAGCCGCGCGGCCTCGGGCGTCAGCTCCCCCACGATCTCGCTCGAATCGACGATCCGGTCCGGCAGCAGCTCGACGGGAATGCCGAGTACGTCGCAGCTGCGCTCCGACCACGTCCGCGCCTTCAGGTCGAACACGCCACCGATGTTCCCGGCGGAGGACTGGTCGATCGCCGTCTCGCCCGTCAGCCGCTGGATGACGTAGCCTTGGGGCGTCAAGAGCTTGTGGATGCGCTCCCAGTTGTCCGGCTCGTTGCGCTGGATCCAGAGGATCTTGGTGAACCCGTGGTAGGTGTCGACACCGTTTCCGGTGATTTCGAACAGCTCGTCGAGATCGACGTGCGTTCGGATCCACTCCACCTCCTTCACGGCGCGGCGATCCATCCAGATGATGCACGGTCGGACCGGATCCATCTTTTCGTCGACGGGGATCCCGGAGCCGCCGTAGAGGCCGCTGATCCCCACGCCGCCGATCTGATCCGGACGAACGTCCGCACGCGCGAGCACGTCGAGGACCGTCGCGACGAAGGCGTCGAACCAGACGTCGGGCCACTGCTCGGCCCACAGCGGATGCGGATGGAGAACGCCGTACTCCGAACTAGCTGCGGCAAGCTCCCGCCCATCGAGATCGACCAGGACGGTCTTCGTCAGCGTCGTTCCGATGTCGGTCCCGAGGAGGTACTGCCCGTTCACGCCGCTCCTCTCCTTATCCGTCGTCGAAGACGCGGTACTCGATGCCGAGCGACTTCGCGCACCAGATCAGATCCTCGACCCAGTTCCCGTACGCCCCGTGGATGTGGTTCGAGTCGTACTCGGACAGGAAGACGTCCGGTGCGACGCGGAACCGCGCGTAGGCGTGCGGCCAGTCGATCTGAACCTCGCCGGCCTTCTTCTCCGCCGTCTCCTTCGGGAGCTCGATGAACTCCGCCGGGAGAATCGCCAACCAGTACTCGCCGTTTCGCCTCGCCAGCCGCGCGAGGGTCACTTCGCCGGGCGCGGCGAAGTGACGGACCGACGCCCCGCCGGCCGGGAAGTAGAAACCCTGCGGGTAGAACTCGACGTTCGGAAGGTTGACGTCCGGATCGTACGATCGGCCAGCGAAGTACGTCGGGTGGGTCCCGGAATTGCACAGGTCGAAGACGCCCAGTTCCGCGTCGTAGTGGCGCAGATCGGCGAACAGGACCGGCTCCGACGTGATGTGCTTGAGGATCTCCATCGTCAGCGCTCCGTCCATGTCGGCTTCCGTGGAGGCGACGACCGGCTCCTTCGGGCCGTTCCAGTCGTACGGGTCGTTCAGGAATGCCTCGGTCACGTCCATCGTGACGAAGTGATTGGTCAGCTCCGGCTGCGCCTTGAATCCGACGAAGTCGAGGTTCATCTCCTCGATCATCTGGCGAACCGCGATGTAGCTGCGGATTTGGAGCTTCAGTTTCTCCGGCGTCAGCTGCTTCTCGTCGTAACGGATCTTCCCGACCTTCGACGAGAGCCACTCGAACGCGCGCTCGACCTCGGCGTTTGGTGCCTCGGCCGAGCGGCGGATGATCTCGGATTGATCGATGTGCTCGACGTCGATTCCGAACAGTCGCATCCACTGATCGCTGTTCGCCACCGCGGTGTACATCCCCATCGGACGTCCCCCGAACAGGCCGAACGTCTCGCCCTTCAGCCGTCGAACGGCGGACGCACCACGGACGAACGACATCACGCGGCGGAGCACGTCGTCGTCCCCGATGTCGCCCGAGACGCGGCCGTGGAACGTCCCCACCTGGTCGAGCGCGCCGGCCGAGGCGAGCATCCCGACCATCCCCGGATACTCGGGATTGATATTGGAGAACAGCAAGAACGGTCCCGGTGCGAACCGGGACGCGACGGCCGCAAGGTGCGGAAAGGCCCACACGGCGAAGTTGAAGATCGTCAGCTCGCAACCGGCGTTCGCGAGTCGGATCGCCTCCCTCTTCGCCACCTCACTGGTCCAGACGATCTCCTCCGCCTCCACCGGCTCCACTTCGCCGGTCGCACGAAGCGCCTCGGCCAGCTGGCTCTGGTACTTCCGATTCAGCGGCTCCAGGTCACGGTGCACCGCGACCCGGCCGTCCGAGAAGGTGAGGATCCCTACCTTGCGTGAGGCCATCGTTCGTTCTCCTTTCTTCGCGCCTTTCCGTCCGTTCTTCTTCACGGCAATCGCTTCCTGACCGAGGGCAGCTTCGGGAACCGCTTGTGGGGTTCGGTTTGATACCAGTAGGCGGTGCTCGAGTAATCGTCCGAGCGGAAGTTGGCGTGTCCGTGCTCGATCGTCACGCGGATCCGCTTCGTGAAGTGGATCGGATCCTCGATGTGATACCGGTAGAGCGTGACCCGGTCGGCCCAGTTCGGTCCGCCGGGGAGGATCACGCCGTGATACGGGGCGCAGTACTCCTGGGTCGGACACCACGCCGTGTTGAAGTAGTCCTCGGTCCCGGTCCCGTGGAGGGTCGGCGGCCACTCGTCGTCGTCGATGAAGATCATGTCGTCGCCCTCGCCGTACCAGTTCCACTCGTTCGTCATGCGAAGGTTGCGGACGTTCAAGTTGCAGCCGACGTAGTGGCCGCGCCCCTCGGCCTCGAGGATCACGTAGTTGTTCGCTCCGTCGAGATTCTTGTGGAGACCTCCGTGCATCCAGGCCCCCTGGAACTCGAAGTTGTCCATGTCGCCCTGCTCGACCCCTTTACAGGGATTCTGCCGGCGCCACTGCGCATGGAAACGGCCGAGGCCTTCCTCGAGCTCATCGAACGCCTCGTAGTCGACGTAGTAGTAGAGGATCAGCTCGTCGTTCGGGCTTTCGTTGGTCACCTCGATCCGCGCCCCTTTCGCGAACGGCATCGCGAAGAAGCAGTTGAAGCTCTTCCCGTGCTCGGGGCTCATGGCGAGCGGGGCGGAGGCGAAGTTCTTCGTCAGGCCGTGCCCCATCCCGAAGAAGTCTCCGATCGGGACCTCGATGCTCGGGTCCTTCTCCCCGTCCCAGTACGCCCGCAGGACGTTGTTTCGCAAGTAGTTCACGTCGTTCGAACGAAGCGTCATCCAGATGTGCGTGATGCACCCGGCCCCCTTGATCTTGGCGACGGTGTGCGTCTTGCCCGCCGGGATCCTAACGTTGTCGTTGTTCCCGCCGGTACGGTCCCAGCTCGACTCTCGCCTTCGTTTCACGTCGCGGAGTCGCGCCAGGCTTCGAAGCGTGCCGGAGCCGAAGTTGCTCTGCCCTTCCGTGGTCATGCTCCCTCCTCACTGCCCGCCGATCTGCCGGTCGGAATCCCTCCTGCCTTCATCGCTCCTCACTTGCTCGACTTCCAGCGAAGCCCCTCCTCGAGCATCGCCATGTAGTTCTCGATTGGGATGTAGTTCGCGACGCTGTTCCCGGTGCCGAGGGCGTATCTCCCGCCGGGCATGCACTCGTCGAGAATGCCGCGCACGTAGAGCCGGATCTCCTCCTCCGTGGACCGGCACATCTTGTCCACGTCGACGCCGCCGAGCACACCGACGCGGTCACCGTAGCGCCGCTTGAATTCCCCCACCGGGAGGATCTTGTCCTGGAAGGAGTGCTTGGCGTCGATCCGGACGTCGTCGATCAGGTCCTCCATGATCTCGTCGACGTTCCCGCAGGTATGGAGGATGTAGAGGAGCCCGTTGTCGTGCGCGAGCTTCGCGATCTTCTTGTGCCACGGGAGGACGTACTTGCGGATGTGATCCGGCGAGATGAGCGTCGAGCTCTGGTATCCCATGTCGTCGCCCTGAAAGAAGCCGGCGAGTTTCGGGAGACCGATCACCCGCTCGCTCAGCGTGTAGAGCGTTTGTCCGACCCTTTCGAAGATCGCCTCGACCAGGTCGGGCTGCTCGTACAGCATGTACGAGAGCGGCTCGAGCCCGACGAGGACGTTCATCACGTTCTCCAGCGTCCCCTGGCCGAAACAGGCGAACATCCCCATCCCTTCGGGGAGGCGCTGCGAGGCGTACTCGTAGGCGGCCAGCGACGCCGTCTCGGCGTCCGGCCACGGGTAGGCCTCGAAGTCCTCCCAATTCGAGATGACCCCTTCGGATTCCTCCATCCAGATGCGCGTCGCCTTGGCACGCTCGGCCGTGTCCGTTCCCAATCGGTACTTGCCGTGAAAGAGGACCTCCAGCCAGCCGCCCGCCCAGACGTAGTCGTAGCCGAGCCGATACCAGCACTCGATGACGTTGTCGAAGTAGGGAAGAAACGTTGCCGGATCGTCGTAGTCGGGCGCAATCCACGGTCGGTCCAGGTACCTCTCGGAGATCGCCTGCATCGTCTCGTTGTCCAGAAACAGCTCGGTGAAGTGAACGCGATCCGGCGGCTTCTGCCCCGTGATCACGGCCACGAACTGCTCGATGTCCGGCTTCGGTCGTTCCAGTAACAGCTCCACGCTTCTCCCCTCCTGTTCGGGTCTTTCGACCTAGCGGTATCGATACCCCTCGTCCATCATGACCAGGTAGTTGTCGATCGGGACGTAGTTGGCGACGGTGTTCCCCGTGCCGTAGGCGAACCGCCCCTTCGGCATGCAGTGGTCGAGGATCGAGCGGCAGTAGGCGCGCAGCTCCGGCTCCGGAAGGCGGCAGAGCTTGTCCATGTCGACGCCGCCGAGGCCGGCGACCCGGTCTCCGTAGGCGTCCATGAAGTTGGTGATCGGCATGATCGCGTCCTCGAACGACTGCTTGGCGTCGATCCCGACGTCCTCGATCAGGTCCTCCATGATCGCGTAGATGTTGCCGCACGAATGGAGCCAGACCATCTTGTCGTGGCGATGGGCCACGGCGGCGTACTTCTTCAGCCAAGGCAGGATGTACTCCCGCAGATGGGCTGGGCTGATGATCGTTTGCGTCTTGTATCCGAGGTCGTCGGCGTGCCACATGAATCCGACGCATTCGATCGGCATCATCCGCTCGTAGAGGTCGAGGTTCAGCTGTCCCCACTTGTCGGTGACGGCTCGGATCAGCTCCGGGTTCTCGTAGAGGAGTTCGCAGAAGTCCTCGAACCCGAAGAACGTGCCGATCAGCCCGGGGTCGAAAACGCATCCGACGCCGGAGACGGACATGCCTTCCGGAAGGTGCTCGGCGATGAATTTGTAGTACTCATCGAGCCCGAGCATGTCGAGGTCGACGCGCTCCCACGGGACCTTCTCGTAGTCTTCCCAGGAGCGAATCAACCCGGATTTCTCTTCCTGCCAGTTCCGTGCTCCCCGAGAGACTTCCTCGGCTGCAGTGTCCGGTGCGTTTCGGGATCCACCGCCCGAGAGTCCGGCCTGATGCATGAGCGCGCCGAGCGCTGTGCCCATCAGGAACCACGGTGCGAGGTCCGGGAGGTAGTCGAAGCCCATCCGGTAGTAGAACGCGATGTCGCGCTTGATGCGGATCTCGTCCGGTTCGCCGTCGATCAGCTTCAGTGCGCCTCCGGAGAGGAACTTCTGGATCTTCTCCAGGAGGTGTGAGGTGCTTCCCGCCGAGGCCCACGTCTCGTCGAGAGGAGGGAAGTTCTCCTCCATCATGTTCTGCACGATGTAGTCCACCACCTCGACGTCGGCGAACTCCTCGACGAAGTGGACGCGCTTCGGCTCGGCTTGTCCGAGCAGCACCTTCGCCAGTGTCTCGAAGTCGGGCTTCGGATGCTTCAGCGGAAACGTGCTCATCCCTGCGATTCCTTTCTCATTCCGCCTGCTCGATCTTTCTCATCCGCGGTACCGATACCCCTCGTCCATCATCGCGAGGTAGCTGTCGAGTGGGACGTAGTTCGCGACGCTGTTGCCCGTCCCGTAGGCGTAGCGGCCCTTCGGCATGCAGTGATCGAGGATCGACCGGCAGTAGGCGCGCAACTCCGGCTCCGGAAGGCGACAGAGCTTGTCCATGTCGACGCCGCCGAGGCCGGCGATCCGGTCTCCGTAGGCGTCCATGAAGTCGGTGATCGGCATGATCTCGTCCTGGAACGACTGCTGCGCGTCGATCCCGACGTCCTCGATGAGGTCCTCCATGATCGCGTAGATGTCGCCGCACGAGTGGAGCCAGATCATCTTCCCGTGGCGATGGGCGAGATCGGCGTACTGTGCAAACCATGGAAGGACGTACTCGCGCAGGTGCGCCGGACTGAGAAGCGTCTGGGTCTTGTAGCCGAGGTCGTCGGCCTGCCACGCGAAACCGACGCACTCATGGGGGAGCATCCTTTCGTACAGCTCGAGGTTCAGGCGTCCCCACTTCTCCGCGACCGCCCGGACCAAGTCCGGGTCCTCGTAGAGGAGCGTGCACATCGTCTCGAAACCGAGCGTGGTCACCAGCGGACCGAACGTACAGCCGAGGGCGGTGGCCTTCATCCCTTCGGGGAGGTACTCGGCCATGAACGCGTAGTACTCGTCGATGCCGAGCATGTCGAGGTCGACGCGGTCCCACGGGACCTTCGCGAAGTCCTCCCAAGACGAAACGAACCCGACCTTCTCCTCCATCCAGTTGCGCGTCCCTCTGGACAAGCTTTCGTTCGCCGTGTCGGGAGCGCTGTGGCTCTCGAACGAGCTCGCCAGGCCCTGCTCGGTCGCCAGAGTCCCGAACATGGCGCACATCATGTGCCACGGCGCGAGGTCCGGGAGGTAGTCGAAACCCATCCGGTAGTAGAAGGCGATGTCGCGCTTGATGCGGATCTCGTCCGGTTCGCCGTCCAGCAGCTTGAAGGCGCCGCCGGCGAGGAGTTTCTGCGCCTTCGCCAGAAGGTGCGAGTCGCTCCCGGCGGAAGCCCACGTCTCATCGAGGGAGGGGAAGTCCTCCTCCATCATGTTCTGCACGATGTAGTCGATGACCTCGACGTCGGCAAACTCCTCGACGAAGTGGACGCGCTTCGGCTCTTCCCGACCGAGCACCACGCTCTCCAGCGCCTCGAAGTCCGGGTGCGGGTCCTTCAACGGGAAACTGCTCACGTCTCCTCCCGATTCGTTCACTACTTGAAAAGGCCCCTGACCAGCGTCACTGCCGCCGCGGCGTCCTTCGCGTAGCCGTCGGCGCCGATCTGATTCGCGTACTCCTCCGTGACCGGCGCGCCGCCGATGATGATCTTGACGCCGTCTCGGAGGCCGGCCGCCTTGAGTCCCTCGATGACCTCTGGCATCTGGATCATCGTCGTCGTCAGCAAGGCGGACATCGCCACGACGTCGGAGTTCGTCTCCTTTACCGCTTCGACGAACGCGTCCGCTGTGTTGTCGATGCCCAGGTTGTGGACGTCGTAGCCGGCGCCCTCGAGCATGATCGAGACCAGGTTCTGTCCGATGTCGTGCAGGTCGCCTTCGACCGTTCCGATGACGACCTTCCCCTTCGACTCCACCCCGGTCTCAGCGAGGATCGGCCGCAGGATGGCAAGCGCGGCCTTCATCGATTTGGCCGCCATCAGCATCTCTGGGACGTAGATCTCGCCAGCTTCGTACTTCTTTCCGACCGCGTCCATTGCCGGGATGAGCCCCTCATTGAGAATCGCCGCCGCCGACTTCCCTTCCTCGAGGGCCCGCTTCGTCAGTTCCTCCGCCTTCTTCGGCTGGTACGAGAGAACGCTTTCGCCAATTTCCTTCAGTACGCTCATTCTGCCTCCGTGTCCTTTCTTCCGCTCCCAGTTCGGGCCTACCCTACGTTTCTGTCCCACTCTCAGTCGGTTGCCGCTTGCTCCTTCACGAACTCCCCGACTGCCCTGAGGTTCTCGACCCGCGCCGTCTTCGGCACGGCGTCGGCGCTGCCAAGAATCAGCCGGTCGATCCCGCCGGACTTCTCGAGGATCTCCGCGCCGTAATCGCGGATCTTGTCGGGCGGCCAACTCGTCAGGAACGTCGCGTCGAACCCCCCGAGGACGACCTTGTCCGGCCACGTCGCCTTCGCTTCCCACAAGGGGAGGTCGCCGGTCGGCTCCGGACTGACGTCGACCACCCCGTCGTCCCGCTCGTCTCGGATCGCGTCGACCAGCGCCTTGAGCGTCCCGCACCGATGGGTCAGGTAGATCTTTCCCTTCTCGTGCAGGATGTCTGCGTAGTCGTTGATGCAAGGCGAGGCGTACGCGCGGTGGATCGCGGGAGAGATGAAGCTGGTCGACGTGTTTTCGTAGCCGATTGCGACCTCGGCCGGCGAGTCTGCCATCACTTCGTACGCTCGCAGGTTGCTCTCGTGCATTGCCTTCATCAGGGATTCCAGTTCGGCACGATGTTCGGTGTAGAACGTGGTGTAGAAGGCCTCGATGCCGATGGTGTGCTGCAGCAGCTCCTGGATCGGCGTGGTCGGCCCCGAATCGGTCGCGATCCCCTCAGCGCCTATCCGCTCGTCCTCCCGGATGAACGCTTCGTAGTTGGGTTCGGCCCGCCGTCGCTTGACGACGTACTCGTACGCCTCGAGGTCCTCGACCGTCTTGATCAGCGGCTCGACCGGAAACGGCAGGAACGGCGACTGCTCGGTGAGCAGCCCAGATTCCGTTAGCGTTCTCCCGGGGATCTCGTAGCGCTTCGTCAGCAGCAGTCCCTTCGGGTGCGGCTCCATCTTCAAGCAGACGCCAACGCCCTCTGCTTCGAAGGTGACTTCCCCTTCCGACTGGAATCGCTCGATCGCTCCGGACTCTCTCGGAAGGTTCATGTTGATCCGGTAGGTCCACACGTGACGCTCCATGATGTCGGCCTCGACCTCGCGAAACGCATCGAGGATGTCGGTTCCGGGTGGCCGGGCGCTCATGTAGTAGCCGTCGATCAGCGGCGCCCACGGGACCCGATCCGGCGTTCCGTCTCGACGAAGAACGGTCAGCAGCCGCTCCCTCGCGTTCATGACCCGTTCGGCCTCCCTTGCGGCTGCGAGTACTCCTCGAACGCCGCGTACAGCGCCTCGATGTTCTCGAGCGGAACGTCACTGATCACGGTGTGCGAGACGCCGCCGATGTAGCCACCGTTGAACTGCCCAAAGGTGTCGATGTAGTACTTGACCTCCCTGCGGACGTCCTCCGGCGTGCCGTGCGGCAGCGTGTCCTGAACATCGACACCGCCGTAGAAGCAGAGCTTCCCTCCGTAGTCCTTCGCGAGCTGCTCGACGTCCATCGCCTTCGGCTGGATCGGGTTCAGGACGTTCAGCCCCAGTTCGATCAGATCCGGAACGATCTTCGTGACGTTGCCGCAACTGTGTATCCACACGTGTTTCCCGGCCTCTCGGGTTCGACCGAAGAGCTCCCTGTACAGCGGCTTCCAGAGTTCCCGCCACGTTCCTGGATCGATCAGCAGGTCCTTGTTGTCCCCCCAGTCGTCGCTGAAGTAGATCCCGTCGACCTCGGAGTCGAGCCAGTGATCCAAGAGCGCCATCGCGTACTCGAACACCATCTTCTGGAGCCGCTTGAACTTCTCCGGATACTGCAAGTAGTCGATGAGCGCGTTCTCGAATCCGCGCAGGAGATGCATCCGCTCGAACAGGGTCCACCACACCTGCGCCACGATGTACTTGTCCGGACTCTCGGCGATCATCTCGTTCGCTATCTTGAAGATCCCGTCGGCCTTCGGATCGGGGAACTCGTAGGAGTCGAGGTCGAAGTCGTTGTCGGCGAGAGGGTGGGTCGACGCGTAAGCCGACTTCCAGACCGTTCCCCATTGGTCGATCCCGTCCACGGCCATCGCGCGGTAGCTCGAGGTCGGCTCCGACCCCGGCGGGGCGTTGTTCTCCACGATCACGATGTCGTTTCGGGCCGACCGGATCACTTCGAGGATCCTCGGAACGTCCTCGGGGCGATCCTGCATGAACCGGCGTACGTCGACGACCGGGAGATACGGCAGACGATCCGGTCCGGTGCACTCGATCGTCGCGATCACGCGCTCTTTGCTGTTCATCTCTTCTTGTCCTTTCCGTCGACCGCTTCGGGCGGAGTCATCTCCTGATCGAATGCGGGTCCGCCGCGTCCCGCAGGCCGTCTCCGACGACGTTGAACGCCAAGACGGCGACGACGACGAACAGGCTCGGGATGAGCAGCCACGGGTAGAGGGCCACCGTCTGGAAGTTCTGCGCTTGCTGGAGGAGGACGCCCCAACTGATCACCGGCGGTCGCAGGCCGATTCCGAGGAAGCTGAGCGCGGTCTCGCCGAGGATCATTGCCGGGATCGAGAGTGTGATGCTGACCAGCACGTAGCTCATGAAGTTCGGCACGAGGTGGAACGCGATGATCCGCCTCTCGGAAGCACCGCACGCCTTCGCGGCCATCACGAAGTCCTCCTCCCGGAGCGAGATGAACTTGCCGCGCACGACGCGTGCGAGCTCCGTCCAGCCGAGAAGTGAGAGGATGGCAACCAAGGCGAAGAACCTTGTCACGGTCGACCATGTCTGCGGAAGGGCCGCGGACAGGGCCATCCACAGAGGGAGCGTCGGGATTGAGCGAACGATCTCCGTGAACCGCTGGATCGCCGCGTCCACGACGCCTCCGTAGAAGCCGGAGACCCCGCCGAGGAGGAGTCCGAGGAAGAGGCTGATCGCGGTGCCGAGGAAACCGATCGTAAGGGAGATCCTCGATCCGAAGACGATCCGGCTGAGCAGGCATCGCCCGAGCTGGTCCGTCCCCAACGGGAGGAACGGGATCTCCGTTCCGACGCCGAAGAGGTGGACGTTCGTCGTGAAAAGCCCGAACAGCTGGTACTCCGCTCCTCGTACGAAGAGGCGGATCGGGTACGCTCGGCTCGTGTCCTCGATGTACTCGTGCCGGTACGTCGTCCGGTTCAATTCGCCGGTGACGCTGTAGACAAAAGGTACGACGTGGAACTTCCCCTCCGCGTCGACGAAGTGGATCGGATGCGGCGGGCTGTACCGACGCCCCGAGAACCGCTGGTTGGGATCATTCGGTGCGACGAAGCCGGCGAGGGCGATCATCACGTACAGCAAGACGAGAATGACCAGTCCGACGAGCGCGGGGCGGTGGCGTCGGAAATGCCGCCAGACCAGCTGGCTGTGGGAGTAGCTCTTTCTCTCCTGGCGATTTCTTTGGCTCTTCCGTCTCACGCCTGTCCTCTCAGTAGTAGCGGATGCGCGGATCGGCGATGGCGAGTGCGATGTCCGAGAGAATGGTCCCGAGCACCGTCATGATGCTCAGCAGGAGGACGATCGCACCGGCGAGGTACATGTCTTGGGCCGTCAGCGCGTTGAGGAGCACCGGGCCGATGATCGGCAAGTTCAAGACGATCCCGGCGATGACGAAGCCGCCGATGATGTTCGGCAGCTGCCATCCGACCGTGCTCAGGATCGGGTTCAGCGCGACCCGGACCGGGTACTTGATGATCAGCCGGAACTCGGACAGCCCCTTGGCCCGCGCGACCTGCATGTACTCCTTTCCAAGCTCGTCGAGCATCGTCGCCCGAATGACGCGGATGATTCCCGCAGTGCCGGCGATCCCGACGACGATCACCGGTGCCCACAGGTGGCGTACGAGGTCGGCGAACTTCGCCCAGCTCCACGCCGCGTCCGCGTACTCCAACGAGAAGAGGCCACCGATGCTGATTCCGAACGTCTTGTAGAAGAAGAACATGACGACGAGCGCGAGGACGAAGTTCGGAACCGAAAGGCCAATGAAGCCGAGGACGGTGAACAGGTAGTCGAAGATGGAGTACTGCTTCACCGCGGTGAAGATCCCGATCGGGATCGAGACGATGTAGATGAACACGAGGGTGATCAGGGCGAGGATGATCGTCATGGGCATGTAGTCCCCGAGGAGACGGAGCACCGAGTAGTTGTAGTAGAGGGATTGTCCGAAGTTCCCTTGAAACATCTGGGCGATCCACCTGCCGTACTGGACGTAGATCGGCTTGTCCAGTCCATACTGCGCCTTCAGGTTCTCGATCGTGGCCTCACTCAACCGGCGCCCCTGTGCTTGCAGACGGGTGAGCTGGGACGTGAGGTAGTCCCCGGGCGGAGCCTGAATCAACACGAAGGAGACGACCGAGATGATGAAGACCGCGACGAGCGCGTATACGGCGCGCCCCAGCAGATAGCTTCCCATGACTTCCCTTCTCTTGAGGACGCGAGGGCCTCCGCTCACGCGGAGCGGAAGCCCTCACGCGACTACGAAACCAGTCCTACTCGAACCTCCCCGGCCACGGTTCCAGAATGGCTGGCCGGTCCAGGAAGTACCAAGTAGTAGGCTCGTACGGCAGCATGCGGTTGAGGTCCCACGTCATGAGCGCCATCTCGGGGACGTTCATCAGATCGTTCTTGACGATCACCGGGACCGGAGCCCCGCCGAGCGTCCCGATCTGCCAGAGGTTGTCCCGGTGCGACGCCATGATGTTCTGCGCCGGCTCGATCCGAGCCTCGGCTGTCTGTGCCGTCATGATCTCATCGTACCAATCGTTGATCTGCTGGATCTCCTCCGGCGGCTGCTCGCCCTGCGTCCCGTTCGAGACGTAGTAGAGCGACCACTGGTTGGCCCACAGTCCCGGCCACGTGTACGTCAGCGGCACGTAGAACTGCGGCAGCATGGAGAAGGCCGGCTCGATGTTGAACTCGACGGCAACCGGCATGATGTCGATGAGGTTCGCCGCGACGCGCTCGTTGAGAAGATCCTGCGTCTGCGCCTCCACTTCGACATCGATGCCCACGTTGCGCCAATACTCGCGGATCAGCTCGAGCCCGGCGGTCACCTCGGCCGACTCGATCGTCAGACGGAGCCGCTCGCCGTCGGAGCGGAGGCGGAAGCCGTCCGCGTCCTTCTGGTCAAGGCCCATCGCGTCGAGAAGCCGCTCGGCCTCGGCCGGGTCGTACTCGATGTACGCGGTGTCGCCTCCCTCCACGTAGTACGGAGAGCCGCGTGGTACGCACATCGATCGCGGTGTCGCCAGACCGAGGGCGGTCGCCTCGTTCAGCTCGTCCCGATTGAGCGCCAAGGAGAGCGCCTGACGGAACCGCAGATCGTTGAAGATCCCGCGGATCGCGGGATCCGGATGGGTCAGGTTCAGCGACAGTGCGCCCATCGCCGGCGTGTCGTACAGCCGCACCTCGTACTTGCCGAGTTCCTGGTTGTCGATGTAGACCGGAAGCGAATCGAGGCTTGCCAGAAGCCACTCGGCATCGACCTCACCGGAGATGATCTTTCCGTCGATGACGTCGGTCGACTCCACGAAGTGGAGGACCACCCGGTCGATGTACGGAAGCTGGTTCCCTTCCGTGTCGACCTTCCAGTAGTACGGGTTCCGCTCCCAGACCGCACGCTCCGGTGTCCGCTCGACGCAGACGTACGCGGTCAGGACGGGGCTGATCATCGTGTACGGCTGCTCCTGGAGACCGAAGTATCCCCCCGCCTTGGTCCAGAAGTAGTCCACCCAGCTCGCCAGGCCGGCCTCCTCCGCCGCGGCGTCGACCGCTTCCTGACCGGCGAAGGCGGGATGGTACTGCTTGCAGTAGTGGGCCGGCATGAACAGCCCGTACCACCATCGCCACGTCTGCGTGGCGCCCGCTCCCGACAGCAGGTTCAGAAAGAGCCCATTCGGGGCCGCGAATTCGATGAGCAGCGTGTAGTCATCGATCGCCGTCATCACGAGCGGCTCCCCGGCGACCACCATGAAGTAGGGTATCTCGGCGAAGAGATCGGTGTTCTGGTAGACGTGCTCCCAGTTGAACAGGAAGTCCTCGGTCGTGAACTCGACGCCGTCGCTGTACTTCAGTCCCTTGCGGAGGTGCAGCGTTACGGCCGTGGCATCTTCATTGAACTCGTAGCTCTCGAGGATGTTCGGGATGCCCCAATCGTAGTCGGCGTCGATTGTCAACAGCCAATCGAAGCCGATGAGCTCCCCGCTCCAGAGCCAGAACTGCGAATTGGTGTAGGTGTGCGCGGTTCCGCCGTACCGCCCGATGCTGAGCGGTTCGAGAACGCGCGGGTTCTCGGGAAGGCGCTCCTCCACCGGTGGCAGCTTTCCTTCCGCTACTAGTTGCTCGAACATCGGCGCTTCCTGGTAGGCGACCGCCAGAGTAGCGACCGCCGCGACAAGGAGCGCAGATGCCATGATGCTGCGCCAGTATTTCATCCTCACGCCTCCTTAGATCTCAGGTCGGTGCCAGTGCCTCCTCAGATCCTCCCAGTCATCCTCTCCTTGACCACCTCCTCCGATGTGCCCTCAGGACCTAGCGGAGAGGTATTCCACAGGCCCGAAAGCCGTCTGTCGTGTCAGCCGTTCATCGCTATCCAATTCCCGAATCGGACGTTCCGGCCGGGTCCGCCGATGCGTGGAGGGCTCGAACCGATTCCCCCAGCACCAGCTCGGTGGGGATCCTCACGACCTCCGACGGGTTTTGCTGCTCCTCCGAGGAGGAGGATTCGATCAGCACAAGGAGCTTGTGCAGCGCCTCTTGCCCGATCCTGTAAGGGTCCTGACGGACGTACGTCAGGGCGGGCGAGAGGACCCGATCCATCCACCAAGGACTGTCGAAGCTGATCACCGAGATGTCGTCCGGATACTGAATTCCTCGCTCTCGGATCGCGCACAGGACGCCGATCGCCGTCAGGTTGTTGAGGCTGAAGATGGCGGTCGGCGGAGAGGTGAGATCCAGAAGCTCGTCGCAAGCGCGGATGCCCCCCTTGATCCGGAGATCTCCGCGAACGACGAGATCCTCCTCCTCGACCAGACCGGCGTTTCGAAGAGCCCTCTGGTATCCGAGGTATCGCTCTTCGCTCGTCGAGACGCCCTCCAATCCGAGGATGATGCCGATTCTCCTGTGCCCACGCTCGATCAGGTGCTGCGTCGCGGCGTAGGCCCCTTCGACATTGTCGGCGAGGACGGCCGGAGCTGGCACGCCCTCGATCTTCCGATCGACGAAGACGAACGGGATCCCGGAGGATGTCAGGAATTGAAGATTCTCATCGACCTGCCCGGTCGGAGCGATCAGCATGCCGTCGATCCTTCGCTGTCGCAGGACGTTGATATAGAGGCGCTCCTTTTCGACGTCCTCGTCGGTGTTGGAGATGATGACGCTGTATTCTCGCTCGGCCGCGGCGTCCTCCGCGCCGCGAACGAGCACGGAGAAGAACGGGTTGGAGATGTCCGAGACGATCAGGCCGATCGAGTGGGTCTTCTGGGTTCGGAGGCTGCGGGCGACACGGTCGGGGTGGTAATCGAGTTTGACCATGCTCTCCCGAACGCGTTCCGTCAGTTCCTCGCTGACCGGACGTGTGCCGTTCACCACGTGGGACACAGTTGCAATCGAGACACCGGCGTCCTTGGCGACGTCTCTGATGGTGGTTATGGGTTCCTCCTCGGATATAAACGTTTACGTAAACGTTTACATCATAGCATTGTGCCGCCCGCCTGTCAAGTATCTCGGAACAATGGGGTGCTGTAATGCACTTGGAGTCAGGCGAAACCCACGCGCGCCGCAGACAGGCCATTCAGTTGGCGCTACGGAACATCGATGGGGTACTTCCCGTGTTCAAACGTCGCTTCCAGCAGAGCGCGGTAGTTCGCTGGAGGTACGTAGTCTGTGATTGTGTTCGACGACCCGACGCAGAATCCACCGCCTGGGGCGACGTCGCGGATCAGTGCCTTCACCTCTTCCCGGACCTCGTCGGGGGTTCCCCTCGTTAGGGTGTAGCTGAGATCCACGTTCCCGATGAAGCAGAGCTTCTTGCCGTACTTGCGCTTCAGGTCGCGAATGTCCATCGCCTTCGGCTCGACCGGCTGGATCGCGTTCCAGCCGAACGCAATGTAGTCGTCGAGGATCTTGGTGAGGTCGCCGTCCGAATGAAGGATCAGCGGCAGGTCGCTCCTCCGAGCGATGCTTCCCAGTTCTTCGTACCACGGGAAGAGGTACTTCCGCATCAGCTCGGGGGACCAGAGGAGTCCCTCCGCGTAGGCGACGTCGTCCGCGTACCAGAGGGCGCCGACGATGTCGATCGAGGCCATGTACTCGAACAAGCTGGCGAACAGACTCCCGACGCGATCGAACATCCGCTCGATCAGCTCCGGGTCGGTGTACAAGGCGTCGCAGAACTGCTCGAACCCCATCAGCCAACTGACGTACTCGAAGATCCCCGAGCACCACGCGATGACCTTCATTCCCTGCGGAAGGTGTCGGCGGACGACCTCGAGCGCCTCGTCGGCCGGCATCGCGGTGATGTCCGCTTCTCCGGCGACCTTGTCCGTCTCCGCCTCGGGCCATTCGAAGTTCTCGAAGTCCGCCATGGTGCTGATGTAGTGGTCCTTCCCTCGGACCCAGTGGCGTTTGCGGGTCCCCGTGTCGCCGTACGCGCTCTGGGTAAACGTTGCGTCACCGCGGCCGGACTTGCTGAAGTCGCCGACGTGGAAGTCTTCCACGTAGCTGAATCGGAGTCCGTAGAAGTCGTACCCTGCGGCGTGGTAGAACCGGATGCTGTCAGGCAGGGTGTCGATGGACTCCCTGAGCAGACCCTCCTTCGCGGGACGATCGACGTAGAGCTCCGCTGTGGGAACGCGATCCGGCTCTTCGCACAGGAGGGTGCGGCGTAGCCGCTCGAAATCGGGATTCGGTTCGAACTTCAATCTGATCACTCCTCTCTCTGGAACTTCACGCGAAGGCGCCGAGCGGGACGCTTGCTGAGGCGCCTCGGAGGCTGCATACCAACCGTTTGCTAGAGCGAAGTGACTGGGTTCTTGAGGCACTGCCTGGCACGACACAGTATACGCAGTGGACACCTCGAAGCAATCTCCGCCGGACGGGGGAAGGCCGGGACGTTCCTTGATCCGCCCGGGATCCTCCCGTAGACTGCAGGCGCCAGTGCCGTCTGTCCCAACGGAGTCTCGATCCTCTTGTCATTCCCACCGCGAGATCATGTCTGGAGGACGTGAATGACGGAGCGAAGGGTTTTATCTGTATCCTCTCGGGGGGCTCGAGCGGAGGCCGGAGCCGCGTTTCACAGCCAAGTGGACCACGCCGCGACCCGCCTCGCGGAGCGCTTCCGAACGTGGCGGGGTGCACCGGAGGGTGCCGAAGTGCAGGTCGCAGTCGAACCGGCGTCCAACCCGAACCTCGGGACCGACGGCTATACGATTCGGTCGACGTCCGCCGATCGGATCGAGATCACCGCCAACACGGACGCGGGGGCCGCAAACGGAATTTACGGCCTTCTCATGGAGATTCGCTTGAGGCAGGTCGTCGAGCCGTTCGCGCACGTATGGGACGTCGCGGAGGCCCCGCGGTGGGGTGACCGACGTGTCTCCGTCGCTTCGTATGCGATGGGGATGACGAAGATGACGCCCGAGACCTGGACTCTCGATGACTGGAAGGCGTACATCGACTTCATCCGGTCGTTCAACGTGAATCGGCTGTCGATCCTCGGGCTCTTCCCGTATCACCCTGACGTCCCCGCTTCCTACGCAGGAAGATGGAGGATGGAGGCGCAACGGGGAGCGATCGACTACGCGCACGAGCACGGAATCAAGGTCAACGTGATGACGGCCTACAACCACGTGCCGACCCAGGTCTTCTGGGACCGTCCCGAACTGCGGACAGACGCCGTACGCGGCTACTTCGGCCTCGCCCTCTGCTGGTCGAAGGCGAAGGACCTGATCATGAAGTTCCACCGCCAGTCGCTCGAGTTCCTGGAGGGGCTCGACGGGATCGAGATCATGGTGACGGAGCCGCTCGGTTGGTGTCTGTGCGACCAATGCCGACCCGACACCGCGGCCGTCTGGCTCGACGCGGTGAGAGAGATCGGCGGCGCGCTGAAAGAGCGAAATCCCGACGGCGAGGTCGTCTTCTGGAACTGGCTGTCGGGGTTCTTCTCGGCGCTGAAGGGGATCTACCCGCCGACCACGAAGATCGAGAACCTCGATCAGATTCAGGATCAGCTCCTCGCCGGCATGCCGACGGGCACCGTCTTCACCGATCTGAGCTTGAACCAGATGACGAAGGACGCCCAATTCGGGCCGCTTCTGTCGCATCCGGACTCGATCGAGATCCTGGAGGAGGCCCCAAACCGCGGTTTCGAATCGAGGAACTTCATGTTCTTCATGGACAAGGAGTTCGGGATGCTCGATCGACTGAGCCTGTTCCCGAAGCCGTTCCTGGAGTTGACGCTCGACGAATTCGCCTACACGAAGAATCTACCGGTGAGTGGTGTGTCCTCCTGCCGGCTCGCACCGCCGGGCCGGTTTCTGTCCGACTTCCTCTTCATGCGGCTGGCGTGGAATCCGGACGTCACCCGCGAGGAGCTGGTCGTTGGCGCCGCTTCCTATCTGACGTCGAACGCCGAGGATCGCGACTCGATCGCAGAGGCGATCGAGCGGATCGAGCGGTACTGGCACAAACGCGACCGAGGCGACCTCCTCGCGGCCCGCGATGCGTTCGACGCGGCCGCTGGGCAGGACGCCCTTCCGGAGCTCGTCCGCATTCGAGACGGGCTCACGATCCTGGCGATGATCGACGATTACGCGGGGGCGGCGAAAACGTTCGAGGAGGCGGTCCAAGCGAACGAGGCGGCCGTGACGGCGAAGAAGGCCCGAGACGCCAAGCTGCTCGATGTCTACCAAGCGCTGAAGGCGTACCCGATCTACCAGGGGCTGACGACGGACGGCATCTGGGAGCCGCGGTCCGTCGTGATGCACCTTCGTCCGCGGATGGAGATGTGGGCCAACCACATCAACCACGCGAAGTACTTCGACTGACGCGACCGGGCGGGGCCCGAATCGCTTTGCGAGGGCCCGCCGTCGGAACTAGGATGGGCGGAACACCGCCGGAAGGGCGGCAACATGCTGCTGATTGTGGGAGAGCTGATCAACTCGACGAGGAAGCGCGTCGGCCAGGCCATTGCCGATCGCGACGAGGTGCACATCCGGCAGCTCGCGCGTCGCCAGAGTGAATCCGGTGCGGACGTCATCGACCTGAACGCCGGGCAGTCCATGGATCGAGAGCTCGAAGATCTCCTCTGGCTGATCGGCCTGGTCGAGGACGAACTCGGCTCCGACGTGCGGCTCGGGATCGATACGGCCGATCCTCACGTGATGGAGGAGGCGATCGCCGCCTGCTCGGGGTCTCCGCTGATGAACTCGGTCAGCAACGAACCGTCGAAGCTTCCGCTCGTCGGGATCGCCGCGGAGTGCGGCTGCGACGTCATCGGCCTGGCGATGGGCGAGGCCGGCATGCCGAAAACCGCCGACGACCGGGTTCGCGAGACGGAGGCCCTGGTCGAGAAATGCGAGAGGGCGGGCGTGGCCCGTGAGAAGCTCTACGTCGATCTGATCTGCATGTCGGTCGCCAGCTCGCCGGAGCAGGGCCGAGAGGTGCTCGAGGCGCTTCGGCGCGTCAAGGAGGAGCTGTCGGTCAAGCCGCTCGTCGCGATCAGCAACGTGTCGTTCGGGCTTCCGAATCGCCGGCTCCTGAACAAGACCTTCCTCGGGATGCTGATCGAGGCCGGCCTCGCCGGTGCGATTCTCGATCCGACCGATCCGGGGATCTCGGAGACGATCTGCGCGGCGCGGGCGCTTCTCGGCAGCGACGAGTATTGCATGGACTACATCCAGCACCATCGGACGGCGTCTCAGGGATAGGTGAGCGGGAGGATTCGGGTGGCGGAGGAATCCGGGGTGGATCGACGTGGCTCGGAAGGCGAGATCGTGCTCGTCCCGGGTGGCGCCTCTCTTCGCGGTTCGCCCGGGTCGACGCTCCTGCACGTCCTCCAGGAGAACGGAGTGCCGATCGGAAGCTCGTGCGGCGGGCAGGGGACGTGCGGCGAGTGCAGGGTGCGATTCGTGGAACGCGCCCCTGAGCCGGCGCCGAGCGATCACGCCCTCCTCGACCCCGAGGCGATCGCCAGCGGATGGCGGCTCGCGTGTGCCCACTCGGTACGGGGGACCGTGAGAATCGAGGTCCGAGCGCCGGCCGGCGATCTCGATCAGAAGGCCACGAACGACACGCGGGCTCCGGAGGGCGAGCTCGATCCGGCCGTGACGTTGCGGACCGTCGACGTTGCGGACCGCTCGCGCAATGACCAGCGCTCTCTCGCTGAGCGTCTCGGCGAAGCGTATGCCGGCGAGACGCGGATCACCCTCCCGGTGCTCCAGCGGCTCGCGTGCGCGAGGCGCGCCGAACCGCTGACCGCGATCGAAGCGGAGGGAGAGATCCTCGACGTGAGAGTCGAACGGGTCACGACGGTCCACGGACTCGCGGTCGACGTCGGGACGACGACCCTCGCGGTCTACCTGTTCGACCTCGTGACGGGCCGACAGCTCGGCGCCGCGGCGTCGAGGAACCCGCAGCAGCGGCTCGGCGCGGACGTGATCTCTCGGATCGCGCACGTGCGTCGAACGAAGGGCGATGGGCTCACGGAGCTTCACGCGTCCGTGATCGACGGTCTGAACAGCTTGATCGACGGGCTCGCGAAGGAGGCGTCCGTCTCCCCCGAGACGATCTACCAGGCCACGGCCGTTGGCAATCCGACGATGCTCCACCTTCTCTTAGGGATCGACCCGAGGGGGATCGACGCGAGTCCGTACGTCCCCGTCTTCCGTCACGCGGTCCGTTGCTCCGCGCAGGACGCCGGCCTCGCCATGGCGGCGAGAGGATTCGTGGAAACCCTGCCGGCGATCTCCGCTTACGTCGGGGCCGACATCGTAGCGGGAATCCTTGCGACGAGCCTGGAGAGAAGAGAAGGGAGCACGCTCTTCCTCGACGTCGGCACGAACGGCGAAATCGTCCTCGCGCTCGACGGCCGGCTGATCGCCTGTTCGACCGCCGCCGGCCCTGCGTTCGAGGGCGCGTCGATCGTCCACGGCATGGCCGCGCTCGACGGTGCGATCGAATCCGTTCGGGTGTCGGACGGGCAGGTCGTGTGCACGACGATCGGCGGCACGTCCCCGGCGGGGCTTTGCGGGACCGGCCTCGTCTCCGCGGTCGCCGAGCTGTACGCCGCGGGCGTCATCGATCCGTCGGGTCGATTTCGTGATCCCGACTCGGCGCTGGCGGACCGTCTCGAAGGGAGGAGAAGGAATCGGCGGTTCCGTCTGACGGACGGCAAGCCGATCTACCTGCATCAAAGCGACGTCCGCGAGTTCCAGTTGGCCAAGGCGGCCATGCGCGCCGGGATCGAGGTCCTTCTCCGGGAGGCCGGTCTGGCGGCGGAGAAGCTCGATCGCGTGCTCATCGGGGGGGCGTTTTCGGCCCGGCTGTCCGGTGAGCATCTGACGCGGACCGGGCTTCTCCCGGGGATCGATCCAGCCCGCATCCACGTCGTAGGGAACACGGCCGGCCAGGGAGCGATGCGTGTCCTTCTGAACCGACGTCTGACCGACGAAGCGGAGAGGCTCGCGCGATCCGTGGAGTACGTAGAACTTTCCGCCAACCGGAGCTTCAGCGACCTGTACGTCGCGCAGATTCCGTTCCCCGGCGAGTGAGAGGAGCCCCCTCGGCGAAGCGGGTCGAAGAGCGAAGGTCAGTCGGCTCGTTGGGTGAGCGTCGGGAGGACGTAGGTCGTTCCGAGTTCCGGATGCGCGCCGACGACGGCGTCCACGCCGAACACGCGACGAACGTTCGAAGCGGTCAGAACGTCCCCCGCGGTCCCCGTCACGACGATCCGCCCCTCACTCATCAGGGCGATCCGGTCGGTCGCCTGGGCGGCGAGCGTCAGGTCGTGGATCGCGATCAGGACGGTCATTCCCGCTTGCGCGCGCTCCCGTACGATCGACATGAAACCGACCTGATGGCGGAGGTCGAGGTGCGTCGTCGGCTCGTCGAGGAGGAGGACGTCCGGCTCCTGAGCGAGGGCCATCCCGAGGAAGACGCGCTGGCGCTCGCCGCCGGAGACGGCGCGGATCGAGCGAACGGCCAGCCCCTGGACATCGGCGAGGGCCATCGCACGCTCGATGGCCCGGCGATCGTCGTGCGACTCGCGTGCGAACCGCCCGCGGTGTGGAATCCGGCCCATCGCGATGACCTCGCGGACGGTGAAGTCGAACCCCATCGGTCGCTCCTGCTCGACCATCGCCAAGCGACGGGCTCGCCGCCGCGTCGACAACGCCGCGAGCGGCGACGTGCCGAGGTAGACGGTCCCGCTGTCCGGTCGCAGGACGCCCGAGACGACCTTCAGAAGCGTGCTCTTCCCGGAGCCGTTCGGCCCGATCAGCGCGACCGAATCCCCGCTCGGGACGTCGAGCCGAACGCCTCTCAGCGCCGGCGTTCTGGCGTCGTACGCGAACGAGACGTTCCGAACTTCGATGCGCATCAGAGCCGCGCTCCTCTCGTCTTCAGCAGGTAAAGGAAGAACGGGGCACCGAGGAAGGCCGTGATCACCCCGACCGGGAGCTCGGCCGGCGCGAGGACCGTCCGCGCGGCCACGTCGGACCAGACGAGGAAGCATCCGCCGGCGAGGGCCGAGATCGGGATCAGGCGCCGGTGATCCGGCCCGACGAGCAGCCGCATCACGTGCGGGATGACCAGTCCGATGAACCCGATCGTCCCTGCCATTGCGACGGCAGCAGCGGTCAAGACCGTCGTCAACACGAGGAGCCACCGGTAGAGCGTGTCCGGGTTGACGCCGACGTGGGACGCGCCCTCCTCGCCGAGAGAGAGTGCGTTCAGATCGCGCGCGAGTATGACAACGCCGCCGATCCCGACGGCGACGATCGGCGCGAGGATCGCGACGGACGACCAGCCGGCCCTGCCGAGCCCGCCCATGATCCAGAACAGCACGTCGGAGAGCTTCTCCCCGCCTGAGCTGAGGAAGATCAGAAAGCTGGTGACGGCGGAGAAGAGTGCGCCGACGGCGACTCCGGCGAGGATCAGGGTGAAGATCGACGTCCGGCGGTCCCTTCCCCGGGCGAGGCTGTAGACGACGGCGACGGCCGCTGCCGCCCCGACGAACGCGCCCAGCGGCAGGACGAAAGCGGAACCGGAGGCGAAGAGAATGGCGAGCGCCGCGCCGGTCGACGCGCCGCTGGCGATCCCGAGGACGTACGGACTGGCGAGCGGGTTCCGAAACAACCCCTGCATCGCGACGCCGGAGACGGCGAGCGCCGATCCGACGAGAAGACCGAGCAGGACGCGCGGGAGGCGGATCTGCCGGACGATCACGCGGTGGACCGTCGAGACGGTCTCATCGCCGAGGAGACCCGCCAGGGCGTCGCGAACCGGGATCGTCACCGGTCCGATCACGATCCCGGCGAGAAGCGAGAGAATCGCGAGGATGACGAGCCCCAGCAGGACCCACCGCCCAAGCCGTCGCTCCATGCTACGGTGCGTCTCCGTGGAGCGCTTCGATCATCGCGAGGAGCGCCTCGGCGACGCGGGTCGAAGCGACGACGGACGCCCGGATCCCGACGACGCGGCCATTCGCGACGGCGGAGACGCCTTGGAGGAGGGGATTGCCGACGATGTTCTCGACGTGCGACGGCGCGGTGAAGATCACCTTCGGATCGCGCTCGATGACCTCCTCGAAGCTGACTTGGGAGGTCCGCTGGAGCTCCGAGAAGACGTTCAGCCCTCCGGCGCGGAGAACCAGCTCGTGTTCGATCGCGTCCGAGGCCACGGCGTACGGCGGATCGTCCGGTGATGACGCATACAGGAACGCCGCCGTGACGGTCGGCTTGCCGAGGGCGAGTGCCTCGGCCTCGACGATCTCGGCGGCGATCCGGCCGATCAGCAGCGCGCCGCTCTCGTCCGCACCGAGGCTGGCTCCGACGACACGGATCGTCTCGAAGATCGCCGCGATGCTGGTCAACCACGGCGTAGTCAGGACCGTGACGCCGGCCGCCTCGAGCGCTGGGCGCTCGCCGCCATAGTCGGTCGCGCCGAGGACGAGGTCCGGCTCGAACGCGAGGATCAGCTCGACGCTCGGCGCGTACGTCGGTCCGGCGGACGGAAGCCCAACGACCTCGGGTGGATTGTCCTCCGTCTCGCCGATCGCGATCAGCCGGTCGATTGCACCGAGATCGACGACGATCTGCGCGTACAGCGCGCCGATCGTGACGACCCGTTCGGGCAAACGCTCGATGGTGATCTCCTGCCCGCGGTCGTCGATGACCGTGACCGGAAAGGCCCCAGCTGAGACCGAAAGCGTGGTCGCCAGGAGGGCGATCGCGAGTCCGATTGCGATGGTTGCTCTTCTCATTGGGACAGTCCTTTCATGAGTGGGATGGAGCATCCCACATGGGTGTCTCATCGTACCCGGCTGCTGCGGGGAAGACAAGGGGAACGGGCTACCGCGCGTTCGCCAGCAGGGTGATGACGGCCCGCCAGAGTCCGAGCCCGGCGTCCTTCGCGTTCGCTCCGAAGACGATCGGGAGGAGGTCCCCGTCGCTTGGGGCGGGGAACGCCGCGTCGATCGCCTCGGCGTCCCGAGGATTGCGGAGGCCGACGGACTCGCCGTCGTGGGCGAACGCCCATCCCTCCGGGCCGTATCGGAGGAGCAGAAGGCCGCTTGCCCCTGCTCGAACCGCCGCGTCGCGGACTGCCCAGACGGAATCCGGCGCGCCCGAGGCGAGGTGCGCGGCGAGGTCGACGTCGTCCAATTGAAGGGCCGGCGACAGACCGACCGAAGCGACTCGGACGATCGGTTCGAGGAGGTCGCGGAAGTGACGTCGACCGGCAGCGGTCAGCTCGACGCCCGAGCGCAGGAGCCTGACGAAGCCGCGATCCCGCATTCGATCGAGTTCGATCCGCACGGCCATCTCCGACAGACCGGTCTGGACGGCGAGTCGACGTCGCCCGAGGCGCGTCGTGCTGATGTGATAGGCAAGTTGGAGTGCGACCGATTCGCCCACAACGACCTCCCGGCTTTGGCGTCCCACTTCTCGCGGCCGACCGATCATACACCAACGGATCTCGAATCGAATCTGAGGTCCCTGAGGACTAGACCTGCAGAGCATTTTCGCCTATATTAGGATCATGGGGCACGTCGACAGCGACCCATCCCTATCGGCCGCCGTGCGGCCGGGTGAGATCGCGGACACACTCCGGATCGTCTGCGAGCGGAACGGTCATTGCCGGCTCGAGGACGGAACGGAGGTCTGCCTTCGGCTGATCGAGCCGACCGATGGCCCGGCGTGCACCGAGATGCTGTCGGCCTGCACGCCGAGGAGTCTGTATTCCCGCTACGAGCGCGTCGTGACCGAACCGCTCGGCGATCTGGCCGGACGGCTCTGCTGTCCCGATCCACAGGCCGAGGTGACGGTCGTTGCCGAGACGTGCGTCAACGGAGCACGTTTCCTGATCGGGGTCGCGCAGCTGCTCGCCGATCCGGCGCACGAAACCGCCGAGTATGCCGTGCTCGTCGCCGACCCGTGGCAGAGCAAGGGGCTCGGAAGCGCATTCACCGACTGCTGCCTCCGACTTGCGCACACTTGGGGCGTGGGGCGCGTCGTCGCCGAGTTCCTCCCTGGCAACATGCGGATCATCCGGATCCTCGAGAAGCGGGCGTTCGACATGTATCGAGACATGCAGGAGCACGTCGTTTCGGGGCAAAAACGCATCAGTGACGAGAACGCCGACCGGTTGGCTAGCGCCGGACTGTAGGCTCTGTCCGGTTTCCTTACACACCAACAAGAGCGACCCGGCAGCTTGCCCTCTTCGTCTTGAAGGGAGTAGAGTGACGCGATCTCTTCGCCACTGAGGCCGGGAATACCGGGGAGTGCGGTACCGAGACGAGCCCGTGGCGAAGAGATTCTTGTTCGGCCAAGCCGGATGTCGAAGTCAGTACCCCGAAGGGCCTTCGATTCCCCCTTGAGACTCGCTCTCGGCGCCGATTGGCTTGTCACCGCCCCCGCCATAGAATGAGTGAAGGAAAACGCCGGAGGTGGCAGGGATGGCCGACGAGACATCGGCGGTCGTGGCGGACACCCTCTACGCTCCTTGTACAGCGGCCTGTCCAGTGCACACGGACACGCGGCAGCTCGTCGAACTCATCGTGAACGGGCGCTACGAAGACGCCATGGAGCTTCTTCTCTCCGCAAATCCCTTCTCGTCGGTCTGCGGCAGGATCTGCCACCATCCCTGCGAGGAGAGCTGCCGTCGGTCTAAGGTGGATGCCCCAGTAGAACTAAGAAGGCTGAAGCGGTTCGTGATGGAAGCGACGGCCGACTTCCGGCGCGCTGATCGTGAGCGCCGCACGAAGCCGCAAGAGCGCGAACGGGTCGCCATCATCGGGTCGGGACCGTCCGGACTGTCTGCCGCCGCACGGCTTGCGCAATGTGGCTACCGCCCCGTCGTCTTCGAAAGGTCGACTTCAGGCGGGGGGCTGCTTGGACACGCCATTCCCCGGTATCGCCTTCCGTACTCGGTGATCCAAGAGGACATCGACGACATTCTGGCGCTGGGCGTCGAGTTAAAGACGGAGGTGGAGGTCGGAACCGACGTGACGATCGATCAGTTGTTCGGCGAGAGGTTCGCTGCGGTCCTTGTGGCGACCGGATTGACGGAGAGTCGTTCGTTGGGCATCCCCGGGATCGACAGTGACGGCGTGCTCCTTGCGCTACCGTTCCTGCACGCCGCTCACTCTCACCGCCCACCCGGAATCGGAGATAAGGTCGTCGTCATCGGAGGAGGAAACGTAGCCGTCGACGTTGCCCGCACGGCAAGGCGGATCGGAGCGGAGACGGTGACGATGGTCTGCCTCGAGTCGAGATCGGAGATGCCTGCCTGGGACTGGGAGATCGAGGAGACGGCGGAGGAGGGAATCGAGATCATGAATTCCTGGGGGCCGAGATCGGTCTTCTGCGGGAACGGGGCGGTCAGAGGGCTAGAACTGAAGCGCTGCACGGCCGTCTTCGACGCCGATGGACGATTCCGCCCCGAGTTCGACGAGAACGACAACGCCACGGTCGTCGCGGACTCCGTGATCATCGCTGTTGGACAGCGAGGCGATTTGGCCTGTCTGGCCGACTCGGGAATCGAGCTGGCCGGTGAGGGGCGGATCGCGTGGGATCGTGAGACCCTGGCTACATCGCGGAGCGGGGTCTTCGCGTGCGGAGAGGTGGTCAGCGGGCCGGGATCCGCGGTGGAGGCCGTCCGTGAGGGACAGCGAGCCGCCGCAGCAATCGCTCACTTCCTGGAGACGGGCGAGCTGCAGCGTCAACCGCTGGCCGAATTGCCGCACATCGGCGATCTCCCGGACGTTGTTGCCGGGAAGGTGACGCCGCTTGCTCCTTCGACGGTGGATCTGCTTGCGCCGGAGATCCGGGTCACCGGCTTCTCGGAGATCGAGCGGTCGTTCACGGAAGACGAGGCGCTCGCCGAGGCCCGGCGCTGCCTCGCCTGCACGACCGGAGCGCTTGTCGACGATGAGAAGTGCGCCGCCTGTCTGACGTGCGTTCGGCTCTGTCCGTTCGGCGTGGCGACCGTGGACAAGACGGCCGCGATGCCGCAGGACGAGTGCCAGGCGTGCGGTCTGTGCGCCGCGCAGTGTCCAGCGGCGGCCATCGCGCTGACGAGGTTCGGAACGAATCAGATGACGGAGCGACTCCGTGAGCTCGTCCCGGTGATCAAGGGGACCGATCCGACGAGGCCGGTCGTCGTGTCGTACGGCTGTCTGTTCGAGATGACCGGCCGGCGGTTCGTCCGCGAAGCCCAGGAGACCTGGCCGGAACGCGGCGTGCTGCCGGTCATGATCCCGTGCGTTGCACGGCTCAGCGTCGCGGATCTTCTCGCCCCGTTTGAGGTAGGGGCGGACGGCCTGGTCGTTGTCGCTTGTGAGGAGGACGCGTGCCTCTACCCGACCGCGGAGGGCCGGCTGCTTCGGCGCGTTCGCCGCGCCAAGGGGATCCTGGCGGAGATCGGTCTCGAAGAGGAGCGAATCGACTACTGGAAGACGGCGGGTTCGGCCGAGGTCTCCTGGACGGCATTCTGGACTCTGTCACAGCGGAAGCTCCACCGGATCCTGAGTCGGAAGGGAGGAGAAGCGCCGTGATCGTCGTGGAGAGGAA
>CAZFZM010000012.1:65971-77921 GCA_964523545.1 uncultured Thermotogae bacterium
CACCGGATCCTGAGTCGGAAGGGAGGAGAAGCGCCGTGATCGTCGTGGAGAGGAAACCGCTCGCTGAGATACGAGGCTTCATAGAGGGCTACAACCGGATCCTGATTCTGGGTTGCGGAACGTGTACGACGGTCTGCCTTGCGGGCGGGGAGGCGGAGGTGAAAGTCGTGGCGTCAGGACTGCGGATCGCGTTCCTTCAGGAGGGGAAGGAAGTGGAGATCTTGGAGGACTGCATCACGCGGCAATGCGAGCCGGAGTTTCTCGAGGCGGCGCAGCGGAAAGTGAGGGACGAGGCGATCGAAGCCGTCGTATCGCTTGGGTGCGGAGTCGGCGTGAACTTGATGGCCGGGTTGCTGGGGACCGTCCCCGTGTTTCCCGGCGTGAACACGGAGTTCTTCGGTGCGGCCGTCGAACCCGGGACGTGGCAGGAGATGTGTATCGGCTGCGGGAACTGCATCGTTCATCTGACCGGAGGAATCTGCCCGATCGCGCGCTGCTCGAAGTCCCTCCTCAACGGTCCGTGTGGGGGGACGAAGGACGGCAAGTGCGAGATCGACGAGGATCTCGACTGCTGTTGGGCGCTCATCGTCGAAAGGATGAGAAGCCTCGGCAGGCTCGAGGACCTCGGTACCATCATTCCACCGAACGATTGGTCGACCTCGCGCCACGGAGGCCCGAGAAGGGTCGTGCACGAAGAGGTGGCAGCGATCCCCGGCGAAGACGGAAGAACCGAGCTGAAATGAAGAGCGGAAGCAATCTCGAGAGGGTTCTGAATGCCGGGCACTTCGCCGTCACGGCGGAGATCGGTCCGCCGATGAGCGCCGACGGCGAGAAGGTCCTGGAGAAGGCGAGGATGCTTGAGGGGCTTGCCGACGCGTACAACATCACGGACAACCAGACCGCGGTCGTTCGGATGTCGAGCATCGCGGCCGGTGCGCTCATCCTCGGCGAGGGATTGGAACCGGTCATGCAGATGACCTGCAGGGACCGAAACCGGCTCGCGATCCAGTCGGACATCCTCGGTGGGTGCGCGCTGGGCATGAAGAACTGCCTCTGCATCGCCGGAGATCATCAGTCGTTCGGTGCGGCCGGAAGACTGAAGGGGCACCCGGGCGCGAAGAACGTCTACGATGTCGATTCGATCCAGCTCATCTCCATCCTGAGGGGAATGCGGGACGAGGGCGTTCAGCAGGGAGGCGACCCCCTCGATCCTCCCCCCGCCCTGTTCATCGGGGCCGCCTGGACCCCTCTCGGGGATCCGATCGAGATTCGGCCGCTCCGCCTGAAGAAGAAGGTCGACGCGGGCGCCGACTTCATCCAGACACAAGGCGTTTACGACATCGAGCGGTTCGCGGAGCAGATGGAGATCGTCGTCGACATGGGTCTTCATGAGCGGACGTATATCCTGGCGGGGATCATCGTCCCGAGAAGCCTCGCGATGCTCAGGTATATGGACAGCACCGTCGCGGGGGTCACCGTTCCCAAAGCCCTGCTCGAGCGGATGACCGAGGCGAGGGAATCGGCCGGAGCCGACAAGAAGGAAGCGTCGCGGCGGCAGGCGGCAGAGGGGATCAGGATGTCGGTCGCACTCATCCAGGGAGTGCGTGAGATTCGCGGGGTGAGCGGCGTTCACGTTCAAGCGATTGAGTGGGAACATCGGGTTCCCGAGATTCTGGAGCAGGCCGGGCTTCTCCCACGGCCGGTCGTACCCCAAACGGAGGGATAACACGATGGCAAAAGCGAAGATCATGGTTGTGGAGGACGACATGGATGAGGCGAAGCTCATCAAGATGGTCCTCGAGGGTGAAGGGTACGAGGCGGTCTGTGCATTCAACGGGAAGGAAGCGCTGGAGCGGCTCGGACCGGAGCAGCCGTCTCTCATCGTGCTTGACGTCATGATGCCAGAGATGGACGGCTTCACGTTCTGCGCGAAGGCCAGAGCGCTGCCCGAGCACGAGAGCACTCCGATCGTCATGCTCACTGGAGTGGCGGAGAAGATTCAAGAGACGAAGTACCCGATGGACGGGATCATGCGAGCCGAGGCCGACGAGTACCTGGAGAAGCCGGTCCAGCCGGAGGCGCTGCTGCAGGCGATTACTCGATTGCTCGGATGAAACAGGCCGTGGAGCCGATCAACTGCTGGGACTACTACCGGTGCGACCTCGGCCCGGGTTCCGATGAGCCTTGTTCGGCCGCTCTCGACGAGACGAGCCACGGAATGAATCGTGGGCTCAACGGCGGGAGGTCGTGTTGGGAGGTCGTCGGAGTTCTCTCCGGCGCCGAGGAACTGGCACCGTGCGCTCAACAGGAGAGCTGCCTCACGTGCGATTTCCTCCGCCGGGTGAAGGAAGAGGAGGGGATTTCCTTCCAGCTGCTCAAGCTGGCGAGAGGAGCCCGCGACCCGGAGACCCTTCAGCGCACGATCGCCCAAGTGGAGGCCTTCATGGCGATTCACGAACGACTCCGCTCCCGTTTCGATCTGGACCAGACCGTCGCCGAGATCACGGAGGAAGCGCGCAAGGTCACGGGTGCACGAAGGGCACTCGTGCTGCTTCTCAAGGGAAGCCCGCCAGCTTTGCGCGGGAGGTTTCAGCTGAGGGCGGAGAGCCACGAGGTCGTCATCGAGCTAGACGAGAGCACGGCGGCCGGCTACGCCGCGGTTCACAACCAGATCGTCAATCTGAGAGACATCTATGACTCCGAGCAGAGCGGACGTCAGCCGTTCAGCCCCAAATACGACAAGCAGCTTCGGTGCCGCACGAATTCCTTCCTGGCGGCTCCGATCTGCGATTCCGAAGAGAGGGTGGTCGGCGTCATCACGTTGGCGAACGCACGAAAAGGGTTCTTCTCGCCGGACGACGAATGGTTCATGGAGAAGTACGCGCTCGAAGTCGCCTTGGCGGTGGAGAAGCAGAAGCTCATCCAGCAGAGCATCTCCACGCTGAGGCTTGCCGCGATTGACGAAACCATCGCGAGCCTGTCCCACTGCATCAAGAATATCGCTCAGGCCCTGCGAACCGGCTCGCACATCATTAAAAGGGCCTTGAGGGCGAACAACGTGCAGGACATCAAGGCGGCGTGGGACATCCTCGATCGGCACATCGAGCGGCTCGCCGATCTGTCGATGGTCGTTCTCGCCTACGACCCGGCGGTGAGAGAGCACGCGAGCGGAGCAAGCGTGAACAAGCTGGCTGAGCACGTCGTGGGCCTGTTCAGAGAAGAAGCGCGGGCGAGGTCGATCGAGATCCGACTCAGCTGCGGAGAAGACGTCGACCCCGCCCGGATCGACGCGATGGCCGTCTACCGCTGCCTCGTGAACCTCCTTAGCAACGCGCTGGACGCCTGCCCGCTGAGCGCTGGGGTGGTCTCCGTGTCGACCACCAGACGCAGCGCCACCGAGCTGTGCGTCAGCGTCGCCGACAACGGCAGAGGCATCGACGAGAAGACTCAGGAGAGCCTCTTGGAGCTCTTCCGGACCTCCAGACCGGAGAAGGGTTCAGGTCTTGGGCTGCCGACCGTGGCGGCCATCGCTAATCGGATTAATGGGCGCCTTGAGATCGAGTCCAGCCTCGGCGAAGGGGCCACGTTCAGGCTTCTCCTTCGTGAGGACATCGCTGTCGTATAGGCAGCCTTCTGTGCTCTCCTGCGGTATCATTGGCCGCAGCTATCAAGGCAAGGAGCAAGGGGACGGAGGGAACCATGCGGAGGATTGCAGCGGCAGCAGCGGTATTCGTCACAGTAGGCGGCTTGGTCTTCGCTTCATTCGCCGTGGAGACGATCATCACGTCCGGCGGCTCGGTGCTGACCGGCGTGATCGAGACGGGACTCCCGGCGACGGTCTCCGTTACATCGGACACGGGCGACGTGTTCACCGTGCAGCGGGCGAACATGAAGCACGTGCGATTTGGAGACCGCAACGAGGTCACGGTCGAGACGTTCGACGGCAACATCATCGTGGGGACGCTCGGCGGGATCAGCGACATCTTCGGTCTCAAGACCGAGGGCGGCGACATCCAGTCGATCAGCGTCGACAGCATCGTCGAGATTCGATTCGAGCCGCCCGTCGCCGAGGCGGTGGAGCAGCCGCAGCCGGTGGTCACCTCCGTCGGTCCTGCGCCGTCCTCCGTGCAGGGCGTCGTCGACGTGTACGAGGATCGAGCCGGCTCCTTCACGCTGGGGATTGATTCCGGGCTGCAGTTGGGGTACTCGGTGAAGAACGGCTTCGGCACTCCTCGGTTCACGCTCGGTGTCAACGGGATCCTGCTGGGGGTCGTCGGGCGGATCTACTTCACGCCGTCGGTTGAACGCGTGGAGCGGGTGGCGGAGCGTTTCGTCGGCGACGGCATCGCCGACTTCGAGACGCTGCTCGAGGAGACGCGCACGGAGACCACGCCGTTTCTGGTGCCGTTCCTGCAGCTCGGGACCGACGCGTTCGTCATCCCGCACCTCGGCGGTGGGGTGTTGTTCCGGCTCGGGCGGCTGATGTACTTCGACCTCGGCGCCACGATCGACACCGTCGGCGTCCCGTGGATCTCGATCGGGCTGTTGATCTTCTTCTAGACATAGGGACCGTGAAGGCGACGGGCCTCGGACGAGCGGATCGGGGTCCGCCGTCGTTCAGAAACCCTTGAAGACGACCGCGTTCGTCAGCTCGCCTCCCCTCTTGCCGAGTTCGTACTCACGGATATTCTCGATCGTCGTGTCCGCCATGTTCGCCTGCGCCACGTCGGTCAGCGATCCCTGATGCCCGGTGACCATCACGTTGCCGAACGTGGTCAGCCGTGCAAGCGCGTCGTCGGCGATCACGGAATCGGAGAAGTCCTTGTAGAAGTACTCGGCCTCCTCCTCGTAGACGTCGAGTCCGGCGTACCCGATCCTGCCGGACTTCAGCCCTTCGATCAGCGCCTCGGTGTCGATCAGCCCGCCGCGGGCGGTGTTGATCAGCATGACGCCCGGCTTCATCTTCGCGATCGCCTCGGCGTCGATCAGGTGATACGTCTCCGGCGTCAGCGGTGCGTGGAGGCTGACGACGTCCGATTGGGCGAGGAGCTCGTCGAGCTCCACGAAGCGGACGCCGTACCGGTCGACGAGATCTTGCTTGACCGTCCGGCTGTGGGCGAGGAGCGTGCAGCCGAAGCCGTGGAGGATGCTCAGCAGACAGGCGCCGATCTTGCCGGTGCCGATCACGCCGGCCGTCCGACCGTGCATGTCGAAGCCGACCAGTCCGCTGAGGGAGAAGTTGCCGTCCCGGACGCGGCTGTGGGCGCGATGGGTCTTCCGGTTCAGCGCCATCATCAAGGCGACCGCGTGCTCGGCGACCGCGTGCGGCGAGTAGGCCGGAACCCGGGTCACGGAGATCCCGAACCGCGCGCACGCCTCGAGATCGACGTTGTTGTAGCCGGCGCAGCGTAGCGCGATCATCTCGACCCCGAGTGCGCTCAGCCCCTTGATCACGTCGGCGTCGGCGCAGTCGTTGGCGCTGATGACGATTACCGGGAAGTTGGTGGCGAGCGGAACGGTGTCGATCTCCAGGCGGGGCGTGAAGAAGTGCATCGCGTAGCCGTACCGGTTCTTCTGTCGATACACCTCGTTTCGGTACGGGCTGGCGTGGTAGAAGGCGACGCGAAGCCCGTGCTCGGCGTCCCGCGCCAGCAGCCGCGCGACCGTCGAGGTCTCCCTCGCGAGGTGCCCGGACATGTAGGAGAGGAGGCCCCTAGCCACGCACGGGTTGTCCGCAAGGAGCCGCTCGAACGCGTCGTAGCCGAGCGTCCACGCCCTGCATTCGGTGATCGCCCGCAGTGTTGCCGAGCGCGTCTCCTGGCCGAACAGCCCCATCTCCCCGGCGACATCGCCGGGCTTCAGGACCGTCACCTCGATCGGTTCCTCCCCCTCGACCGCCTTGAGGACCGCGACCTCGCCGGACTCGATCAGGAACATCCGGTCGCCGGTCTCCCCCTCACGGCAGAGATCCTCGCCCGGTGCGAACGTCGCCGGTTCGAGCGCCTTCTCCAGCGCGGACAGCGCCTCGTCGTCCAATTCGCAGAACAGCCGGACCTTCTTCAGAAGCTCGTACATTCCCAGCCCCTCCTACGCAGGTGTTGAGAAATGATAGCACGTCGGTTGTGCGGTCTGTCGACGAACCGCCGGAGAAGGATTGTCCCACTCGCCATTGGAGGGCGACCGGTCGCTCGGGAAGTCCACCACGCTGCAGAGTTCAAGTCCCGAAGACTTTCAGTCGGTCTTCCTCTGCTGAAAGACGGCAACCCTAGGGGAAGAAGCGACGGGTCGAGCGCTCAGCCCAGTGGCGGGACCGCGCCGAGCTGCTGCATCACGCCCATCATGTCCATCTCGCCCCATTCTTCGACGATCTTCCCGCCCGCGAAGCGGTTGATGCAGATGCCGGTCAGTGCCACCTGCTTACCCGTCGGGGCGACGCCCATGAACTCACCCTTGTGGGTTCCTCGCCACGTCCAGCGACTGGCGACTCGGTCTCCCTCCGCGACGATGTCCTCCGTGGCGCAGCTGACGTCGGCGAAGGCTTCAAAATCCATCTTCAGGAACTGCTTGTACCCCTCGCGATCGCTCCCCACTCCGGGAGGAGCCCAATGCCAAACGAAATCGTCTCCCGCAATCTCGTCCACCGCGGCCGCGCTTCCCTTCCCCCACACTTCTTCCAGCCAGCGGTGAGCCAAGGCCTTGTTCTGTTCTACCGACATCGCAATCCTCCTTCACTGCTTGCGACCCGTCGCCTCTTCCAAGACATCTGGGTTGCCGCCATGATCGTTATAGAGCATTTCGGATAGGATTTGAAATCCTTCCCTCTGAACACGTCGCCACAATGCTCCTCGATCGACAGCGGCAGGCGACGACCGCTTTCACGGCGTCGGGGCGATCTACACCGGCTCGGGTCGAAGCGGAAGCGGCTCGCGGTAGGCGGCCATCAGCGCGGCCGCGGCGAGCGGGAGGAACGCGACGACCGTCATCACCGCGATCAGGCCGAACCGATCGGCCAGCCAACCAATCGGAGTGAGCGCCAGACCGCCGACGCCCCACGCCAGTCCCATGACCAGGCCGGAGACGAGACCGGTCCGACCGGGGAGGCATTCCTGCGCCGCGACGACACCGACCGGGACGGACGAGAGGCCGAACACGCCCGCCGCGGCGATGAACGCGATCGTGGCCGAGACCGGTCCGTATAGGAAGAGGATGTAGAACGGCGTCGCGAGGACGAGCGACGTCAGGATCACGCGCTTTCGTCCGAGCCGGTCCGACAGGTTCCCGGCGAGGAAGCCGGCGACCGCGCCGGTGAGCAGGAAGACGGAGATTGCCGCACCGCCGAGGAACGCCGATCCGCCGCGCTCGGTGACGAGCACGGCGAGGAACGTCGCGAACGCCGTCGAACAGGTCGAGGAGAGGACGATCACGAACCAGAGGAGAACGAGCCGGGAGGGCAGCTCGCGGAGTCGAGCCCGCTGGACCTCCTTGCGCCTCGTCGATGGAAGGGCGCGCCGAAGCGGGATCGCGAACGCCGCGAGAATCAGCAGTCCGGGAACGATCAGCCAAGGCGTTCGCGGCAGCGAGAAGCGCTCGACGAACGCGACGATGACGATCGGAGCGATCGCGCCTCCGAGCGTCCCGCCCGACGAGAAGAACGCCATCAGCAGGCCGTGACGCTGCGGACGATCGGCCGCAACAAGCGCCGCCGCCGCGGGGTGGAACAGCGCGGTGCCGACGCCGGAGATCAACATGATGATGAGAAGCTGTAGGAAGCTTCCGACCCGGCCGATCAGCGCCATCGCCAGCACTGTCAACAACGGGCCGGCGACGACCAACCACGGGCGCTGAACCCGATCAACCAGGTGGCCAAGGCCGGGCTGCAGCAGCGAGTTGGTGACGATCCGGATCGTCCCGAGTGCCCCGGCGAGGGCGAGCGACAGGTCGAGCCGATCGATCAGCAGCGGCAGCAGCGGCGCGAAGAAGCTGGCGAACCCGTCGTTCAGCAGGTGCCCGACGAACAGCAAAGCCGTGCGTTTCCATGGGGGTGAGGCGAGGGGACTCCCGGAATCTGCCATGACGAGCGGAGATGGTAGTGGGGGGCAATCTGTGGAACAAGCTGGCTGGTGTGTTTCACGGAGCAGCGGATTAGGGTATGCGTCCTCCATCTTCCCCGGCGCCTGTCGAACCGGTACCCCCAATGGACTGGTTTTGGGCTAGAGGTATGGTTCTTCGAATCCCCAAGGCTCCAAACGCACGAAGGGAGCGCGTTACCACCGTTCAGACCTGGTCGCATCGATATTCAGACCTGGTTAGATGTGCCTCCTCCTTCTTGCGCCTACCACGGCCGGTTTCGGTTGTGCCAGCCATCCCAATGCGCATCCCAGTAGATGGAGGCAACCGCCTGATACTCGGGCTGACCTGAAACCTGCGCTAGGTACGAAAGCAGGGCCATCAGGGCCACCACGTCCGTCACCGACTTCGGGCGATGTAGTTGCCACTCCCCCAGGTCCCACTCCATGCACACCTCGCACATCGGCGTATGCCCGCACGGCTCACAGAATTCACCTGGATGGTGTTCGTCGGCGCTCCACCGCTGAGAAGGGTCTGTCCTTCCCAACTGGCCGCCCTTCCACGCAAGGATCCTTGCGTAGCTCTCGATGTCTTCGGGAAGGGTGGGCGGGAGTGCAGTCGTCGTCTCTCCGGGAACCCGTACGGTAACGAACGGCGCCTCCGCGGTTTCTCCCGAAGCCGCCTCCCCATCCTCTACGCAGCGAAGCTCCAGAATACGCGTTGTGTGGGGAAGACCCTCTGCGTTTGCCGTGACGCTGAGAATGCTCGTCTCGTTGAAGGGGCCGGCTTCGCCCGGCTGTACGTGAATCGTGAGAACGGTGGCTTCACCTGGGGCGAGCTGGATGTCCCTCTCGACTGGCACCGTCCATCCTTTCGTGTCGGAAGAGGTCACTGAGACCACGGCGGGGGCACCCGAGAGGTTTGCCAGCACGACGTCGATCCTGTCTCCGCAGCAGTCCACCGCTGCTGCCTCCGGTGCCACGAGCGCGAGCCGATCCTCGGCGGGGAGCACTTGCGGCCTCGGGAAGATCGTGGTCTCGAGCGAAGAACCCTCAGGAAGGAGGATCTCATCGGCGTGAATCGTCACGCTTTCCCACGCGAGAACCTGGGGTTGGGCCACGTCCGCAGAGCCGACAAGTGATGTGAGATCGAGGACTGCATTCGACGGAACGATGATGCTAAGATTGCTTGGCACGGCTTCGATGCCGCTCGCCGCATCGACCGGCGCGAGAGCGCAGAGGGCGTCCGACGGCGAGCCTCCCGATAGCGTGTGAGTCACGCTTGTCTGCTCCGCGATCTCGAGTAGGCTACGGATCTTCACCCGGTCGAACCCCCGCAAGCTGGTCGCTTGAAGGCAGTCGCGGATGGTTTCGGTCGCTTTGCCGTCCGGGCCGATGACGCGCTTGATGGAGTAGGATTCCAGATAGACCGAACCGTCGCGGAACCGGATCACACGGACGATGAAGATGTACTCGACCTTCGTTCCGTTGGACAGCGTTCGCGTCTCCTTCTTGACGGACGTCTCGACCTTGGAGGCGTTCGCAGGGAGGCTTGCCCCGGATGTGACCTCGGTGTAGCCCGATTTCGCTGTCGCCGCGAACGAGGCGAGGTCGCACAGCTTCGCGCCGGCCAGATACGACTCCGCGTGGGTCGGGCTGTCGTCCTCCCTGCACCGTAGGTCACAGCCGATGGGATACGAGTCGCCTCGGAGCTTCAATTCGACCCAGCGCGGTTTCAGGCCATACTTCTCGCCAACGTTCGTTGTTGTTGAGCTGCCATCCATGCTCACCGAGCCGATCGCGGTGGCCGGAAGCGCGACGTCGTTGCCCGAATCCAGCCTGAGCCGATCCACCAGTGAATCCAGCCACGCGCCGTCAAGCCGTGCGGACCAACCTTTGTCCTCTGCGTCGGAGGCGTCGCGATCGCCCGTCTCTCCGAGCAGAAGACCCTTTGACAGGTAGAGGGACAGGAACCCGAGGCTGTCCGAGTAGCTGTCGTCCTCCTCGATGATGGCGATGCGCATCGTCAACGGGCTCGCGGGACTGCATTCGGTCATCGAGAAGACGATCTTGCTGCACGTCAGAGTTTTGTCGTCTGTTGTGAAAAGGTGGTAGGTCCTGTCCGATTTCACGCTGCGATTTGGGGCGTACAGGACGTACGTCTGCGCGCAGGCGCGACAGCCTCCGGAGGGAACCGTCTCGATCAGAACCCATACCTCCGACTTCCCTGCTTCGTGGACCGCCGTGTGCGCCTCGTTGTTGTTCTCCGCCCCGAACGTTCGCAGCTCGAAGACCACGTCTTCCAGGGTGATGCGCTGCCTCACGCAGGGTGTGTCCGGGCGGTCGTGACACTTGCAGTCCTCTTCCGTGGTTGAGAACGCGGCGAAGCTGAAGAGTGCGATGAGCAAGATACCGAGTATGAGGAGTGTGAGTGATCGCGTCTTCACGTCAATCACCTCCGAACGGAGTATAGGGTGTGGTTCGCGTGCGGAAAAGGGCAGGCGGCTCTCGCAAGCCAAGTATTCGAAGTTGTTACAAGTCCCGTGCGCGCGGAGGCTGCTTGGTCGTTGCCGATTGGCATCATGATCTGCCAGTGGGTACATCAATCACGACGAAACAGCCAGCAAACGCGTTCTACATTCAGTCCCCCAGGCTCCAGGCGAGGGGGATTCGAACTTCGAGGAGACGTTCGAGAAGCATCCAATCGGGGGTACCCACAGGACATGCACCAGGCTTGTTCACGGCGTGCAACTTCAGGGAATCCGCAACACCGCTGCGCCCTCGATCTTCCCTTCGCGCAGCGCGTTCAATGCCTCGTTCGCCCGCTCGAGCGGGAACGAGGTCACGGTCGTCTCGATCGGGACGCGCGCAGCGACCTCCATGAACCGCTCGCCGTCCTCGCGTGCCAGGTTGGCGACGGAGCGGATGACGCGCTCCTCCCACAGGAGGCGGTAGGGGAACGAGGGGACGTCGCTCATGTGGATCCCGGCGCAGACGACGGTGCCGCCCCGGTCGACCGACTTCAGCGCCTCGACGACGAGCAAGCCGACGGGTGCAAACAGAATCGCCGCGTCGAGCGGCTCCGGAGGCCGCTCGGTCGAGTCACCGGCCCAAACGACCCCGAGCCGCCGCGCGAACGCCTGCGTCGCCTCGTCGCCGGGGCGGGTGAACGCGTAGACGTCCCGTCCGTCGTGCCGGGCGACCTGAGCGAGGACGTGCGCCGCGGCGCCGAAGCCGTACAGTCCGAGCCGTCGAGCGTCTCCGGCCATTCGGTAGGCGCGATATCCGATCAGGCCGGCGCAGAGCAGCGGCGCGGCGTGAAGGTCGTCGTAGGTCCCGGGGAGGTGAAACGCGTACCGGGCGTCGGCGACGGTGTACTCGGCGAAGCCGCCGTCGATCGTGTACCCGGTGAACCGGGCGTTCTCGCACAGGTTCTCCATTCCGCGGAGACAGTAGCGGCAGGTCCCGTCGGTCCAGCCGAGCCACGGGACGCCGACGCGATCGCCGAGCGAGAAGCCCGCGACGCCGTCGCCGACCTCGACGACGCGCCCGACGATCTCGTGGCCGAGGATCAGCGGCAGCTTCGGCTCGGTCAGCTCACCGTCGACGATGTGCAGGTCGGTCCGGCAGACGCCGCAGGCGGCGACGCGGATCAGAATCTGCCCTTCGCCTGCCTTGGGCGTCGGGACGTCGCGACGCGCGAGCGGAACGCCGGGGCGTTCGAGGATCATCGCACTCATGGTCTCCGGTTGCTTCAACGGTCTTCCTCTCGTCCGACGCCGCCGTGTTTGACCCAACGGACGGCCCCATTGTAGCGTGGGAATTTCCGGTGCTGACGAGAGGACGTCCGCTCGCAGCGAGCGCCTCTCCCGACTAAGGATGGA
>CAZFZM010000013.1:0-50993 GCA_964523545.1 uncultured Thermotogae bacterium
AAGAGACCATGAGCGAGCCGATCTTGAGCGTGTTCACCGGCGACCCGTATCGTTGCGAGCGGGCGCTCGCCGCGCGCGAGGCGGCCCTTCGCGCCGCCGACCCGAACCTCGAGCGGCACGTTCACTTCGCCGACGAGGTCCAGGTCGGGGCGCTGGAGCTCAACTTGACGTCGCTGTCGCTGTTCGCCCTCGCACGCCACTTCGTCGTCCGCCGCGTCGAGAAGGTTCGCGCCCCCAAGGCGTTCGTCCCAATCCTCGAGGAAGCGTACGCGGAGGGAACCTACCTGACGCTGCTCGCGACCGATCTGCGGACGACCAACCCGATCGCCAAGGCGGCGAAGGCCCGCGACGCCCTCGTGTCGCTCCCCGCGCCGCGCGGCAAGGCGATCCGGACCAGCGCGAAGGAGATCCTCTCCGAGTGGGGCGTCTCGTTGACCGAGCCGGCGTTCCGCGAGTTCCTCCACCGGTGCGGAAACGATCTGCTGACGATCGCCCAGGAGGCGGAGAAGCTCCGCTTCCTGGCGTCGGAGGAGGGGCCGATCGACGAGGAGACCGTCGAGCGAACGGTCTTCCCGAGCGCCGAGCGGACGGTCTACCCGTTCTACGACCGGCTCGGCGAGGCAGACCTGAACGGCGCGCTTACGGAGCTCCGCGAACTCCGCGAGGACCCTGGCCGGATCCTCGGCGGCGTCCTCCGCCATCTGAATCGCCTGGCGATGATCCGCCTGCTGCTCGACCGGAAGACCGATCGATCGGAGATGGCGGCGTCGGTTGGCGTGCAGGAGTGGCTCCTCCGACGGCTGGTCGGACAGGCGCAGCGACGGTCGCTGGGCGAACTGGCCTCGGCGCTCCGGCTCGGGGTCGATCTCGACCGCGAGATCAAGCGCGGACTCGTCCGTCCCGCCGACGCGCTGATGGAACTCGTCTTCGCCGCGGCCGGTTCCGGCCCGGCACCTATTCCGAGGGCTCGCTGACGCGCACCGGGATGAAGGTGGAGAATCCCGCCTTCTCGAGCAGCAGCCGGCTGGCGACCAACGCGCAGAACAGGCTTCCGGCCACACCGATCCCGAGCGTGATCGCGAACCCGCGAATCGGACCGGTCCCCAACAGCAGGAGGATCAACGCCGTGATCAGGGTCGTGATGTTCGCGTCGAGCAGCGTCGACAGCGACTTCTCGAACCCGGAACGGACCGCGGCGAGCGGGGATTTCCCGGTCCGCCGTTCCTCTTTGATCCGCTCGAAGATGATCACGTTGGCGTCGACGGTCATGCCGATCGTGAGGATGATTCCGGCGATCCCGGGGAGCGTGAGGACGGCCCGGAAGAGGACGAGCGCTCCGAAGACGATCAGCATGTTGAGGATCAGCGCCAGGTTCGCCACCACGCCGAGCACGCGGTAGAAGACCATCATGTAGACGAGGATCAGCAGGAACCCGATGGCGATTGTCATCATCCCGCGGCGGATCGAGTCGTCGCCGAGCGTCGGGCCGACCGTTTCTTCATCGACGATCTTGATCGCCACCGGCAGTGCGCCGGCGCGGAGGGCGATCGCGAGGATCCGCGCTTCGTCCGCGTCGTTGATCCCGGAGATGCTCGAACCGTCCTGCACGCCCCGCCAACCCTGGTTGCGCGCCACCTGCACGATGCTCTCCTGGATCACCGGAGCGGAGTAGACGGTGTTGTCGAGGACGATCGCCAGTCGCTCACCGGCGCCGAGCTGCAAGAGGATTCGGGCGAACTCCTGCGCTCCTTCCTGGGTAAACGTGAGCGCGATCTGATACTGCCCCGCCGCGGTCAGCGACGTGCTCGTTCGCACGCTCGCATCGGAGAGCGCAGCGCCGGTCAGCATGATTTCCGCCCCGACGATGAACGGGACGCCGTCTCTGTTCCACAGGACTTCCTGCGTGCTCGACCTCGGCACGAGGTCGTCGAGCGGCGAGCTCCCCGCCTCGACGACGCGGCGGAACTCGAGGAGCGCCGTCTGCCCGATCAACTGCCTCGCGGCTTGCGGATCAGCGGCTCCTGGCAGGCTCACGAGGATCCGATCGCCGCCGAACTTGCGGATCTCCGTGTTGGCGAGGCCGTACTGGTTGATCCGGTTGTCGAGGATCGCGACCAGACGGTCGATCGTCTCGGCCCGCAGGTCGGCGCTCATCTCGTCGACGCCCTCGCCCTCCAGCACCATCCGAACCCCACCCTGCAGGTCGAGCCCGAGGTGGACGACGTCCTGCAGCGGCCAGAACGGGTAGACGAGGTACAGGGCACCGACCGCGACGACGAGAACGACCCCGAACCGGAGCCAGTCGCCCCGGGTCATGTGTTGGTGGTGGGGATGCCGGGCCATGCGAACTCCTTTACTTGTCCCGCTTCTGGGTGACGCTTTGCTTGGCGACGCGGATCTTCGCCCCGTCCTCGAGGGTGAGGACGAACGACGTGTCGCCGACGGAGTCGACCTCGCCGTAGATCCCGCCGGCCGTAACCACTTGGTCGCCCCGCTTGAGGCCGCCGATCAGCTCGTTCATCCTCGCCTGGCGCTTCCGCTGCGGCCGGATCAGCATGAAGTAGAAGATCGCGCCGAACACGGCGAGCATGATCAGCAGTGGCGTCATCCCTCCGAGCGCCGAGGTTGTGCCGTCCGTAGCGGCCGCCTCGCCGCTGCCGCTGACCTCCTGTGCACGCGCAATCCACTGACTTCCGGCCACGAGCCAACTTGCCAGAACGGCTGTCCATCTCTTCATGTCATCACTCCTTGGCGGCGAGTCGATGTCGGTAGAGCCCCAGTCCGAGGAACACGCATCCGACAACACCGAGCACCACGATGATAATCCTCTCGTCCCACTCCCTCGTCAACGCGATCAAGCGCTCCACCAGGAAGAAGAGATCGGCCCAGATTATAGCGTAGAGAATCGCCGAGATCGACGTTCGAATCGGCGCTCGAAGGATCCCCCTCCACGAAATCAGATCGTAGAGAATCGTCGCCGGCGGGACGATCGCCCAAACGTAGGCGAGGCCGTCCGGTCCCTCCAGCGACGAGATTGCCAGCAACAGCAGCAGGTGCCCCGGGAAGAGGGCGAGCAGGTTCGATATCGGACGCGGCGCGTCGCCTCCGCTCCGAGCACGCAGGATCAGGTACCCGCAGAAGCCGAGGGCCTCGACCGTAACGAAGACCTTCGCCGCGAGGCCGAGATTCCCGACGAGCAGCACGATCCCGAGGAGGGCGAGCAGCAGCGGGATCGTCCAGATCGGGAGGGTCGGTTTCATCTACACCCCCGGAAGAAGCCACTTGGCGATCAGGAAGAGAAGACCGAACCCGAGCACGTCGGTGACGGTGGTCAGGAAGATCCCCGAAGCGAGCGCCGGGTCCTTGCCCAGGCCGCGCACGGCCAGCGGGATGACCACGCCGCTCACCCCCGCGACGACCATGTTCAACAGCATCGCCAGGAACGCGGCAACGCCCATCAGGAACTCGCCCTTCCAAAAGTAGGTGATCAGCCCGATCGTCGCCCCGATCAGAATCCCGTTCGCCGCGCCGAGGAGGATCTCCTTGGCAAGGAGCCGCCGTCCCTGCCGCGGCGCGATCTCCCCGAGCGCGATGCCGCGGGTGATGATCGTCACGGTCTGCATCCCGGCGCTGCCGCCTTGGCCGGCGATGACGCCCATCAGGACCGCGAGCGCGGCGACCCTGGCGATCGTCGCTTCGAAGAAACCGACCACCACGGCCGCGGCGAGAGCGGTCAACAGCCGGACGTACAACCAAGGCAGGCGGAGCCGCAGCGATCGCCACCAGCCGGTGCCGACCCCCTCCTCCGTCGGGACGCTGGCCAGCCCGTAGATGTCCTCGGTCGCCTCCTCCCGGATGACGTCGATGACGTCGTCGACGGTGATCACGCCGAGGAGCCGATCGTCTCCGTCGACGACCGGCAGAGCGAAGTAATCGTACTTGTCGAACGTCCGCGCGACCTCCTCGACGTCCTCCGTCACCCTCACCTTGACGGCATCGCGGACGACCAGGTCACTCAGGGACTTCCCCGGCGCGGCGAGCGCCATGTCGCGAAGCGACAGGACCCCCTGAAGGCGGCCGGCGTCGTCGACGGCGTACGCGTAGTAGACGGTCTCCGCCTCCTCCTGGCGACGCCGCAGGAGGTCGATCGCTTCCTGGACCGACATCGAGAGGGAGAGCGGCACGATCTCCGGGGACATCAGCCCTCCGGCCGTATCCGAAGGGTAGGCCATCAGCCCGGTCAGGACCGCCGCGTCCCGCCGGTTCAATCTCGCCAGGAGCTCGTTCTGGATCTCGTCCGGAAGCTCGAGGAGGAGGTCGGCGGCGTCGTCCGGGTCCATCCGCGCGAGGATCTCGCTCGCCTCGGTCCGATCGAGCTGTACGACCACTTCGGCCGAGTCGTCCGGATCCATCTCGCCGAGCGGCTCGGCCGCGGCCTGTCGGAGGAAGAGACGGTGAACCAGTGCGGCGGCCTGCTCGGAGGACAGACCCTCCAGGACCTCCGCGACGTCGGCCGGATCCTGCGCCAACAGCTCGCGAAGCACGATCTTCCGCTCTTCCATCGAACCTCCCCGAACGCCGTCCATTATAGGTGCGGCCCCATTCCGGCACACTCCGTTCTGGTCCCTCGTGCGATCGGCTCGTATCCTTGCCCGGGGGACGCGGGAAGGAGGCTGCACGCCATGGGGACGGTGGGGCCCCGACGTTCGGAGGTCATCGCACCGCGCGGGATGGTGGCGTCGAGCCAGCCGCTCGCGGTCCAGGTTGGCGTCGACGTCCTGAAGGAGGGCGGCCACGCCGTCGACGCCGCGATCGCGGTCAATGCGATGCTCGGACTGGTCGAGCCGATGAGCTGCGGCCTCGGCGGCGACCTGTTCGCCATCGTCTGGGACGCGACGGCCGAGAAGCTCGTCGGGTTCAACGGCTCCGGACGGGCCCCTCGGGCGATGACCCGCGCCCTGTTCGCGTCTCGGGGCCTCGACCGGATTCCGCGTCGCGGGCCTCTCTCGTGGACGGTCCCCGGATGCGTCGACGGTTGGTTCGCCCTCCACGACCGGTTCGGCCGGCTCCCGTTCGAAGAACTCCTCGCCCCGACGATCGCCTACGCCAACTCCGGCTTCCCCGTCTCCCCGGTGATCGGCCGGGCGTGGAAGGAGGCCGAAGTGCGGCTCCTCGCCGATCCCGGGGCAACGGCGACCTTCCTCGTCGGCGGCCGGGCGCCGGACGTCGGCGAGACCGTCCGGAATCCCGACCTCGCCGCGTCGCTCCGGGCGATCTGCGCCGACGGACGCGACGCGTTCTACGACGGCCGGATCTCCGAGCGGATCGTCGCGTGCGCGGAGACGGCCGGTGGGACGATCGCCACCGAGGATCTCGCGTCCCACGCCTCGACGTGGGACGATCCGGTCTCGGTCCGCTACTGCGGGCACGCCGTCTGGGAGCTGCCGCCGAACGGCCAGGGGATCGCCGCCCTCCAGATGCTCGGGATGCTCGAGGGGTTCGATCTCTCCGGGATGGGCCACGATTCGCCCGAACTGCTTCACCTGATGATCGAGGCGAAGAAACGTGCCTACGAGGACCGGGCGCGCTACTACGCCGATCCGGCGTTCGCCGACGTCCCCGTGCGCGAGCTGATCTCCTCCAAGTACGCTGCACGTCGGCGGAAGCAGATCATGCAATCTGCGGCGGCGATCCGCATTCCCGCCGGCGACCCGCGTCTCGAGACGGGCGAGACGGTCTACCTGACGGTCGTCGACGAGGAACGGAACGCCGTCTCGCTCATCCAGAGCATCTACAACGACTTCGGCTCGGGGATCGTCCCTCCGGGCACCGGCTTCGCGCTGCAGAACCGGGGGAGCCTGTTCAACCTCGATCCGAAGCATCCGAACCGCCTCGAGCCGGGGAAGCGCCCGTTCCACACGATCATCCCCGCGTTCGTCACGCGCGAAGGACGGCCGGTCTTCTCGTTCGGCGTGATGGGCGGCGACATGCAGCCGCAGGGGCACGTCCAGATCCTGGCGAATCTCCTCGACTTCGGGATGGACGTCCAGGCGGCCGGCGACGCCCTCCGCTGGCGACACGTCGGCTCGTCGACGCCGACCGGCGATCGGATGGCCGACGGCGGCCTCGTCCTTCTCGAGTCCGGGTTCCCGCAAGCGACGTTCGACGGGCTTCGGTCGCTCGGTCACCGGGTCGAGTTCCGCCCGGTCGGCCCCGGCTTCGGCGGGTATCAGGGGATCCGGATCGACGAGTCGAATAATGTCCTTCGCGGGGGGAGCGAGTCGAGGAAGGACGGGTGCGCGATCGGGTATTGATCAATGATGCTCAATACCCATCGCGAAGGAGTTGTCTTCGGCAACTCCCGGTTGGATGGGGCAACGAAGCTCCACGACGACATTGGTGGGGTTCACGGGAGAACAGGAATGACGACGCGCGGGATCTACGCCCTCCGAGACGCGGGGATCGAGCACGAGGTTCTGACGTACCGCTACGTCAGGATGGGCGCGCGGATCGCGGCCGACGCCGTCGGGCTCCCCCACGAGATCGTCCTCAAGTCGCTCGTCTTCCGCGCCGACGACGGGACGTTCCTGTTCGCCCTGGTCGGCGGGAACGGGAGCGTCAGCACGAGAAAGCTCGGCCGCGTGACCGGGCACAAGCACGTCGAGGCGGCCGCTCCGCGGGACGCCGAGCGTGCCACCGGGTACCGGGTCGGGGGAATCAGCCCGCTCGGATCGCGGCACGAGCTCCCGGTGATCCTCGACGAGCGGACCGCCGCGAGCCCGTCCTTGGTGATCAACGCCGGGGCGCGAGGAACGCTCGTCCGCGTGCCGACGGCCGATCTGATCCGCGTCCTGGACGCGTCGGTCGCCGACATCCGAACCGGATGACGCCTACCCCGCTTCGAGTTCGTCGATCATCTCCCCGATGACGTCGAAGCCGCCCTGCCAGAACCCCTCGTCGCGCACGTCGATCCCCGCCTCGTCGAGGACCTCCATCGGGGAAAGGGACCCGCCACGGGAGAGCAACCGGATGTACTTCGGGACGAACGCCTCCCCCTCTCGCTCGTACCGACGATAGAGCGCCAACACCAGCAGGAGCCCGAACGCGTAGGCGTAGCAGTAGAACGGGACCTGGTAGATGTGCGGGACGGAGACCCATTCCCAACGGAACTCGTCGGAGACCTCGACCGCGTCGCCGAACTGATCGGCCAGGTTCTCGAGGTACTGCTCGCACAGGCGGTCGACCGTCGCCCCCTCGTCGACGACCAACCGATGCGCGTCCCGCTCGAACAGGACGAAGTACGCCTGTCGGAGGATCGAGCCGTACGAGTCGTCGACGAACTTGGCCAGAAGATGGCGCCGGACGGCCGGATCCTCCTCGACCTTCAGCTGCCACTTGAGCAGGAGGATCTCGGCGAAGTTCGACGCCGTCTCCGCCAGCGGGAGGGAGGAGCGGAAGGTCAAGACGGAGTGCTCGGACGCGAGCATGGCGTGGACGGCGTGGCCTAGTTCGTGGGCCAGCGTCGACACGTCGTCGAGCCGCTCGTTGTAGTTGACCAGAACCCACGGCGTCACGTCCGGCACGACCCCGAAGCAGAACGCCCCGGTGTCCTTCCCCCGCCGAACCTCGGAGTCGAGGTGGTCCTCTCCCAGCACCCGCTCGGCCAATTCGGCCATCGCCTCCGAGAAACCCCGCATGCTGTCGAAGACGATCGCCGCTCCCTCCGCAAACGGGACCCTCCTCTCGACGTCTCCGGTCGGCGCGTAGACGTCGTAGCGCCGGAGGCGATCCCGATTCAGCCGCTTCGCCTTCAGACGGAAGTAGCGTCGGTAGAGGTCCGCGTTCTTCCGGCAGCTGGCAAGGAGCGCGTCGACGACCTCGTCGCTCAGGTCGTTTCGGAGGTTCCGGACCGAGATCGCCGACGGCATCTCCCTGAGGCCCACGTTCTCGGCGTTCCAGTTGCCGACCAAGTACGCGTAGATCTGACCGAGGACGCCTCCCTGCTGTCCGAACACCTCGAACAGGGCGCGGTAGGCGGCCTCGCGGCACTCGGGGCGAGGATCGCGCGCGTAGACCATCAGCTCGGTCCGGGTCACGGCCTGCACCTCGCCGTCGATCTCGATCTCGAAGGTGAAGCCGTTGGTGATCATGTCGTAGAGGGTCTCGAGTCCCCTCGCACCGTAGACGTCCTTGAGGTTGATCACCTTCTCCTCCGGCTCGGAGAGCGTGAACGGTGCGAACCGCCGGAGCGTCTCGAGGTGGTACCGGACGTCGCCGCTCGCCTGAAGCAAGCGGGCCGCGTTCTCCTCGTCGAGCCCCTTCCACCACAGCTCGAAGAAGAGGGTCCGGTTCCTCGCCGCCGCGACAGTCTCGTTGACGCGTCCTCGGAAGGCGAGGGCCGCCTGCCCGCTCGTCTCCTCGGCGAGCCAGAGGGTCGCGAACCCGTTCAGCCTCCGGATGAGGTGGGCGACGCGCTCGACCAGAGAGAGGATCTCGGCGAAGTCACCTTCCGACATCGACGGAGCGAGCGCCTCCCGGCGCGCTTCGAGCCGAGCGACCGCCTCCTCCAGCCCGTCGAAGACGGTCTCCATCTTCGGCCCGCTCGTTGCGGGGATCAGATCGTTCAACGACCAACGCTTCGCACGGTGTGCGTGCTGTGACATGGGGTCCTTTCCCGCTTCTATGCGAGGGAGCCGTCGAGCCCGAGCTCCGCGGCGACGGTCTTCATCCCCTCGATGACGTCGGCGATCAGGTCGCTCCGCTCGACGCCGAGCATGTCGATCCCCCGTTGGATGACCTCGCGATCCGCGCCGGCGGCGAAGCTTCGATCCTTCCACTTCTTGGTCACCGACTTCACCTTGAGATCCATCAGGCTCTTCGACGGTCGGACGAGGGCGACGGCGATGATCAGGCCGGTCAGCTCGTCGATCGCGAAGAGGACCTTTTCCATCTCGTGCTCCGGCTCGACGTCGGTGCAGATCCCCCAGCCGTGCGACAGGACGGCGTGGATGTATTCCTCCGGCCAGCCGCGCTCGCGAAGGATCTCCTCGGTCTTGGCGCAGTGCTGCTCCGGGTACCTCTCGTAGTCGAGGTCGTGGACCAGGCCGATGACGCCCCACTTCTCCTCGTCGTGGCCGAGCTTCCGGGCCATGTGGCGCATCACCGCCTCGACGGCGAGTCCGTGCTTGATCAACCGGTCGTTTCGGTTGTATTCGGTCAGGAGGGCGTAGGCCTCCTCACGCTTCGGTGTCTGCATTCGGGTCCCTCCTTACGGCGCACCTCGGTTGCCCGCTACTCTATCCCTCGATCGGCATCGCGTCCATACGGTACGTTCAGCGGGTGTCGATCCAAAGCCGATTTCGTATAGTCTGCCCCCGGAGGTGCTCCTTGGTCATCGACGCCGCAACGTTCCTCTCCCTGTTTTTCGCCGCGATCGGAATCGGCCTCTTCGCCAGCTTGCTCGGACTGGGCGGCGGTGTGTTCATGGTTCCGCTGCTCCTGCTCGGCGGCTTCACCGCGACACAGCCGGAGGCGGCGGGGACGAGCATCGCCGCCGTCGTCTTCACCGGCCTCTCGGCGTCGATCGCGTACTACCGCCGAAAGGCGATCGACTTCCGCATCGGCCTCCTGTTCATGCCGTCGGCGATTGGCGGCGTCTTCTTGGGAACCTACATCGTCGAGATCGCCGATCCGGCTTGGCTCACGATCGCGTTCGGCGTCTTCCTCCTCTATCCCGCCGCGACGATGCTCCTCGGAAGAACGTCGAAGGACGTGAAGTCGAAGCTCGGGAGCGAAGCGCACGGCTGGCGCTTCTACCTCCTCGTCGCCGGAATCGGGCTCGTCGCCGGCACGGCGACGAAGCTGTTCGGCATCGGGGGCGGCACCGTCTTCGTCCCTTCCCTGGTCGTCTTCCTCGGCCTCGACATCGTCAACGCGGTCGCCGTCAGTCTGTTCGTCATGGTCCCGACGGCCCTCGTCGGCACGATCACCAGCTGGTTCCAGGGCACGCTGCTCGTCGAACTCGCGCTCCCTCTGATCCTTGGGATCGTCGTCGGCGCTCAGATCGGACCGCACGTCGGAACCCGCGTCCCGAAGGTGCGCCTCCGCCAGCTGTTCGGCGTCGTCCTCCTCTACGCCGCGGCGAACATGATTCTCAAGGGGATCCAGGGGATCGCGTAAGCCGCTTCCGAAGCGTCTATCTTGACTTCGGAGCGCCCGCGGCGTACACTCCGTTAGCAATCTTCATATCTGACTGCTAACACGTGAGGGGCCATGATCCGATTCGACAAGATGACGGCGGGGGCGCAGGAGCTGTTCCGCGAGGCACAGGACCTCCTGACCCGCTACAAGCACAACCAGCTCGACGTCGAGCACATCGCGATGGTCCTCGTCAGCAAAGAAGGGATCGGCCGCGAGATCCTTCAGACGATGGGGATCAACCTCGACGGATTGACCAAGGATCTCGACGTCCTTCTCAAGGACAAGCCGTCGGTCGCCGGGCGGGTCGGCGAACAGATTTACATCACGCCGCGCCTCGAGGGCGTCGTGCAGGCCGCGCAGATGGAGGCCGATCGACTCCACGACGACTACATCGGAACCGATCACCTCCTTCTCGCGATCAGCCGGACGACCGATCCGCAGATTCGAAGGATCCTCGGACGCCACCAGATCACGCCGGAGGCGATCTACTCCTCGCTTCGCGACGTGCGCGGCGAGCAACGTCTCACCGATCGCGAGGGCGAGGATCGCTACCAGATCCTGAAGAAGTACTCCCGGAACCTGACCGAGATGGCGAAGCGCGGCGAGCTCGATCCGGTGATCGGTCGTGAGGAGGAGATCCGCCGGATGGAGCAGATCCTCTCCCGCCGCCGGAAGAACAATCCCGTGTTGATCGGCGAGCCGGGGGTCGGGAAGACAGCGATCGCCGAGGGGCTCGCCCAACGGATCGTCGACGACGACGTTCCCGACACGCTCAAGGGGAAGGAGATCGTCGCCCTCGACATCGCGTCGATGGTCGCGGGATCGAAGTTCCGCGGCGAGTTCGAGGATCGGTTGAAGGCGGTGATCCGCGAGATCGAGGCCCAGGCCGGGGAGACGATCCTGTTCGTCGACGAGCTGCACACCCTCGTTGGTGCTGGCGCGGCCGAGGGGGCGATCGACGCGTCGAACATGCTCAAGGAGCCGCTCTCCCGCGGGAAGTTCCAGGTGATCGGGGCGACGACCCTCGACGAGTATCGCGAGCGAATCGAGAAGGATTCCGCGTTCGAAAGGCGGTTCCAACGGATCGTCGTCCGCGAGCCGACGGTCGAGGAGACGATCGCCATCCTCGAAGGACTACGCGAGAAGCTGACCGAGCACCACAAGATCGAGATCACAGACGGGGCGCTCGGCGCCGCAGCGCGCCTCTCCGAGCGCTACCTCTCCGATCGGTTCCTCCCGGACAAGGCGATCGACCTCGTCGACGAGGCGGCCAGCCGGATGCGCGTCGACGGCTCCGGCGACGCGGTGACCGAATCGGAGATCGCCGCCCTCGTCTCCCAGTGGACCGGGATTCCGGCCGAGCGGATGCTCGAGGAGGAGCGGGCGCGCCTGGCGAACATGGAAGAGGCGCTCCACGCTCGCGTCATCGACCAGGACGAGGCCGTCCGCGCCGTCGCCGAGGCGGTCCGCCATTCTCGTGCCGGCCTGTCCGACCCACGGCGCCCGATTGGGACCTTCCTGTTCCTCGGACCGACCGGCGTCGGGAAGACCGAACTCGCCAAGACGCTGGCCGCGTTCCTGTTCGGAAGCGACTCCGCGCTGCTCCGGATCGACATGTCCGAGTACATGGAGCGCCACGCCGTCGCCCGGCTGATCGGGTCGCCTCCCGGATACATCGGCTACGAGGAAGGCGGGCAGCTGACCGAGGCGGTCCGCCGCCGCCCGTACCAGGTCGTCCTGTTCGACGAGATCGAGAAGGCGCACGCCCAGGTGATGAACGTGCTCCTCCAGCTGCTCGACGAGGGGCGGCTGACCGACGGACACGGCCGAACGGTCGACTTCCGGCACACGATCCTGATCATGACCTCGAACGCCGGAAGCGAACACTTCCAGACCGACGCGAGCGAGGAAACGGTCCGCGAGCGCGTCCGCGAGGAACTCCGGAAGGCCTTCCGGCCCGAGTTCCTCAACCGGATCGACGAAACGATCGTCTTCCATCCCCTCTCCGAGGCGGCGATCGAGCGGATCGTCGACCTGAAGATCGCGGAACTGAACGAGCGGCTCGCCGAGCAGGAGATCGAACTGACGTTGACCGCCGAGGCGAAGCGCGTCCTCGCCAAGGCCGGGTTCGATCCGCACTACGGCGCCCGGCCGCTCGCCCGGGCGATGAAGCGGCTCGTGGAGAACCAGCTCGCCAGCATGATCGTCGCCGGCGAGATCTCCGAGGGGGATCCGATCACCGTCGATGCCGCAGCGATGTCCGATGTCCTGTTGATCCGGAAGCGGACCGCAGCGAACTAGACGTTCGGGAAGAGGCCGCCCGTGTCGGGTTCCGGCTCGGCGTCAACCGACCCGAGCTCCGCCAGCGCCTGCTCGAGCTGCGCCTCGGAGAGGGCACCGTGGTGCCACTTCGGGTCGTTCTCCATGAACGAGACGCCCTTCCCGAGGACCGTGTGGGCGGCGATCGCCGTCGGCTTTCCCGAGCCTCTCGAGGCGAGGAACGACGTGAACGCTGCCATGATCGCGTCGTAGTCGTGCCCGTCGATCTCGTGGACGTTCCAACCGAACGCGCGAAACTTCGCCGCCAGGTCGCCGACGTCCATCACGTCCCGCGTGCGCCCGTCGATCTGGCAGCCATTCCAGTCGACCATGGCGCAGAGGTTGTCGACCCGATGATGCGCGGCGGCCGTCGCCGCCTCCCACGGCTGTCCCTCCTGCAGCTCGCCGTCGGAGACGAAGCAGTAGACGCGCGCGTCGCGGGAGGCGAGCCGCGCCCCGAGCGCCATCCCGAGGGCGACCGAGAGGCCGTTCCCGAGCGAGCCGGCCGAGATCTCGACGCCCGGGACCCGCCACGCCGTCGAGGGATGCCCCTGGAGCATCGCCCCGAGCTTTCGGAACCGCCACAGCTCCTCGCGCGGGAAGTAGCCGCGATCGGCGAGGATCGCGTAGAGAACCGGGCAGGTGTGGCCGTTCGAGAGGACGAAGCGGTCGCGTCCCTCCCAATCCGGACGGCTCGGATCGTGGCGGAGGTACTTGTAGTAGAGCACGGTCAGCAGGTCGGCCATCCCCAACGCCCCGCCCGGATGGCCGGAGTTGGCGTTGGTGACGATTCGCAGGACGTCGCTCCGCAGCTCGTTCGCCTTCCGCTTCAGTTCGCCGATCTCCACGGACGCTCCCTTCCGAATGCCGGGCTGATCATATCGACTCGCGACGCGAGATGGTAGAACGTACCGGGGCACTACCGGGCCGCCATTGCCAGCAGCGCCATCCGAATCGGGACGCCGTTCGCCGCCTGCCGGAAGTAGGCCGCTCCGGGGAGATCGTCAACGTCGGTCGCGATCTCGTTCACCCGCGGAAGCGGGTGCATGATCGTGATCGAATCGGCCCCGGCTACGAGCAGTTCGCGTGTCAGGACGTACGCGTCTTTCAGCCGGTCGTACTCGGTCGGATCGTCGAACCGCTCCCGCTGGATCCGCGTCATGTACAGCACGTCGCAGGTCGGGATCGCATCGGCCAGCGACTCCGTCTCGCGGACCGCGATCCCCTTCGAGCGGAGCCGTCCGACGATCTCGCGGGGCATCCGGAGCGCCTCGGGCGCGACGAAGACGAACTCGACGTCGTAGTTGGCGAGGAGGTCGGCGAGGGAGTGGACCGTCCGCCCGTTCTTCAGATCCCCGGCCAGGGCGATCGTCAGCCCGGCAATCTTCCCCCGTTCCTTGACGATGGTGTAGAGGTCGAGTAGCGCCTGCGTCGGATGCTGTCCCGCGCCGTCGCCGGCGTTGAGGATCGGCACGTCCGTCGCCCGGGCCGCCTCCGCCGCCGCGCCGATCTGGGGATGCCGAAGGACGATCACGTCGGCGTACCCCTCGACCGTCTTGATCGTGTCGTGGAGGGACTCTCCCTTCGCCGCCGAGCTGCTCTTCGCCTCGGCGACGGTGACGACACGGCCTCCGAGGCGGAGCATCGCCGCCTCGAACGACAGCCGAGTCCGCGTGCTCGGCTCGAAGAAGAGCGTCGCGAGGACCTTCCCCCGCAGATCATCGAGGACTTCCCCGGCCTCGAGCGCCGCCTCGTACCGTCGTGCCGCCTCGAGAATCCGGTCGATCTCCTCCACGGAAAACTGGTCCGCTCGGAGCACGTCCTTGCTCGAAAGCCTCTCCATCACGCCTCCTCCTCTCGATTTCGCCGAGTCCTTCCCCTAAGAGAGATCGCTCACGTCCGCCTGTCCGGCGACCGTGGGGTGGAATCGCCCGCGCCCGGGCCGCGCGACGAGCCGGCCGTCCTCAAGGACGATCTCCCCGCGCTGGATCGAAGTGATCGCTTTCCCCACGCACGGTCTTCCTTCGTAGGCGGTGTAGAGCGCCCGCGAATGCTGACTCGCGTGACCGATCGTCCACTCCACCTTCGGATCGAAGATCACGAGGTCGGCGTCGCTCCCCGGCTGGAGAACCCCCTTCTTCGGGTAGAGCCCGAAGATCCGGGCCGGGTTCTCGCACATGACCCGCACCAGTCGCGGCAGCGTGATCCGCTCGGACCGCACCCCCTCGTCGAACACCAGCGCCAGCATCGTCTCCGCCTGTGGCGAGCCGTACGGCGCGGCGGCGAAGTCGTCGTCGATCCGCTTCTCCTTCGGCGCGTGGTCGCTGGCGATCGTGTCGATGACGCCGTCGTAGATCGCCGCCCACAGCGCCAGCCGGTCCGCTTCATCGCGGAGCGGCGGACCGATCTTCAACAGCGGTCCGAGCCGGAGGAGATCGTCGTGGGTCAGCGTCAGGTACTGAGGACACGTCTCGGCGTACACTCGCCGTCCGGTCGCTCGTGCCCGCGCCACCTCCTCGATCCCGAGCTCCGCCGTCATGTGCGGGACGTACAGCGGGCAGTCGGCGACACGGGCGATCGCGATCGCCCGGTGGATCGCCTCGGCCTCGAGGACCGCCGGCCGCGTTTCGACGAACGCGCTCTTCGGATCGCGTCCCTCCTCCAGGACCCTGTCCTGGAGGTAGTCGGTGGCGAGGCCGTTCTCCGCGTGAACCATCCCCAGCCCGCCGGCGCGGGCGATGATGTCGAGGGTCCGCATCAGCTGGTAATCGTCGGTCATCCAGCCGAGCTTGGCGTACGTCATGAACATCTTGAACGACGTCACGCCCTCCCCGATCGCGGCGGGAATCTCTTGGGACTGGTTCTTCGGATCGAACAGTCCGCCGTGGAGCGCGAAGTCGAGGACCGACCCGGACTCGCCCTCCTCGCGGAACCGCCGGATCGTCTCCAGCAGTCCGTGGCCCGGCTCGGCGTAGGCGTAGTGGATGAGAGTCGTCACCCCGCCGTGGGCGGCGGTCACCGACAGTCCGTGCAGGTCGTCGAGGTACACCGGGTGCGTGTGGACATCGAGGATTCCCGGCAGGACGTAGCGGTCGGACGCGTCGATCGTCCGCTCGGCGCGGACGTCCAGATCGGGGCCGATCGCGGCGACGGTCCCCTCGGAGACCGCGACGTCGGCGTCGAACACGCCTCGTCCGCTGACGACCCGTCCGCCGCGAACGAGAAGATCGTGCCGATCTCGCTTTCTTCCTCCCGCCATCTCCGAGCCTCCCGCATCATTCTATGCGACCGTTTCCTGCCGTGCAGCCGACCGCACCGAGCGTGCGCGCTTCACTCGATCCCCGTACCATCCGCCTCGGGAGGGGGAACCGAAACGTTACCATGATCGAAGCGACGCTCTGCTTCATTCTCGACGGACGCCCTCCGACGCGGATCCTCCTCGGACGGAAGAAACGAGGCTTCGGCGAGGGAAAGCTCAACGGGTTCGGTGGGAAGGTCCGTTCCGGCGAGACACCGATCCGAACGATCGTCCGCGAGGTCGCCGAGGAGGCGGGCGTCACCGTTTCGCTCGACACGCTCCGCCCCGCCGGATCGGTCACGTTCGTCTTCCCGTTCGAGCCGGCGTTCGATCACCTCGTGCACCTCTTCGTGACGACCGACTGGGACGGCGAGATCCGGGAGAGCCCCGAGATGGAGCCGATCTGGTTCCCGATCGACCGGATCCCGTTCGACCGGATGTGGGACGACGATCACTACTGGCTCCCGCTCGTGCTTTCGGGGAAGCGCATCCGGGCGGAATTCTCTTTCGCCGAGGACAACGAGACCGTTGCCTCTTGGTCGCTCGAGGAGATCTGACCCAACGGCCCGGGCGCGCCTAGGGCGAGGACGAGATCGAGTCGTCGAACGCGAACCGCCCCTCCCGGAAGAGTCGGAGGCATGCGTCAGCGATCTCGGGATCGTAGTGGGATCCCCGATGGGCCTCGATCTCCTTCAACGCCGCGTCGATCCCCAACGCGGCGCGATACGGTCGATGGGAGGCCATCGCCTCGACGGTGTCCGCCACGGCGAGGACCCGCGCCTCGATGAGGATCTCGTCGCCACGCAGCCCTTGGGGATACCCCGTCCCGTCGATCCGCTCGTGATGTTGCAGGACGATCTGCGCCACCGGCCAGGGGAACGTGACCGACTTGAGGATGTCGTACGCGACCCGGGGATGCGATTGGATCAACGACATCTCCATGTCGGTCAGCGCGCTCGGCTTGCTCAGGATCTCGGCCGGAACCGCCATCTTGCCGATGTCGTGCATCAGCCCCGCGGCCTGGATCCCTTCGATCTGCTGCTCGTCGAAATCGAGCTCTTCCGCGATCGCCACCGCTAGCTCGGTGACGCGGCGCTGGTGGCCGGCCGTGTACGGGTCGCGCGTCTCGGTGGTCAGGCCGATCGCCTCGATCGTCCCGCCGAGCGCTTCCTTCAGCGCGACCTCCGCCCGCCTGCGCTCGGTGACATCGCTGGCGAAGTTGAGCGTCGCGGGTTGGCCGTCCCATTCGATCGTCACCGGCCGGATCTCGATCCACCGCTCTTCCTTCGAGGCCGTGACGATCCGAAACTCGTACTCAGCGGGGACGCTCTCGCCTCGGATCCGCTTCCGAAAACGATCCACCACCATCTCGCGATCCTCGGGATGGATCAGGTCGGAGAAGTCGAGCCTGCGGAGCTGCTCGCGAGAGTAGCCCGTGATCTCGCATGTCTTCGGATTGACGAACTGTAGGCTGCTTCCTTGCGCAACGAACACCGCTTCGTTGGCGTTCTCGATCACCGTCCGGTATTTCTCTTCGCTTTCCAGCAGGGCCGCCGCCTTTTCCGCGACCTCCTCTTCCAGGTGTTTGCGGTAGCGGATGTTCTCCGCCTCCAGTCTCGCCCGTTCGTCGGCGAGCGCCTTGACGCGCGCGGCGCTGGCGACGACCGCCTTCAGCCTGTCGCGCGACACGGGCTTCGGAAGGTAATCGAACGCCCCTTGTCGGACGGCCTCCGTCGCCGTATCGACGGTCGGCTCCCCCGTGATCATGACCACTTGGACCTGCGGCGCGTGCTGCCGTAGTTGCTTCAACAGCGTGACCCCGGTCACACCGGGAAGGATGATGTCCGTCACGACGACGTCCGGCGGGTTCTTGCCGACGGCCGCTATGGCGCTTTGGACGTCCGCCGCGACGATGACGTCGTGCCCCTCCTCCTTGAGGAACTCGGACAGCGTCTCGCGGATGCTCTGCTCGTCGTCGACGATCAGAACGGTCGCCATCTAGTCCTCCTCGGTCGGTCGTCTTTCGGCCTCTTCATCCGTCAGCCGCCATCCGTTGTCGATCGGTAACTTTACGATGAATCGAGTGTACGCGCCCGGCTTGCTCTCGACCGTCAGGCTACCGCCGTGGTCGCGGACGATCCCGTGGCTGATCGACAGCCCGAGACCGGTTCCCTGGTCTCTCGGTTTCGTGGTGAAGAACGGATCGAAGATCCGGTCGATGTCCCCTTCGGGGATGCCGGAGCCGTGATCCTCCACTACAAGCCGGAGCCAGTCTCTTCCGCCTTCGGAAACGCTCTGCGCCGCGATGCGAACGACCTTGTCCTCGTCGAACTCCGGATACCTCGCGTTGAGCGCGTCACGGGCGTTGGTCAGCAGGTTCATGAACACCTGCTGGATCTGCTGACTCCGACACCGGACGCTCGGCAGGTCCGCCGGAACGTCGGTCTCCACTCGGATCTGGTCCTTCCGCAGGACGGCGGTGACCAACGAAAGCGTCTCGTCGACGATGTCGCGGATCCGCGCCGGGCTGTGGCTCTCCTTCTCGTGCCTCGAGAACGAAAGCAGGTTCCTGACGATCTCCGCCACGCGCTCCCCCTCGCGGGCAATCCCCTCGGCGAACCGCGCCAGCGAGGCGTCGGAGGTTCGATCGTGGATCAGATGGGCGTAGTTGATGATCCCGGTGATCGGATTGTTGATCTCGTGCGCCACCCCGCTCGCCAGGGTCCCGATCGACTCCAGCTTCTGGCTCTGGCGCAGCTGCGCCTCCATCGCCCGTCTCTCCTGCTCGGCTTCCCGCTCGGCGGTGATGTCCTCGATCGTCCCCTCGTAGAAGAGGACGTTCCCGGCCTCGTCGTGGATCGCCTTGGCGCTCTCGCGAACGTACACCGTGGATCCGTCCTTGCGGATCCACGCCGATTCGAACCCCGTGATCTCCCCGTCCCGCTCGATCCGCTCTTTGAATTCGTCGCGCGGGTATCCCGGTTCGTACCCGTCTTCCTCGAGGTTCCGTTCCACCAGCTCGTCGAACGAGTCGAACCCGAGCATCTTGAGCGCCGTCCGATTCGTGGCGAGGATCTTCCCGTCCGGCGTCGTCTGATAGATGCCCAGCGCCGCGTTCTCGTACAGCGACCGGTAGCGAGCCTCGCTCACCCGCAGTTGATCCTCGATCCGTCGGCGCTCCGTGACGTCCGTTCCCGAACTCAGCGTCCCGATGATCGTGCCGTTTGCGTCGCGAAGAACCGCGTTCTGCCACGCGATCATCCGCTCCTCTCCGTCTTTGGTCAGGACCGGATTCTCGTAGGACCCGACTGGCTCGGCCGTCCCGGCCATCAACTGCTCGAAGACCGCGCGCACCTCATCGCGATCCCGTGACGGGACGCACGTCGAGATCCAATCGGTGCCTTCCAATTCGCCCTCGTCGTATCCGAGAACCTCCACCCCACGCCGGTTGATCATCGTCACGCGTCCCCCGCGACCGATCGCAAGAAGGATCACCCCGGCGATGTCGAGATACTCCCGCGCGCGGTCCCCCACCTTCAACGCCTCTTCTTGCGCCCGCTTCAATTCCGTGATGTCCGTCAGGACGGCGACGAGGCCGCTTCGTTCCCCGTGTCGGGCTTCGATCGGCCGTAGGGTGGTCAGGATCTCGATCGCACCGCCTTCGGGCTTCGTGAGCGAGGTCTCGAACCTGTCGCCGGCGTCGCCAGCCAGGTACGTCCGGATTGGCCTTCCGATGAGCTCCTCGTACGACCGTCCGAGCATCTCGCAGTAGCGGTCGTTGGCGTACACCAGGTTCCCGTCCGCGTCGGTGATGCCGACGCCTTCGGTCAACGTCTCGACGAGACGAGTGAACCGACGTTCGCTTCTCATGGCACGACGTTGGAGCGGCCTCCCCGTCAGGGCGAAGGCGACGATCCCGAAGGCGAGGAGACCGATCGAAGCTGGTATGCTGATGGCGTTCGCCTGGCGGAGGTATCCACGAACCTCGGCAAGGTCGACCTTCACGACCACGCCGATCGACCCTCCTTCGGCCGGTCGGTAGGCGGCGATCACCCGTTCGCCGCGATAGTCGAGGCCGATCATCGTGCCCGTCAACCCCTGAACGGCACGACGCATCGGCTCGGCCAGCGCCGCATCGATCGAAACCGCTACGCCCGCTACCTCGTCCTCGGCGCCGAGACCCGGAAAGAATCGGATCCGGTCCCCTTCGAGGCGCGCGTAGACAACCTCGCCGGTCTCTCCGAACTGCCTCGCGACGTCCGGCCCCACGATAAGCCGAGGATCGAACGCGCCGAATTCCGGCTGCTGGTCTTCGTCTTGCCTCGACATGGCGCCGAGGAGTCGTGCCTGCACGTCCGCGGCCTGGGCGAGATGCACACGCTCGCTGGCGACGATCGTGTCGAACAGCAGACGCAAGGAGATCTCCCGCACGCCGAGAGTCACCAGCCCCATGATCGCGAAGAGAAGCAGGACGTTCATCCACGGTCCGCGGACCTTCCCCTCGGGCACAGCGCGCTCCTTTTCGTCGCTCGTCGTTTCCCTGCCGTGCTTTGGCTCCGAAAGCCGATCGAAATCAGAGTACACCGCGGGGCGCCGGCGTCAAGGATAGGAGGACACAGTGGAACACGACGACGCCACCCTCGGATCGGTACAATCGCCGCAGGGCCGCGGCCCGAAGGAGGGCGATGCGCGATCAACGAACTGCCGGCGATCGGCGGACGAGATTGAGAGAGGCGATCGCGTACCCTTGCGCCTTTCTCCCGGGACGGCGAAACGCGATCACCGACGTCGCCGACGTCCGCGTCGGGCAGGTCACGCTCATCGAGGGAGACGACGTCCGGACCGGCGCCACCGCGATCCTCCCGCACGGTGGCAACCTACTGCGGGAACGGGTCCCGGCCGGACTTGCGGTCGCGAACGGCCACGGGAAGATGCTCGGGGCGACGCAGATCGTCGAACTCGGCGAGATCGAGACGCCGATCGTCCTGACGAACACCCTCACCGTTCCGCGCGCCGCCGAGGCGATTCTCGACTGGACGCTCTCCCGACCGGGGAACGAAAAGGCCGTCTCGGTCAACCCGGTCGTCGGCGAGACGAACGACGGAAAGCTGAACGCGATCGAGAAGCGCTTGCTGACCGTCAAGCGAATTCTCGGTGCGATCGAGATTGTCGCGCCCGGCCCGGTCGCGGAAGGGTGCGTCGGCGCCGGAACCGGAACCGTGGCGATGGGGTGGAAGGCGGGAATCGGGACGAGCTCGCGCGCTCTTCCCGAAAGGCTCGGCGGGTACACGGTCGGCGTCCTCGTGCAGTCGAACTTCCCCGGAAGCCTCCGGGTCCTCGGCGCCCCGATCGGGCGACTCCTCGGCCGGCAATCCAAGGAGAAGCAGCGCGACACGGCGGACGACGAAGGATCGATCATGATCGTCGTCGCCACCGACGCGCCGCTCTCCGATCGGAACCTGACGCGGCTCGCTCGGCGCACGTTCGCCGGGCTGGCGCGGACCGGCGCGTCGTTTTCCAACGGGTCGGGAGACTACGCGATCGCGTTCTCCACCGCCGAGTCGGTCCGACGAACCCCGGAGCGGCGAGCCGGGGAAGCACCCACGTGCGAGCTGCCGAACGAGCGCGTTTCTCCGTTGTTCGAGGCGGCGATCGAGACGACCGAGGAGGCGATCTACAACTCGCTCTCCGCCGCCACGACGATGTCCGGCCGGGATGGGCGTACCGTCGAGGCGCTCCCGATCGACCGCGTGGTCGCCCTGCTGCGGGAGCACGGAACGTTCGCCGAGGACGTCACCGCATGAGCCGGGCGGGCGAGGATCGCGTCAAGCTGTTCGACCGGTGGGCCGAGACATACGACAACTTGAGCGCTACGGATTCGTTCCCCCGTGCCGGGTACGACGCTGTCCTCGATGCGATCGTCCGCCTGAGCCGAGTCGGTCCGGGCCACCGCGCTCTCGACGTCGGCATCGGAACCGCGAACCTGGCGGTACGAATCGCTCCGTCCGGATGCGAGCTGTGGGGCGTCGACTTCTCGGCGGAGATGCTGAAGCGGGCACGCGCGAAGCTTCCAGCGGCACACCTCGTCCGGGCCGACCTGCGCGACGGCTGGGCGAACGGCCTCCCGGACCGGGTCGATCGGATCGTCTCGGCCTACGTCTTCCACGAGTTTCCCGACGCGACGAAGCTCCGTCTCCTTCAGGACCTCGCCGTCCATCTCGCCCCCGGCGGTCTGGTCGTGATCGGGGACGTCGCGTTCCCGGACCGGAAAGCCCGCGGAGACTGCCACGAAGCGTGGCGCGCCGCGTGGGACGAGGACGAACACTACTGGGCGGTGGACTCGATGCGGGTCCCTCTGGAAGACGCCGGCTTCGCCGTCGCGTACGAGCAGGTCTCGTTCTGCGGCAGCGTCTTGACCCTGCGGCCGCTCGGATGACGAAATCACAGGACGCGAACCGCCGGTTGGAGCGGATCATGTTCCGCGCCCGTCCGAGCCTTGAAACCGTCGAGTACGACGGGTGGGTCCTCCGCTTCGCCGACGGCTACACCAAACGGGCCAACTCGGTCAATCCGCACTTCGGATCGTCCTTCCCCGTCTCCGAGAAGATCGCGCGGTGCGAGGCGCTCTACGCGGAGCGGGGGCGACCGACGATCTTCCGCTTGACGCCTTTCTCGGAGCCGGCCGATCTCGATCGCACGCTCGAACGCGCGGGATACGCGCTCCTCGATCCATCGCTCGTGATGACGACGGACCTCGGTCGTCCTCCGCGCACGGACGCCGCCGCCGTCCTGCACGCGTCGGGCGACGCGTGGTTCGCCGCCTTCAACCGACTCCATCGGCTCGATCCGGCCGATCGCCCGACGCATCACCGGATCGTCGAGTCGTCAGAAGGGTCTCGCTGCTTTGCGATGGCTGAACAGGACGGTGAGCCGGTCTCCTGCGGCCTCGGCGTCCTCGTCGAGGAGACGGTCGGTCTGTTCGATCTGCACACGGCCGAGACGGAACGCCGCCGCGGCCTCGGGACCGCGATCGCCGGCTCGATCCTCCAATGGGCACAACGACGGGGCGCTCGGACCGCGGTCCTCCAGGTCCACGCCGAGAACGAGCCGGCGCGCAGGCTTTACCGTACCTTCGGCTTCGAGGTCGCCTATCGATACTGGTACCGGATCGCCCGACACGCCGGGCCCTTCTCGACAACCGCGCGCTGACCCGGGAGACGTGGCCCGCAACCCTCGCCACGCCGGAGGAGGCAACCGCGAACTGGCCGTTCCGGACCACGGTCGGTAACTACCCGCGCCTCGGCCAAGTGCTCCCCGACCTGAAGGTGATGCTCGTCTTCGCCGCCTACAACCACGTCCAGACCGCGATCGACAAGCCGCACGTCCACCAAGCCTACGACGGGTTCCACGAGGCGGCCCGCCTCTGCTGCCGGATGAACCCGGACCGCGCCTACGTCGAGGCGCTGATCGGACGCGGTTCGGGGAACACGATCCCCGACAACCCGGCGAACCGCGAGCCGGCAATGTGGATGGCCATCCGATCGTGGGGACATCAGAGGCCGGGGGGCGTCAATCTCAATGTCCTCGTCCCGTTGGCCGCCGTCGCCGAGATGTGCGACCGGACCTACCACGACGTGTGGGACCACGACCTTACCGGAGTGCTGTAGACAACCGCACGTCGCGCTACGTCAGCGGCAGGCGGACGACGCGCTCGCCGTGCACGACCTCGCCGGTCTCCTCGAATCCGAGCCGGTGATAGAAGTTCGCGGGGCCACCGTCGATCGGGACGTAGCTCGCTTTCAGCTCGGTCGCGTTCGGCCGCGTCTTGACGTACTCGACGAGCTGCTCGATCGCTCGACGCCCGTAGCCGCTTCGCTGGTACGGTGCGGCGATCATCAGGCGCCACAGGAAGTAGTCGGCCTTCTCCGGATCGTCCCAGAGCATGACGAAGCCGACCGGCGTCTCGTCGGCGTAGATCGCGCGGAACCACGCGTGCTCCGCGAAGTGCGCCTGGGCGATCGACACCGCGTTCGGCGCGACCATTCTGGTCTGTTCTTCGGGCAGCGTGTCGCTCAGCTTGCAGATCGTGGTCACGGTCTCACCCGTGATTTCGCGCAGCGTCAAGCGCGCGTCCGGTCCCGGTTCACGGTTGCCCGTCATGCGCTCGATACCTCCTCGGTGGAATCGTCTCCGTCAAATGGAATCGTGGAAGCATGCCCCGAGCGCGCTTCGCCATCAAGGCCCGGCTTCATTCCGACCGAGCCCGGACTGGACGCCGCCCGGGTGCAAGATGAGACGACGGTCGCCTCCTGGACGACTCCGCCCCGCTTCGCGGCAGGAGCGCGGAGTCGGTCGACTCGACCGTTCGGTAACTCGGCAAGGTATACTCGGATTGGGCAAGAGGAAGGGACGGTGCGGACGCCCTCCGAACCTCTACGAAGACAGGGTGGGAATCAGGATGTGGAATCCGAACCCATACGCTATCACGCTCCTCGCGATCTCGACCGCGATGCTCGCAGGCGTCGTCCCGGTTGCGTGGAAGCGCCGCCGTCTTCCGGGAGGGTACGCGTTTCTCGCCCTCGCTCTCGCTACGTTCGAGTGGACGCTCGGGTACGGTCTCGAACTCGGTGCGCCATCCCTGAGCGTCAAACTGCTGCTGACCGATCTTCAATACCTCGGGATCTCCACCGTTCCCGTCGCCTGGTTCGTCTTCGCTCTGCAGTACACGCACCACGGGAAGTGGCTGACCGCCAGACGGTTGATCGGCCTCGTCGCCGTCCCTGCGGTCACGGTCCTCCTCCTTTGGACGAACGATTATCACGCTCTGATGCAGGAGAACGTCGTTCTCGACGTCAGCGGGCCGTTCCCGGCGATCAGCAAGACGTACGGCCCGTGGTTCTGGGTCCACTACGCGTACACCTTCTTCCTTCTGCTGATCGGATCGATCTTCCTGCTGCAAAGGCTGATCCGCTCGACGTCGAGCCACCACGGACAGGCCGTCTCGCTTCTCTTCGCCGTCGTCCCGCCGTGGATCGTCAACGCCTTCCACCTGGCACGCGTCTACCCGATCCATCGGCTCGATCTCACACCGATCGCATTCGGCGCTTCCGTCTTCGCGCTCGCCTTCGCCCTCTATCGGTACCGGTTACTCGATTTGATTCCGTTGGCACAGGACGTGGCCGTGCGGGAGATCGGCGAGGGGCTGATCATCACCGACCGACAGATGAAAATCGTCGATCTGAACCCGGCCGCGCGGGCGATGCTCGGCCGCACGAGCAACGCGTCCGTCGGGTTGGATCTCGCGTTGCTCATTCCACCCCTGATGTCAACGTTCGGAAGACCGTCGGAATGGTCCTTCGAGCGCGACGGAGAGAAGGTCAGTCTGGAGGTGCACGTCTGGCCGCTGAAAGACCGATGGCGCCAGCATATCGGAAACGCCGTCACCCTCCACGACATCAGCCAGCGAAAGGCGATCGAACGGGCCCTCGAAACGACCAACGAGCGGATCATCCGCCTCCACGAGACGGCCCTCCGCCTCGCCGCGGCGAAGAGCGGGAAGGGTGTCGCCGGGTTGGTCGTGGAGACGTGCGAGAGCGAGTTCCCGTTCGCCTCCTCCGCGATGTTCGCCGCGGACGGGGACGACTTAGTCTGCGTGGAGCGGAGCGCAGCTTACCCCGATGAGCTCAGCGATCCCTTGCCTCTCGACAGCGATCGGCTGCCGGCCGAGGCCTTCCGGACCGGGACGACGTCGCGCTTCGGCTCGCTCGGCGACCTACCGAGTGAGTCGTGGACCGACGGTGCGTGGCACGCCGCGATCTGCGCTCCGATCCGGGAGATCGGCGTGCTCCTTCTGCTGGCGTCCGAACGGGACGCCTTCACCGAAGCCGACGAGCATTGGGTCGAGCTCTTCCTTCAACACGTCGAGGAGGCGATCAAGCGGATCCGACTTCAGGAGGCGCTCCGCGAGCAAGCGCGACGGGACGCGCTGACCGGAGTCTACAATCGGAGGCACCTTCCCGACGCGATTCAGGCCGAGATGGCCAGAGCGCGACGCGCCGGCCATCGACTTGCGTTGGTGATGCTCGACATCAACGGATTCAAGGACGTCAACGATCGGTTCGGCCACCAGACCGGGGACCGGGTTCTCAAGGAAATCGGCGGGCTTCTCCTCCGGCACGTTCGCGAGTACGACTTGGTCATCCGCTACGGAGGCGACGAATTCCTCCTCATCCTCCCCGAGTCGAACGGAGAGGCCGACGCGATCGTCGAACGGCTCCGGCGGGTTCTTTCCAAGTGGAACGAGCGGAGCGACCTGATCGAAGCGCCGCTTTCGGTTGCCATGGGCGTCTCCCGCTGGCTCTCCGACGGAGACGAGGGGTGGGAAGAGGCCGTCCGGCGGGCCGATCGGGCGATGTACGAAGAGAAGAAGGTCCGGTAGCCCTCGCGGATCTCGATCCCTTCGAACGCCGCGGGAACGCACCGCCACGATCGGTACACCACCGGCTCAAGGAGGAATCATGACGAAGGCACGGATCACCGTGATCAAGAAGGCGTTTCACAAGGACGTCGTCGACGAGTACCTGCCGCAGCTGAGCGCCGAAGCAAATCCCTGCCCCGTCTTCGAGGAGGGCCAGAGCTTCGAGGTGATCTCGCCGTTCGGAGCCAAGCCGGAGGGGTTCTGCGACTGGGCGTGGACCGACATCCGCAAGGTCGTCGCCCTGACGATGATGGGAGCGGATCCCACGCCGGGCACCGAGTTCCCCTGCTGCAGTGACGGCCTAAGACCGGTCACCTTCCGGATTCAGCGGATCGAAGACTGATCGCACGCTTTCCCCTCTCGATCCGATTCCGTACGATCGGTTCATGCGGTACCGCTCTCGCGGCACGGACATGAAGATCGGCATCGCCCTCGGCTCCGGAGGGGCGCGCGGCGCGGCACACACCGGCGTGCTGAACGTCCTCGATCGCGCCGGGATACCCATCTCCGTCGTCTCCGGCTCAAGCATCGGGGCGTTGGTCGGGGCAGCGCACGCCGTCGGACTTCCGGTCGAGCAGGTCGAGCGAGAGTGGCTCGTCACCGACGCCCATCGACTGTTCCGAAGCTTCCTGCCCACGTTCCCGCGCGCCGGTCTCAGCTCGGGCAGCGAGCTGAAGAAGATCCTCACCGACGTTCTCGGAGAGGTGCGGATCGAGGATCTTCCGATTCCGTACGCCGCCGTCGCGTGCGACATCGACACCGGCGAGACGGTCGTCCTGAAGGACGGACCGCTCGTCGACGCGGTCCGTGCCTCGACCGCGATCCCCGGGATTTTTCACCCGGTTCGCCGGGACGGTAGGCTGTTGATCGACGGTGGTCTCGTAGATCCCGTCCCGGTCCGTACGTGCCGTGACCTCGGAGCCGACTTCGTCATCGCCGTTGACATCACACCACGTCCGGTGCCGACGACGCAACGAGGGCGGAACGTCTGGGATCGGATCGGCGACCAGCTGCGCGACGGCCTCACCCACCAGACGTGGATCCCGAACAGCCTGACCGAGCTACTCGAGTCGCTGTTTCCCGAGCGACCGGAGCGGCCGCTTCCCGGGCTGTACTCCATCCTCAACCAATCGATCTCGATCCTCGTCCAGGAGATCCTCCGCCAGAAGCTGGCGGCGCACCCGCCCGATCTCCTCATCCGGCCGGACATCTCCCTCTCGATCATGAGCTACCTGCAGGCAAAGGAGGGGATCGAGGCCGGCGAGCGGGCGGCCGAAGAGGCGCTCCCGGAGCTGCAGCGGCTCCTTGCACGGCCACGCCCGCGACGGATCGACCGAGCGCCCCGAGCCTGACACTTGTCGGTGCGGGCACCCGTGCAGCATGATTGCCCCGAGGTGGATCGATGAGCGATCGAAGGCAAAGCGTGGCCGTCTGGGTGGGCGTCGCGATCGGGCTTGCCGCTTCGTTCGGCCTCGCCGCCGCCGAGGACCAGCCCGACGTTCTCGTCTTCTACCGCGAGGAATGCAACGACTGCCGTCACATGGAAGAGGTGCTCGACGAGCTCCTGTCGATCTACCCGGAGATCTACGTCGCCCGCGTCGAAGAGGAGGAGCCCGGGGCGGCCGATCTGATGTGGGCCCTGTCGGTGAAGTACGGGATCTTTCCTTCGAAGTTCCCGGTCATCTTCGTCGGAGACCAGGCCATCGTCGGCGTCGGCCGCGACAAGGAGCTGCGGCTGCGCGCCGCCGTGCGGTCGTGCGTCTTCGACGGCTGTCCGTCCCCGATGTCGCGGCTGGAGAGAGAGCCGTTTCCGATCACGACCGCCGCGATCCTGCTCGTCGTCGTCCTGACCGCCGTGATCCTGCTTGTCCCCTGAGGACCCCGGTCTCGTCGTCACACGAGACCCTCGACGGACCCCCCCGAATGCGCGTGAAGCCGCCTGGATTCGCGCGGTCCGTTCCGGTAGCCTCGTCGACCGGAGGAGCCATGATCGCCGTAACGATCGATCGGATCACGATTTCGTATTCCGCCACACCGGTCGTCACCGACCTGTCGTGGGAGGTCCACGACGACCGGACCGTCGGCTTCGTCGGGCCGAACGGCTGCGGGAAGAGCTCGATCCTCAAGGCGATCGTCGGGGAGGTCTCTCCCGGCGGCGGGACGATCTCGCATCGAAGCGGGTTGACGATCGGATACCTCCCACAAGACCTTTCTTTTCCGCCTCGAACGCGGGTCTTCGACGCGGTCCGCCAGGGGGCCGGCGCGCTGATCGAGACCGAAGAGGCGCTCGCGCAGGTCGAGCGACGATTGACCGATCCGTCCGTCTACGAGGACGAGGCCGCGCTCGCGGCCGTCCTCCACGCCCAGGAGGAGCTTCTCGACCGGTACGACCGCCTCGGAGGACCGGGGCTCGAGGCGCGGATCCGCTCGATCCTTCATGCGCTCGGCTTCCGCGACCCGGACTTCGACCGACCGGTCGACGAGCTTTCCGGTGGCCAGCGGAAGCTCGTCGGCCTCGCCGCTCGCACGATCGGCCGGCCCGACGTCCTCCTCCTCGACGAGCCGGATAACCACCTCGACCTCGAAGGGAAGCGGTACCTGGAGCGGTTCCTTCGCGCGTACCCCGGCGGGGTCGTCCTCGTCTCGCACGATCGCTACCTTCTCGATCTCGTCGTCGACGAGATCGTCGAGCTTGAGGGAGGGAAGCTCGGCCGCTTCCCGGGCAACTACTCCGAGTACGCAGTGGAGAAGGATCGCCTGCGGGCGGAGCGGGAACACCGCTACGCCGACCAGCAGAAGGAGATCCGCCGGCTCGAGCAGTCGGCGAAGCGGTTGATGACCTGGGGCGCGGTCTACGACAACGAGAAGTTCATCAAGCGAGGGCGGGCGATCCTGAAGCGCCTCGAGCGGATGGAGCGCGTCGAGCGGCCTCACCAAGAGCGCCGGATGCGCCTCGCCCTGTCCGGCTGGAGAGGGAGCACCAAGGTCCTCGACGTCAAGGGGCTGACCAAGTCCTTTCCCTCGGCGACGTCTCCGATCGAGGTTCTCGCCGACGTCGATCTTCTCGTCCGGCACGGCGAGCGGGTCGGCCTCGTCGGCCCGAACGGCGCCGGAAAGTCGGTCCTCTTCCGGATCGTCCTCGGAGAGGAGGAACCGTCCTCCGGATCGGTCGTCCTCGGCCCGAGCGTCCGCACCGGCTACTACGCGCAGGAGCACGAGACGCTCGAACCGAACCGATCGCTGATCGACCACCTCCGCTACGCGGCCGGCGTCTCGGAGGACACGGCGATGAAGACGCTCCTCCGGTTCGCGTTCACCTACGACCAAGCGAGACGCCCGACCGGAGACCTGTCCGGCGGGGAACGGAGCCGACTCCAATTGGCGCTGATCGTCCTGTCCGGCGCGAACTTCCTCCTCCTCGACGAGCCGACGAACAACCTCGACATCCGATCGGCCGAGATCCTCGAGGAGGCGCTGGAAGCGTTCGAAGGGGCCGTGCTCGCTGTGTCGCACGACCGTTACTTCCTCGATCGCGTCGTCGACCGGATCATCGAGCTCGACGGCGGATCGCTGACGAACCACTCCGGCGGCTACAGCGAGTACGCCGCCCGCACCGGGGTGCTCTCCGATCGGGAGGGGACGCGATGAGGATCGGACTGGTTGCCGACACGCACGTCCCGACGTCCATCCCCAGTCTGCCCGGGGCGCTCCTCGCTTGGCTCGAGGGGGTCGACGCGATCCTCCACGCCGGCGATCTGGTGAGGCACACCGTTGTCGAGACACTGGAAGAGATCGCCCCGACGACCGCCGTCGCCGGAAACATGGACCCTCCGGATGTCGCGCGTCGGCTTCCCGATCGGATCACGCTCGATTTCTCCGGGAGATCGATCGGCTTGAAGCACGGCCATCAGCCCCACGCGCTGCAGGATCGGTACATCGGCCTCGACTACGACGCACCGGAGATGGAGCTGTTCTATCGAGCGATGGCGGCGCAGCTGCCCGACGCCGAGGTCATCGTCTTCGGGCACTTCCACGTGCCGGTTGTCACGCGATGGAACGACCGGCTGTTCGTCAATCCGGGAGCCGTCGCTCCGACCAACGGACGGTCGACGTTCGCTCTCTTGGAGCTTGGAGCCGAGCTCGACGCTCGGATCATTGAGCTCCGAACGACCGACTGAGACCGCTCACTCCTCGATGACGATCGCCTTCGCCGGGCACTCGTCGGCCGCGTACCGCAGAAGCGTTTCGTCGGCCGCCGTCGCGTCCTTCACGACGGCCTTGCCCTCCTCGTCGAGTGCGAAGACGTCCGGTGCGATCCCGACGCACGTCGCGGCTCCTTCGCACAACGCGCGGTCGATGCGGATCTTCATTCGGCCTCCCTTCCCGAGGTTTGCTTCCATCATACCGGCTGTCTGCGCGCTTGTGCGGTGGCCACGAAGGCCGGTTCGCGGTAGACTATTCCATTATGGAGTACGTGCGGCGCTCTCGAGGTCTGGCCGTCGAACACGCCGTCCTCGGCTTCCTCGTCGAGGCGCCGGCGCACGGCTACGAGCTCCGCGACCGCCTGGTCCGGGGACTCGGTTCCTTCTGGCGGGTCGCGTCCAGCCAGCTGTATCAGGTCCTGCACCGCCTGGAGGAGGAGGGTTGGGTCGAGTGCGCCGTCGAGTCCGGCTCCGCCGGCCCGTCGCGCAACGTCTACCGGATCACGCGAAAGGGGGAAGGCGCCTTCTGGAGCTGGGCGGCTTCGCCGGTCCGACACGTCCGCCAGATCCGCGTCGAGTTCCTGGCGAAAGTCTACTTTCTTCGGCGGCTCGCGCCGGATCGGCTCGCCGGGCTCGTCGCAGGGCAAACCGAGGTTCTACAAGAGTTGAGAGAACGCATGACCGCGCGACCGCGACTCGAGACCGACGACGTCGGACTCGGCGAGCTCGCCGCCTCGTACCGCAGAAGCCAGGTCGAGGGGACGATCCGTTGGTTGAAGGAGAACGAGACGAAGCTCCTCGCGGGAAAGGAGAGGGAATGAGAAGGACGATCTGCGGGTCGATCGGGATTCTTGTCGTTGTCGTCGCGGCGTGGGCGGGCTTCGCCGAAGACGCGATCGAGATCGTCGATCAGACCGGGGCCACGGTACGGATCTCGCAGCCGGTCGAGCGTTTGGTCTCCGTCTACGGCGCGGGAACGTTCTACGTGTACACGCTCGGAGCGGCGGACAGGCTGGTCATGGCGTGGTACATCGGTGTGAAGGGAATCGCGAACGCCACGGAGGCGATGTTCCGACTCGAACCCCGGCTGGAGGAGATCCTCTCGTTCGGCGACCCGAACGTCGAGGAGATGGTCGCTCGGGACGCGCAGCTGATCCTCGTCGACGGCTCGCGTCACGCCGCGTTCGCCGAACAGATGGCCGAGCTCGGCGTCCCGGTGATCCAGTACCTCGTCGAGACCCCCGAGGCGCTGGCGGAGGCCGTCGAGATGACCGGCCGGGCCCTCGGAGCCGAGGCGCTCGAACGGGCGAACGTCTTCCGCAACGACTACGACCGCGTCCTTTCAGCGGTGGTCGGTGACGTGAAGGGCCTCGCCCCGGAGGAGCGCGTCCGCGTTCTTTTCCTCGGGACCGATCGGCTGCAGGTCGCCAGCGGGGACATGTACCAAACGCACCTGATCGAAGCGGCCGGCGGGATCTCCGTGTCGCGGGAGCTGGCCGGCCATTGGAACGAGGTCAACCTCGAGCAGGTCCTTCTCTGGGACCCCGACGTCATCCTCATTCCGCCGTACGGCCCGGTCCAACCGGCGGACGTCCTCGACGATCCTGACTGGGCGTCGATCCGCGCCGTCCGGGACGGCCGGGTTCACCGGATGCCGCGAGTGATCGCGCCGATGGACACGCCCGTTCCGGAATCCCTACTCGGCGTCGCTTGGATGGCGAGCCTCTTCTATCCGGACCGCATCCGACTCGATCTCAGGACCGAGGTCGACCGGTTCTACGCCTTCTACTACGGCTACGAGCTGACCGAGGCGGAGCTCGATCACCTGTCGATCCCATGACGACGCGCCGGCGGACGGCCTGGATCCTGATCCTCGCTCCACCGGCTCTCTTCCTCGTCGCGTTGTTAATCGGACGGTACGGCGTGCGGCCGGACGAAGCGTTCAAGGCCCTCTTCGGAACCGACGGGGCGTCGGACGTACTCCGCTCGTTGATCCTCCGCGTCCGTCTGCCGCGCGCGCTCTCCGCCGCGTGCATCGGCGCGAACCTCGCCGTCTGCGGCGCGGCGTTCCAGGGGCTGTTCCGCAACCCGCTCGTCGACTCGCGAATCCTCGGGGTCAGTTCCGGGGCCGCGTTCGGCGCGGCGCTCGCCCTCCTCTTCTCCGCCGGTGCCGCGGCGGTTCAGGGCTCGGCGTTCGCGTTCGCGCTGATCGCCGTTGGCCTCGTGATCGCCGTCGGCTGGCGCTTCGGTTCGTCGACCCTGGTGATCATCATCGGAGGGATCCTGATCAGCGCGCTGTTCAACGCCCTTCTCGGGCTGATCAAGTACGTCGCCGATCCGCTCGGCAATCTCCCGGCGATCACGTACTGGCTCCTCGGCGGACTGAGCGGAAGCCGGTGGGCGATCCTCCCACCGCTGTTCGTCGTCACCGGCCTCGGGATCGCCTTCTTCCTCCTGATTCGATGGCGTCTGAACCTCCTGTCCCTCTCCGATGCCGAGGCGACGGCGCTCGGCGTGCGCGTTCGTCCGCTGCGGTTCGTCGTCGTCGTCGTCGGGACGGTGATGGTCGCCGCGTCGGTGGCGATCGGGGGGACGATCGGGTGGGTCGGGCTCGTCGTCCCGCACGTCGCCCGCGCGTGGATTGGGCCGGATCAGAAGGGACTGATCCCCGCCTCGGCCGCGATCGGCGCGGCGACACTCCTCGCCCTCGACACGATCGCGCGGACGGCCCTCCCGAGCGAGATCCCGCTTGGAATCCTCACCGGGCTGATCGGCGTCCCGGCCTTCTTCCTTCTTTTTCTTCGGTTTCTTCGGGCGCGGGGTGAAGCGAGATGAGGCTCGTCGCCGAGCGGATCCGGTACGCCTACCGCCCGGGGGACGACGTCCTACACGACGTCTCGCTCTCGATCGATCCGGGGCGGGCCCTGTTCGTCCTCGGGGCGAACGGCTCGGGGAAGACGACGCTCCTCGATTGCCTCAGCGGTATCCGCGCCCCGAGATCGGGCCGGGTCTCCGTCGACGGGACCCGGCTGGCGGATCTGAGCGTTCGGGATCGAGCGCGCCGGATCGGCGTCGTCCCCCAGCTCCACGAGCCGGTCTTCTCCTACACCGTCGGACAGGCCGTCCTGATGGGGCGCGCCCCGCATCTCGGCCTGTTCGCCAGGCCCGGGAGGGAGGACCTGGAGATCGTCGACCGGGCACTCGACGCGGTCGGCGTCGCCGGTCTTCGGGATCGACCGTACACAGGGATCAGCGGCGGAGAGCGTCAGCTCGTCCTGATCGCCCGCGGCCTCGCTCAGGGGGCCGGGTGCCTGTTGATGGACGAGCCGACGGCTCACCTCGACCCTCACCATCAGCACGACGTTCTCTCCGTCGTCCGACAGCTCACCGACGAGGGATTCTCGTTCGTCGTCACCTCGCACCACCCGAACAACGCCCTACTCTACGCCGACGAAGTCGTCTTCCTCGCCGACGGGGTCTCGATCGTGCGCGGCGCGCCCGAGGTCGCGATCACCGAGGAGAGCCTCCGCGCCGCCTACGCGATGGAGTTCGAGATCGTCCGAGGCACCAACGGGACCCGAGCCGTCGTGCCACACGTCCGGCGGCACGACGGCTCGGCCTGAGACGCGTCGGTTCTCGCCTCGCGACTACGGAAAGTCGTACGTGGCGCCGATTCCGGCGGTCAGATCCCCGGCTCCATCGAAGCTACCCCACGCGTAGATCGAGAACCCGTCGAATCCGAACTCGATCTCGACCCGCTGCTCCGTCAACCCGAACGGAGTCAACGCGAAGTCGGTCTCCGACGTAACGACGACGCCCCCGAGATCGAGTTCCACGTCGAACCACAGCTGCGCGGCGAACGCCGGCACGACGAACGTGGAGGCACCGAGGTCGGCCGCCAGCGACCCACCGTCCAGATCCAGATCGAAGACGCGGACCTCGCCGCCGAACAGCACGCTCACCCCGAAGGTCGGAATGGCAACATCGAAGTCGCCCCACAGGGAGAAGATCCCGTAGGAGGCGTCGACGTCGAGCGACAGCGTGTTTCCGAACACCGGGTAGATCACGGAATAGAGAGCCACATCGGCCGACAGCTCGAATCCGTCCTGCGCGACGTCGAGGAGTCCGACGTCTGCGTACAGGTCGAACCCCGCAAAGGCGAACGGGTAGACGTCGACCTCCACCGTGCCACCGAGGCCGACCCGGCCGAACGAGTAGTCGAGGCTTCCTGTCCAGCTCGCGCCGAACCCAGGAAGAAACGTCGCTTCGACTCCGACTGTCCCCGAGAGGCCACCGTCCTCCGCCGCCCATCCGACGAACCCGGCCATCGCTACAGCGAGCGACAACAGCAACACCAACCTGCGTCGAACCATGGCAATCCCCCTCACCCTTGAAGATGACCGCCATCCTAAGAAGGAGGGGCGTCGGCTGTCAACCGCCGTTCGGTTGCGGTGACTGTGTCTCCGGCCGTCAGCCCCCGCCGAGCGCCCGGTAGTGCGCCTCCGCAGCAAGAGTGAACTCGGTGAGCGAGCGGCCGGCGAGCGTCTCGACGACCAGATCGGCCGCCGGAAACGTGAGATGCTGCGTAACTCGGTTTGGAACAGCGATACAGAAGAGGCCCGCCGCCTTGGCAGCGGCGACGCCGTGCGCGGAGTCCTCGAACGCGAGCGCCCGGTCCGGAGACACGCCCAAGGAGGCGAGAACCGTCCCGTACAGGTCCGGCTCGGGCTTCGTCGCCGCAACGTCGTCGGCGCACGCGATCGCTTCGAAGGATTCGGACAAACCGATCCCCTCCAGATGCCCGACGACCCATTCGCGTTCCGAGCTCGACGCGATCGCCAATCGGATGCCACGAGCCGTTGCGTCTTCGATCAGCTCGTGGACGCCGGGCATGACGGCCTCGTCCTTCAAGAACTCGAGCTCGCGCGCCATCCGCTGAGCTCGAATCGCGCCACGATCGATCGCACAACCGAGGTGCCTTTCGAGGAGGTCGTAGGCCTCTGGCGGATCGGCCGACGATCCGATCAACTTCGCCCACACGGCCGGTGGGACGGTCAGACCGTGTTCCGCGTAGATCTCCTCCCACGAGCGGCGAAACGGGGTCTCGGTATCGAGAATCAACCCGTCGAAATCGAGAATCACGACCTCGATCATCGCGACTCCACCTCCTGCCGTTCGCGAGCGTTCGCTCCGTCGCCGGACGAGGCGAGGTCCGCCAGCATACCCGCAGACGGGGTAACCGCCAATCGCTGCGCGAAGGCATTCCGACGTCCGGATACCGAGCCACGTCACGGGTGACGATCTGTCGAACGCTGCTCGTGGCACCGTCGACGTCGATGACGTACAGCGCATCGTTTGCGGTCGCCTGCTTCCATGCGGGCCGGCCGGGCCCGTCTTCCTCCACGCGGTCATGCCAACGAAAAGCGGCGCACGGGATTCCGTGCGCCGCATGAAGATCGAACCTCGTGCTCTAGTAGATGACCTCGACGTCGAGCGCCTGGGGGCCCTTCTGGCCCTGGCCCAGCGTGAACTCGACCTTCTGCCCATCGCTGAGGGTCTTGAATCCCTCGCCACGAATCGAGCTGAAGTGCACGAACACGTCTTCTCCACCCTCGCGCTCGATGAAGCCGAAGCCCTTGCTGTCGTTGAACCACTTCACGGTACCGGTCTCACGGTCGGACATTCCTACCAATCCTCCTCCATGTTGGGAGCTTTAGCGAAGCAGAACGTTCTCACTGGACCACAGACATCTGGACTCCAAGTAAGCGACTGCAAAACTACCAACAACATGCGTAGTGTACCCGTGGGACACGGGCCGGTGCAAGAGGCTTCTCTCAATCCGCCTCACGAGGTCACGGGGAAGCGTCGCCCGGTGAGATCGAACTCCGCCCGGCTACCAGTCGACGTAGATTCCAAGGGAGACTCCAACGACCGACTCAGGGCCGAAGGCTGTCGTGAAGGTGAGTTCCCACGATTCCTCGAGCCGGACTGCGCACGTGAAGTCCGCTCGGTCCCACTCGAACGCCCCCGTGGCCTCGGCGGCGTAGATCCACCCCTCGACCGACACCTCGCGGTCGCAGGGGTCCTCGGTCTCGTACCCCAGACCACCGACCCACGCGTATTTCTTGTACTTGGTGACCTTCTTGTTCCATCCCGGGTCGAAGCTCGTACGGCACTCGATCCACGCGCCGTCGTACGCTCCCTCGAACGCGACGCCGACGACCTCCAGCCCATCCAGGCAGAGCACACCGGACGAAATCGCCTCCCCGAAAAGCTCGAGCGAAGCCGTCACGTCCTCCCAAGTCGCAACGGTGTCGAGGGTGGACTCGAACGACGTTTGCTTCCCACAGTAGGTCAATCGCGTCTCGACATCGACGGTCAGCCAAGCGAGGTCACGTGGGAGCGGCAAGGCCGTTTCGACGTCGATCCACTCGAATCCTCTTTTGGCGGAGAACCGCCCCGTGATCTCGACGGGAATTCCGCAGCTCTCGTACGAGATCTCGACGTCGGTCCGATAGAAGTCGAGGCTGAACGCCTTCGAAGCGCCGAAGCGCGTCTTGACGTCGACCTCGACACCGCTCAGTTCGTGCCGGACGCGAAGATCGGCCCAGAGGTGGTCGCGATACAGGTCGAACCCGACATCGAACGTCGAACCTCGTGCCTTGAACGACAGATCGGCCGCCAGCTTCTTGAACCGGCGCCTGTCCGGTTCGAAGGTGGCCCTTGCACCGAACTCGCTCACGGAGGTCTCGACCGAAGCCTCGACCTCGAGCTTCGACCACCCGTCCCGGTCGAATTCGATCGCGCCCTCGACCTCGGCAGCCGCTCCGACAAGACCCGCCGTCAGTTCCCCTTCCGTCTCCACGGTGCACGCTTCCCGGTCGAAGCGGAGGAACGACTCCCAGGAGCCCGTGAGCTCCGCGCCGCTCGCTCCGCCGACCGAGAAGCCGAAGAGCACGGCGAGAAGCGCGAGGATCCGAAAGGAGGACGTCGCTCCTCTTTCGGAACGCGACCGCTTGAGTGGGATCATGGCATATCAGAGAGTATCTTTGCATTGTTCTGAAATCAAGAGGCGGAGGCTCCGAGCCGAGTACGGCCCGGACGTTCGGTCGAGGTGCGCGGTCCCTGCACAGGCTCCGTTGGAATGGACCCGAATTCGGGCCGCGCTACCTCTCGTTGCCGGACGGCCCTTCTAGGTGGCCGGTGAATCCTTTCGGATCAGCCACTCCCGGTGGAGGAAGTCGCAGGTGCACCCCTCGGTCGCCTCTTCGTACGAGACTCTCCCTCCGCCCTTTAGAACTGCGCGGAAGTAGCTCACCCGATTGGCGATCGCCGCGTCGATCGTGCGTTCGTCGTCGAGCACGACGCCGTGGCTGAGAAGGAGGGTCCGGGCGTTGTATTCCCGCAACGCCTCGAGGGACCGAATGTGGTCCCGGATCAGATCGAACGCCGCCCACGGGAGGACGTCCTGTCCTGTGTTCGAGGTCATGAGGTTGTCGGCAACGTGAAGGAAGCGGTCTCCGATCAGCGTGTGCATCGAGCACGGGGAGTGCCCCGGCGCGAGGCGGAACGCGAGATCGAGTCGGCCGAACGTGAACCGCGTGTCGTCGGTCACCGGATCGGTCGGCGCGAACGCCCGGCGCTCTCCGTCGTCGGTGTAGTGACAAAGGGTCTCTTCGAACCGCGCGCTCCCGTAGACCGGCACGCGAGGCAGCGCCTTCAGCCCCGCCACGTGATCGGGGTGGAAGTGGGAGACGATCACCCCGGCAAGCTCGGTCTCTCGGGTCGTCAGGTCCGCGAGGACGGCTCTCGCCTGTTCCTCGTACGCGGTGTCGATCAGGAGGGCCCGACCCTCGTCCTCATCGAGCAGAACGGTGAGATTGAACCCGTACTGCTTCCCCGGTTCGGGCGGGAACCGATACTGAACGATCCGCTCGTCGATTGGCAGTCTGTCCATGTCGGATCGGCGCCCCGCCGGCCCGCTCGCGATCACGCGCTACGATCCAGCGACGAGCGCGCCCTTCTCAAGGCGACACGAGGACGCTCGCGGTTCGGCCGGGTTCACTCGGGCGGCGTTGTCAGAGCCAGGAACAGGTCCTTCGCGAACTTCGCGACCGCTGTCTTCTCCTCCGTCGTGGGGACGGCTTCGCCGCGGCCTTCCATCACGGTCCGCATCGCGGCCCGTGTGATGTCCGATTCGCGGCGAGAAAACGACGCGAACTGATCGGCCCAGGCATTCAGCTGGTTCGCCTGGTCGGCGGACAACGTCGTCTCCACGGTTTCGCGGTCGATTCCGTTCAGACAACGCACGGCGATGACGCTCCCGTCCGGGTAGATCGTCATTCGATCGCAGTGGCTCGCCGATCCGCCTTCCCGCTCCCACTCGAGCAACGACGCGGGCCGATCGGCCTCCGTCGCTTCGACCTCCGAAGGTTCCGTTGAAGGAGCCGCTGCTTCCGGCTCAGTTTCTCCGGCCTCCGCTGCTTCGGTCTCCACAGGCGGAGCCTCCTCCACCGGCTCGGGCGCCGGCGTGGTTTCTTCGACGGCCTCCGGGACCGCGGCTTCTTCCGGAGGAGTGGCCTCCACAGAGCTCTCGCCCGCGTCGCTCGTTGCGGGCCGGCCTCCTCCGCATCCCGCCATCCCGAGAGCAAGACCCGTCGCAACGGCGCTCATCAGGACGATTGCGAGACCCATCCAAATTCGGCGCTTCATCCCGCCTCCTACTTCGGCTGTCGGCATTCGATGTCACCGACTCGGCCGGCTACGGGGACCCTGGCTTTCCGTGGCCCCGTGAACCATCGTAGTCATCGAAAGGCCGCGGTCAAGTGGGTCGGCAGGCGACGCAGGCCGACGAGGCGTAAGGCAGTCAAGCGCTCAGGGGGTTCCCTTCGTCCAGTCGATCTTCACCAGTCCGAACAAACTGAGCGACAGGACGGTGACTCCGTCGGACGGAACGTCAAGCGCCGTTTCCGCCGCACCTATGCGGTGCACGAACCGCGCCGTCACGTCCGGCACCGAAGGAACAGGCAGGGTACAGACTCCTCCCCACGACGGATCCTGTACCACGTAACTCCCGAGTCTGATTGCCAACATGATCGACCTCCTCAGGCGAGCGGCCCGGTAAAGGGTGGATAAGGTTGGCCTTAGTATACATATTTGGCCGTCCTTGTCAACCTTATATCGAGGTACAGCGATGCGCCGCCTTTGAATAATGCTTGACAATGCGAATTCTCTCGATACAATACAAGGTGAACTGCATGTCCTAGAAGGAGTAACTATGGCGATCACGGCTCGACTTACACTGATCCTCAAGGCGGACGACGTCACCGTCGCGGAGTCCGAGGATCCCGAGATCTGGAAGGCCGCGTTCGAAGCGATCCAGACCGGTCTTGGCGGCGGCGCCCTGAGGAAGGCGGACGAAGAGCTGTCGGAGTGGGTTCCCGAAGAGGAGCGCGTGGCGATCCGGTCGTTCGCCGCGGAGCTGGGGGTCGACGTCAAGGACGTCCTCGCCGCCTGCCATCCGAGGACGATGCCGCCATACCTGTTCCTCAATCGGCGTCATTGGGAGGCATTCAAGCGCCAAACACCCGAACGAGGGAGGAATTCGGTGAGCAACGCCGTTCTCGCGGTGACCCTGCTCCTCCTTTGGGCGGAGAAGATCAACCTCGACCGCGTCTCCCAGCGAGACGGCATGGCCGTCCTCCGCGCGATCTCGGCCGGCGACGAGCACGCCAGTCGCGCCGTCGACAACTGTCCTTGGCTGCAGCGATCGACCGGACGCGTCGTGATCAACCCGGACGAGATCTCGAAGGCGATCGCCGTGGCGCGCGCCTTCTGCCTCCAGCAGGCGCCGGAGTGGCCGGACGAAAAATCCGCGCCGTCGCCTCCGCCGTCACCTCCGGCCGAATGACGAAGGGAACGTCACGATACACGGGAACCCCGTCGGCGACGCATCCTGCGCGAAGCCGGACTCGGACGATTCACCCTTGTCCCCTTCCGACCAAGCTCAGGCGGCCGACGACCGGCTCCTCCGCGCCGAGTGCGAGGAGCGTCAGCGCCGTGAGAGGGCACGCGCGGTTCGTCCTCTCTTCCCTAGCGGGAAGTCCACCGTCATTCTCTGAAGATCAGACGACGATACAGTCGCAGCTCCTCGATCGATTCCCGAATGTCGTCCGCCGCGCGATGCCGAATCTCCTTGTCCAACCTGGCGATCACGCCGGGATACCACCGGGCAGCGAGCTCGTTGATCGCACTGACATCGATGTTCCGGTGGCTCAAGTGCGCGTTCAGCTCCGGCATGTAGTGCATCAGGAAGCGGCGATCAAGCAGGATCGAGTTCCCGCAGAGTGGCGCCACGCCCCGATGGGTGTGCTTCCGGAGGAACGAGAGCGTCTGCCGCTCCGCGTCCCGAAGCGAGACGTCGGAGGCCCGCGATGCCTCGAGAAGCCCGGAGAATCCGTGCTGCTGCTCGCTCCACGGATCGATCCGTTCCAGCAGTTCGTCCGACTGATGGATCACCAACACCGGCCCCTCGCCGACGATGTCGAGCTCCTTGTCGGTGATGACGCTTGCGATTTCTAGGATCGCCCGATTCCCGACGCTCAGCCCGGTCGTTTCGAGGTCGATCCAGACGAGGTTGCTCCGGTTTCGCGGCATGAGCAAACGCTCCTTTCGTGAAGACCTTATCCGGCCCTGGTCCGGTCGGCCAGCCGGTGTTCGAGGAAACGGAAGCGCGGCGCACATTCCGCGCGCCGCGCAACACCAACTGTTCGATCCCTCGCCGCTACAGAGCCACGACGTCGAGCGCCTGGGGGCCCTTCTGACCCTCGCCCAGGGTGAACTCGACTTCCTGGCCGTCCTGCAGCGACTTGTAGCCTTCGCCGCGGATCGAGCTGAAGTGCACGAAGACGTCCTCGCCGCCCTCGCGCTCGATGAAGCCGAAGCCCTTATCGTCGTTGAACCACTTGACGGTCCCGGTTAGCCGTTCGGACATGTAGAAACCCTCCTCCATGCTGGGAGCCTTAGCGAAACAGAACGATCTCTGGGATTTCAGGAATGATCCGGACTCCGAGAAAGCGACTGCGCAACTACCAACATTGCGGGCAGTGTATCGAAGCGACGTGTCCGGCGCAACGCCTTTCGAGATCCACGGAAGGGACGGGCGAACGCTCGGCGGAGGGGCTCTCATCTGTGGTCTCCGCGGATCACGTTCCGATCGTCATCCGCAAGACCTCGTGCCCGTGCGTGGTGCCCTGCATCAACGCGTCCTCCCGCTCTCCGATCGAAGGAGACGCAGGCGGGGTGCTCTGCCCGAGAAGACCAAAAGGAGTCAGCTCAGAACCCCGCCTGCGGATAGCCACCGGAACAGCTCTGGCTGTTCCGGAAAGGCCACTCTACCGCGAGACCCCGCGGAATGCAAGAGGACGGCGCCGTGGTCCGGTTCGTTGGGGGTCGAGGAGGTATCGGCACGAACAGCTCGGCGTCCTGACATGACCGCCGGCGGGTTCCCACCGTGCTACGGCTCACCGATCAAGGATCGCGGAATCGAGATCGGTACGGCGGTGTGCCACGTTCGATTTCCGCATACGCAGTCAAGGCAGATCGGTCCTGTATCGCGTAGAACAGTTCCCGTCTCCGGGTTGCGAAGGAAGACCGCAGGTTCCGCCTCCTCGCCGCAAATCCGGCATCCCTGCAGTTCGAGCCCGGAGAATCCGGCGTAGTGAAGGGAGAACGGGCACGCTTCGAAATCGACGATCTCCCACATCCGGAACGCTTGATGGTAGATGATCTCCCATCGTAGCCCGTCCGGTCCCCAGAGGTATCGTGGCGTTTCGACCTCCTTCGCTTCGCTGATAGTCGCCCCAAGTCTCACAGCGACGGAACCATTCTACTCTCTGGATCTCCGAGGGCCAGTCCCTCAGGCAACCAGCCGGCACGAGAGCCGAAACATCGGGTACGATCCTCGGACGAAGGAGAGCGAATGGACATCCTACCGCCGGGGTATTCGATGCAGCCGATCACGCTCGGTGACGTCCCCCGCCTCGCCCGGTTCGCCAACGCGCACGCCCGTCGTTTCACCGGGCGGGACGCGATGTCCGAGAAGCGGATGGAGCTCATGCTCTCTGTACCGGGGATGGAGCTCGCCGAATCCGCTCGCTTGGTTCTCGATCGCGCCGGCAACGTGGCCGGTGCAGGTTTCGTCTTCCACCGCGACCCGCACGTGACGATTCACGCGTGGGGTCTCGTGCACGAAGCGCACCTCGGCGTCGGGATCGGCCGCTGTCTCCACGACTGGATCATCGAGCGAGCGCGAGCGGTGGTCGGGATGGCGCCAGACGACGCCCGCGTCGTCGTCCTCCAGAACACGTTCGACGGCGACGCGGCAGCGGAGGCGTTCCTGGAGGCCGCGGACTACGCTCAAACACGTCACTACTGGCGGATGTTGATCGAGCTTCGCGAACCGCCTGCGCCTCCCGAGTGGCCCGACGGCCTCGCCTTGGCCGCGCTCGATCCGGAGCGAGACCTCGAGGCGGTCGTCCGAGCGTCGCGGGAGGCGTTCCAGGACCACTACGGGACGGTCGTCGGATCCTTCGAAGCGGAGGTCGAGCGGACGCGGCACTGGATCGAGCGCGATCCGACCTTCGATCCCTCGCTCCAGTTCCTCGTGAGCGCTATCGAAGCCGGCGAGATCGCCGGGTTCTGCTTCTGCGCCCCTCACGACGCCGGAGACGCCACGACCGCCTACGTCCAGGCCCTCGGCGTTCGACCGGCTTGGCGGCGCCGCGGGCTCGGGCGTGCGCTCCTCCTTCACGCGTTCGGGGAGTTCCATCGACGCGGGGTGGACAAGGTCGCCCTTCACGTCGACGCGCAGAGCCTGACCGGTGCGACTCGCCTTTACGAATCGGTCGGGATGCGGGTCGACGAGCTGTCGCACACGTACGAACTCGAGCTCCGCCCGGGCACGGACCTGACCACCAAGGCGCTCGGCGACTGACGTGACCGCTGCCGCATTTGCGGAAACCACGTTGTCCGCCCACAATCGGCAGAAGGGACGTCCCGTGGAAGTCGGCCTGTGTACACCTCGCCCGATCCTCCAGCCGTGCAGCCTGGAGGGACACAAGTACCAGCTGGATCCTTACATCGGCTGCGAGCACGACTGTCGTTACTGCTACGCGCAGAACGACGCCGAGGTCGACTGGCCGCGGCAGATCCTGATCCACCGGGATCTTCGTCAACGGCTCGCCCTGGAGCTTGAAGGCGTAGCGCCTCAGAGCGTCTACATGGGGATGAACAGCGACCCGTATCAGCCCGCCGAGGAGCGCCGGCTCCAGACGCGAGCGGTGCTCGAACTGCTGACCGAAAGGGGGTTCACCGCCTGCGTCCTCACCAAGTCCCCGCTGATCGCTCGCGACCTCGATCTCTTCATGCGGATGGCCGATCCGTACCTCGGTTTCTCGATCGCCTTCCAGGACGAGAGCGTGCGGCGCCGGTTCGAAGGGAACGCGCCGCCGAACGAAGCCAGGTTGAAGGCCCTCGAGACGCTACGGAACGCGGTGATCCGTACGTACGTGCTGATCTGCCCGGTGATGCCGGAGATCACCGACGTCGAAGCGATCCTCCAGACGGTCGCGCCGCTCGTGAACCACGTCTACGTCTATCGCCTCCGAATGAAGGCCGAGACGGACGCGAACTGGCGCAGCATCGAACCGATCCTGCGCGCGCACGATCCGGAACGCGCCAATCGATACCGGCAGATCGCGTTCGACGAGAACGATCCGTATTGGAAGGAGCTCTCCGCCCGCCTTCGCGACCTGCCGGTCCCGGACGGCGTCGAGCTTTCAATCGAGGTGTAGGGCGACATCGCCCGGAGGATCAACCGTGACGCACGATGCGATTGTCGAACGTGAGGACGCCCTTCGCCGGTGGTTCGTCCGCGACTGCGATCCGATCCGCGCCGAGATCGACGGCCTCGACATCGGCTGGGGCGGTGTTCAACGCTGGATCACGTCCGTCCTCCCACTCGAGACGTGTCGAAGGCACCTCGACTTCGCCTGCGGCTACGCGACGTTCATCGCTCAGCTCGCTTGGCGATTCCCTCGGCTGAGGATCGTCGGCCTAAACATCGACTTCGAGGGGCCGCACGCGCTGGCGGAAGAGCTGGTCGCGCAGGCCGGCGCGGTCGATCGCTGCGAGTTCGTGCGGGCCGACGCGCGGAGGATGCCGTTTCCGGACGGCTCGTTCGACTCCGTCAGCTGCTTCCTCGGCCTGCAGGACATCGAGATCGGCTTCGGCAAGGCCGGCGTTCGCGAGGCGCTCGAAGAGGCGACCCGCGTCCTGAAATCCGGCGGGATCCTCGCCGTGGCCGACGAGTTTTCGGTCGAGCGGCTCCGAGATTTGCTGGATCCGCTCCCGCTCGACGAGCCGTGGATTGAGGAACGCGCTCTGGACGTCCGCTGGGACCGGGGGGTCGCCGAGCGCGCGATCGAGCTGTACGCAGACGGATGGGAGGCCCAGGTCCGCTCAGCCGATCCCGCCGAGAGGGCAGAGGCGCGTGCGCAGGCCCTCGCCCGGATGCGCGAAGAGCTCGAGCGTCAGGTCGCCGATCGCGGCGTCTACGTCCCGTTCAGGCCGGTCCGCCTCGCGACCGCCCGCAGGACGACCGACTAGACGACCTCCTCGTCGCGGAGTCGAAGCGCCGCGTCGAGAACGACGTCCGCCTGCAGCCGACAGGTCGCTTGGTAGGCGTCATCGAAACGACCCGGGTTCCATCCCTCGGCGAGGTCGATGTACGGCTGGAAGATCGCGCCGCCCGGAACCTCCAACGACCGGCACACGGCGAAGAGGACGGCCGCCTCGCCGTTCTCCATCGAGAGACAGCCCCGCTGGCGGAACGATGCTGCCATCTCCGGCGTGATCCGATACAGCGCCTCACACGCGGCATTGCCCCCGACGTGCACGGTGGCGCCGCGGCCGCGCGCCGAGTCCACGAGGGCCTCGACAATCGCCGGATCGGCTTCGATCCGCCCCTCCGAGTTGCCGTAGTGGATCGACGTCCCGTCCGGTCCGACCGCGAACGACGGAACGACGACGTCACCGAACGAGACCGGCGGACCGAGAGACCACGCGGCGCACGCGAGGAAGACCGCGCCGATTCCGCCGGCGATCAGGTCCTCGACCGTGCACGCGAGCGGCGAGGCCCCCATCGCCGGGACAAGGACCATGATCCCGAGTCCGTCGCGCTCGCCCCGCTTCACGACGCGCGGCCCGGCGTACGGATGGACGTGCGGGCCGAGCCAACTCGCGTCCTGCAGATCGCACAGCTCCTCCAGCCGCTCGACGATGCCCCGGTTGAACGTCAGCACCGCGACGCCGTTCAGCCTGAGTTCCTCATCGGTCAGCCCGGCCTCCCGACCCGCCGCGACCGTTTGCTCCGGCGTGATGAACCGAGCCACGATCCACCTCCTCGACAAAGGGACTTCGTTCGAGCCCCTCTAGTTCATCCCCTCGATCCGCCTCGTGATCTCGTCGGCGAGCTTCCCTCCGGGGTACTCGAACAGGCCGACTCCCTCGCCGTTGAAGAAGACCCAGGCCCAGTCGAACGGCTCCACCGCATAGGCGAACGCGTCCTCGCGCGTGTCGATTCGGCGGAGGGCCGCGCGAATCCGATCCTCGAGCGGGTGTTCGGAGATCGTCTCCTTCAGGTGGGCCTCGGTATCGAGGCTGTGCGGACAGCGCGCGCTGAACGCCGCATCGATCGCCAGAAGTCCCTCGGTCGAGAGGTCTCGAGGCGTGTAGGCCGCAGGGGCCAAGGTCGGCTCTCGAGCGTCGGTCCGATAGCGGTTCCACATCAGCGCGATCGGCTCGCTCCGGGCGACTTCCCGGAAGCCAAGCTCCTCGAGAAACGGGATCGGGAAGTGCGTCGGGGCGTCCCAACCCTGGGTCACGAGTCCCGTGAACCGCTGGCGCGTCTCCTCGATGACCCGCCCGATCAACTCCCGCTCCATGGCAAGATGCACGGGGTCTTCGGCGTCCGTTCCGGCCCAGTGATAGCACATCAGGATCGCCGCGCCCGGAGCGTCGATCGGAACCGGCGCGACCTCCGCCGGCATGTACTCGGCGAACCCCCTCGGTCCGTCCCCGTCGTACGCGACGAGGCCGCACATCCCGAGCTCGATCATCCGCCGTCGCCACTCCGATGTTTCCGCGAGATCGCCGCGAAACCGCTTCCCCTTCAGCTCCAGACCGCCCGGACAGCAGGCGACGTCCGAGAGTCTCTTCGCGTCGAGTAGCTCGTAGTGAACGCCCATGGTCCGGTCACCTCCGCGAGAAGCGTACCGCACGCGTGTGAACATGCTGCGAAGGACGAACCACGGAAGCCGACCCTGAACGCCGAGGTTGACGGCGCGGCGTGCTTCGTGCTCCACTCTCACCAGGAGAACGAAGGAGGCGAGCATGCCCGAGACGATCCCCGGTTTGAGGAAGGAATCCTTGTCCTGGCTCGAGGACACGACGGTCAACGCCTACATGGCGACGGTCGAGGACGACCAGCCGCGCACGCGGCCGGTCTCGATCCTCTGGCGTGAGGACGCCGTCTGGCTGACCTCCGGCACCTCCAACGGCAAGACGCAGCAGGTTCGGAGGAACCCGCACGTCGAACTCTGCGTTCCGATCGAGCGGAACGACCGCCACGGCTACGTGCGTCTGTCCGGCGAGGCCGAGATCGTCACCGACCCGGAGATCCGAACGAGGATCGGCGCGGAGTTCCCGTTCTTCGGGACGTTCTGGGAAGGAACGGACGACCCGCGGTACACGCTCATCCGCGTCGTCCCGGGCGAGATCCTCTATCTCCGCCCGGAGGAGGACCATCACCACACGATCTACCTCTGACGCGAGAACGCTGCGCTACGTCACGGTCGTGGAGCGATCGTCGCCAGGTACTCCGGCCATCGGATCTCCGTCAACTGAAGCGCGTTCCCGTCCGGGTCCGTGAAGTTCGCGATCCGGGCGCCCCAAACCGCGTCGTGCGGCTCCACGGAGAACTCCACGCCGCGCTCCGCGAGCCGCCGGTAGTCTTCGTCCACGTCGTCGACGAGAAGGTCGACGCACGGCTCGCCCGCTCGCGGCGTACCCCCCTCTCCCCACGTCTTCACGCCGACCTCAACGCCTCCGCAGTCGAACCCCGCGTAGTCCTTGAACTCGTACTTCTTCGTCAGCCCGAGGACACGCTCGTAGAAGTCGACCGCCCTCTTCAAATCCGACACCGTGAGCGTGACCGACCAGATCCTCCGGATCATGAGACCTCCTCCCCCTGGGGCTGCACCGGGCAGGGATTCCGGCTCCCCTTCAACGTACGCGCGCACAGCGTGCAGAGCAACCGCACGGCGTGCTGCTCGTCGTCGGTGTCGAACGGCTATGATCACGGTCGGAATGAAAGAAGTCTCACACCCCGGACGCTCCGACCGGCCCGGCCCGAAGGCCCCGATTCGAGAGGCCCGCGCGGAGGACGCGCCGGCGATCCTCGACGTCATCAACGCGACGAACAAGGCCTTCTACGAAGCGATCGTCCCTCCCGATCGGTATCGCGAGCCGTTCCTCGCCCTCGAGGACGTACAGGCGGAATCTCGGCGGATGACCTTCTACGTCTTCGAGCAGGACGACCGGACCGTCGGGGTCATCGGGCTCGAACGACGATCCGGAGGCATCGGGGTCATCGGCCGGCTGTACGTGTTGCCGGAGCTCCAGCGAATGGGCGTCGGCACGGCGCTCCTGGCACACGTGGAAGGCGCGGCGAAGCGAAACCAGCTCCGGGAGACCGTCGTCTGGACCGACCCCAAGGCGACGTGGGCCGTCTCGTTCTACAAGCGCCGTGGCTACCGCGAGATCGCGCCGGGGACGGTCTTCGCCGACCCGCACATCGACGATCGGGTCCGACAGCATCCCGACACGCTCCTGGTCCTGCGTAAGCCGCTGTAGCCCGCTTCCGGAGCGATCCGCCCTCGCTCCCTCACTCCTCCAATCGGAACGGCGGGTACGCGTCGGTCATCAGCGCCACGTAGGCGAAGAGCCGGTACGTCCACCGGTTCATCCCGACCACAAGCCGGAAGATGTCCCTCGGATATCTGCCAGTGAACAGGAGCGTCACCGCGGCGAAGAGCGTCATGATGAAGAGGAGCCCGAACTTCTCGAAGCCGGCACCGCCCTGGAAGACACCGACGACGATGTAGTGCGGGATCGCCAGCAGCCACCACTTCACCAGCGCCAGCCCGGGAGAGAGCCGCTCCGGATACGGGACGTCGAGGTCGGCCGGATAGCCGCCGGCCTTCAGCGTGAACGGTGGATACTCGTCCGTGCCGAGCGCCTCGTAGCTGTAGTACGCGACCCGCCACGACCACCGCATCACGCCGACGTTGTAGTCGAACAGCCCCCGTGGATACCGTCCGCTGAACAGGATCGCGAACAGCGACAGGACCCACGAGACGGCGAACCCGCACCAGAGGAAGGCCAGGACGATGAAGTGCGGAATGAGCAGGAACCACTTCACCAACCAGAGCGCCGGTGAGAGCGGCTCGGTCAGCTCCGCCTTGAACGTGAGCGGGAAGCCGCTCGGTGCCGCCGGCTGCACCTCGGCCGCTTCCCGGGGCTCCGCGATCCGCGCCTGCCGCGCGACGAGCAGAATGAGGGCCAGTCCGATCGCGGTCAGCACCACCCCGGCGGCGACGACACCGATCCCGACCGCGAGCAGCCACGGGGTCTCGGCGCCGACGGAGCCGGTCGCGTCGATCCCGCGCGATTCGTCGGCGTTCATCACGACGAGCGCCCAGTCGCCCGGCTCGATCTCCCAAACGAGGTCCTGCGTCCCTTCGCCCTGAACGCTCGCGGCCCAGAACGTCTGATCGCCCGGAGGCGCCGGTGCGTTCGGCCCGACGTGATCGTCGTACTCGGTCGCCCAAACGCGCTCCTTCCGATAGTCCTTGAAGTCGATCTCCTCGATCTCCGAGTAGGAGACGTCGAGCAGATACGCTTCGAGATCGACGCGCGGCGCGATGCCGACGAAGACCGGCACGTCGCCGGTCATGCGGATCCGAACCGTCGTCGGATGGCGGTACCACCAGATCCAGTCGCCCTCGAGGACGACGTCGCCGACCACGGCGTACGTGTCCCGTTCGAGGTCCGCCGGCGGCGACGTCAGGAACCCCTCCTCGTCGGTGAACCCCCGATCGACCCCAATCAGCACCCCGCCGCCGATCAGTAGCGCGATGCCGACGATCAGGATCAGGCTTCCGAGAATCAGTGAAACGACCTTCCCTGCGCTCATCCCTCAGCCCCCCTTTTGTTAGACGCTTTGGCGTCACTTCTCAGTGCCAAGTGAGTCCAGACGGCGGCGACCAGGTCGACCCCTCCGAACAGCAGGAGGATCGGCTTGACCAGATTCGTGAGCACGAACCCTGCAAAGAAGAGGATGACCGCCGCGCGCGCTACGACCGACCAACGTATGAACTCCGTGACCTCATTGCGTGCCGCTTGAATGGCGTAGTACGACAACAGGAAGACCAGCATTCCGACCACGCGGATCCACACGTCGTGCGTCTCCGGCAGGCCGAACAGCGTGATCAGTGTGTTCGGCGCGATCAGCAGGAACAGACCGAGCGCCACGAGGTAGATGCCGAAGACGAAGACACTCCGTGCCGCCTTGCTCATCCTTCTCACCCCGTTGTCAGCATTCGCGGTTCGGCAGTGGATGTCAAGTCAGCTGCGGCAACGCCTCCGGGTGTCGCACGAGCGGCCAGACGGTCAGGTCGGCTCCGGGGACGGTCGACTCGATTCCGGGCCTGAAGCCGAGCTGTTCGTAGAAAGGGACGACATCCGGCTCGGTCGTCTCCGCGTAGCACGCGAGCTTCTCCCGATCGAGGCGTGCAACCATGCCGTTCACGAGCCGCGTCGCGTGGCCCCGGTGCTGATGCGCCGGATCGACGGCGAGGATGCCGAGGAACCAGTGGCGTCCCTCAACGTTCTCACGACGAAGCCGACCGTTGTGCTCAGCGACGTGCGTCATTCGAGTCACGGCGTCGGAGCCCACGGTTCGATAGAGACGGGTCCCGCCCGAGCGGATCTGTCTCCACAGGGTCATCGACGCACGGTCGGAAGGGAGCCAGACCGCGATTCCCTCCAGCTCCTCCGAACTGGCGTGAACCTCACCGTAGAGAAGTCCGTAGCGAATCCGCATCTCGAAGAGTGCGATCGAGTCGCGCTCCCTCCGCGCCACGTCGGGGAAGAAGTAGACGATGTGCGGCGTGTCCCGGAACGCCCGTGCGCACATCCGCGCCGCCTCGGTGACGTCACGCCTCCGAAGCCTCACCGATCCTGCGCTTCCCATCTACAGCTCGACCGTCGTGCCGATCCCCGCCTCGACCGCCTTGTCGTAGACGAGCTTCGCCGTCGCCACGTCCTGGATCGCCAGTCCGACCGACTTGAACAGGGTGATCTCGTCGTCGCTCTC
>CAZFZM010000013.1:51093-67102 GCA_964523545.1 uncultured Thermotogae bacterium
CGTCCTGGATCGCCAGTCCGACCGACTTGAACAGGGTGATCTCGTCGTCGCTCTCTCGGCCCGGCTTCCGGCCGAGCACGAGCTCGCCCAGCTCCGCGTGGACGTGGTCGGCGGTGATCGCCCCCTCGTCGATCGGGATCATCAGATCTCCGGCTTCGCTCAGGCACGCGTCCTTGGAGTCGGCGACGAACTTCGAGCGCACGACGATCGCCGTGTCCAGCTCGCGCGCGTTCGGCGTGTGGCTCCCGATCCCGCTGATGTGCGTTCCCGGACGCACCAGGCTCCCGTCGAACAGCGGGTCGCTCGCCGAGGTCGCGGTACACAGGACGTCCGCCCGCTCGAGCAGCACCTCCGGCGACTCGGCGGCGACGATCTCCAGATCGAGATCGCGGAGCGCGTTGACGAACCCTTCGACCACTTCGGGGACGGGATCGTAGACGAGCGCCCGGCTCAGCTTCCGCGCGACCGCGACCGCTCGCAGCTGCGCCCGCGCCTGAACCCCGGCGCCGAAGATCCCGGCAACTTGCCCGTCGCCCTCGCGGGCGAGGTACTTCGTCGCCACGCCGGACACCGCGCCGGTCCGCATCGCGGTCAGGTAGCCGCCGTCCATGATACAGACGACGTCGCCCGTCTCGGGATCCTGCAGCAGCACCTTCCCGATCGTCGTCGGCATGCCGTGCACCGTCGGGTTGTCCTTGTACACCGTGACGACCTTGCATGCCAGCGCGCCGAGCCCCTTCAGGTAGGCCGGCATGTACAGCGAGACCCCGCCCGGCGGCTTGATCCCGATCCGCAGCGGCAGCACCGCCGTGCCGGAGGCCAGCTCCCCGAACGCCTTCTCCACCACGTCCATGCAGTCGGCCATCGTGAGCACTCGGGCCACGTCGTCCCTCGTCAATAGCAGCGTCATCGCTCCTCCTGTCGCGTATCGGTTCGCGCGCTGTCAGCCGTTCGGCCCATTTCCACTATCCTCCTCCGCCATTGTCACTGCGTGCTACGAGACGGTCCAGTCCAGCAACGCGGCTTCCGGTCTCTCGGTCTGTCTCGAGCGCCAAGATCCCCCCTTCCGCCGAGCCGAATCCTCATCCTTCTCACCTGCTATGATGAGCGTCGAGGTGACGTGAGATGGTGCGTTCCGCAACGGTGGCCGGGGGACTGTGCCTGATCGTCCTTCTCTCCGCCTGCTTCATGCTGGGCGGGAGCAAGTGCGGCGACGGGTTTTGCGACGAGGTCGAACGAATCTCGGGGCTGTGCCCGGAGGACTGCGGTCCGGCGGCCGTCGTCACCACGCACATCGACTGCGTCGAAGTGGGTCGTGTCGCGGTGCGCATCGACGTGCCCGCCTCGCCGCGGTACGGGGACTCCGCTCCGGTCGTCGTGGTCGCCTCGACGTGGTTCGTCGAGAAGTACAGCCTCGACGAGACGCCTTTCCATCTCGTCTACAATCCGATCGACGTCGGAGCCATCTCGGTTTCCCACCTCTGGCCGGGGAAGACCGATCCGGAAACGGGGATCGCCAGCGACGGCGTCTACGACGTCGGCGGACCGCTCTGTTTGGCCGCGCTTCGCGACACGATTCGCTTCGCTCTGGGGATGATTCCCGACCATCGCGGCTCCTATCTCGCCGACCTCATCGAAGTTACACCGCTGTACGACAACGTCGGGATGTTCGCTTCCTCTCACGCCGGGGTCGTCGCGACGAACGTCATGGCGTACCACGGCGAGGCCTTCCCCGGGCTGAAGTACTTCGTCGGACGCGAGAACCCCACGATGGCCGAGATGTACCCCCTGGAAATCGGGCACTTCGACGAGGCGCGGAATCCCATCTACAACCCGTTCTACGATCCGACCGGCTACGAAACGACGTCCATCGCCGTCGACTACTCGACGCTCGACTGGATTCAGAACGCTGCCTACCCAGAGGGGCGTCCCGTCTTTCGCGTGCCCGCCGGAACGGACTACGTGCTCGACGACAAGGGGCCGACGATCGACGGTGTGCGATGGTTCTCTCCTGCCCTGACGCAGGCCCTGCTCGACAACGGAGTCTTCACCCTGGCGAACTGGCCCCAAGATCTTGCGACGCCGCAGCAGACGGCCGCTTTCTGGCCGTACCGTGTGCCGGTCGGGCACTACGCCGCGATCGGCGACAAGCTGCCGGAGCTCCGTGTGCTGATCCCGTTCGCGTCGAAGGACCACGTGCAAGCGGCTCCGGACAAGCCGCACATCCGGCAGACGTATGACGGGTTTCACAAGACCGCCGGCCTGTGGACGAGGCTGAACTGCGATCTCGCCTACGTACAGTCCGAGATCCACGCGAGCGCCTCGCTCGCGGGCGGGTTCCCGGACAACGACGCCAACACCGAACCGACCGACTGGCTCACGCAGGCCGAATCCTGGGGGTTCGCCGATCGACTGGCCGGGGAGATGACGGCTCGCACCGTCCCGCTCGCCGGAATCGCCGAGATGGCCGACCGCGTCCGCACCAACAACTGGACTCCGAACCTCGGCGCGGTGCTCGGCCCGTAGGGCCCTAGCTATCGCCGGCGAGCTAGCAGTCCACGTAGGCGTAGAGGTCGACGATCAGGCCGGTCGGGTCGTACAGCACGGCGATGTCGCTGTCGTCGTTCCAGATCGGCACCGCAGCATTCCAGTACAAGACGTTGCCTGTGTCGACGCCCGCGCCGGAGTGCACGAACACGACGGCGCCGACCGCCAACGTATACCCGTCGGGGAATCGGAACACCTCCCCCCGCTCGTTCGACACGGTCCACCCTCCGAGGTCGACCGGCGCGGTCCCGGTGTTCTCCAGTGTGAAGTACTCGTCGTTCAGGTTGGCCGCGTCGTCGCCTTCGGCGTCGTAGTGGAACGGCCAGACGAACTCGACCCGCGCCGTATCCGGCGGTGGGGGCGGCGAACGGACGGTGACGGTCCGCGTGCCGCTCGCCTGGTTCCCGTCGTGGTCGGTCACCGTCAGGCGAACTGTGAACGTCGTTTCCGATTCGACGATGAACGTGTGAACCGGCGAGAGCCCCGTCCCCGTGGATCCGTCACCGAACGTCCAGTCGTACCGGACGATCGCGCCGTCCGGATCGAACGAGGCCGACGCGTCGAATCGAACGACGAGCGGGCTGTCGCCGGATTCGGGGTCCAACGTGAACAGGGCGACCGGCAGAACGTCCGGGCCGAAGCAGCCGGAGACGAAGAACACCGCAGCAAGGACGCAGAGGCCCCCGAGGCGACGAATAGGCCACCGATCGCTCATGGGAAAAGGATACCTCTCCATCCACAAATCGCCCAGTGCAGGAGCCGTCGGTCCGATCCTCGCCGCTAGATCCGGAGATCGACCAGCTCCGGCTTCATCGTCGCGATGTCGAGAACGACGACCGTCGCCCGGCCGGACAGGTAGCCGCACGCTTCGCCCGGATTGACCACGACGCACGGGCCCTCGCGAATGTCGATCTGGTGTGTGTGCCCGTAGACGACGAGGTCGTAGTGGCCGCTCGCGACCAGGGCGTCGATCGACTTCGGCTCGTGCATCAGCACGCCGCGCACCCCTTCGGTCTCGAACGTGTGATAGCCGAGGTGGATCGCGCCGATCGCCTCGAACCGCTTCGTGAGGTAGATCCGGTCGCCGTCGTTGTTCCCGAAGACGCCGACGAACTCCCCGTCGAGCTTCGCCAGCGGGATCGCCGTGAACGGCGAGACGAAGTCCCCGGCGTGGAGGACGAGCTCCACCCCCTCCGCGTTGAACCGCTCCACCGCCTGTTCGATCAGCGGCAGTCGATCGTGGCTGTCGGACAAGATGCCGATCTTCATCGAGCCTCCTTGGGAGCATTGTACCTGCCGGCATCGACGATTCCGTCGGCGTCCTCCGAACGCTCTCGTCGCCGGAAGGTTTCGCGCACGGCGAGACGACGTACCGGAACTGTGACCCGCATTACGTTCGGACACCGGTGCGATTCTTCCTGGACTGATCCGACGTCGGCAGCGGTCACGTCGCGAAGTCTCGTCAATGGCTCTTCCCTAGCCTGTTTGTGGGAATCGGGCAAAGGGGGGAGAGATGAAGATCGCGTGCTGCACCCTGGAGATGATCACCCTCATCTTCTTGCTGTTCTGGAGCTTCAACGGCGCGTTCAACTACGTTAACGGGCCGTCGACGGACCTCGTCAGCCAACCGACTTCGGAGCTGATCGCGACGTGGGGCGAGCCGGACTCCGTCGCCGTCGCCACCGACCTCGGACTCCGCACCTCGCAGCTCGAGACGGTCGAAATCTGGTCGTACGCCAACCCGTCGCGTTCCGTCGTCGTCCGAGACAACGTCGTGGTGTCGATTCGAGTGGGGTGAGGACGCCTAGCCTACCAACACTCGTTGGCCGAAACGTGAGATCCTCCATCCTCTGACACTTCCACAGGACCATTCCTCACAGGAAAAGAAATGGAAGCCCTTTCCTGATAGATTTCGTAGTTCAATAGATACTCAATAGCGATGTTGGGAAGTCGTGGGTCAGCGGATACAATCCTCTGCAATCTGAGAAGGGAGACGAATGGTTTCCTCAGGCAACGAAGTTGAGGTGTGGGAGTGGGGAACCTCCAGACGATTCAGAGACGCGAAGAAACACTCTGAGACAGAAGACGTTCAATCCTTTCCAACCGGGATTCATCTGCAACTTGCCAAGCGGAGGATTGTGTACGGGCAAACCGGGTTCCGAGACGCAGAGGACTCGATCCTCCACAGGAAGCCCTTCTCGGTTGTAACCGGACTGAAGACTGGTAGACGTCTTCACTACGGGACGAAGTGCGTGCTCGATCAAGTCCGATGGTACTGGGAACATGGAGCAAACGTTCACATCGCTCTCTCCGATATCGAGAGCTGGACATTCAACCACATACCGGTCTTCGAGGCATCTCAGAAGGCGCTGGCCGGATATGTTCTGGATTGCCTGACGGTACTGCTCGGAGACAAAGGATTTGACCGCGAGGGCCTCGGACGCATTCACGTCTACAGTCAGTGGGCAAGGAAGGAGATTGCGTATTTGACAATCGCACTCCTGAGCTTCCTCTCGGACGAGGACATCAATCGGCATGGAACATTCGCTGATCTTCTCTTCCCCCTTGTTGTAGGCGCGGACATCCTCCACGTACAGCTTAGGAAGTTCGGAGGCACGTGGCCAGTCGTAGTACCCGTTGGAGTCGATCAAACCGACTTCCTGAACGAGGCGTTGCTCGTCATGGAGCGATACAGGGAAGAGATCCGTCCAGATTTCGGTCCCCCCTCATTCACGTTTCATCGGATGCTGCCAGGCATCGACGGCGAGGAGATGTCAGCTGCCCGTGCAAAGAGTGCGCTATTCTTGAATGAGGATCGAGACAATCTGGAGCTCAAGCTGGAGCGTCTTGTGGAGACCGAACCGCCCAAAGGCAGGCCCGCCGATTGCGTGGTATTCGACCTCCAACGTTTCACCGCCGCAAATGAAGAGCTTGTGCGGAGGATGTACGTCGACTGCCTCTCAGGCAAGGCGATGTGTAGCAACTGCGCTAGCGTGACTCTCGATCTTCTCACTGAGGTCGGTCACCGATTCAGTGAGCGAAGAGCTGCACTGGAGAAGGACGAGATGCTGGTTGACTTCCTGGTTAGGCAGGATATTCTTCGGCCAACGGAGGCTGTCACCGAGATCACATCGAGGCCGAAGTGAGAGGGAATTCACGACAGGAATCCCTCAATAGGCGATTCAAGAGGCATCCCCTTCACCGCATCCCATGGTCGAGGATGAAGAGGCGTGACATCGACCGGACTATCGGCAAGGCACTTGCAAGGTGCGGTGCGAAGTACAGCACAGGCGAGCCCTTCTGCAAGCCAGGAACTTCCCCAGACGGAGCCTCCGCGCGGGCCTTCAGCAGAGCGATGACTCGGATCAACCCCAACAATGTGGACCCATTCATGTTCTTTGGCACGTACGAACTCGAACGGGAAGCCATTGACATGACTGCTCAGCTTCTCAACCATCCTGCAGTCAGCGGTGGTTTCTCCCGAGATGGGAACGAGCGGTCCGATGTTGCGGGATGGTTCCTCAGCGGAGGCACAGAGGCGATAAACCAAGCGACCTGGATCTTTCGCAATAAGTACTTCTACTACCGCATGCGTCAAGCGGCCCCCCTAAAGGTCCTCAAGGATAGCGACCGTCTGTTTCGCGAGATCCTCAATCTTCGCACTCAAGGCTGGTTCGGAATCGCGCAAGAGTGGAACCGGTACAACGACTCCGCAACGAAGGTGCCGATACCCAAGATCCTGGCCTCTTTCCGAAGCCACTTCGCGGTGGACAAGGCGGCGGATCTGCTTGGGTTCGGACAGCGGAACGTGGAATACGTGTTCGGTGACGCCACGGGTCACCCGACGCCTGACTCGTTGTACCGAACCATCACTCGAGTTCAGGATGCCGGCGATGAGGTTGCCATGGTCTGGCTCACGATGGGGGACACGGAGTTTGGGAGATTGCCTGACATTGCAGAACTGGGATCGGCAGTTGGCGAGGCCTACCGCAAGAAGGAGCCTCCCCAAGGCGATCCAGACGAGTTCCGCGTTCCGGTCCTGATTGACGCTGCCGCCCAGTGGCTCTTCGCAGCTCTAGGTGACTGGATACGAGAAGAGAGCAATGGTCGGCGAAGGCCCCTCCCACGCACGGGGACCGCGGACGAATTCGCCAAGGGATGGGCCTTCGACGTTGATCAGGTTCAGGCAGTTGTCTGCGATGTTCACAAGCAGCCAGTCCCCTACCCGGCGTCGATCCTTATACTCAGGGATCCGAAGGACATCCGATACACAATGATGCACGAGGCCTATCTCCATCTGAAAGACGCGGACCGGACCGAGTACCTGGACGAACGTGAGATGGAGTTTGCCCAGACACACGCGACAATCCCGACAACCCGCCCCGGGTACGGGGCAGCTGCAACATGGGCGTACTTCGCAGGCCTTGGGATAAGGGGGCTGATCGAGTCCAAGCGAGCCATCTGGGAACTCGTCAAGAGGCTGAGAGACGCCATCGTCAATGGGCCGCTGACAGGCGCATACGAGCTGCTCTGCGAGCCTGAGTCCGCGATTGTGGCATTCACGTTGCGAGGAAAGTGGATTGAGAAGCACGCGGAGGGACTTCGCCGGATGATTGCCCGCGATTCCTTCGCCTACAGAGCGGATCAGGAACGACACCTCGAGCAGCTTGTCGGCTGGGCAAACGAGCGGATCATGCGCTGGATCAACCATGACCCGAGGCATTCGCTCTTCATCGCGACGTCCGAGAAGCTTCGGATCTGCAACCGCAAGCAGTTCAACATCTACAGGGCCAAGGTCGCCGCCGCCGGCCACGACGAAGTGGTTACGGACTACTCAGGACTGATCGTGCACATCATGGAGCACAACTCCTGTCGCGCCGTGGACAAGTTGGTCCGCGAACTGGAGAGGATGTCAAACCAGCTCCTTCGGTGTGCCCGTGAAGAGATGCGCGATTCCGGTACAGCAGAGCGTGGATCGGATGAGTAGGGCGCGCGTTCTGTCCTGCATTCAGCCAACGGGAGACGTGCATCTCGGCAACTACATCGGGGCCATCAAGAACTGGGTCTCCATCCAGGACTCTTACGACTGCATCTACGGCATTGTCGACTACCACGCAATCACAACCTCGTACTCTCCTAGGAACCTAAGGCGGCAGTCCCTCGACATGGCCATGGATCTCCTCGCTTGCGGAATCGACCCTGAGAAGACCATTCTCTTCGTGCAATCACACGTCCCGGAACACATGGAGCTCTGCTGGATCCTGAACGCAGTCACTGCCTACGGCGACCTGACGCGGATGACTCAGTTCAAGACGAAGGCGTCGGAGACGGACTTCGTGAACGCTGGGCTATTCAACTATCCCATTCTGCAAGCGGCGGACATCCTGATCTACAAGGCAAGATGGGTCCCGGTTGGCAGGGATCAGGCTCAGCACGTGGAGCTCTCTCGGGAGATTGCGCGGAAGTTCAATGGCATCTACGGCGAGACGTTCGTGGAACCTGAAGTGCTGCTGACGCGAGGTGCGAGTATCCGCTCACTAGCAGACCCTGAGCGGAAGATGAGCAAGAGTCATGGTGAGAAGCACTACATTGGACTGATGGAGGATGAAGCCAGCATCGAGAAGAAGGTTCGACGGGCCGTGACAGACACAGGTGACCTTGCAGACGACCTCTACATGAGCCCGGGGGTCGAGAACCTGTTCACCATTCTTGGCGTCACGGATCCCACAGCTGTGGTCGAACTGGAGAGCCTCTATCGCGGTGGCTCGCTGATGTATTCCGATCTCAAGCGGGAAGTCCTCCGAGCAATCCTGACTGAACTGGCGCCGATCAGAGAGAAGAAAAAGGACTTCGAGAGTTCTCCGGGCCAAGTGGCAGCAATCCTGAGGCAAGGGGCAGAGAAGGCACGACAGATCGCGAAGATGACGATGGCGGAGGTACGAGAGAAGGTCGGAGTGGGAGAGCCAATTTTGTAGCACAAGACGAGAAGCAACTCGGTCCGAGCGGGAGCATTCCTCACGGGCCCGTAGTTCAATGGCAAAGCACCGGTCTCCAAAACGGGGATGGGGGGAGGAGGGATCAGGTGGCGGATCTGGCTTGCGATGGATCAGTTGGCAAAGCCTCTTCGATGTCCGGGCATTCAGAAGTGGAGGTCGATTCCGACGTTCTATGTGCGTCTTGGTGAAGCGGTTTGAAGGCATTGAGTCATTCCTTGTCGGACATCGGCCGTTTGCCTATATTGGGCGATGGTGAGGTATGGGCTGGATGCAAGGTAGGTTGAGGTGACGCCTTTCACGCGCCGGATTGTGCTCGCGCTTCTTGTGGTGTCGTTGCCCTCGATCGCCGTTTTGGTGGCGCTTGATCTGACTAGCGCAGCTGTCCCTGAAGCGCTTCTCGATATTCTCCTCCCCGTGGTCGTTGGTTTGCTTGCTGCCGGACTCACATTATGGCTTACAAAGCGAACGGATCAAAAGGAAAAGGAGTACTTCGATCACCTCTACGCCCAGCATGTCCAGCCTGCAATTACCACGTCGGTTGAGGAATTTGTCTCCCCTAGGATTGAGTCACTCGTGGAGGACTTATTGGGATCACTTCGCGACGACAACCGGACCTTCTTGAAAGAGAAGCTACTGCGTGAGGTAGTCAAGTTCTGCTCGCCACACAAGATCCGCCAGATTAAAGAGGACGACACATACGTGACCTCGTCGGCTCTTCTGGAGGAGTTCGATCCACAGGAGATCTCCATTGTCATGGCGTCACGTGAGTTCCAGCTCACAGATGAGTTACCTGCCGCTTGGAACAAGACCCTTCTCGAACATGTCAAATTGAAGCGGTGTTCCTTGAGACGCGTGATCACAGTCGTTCCGCCAAATCATGGAGAGATTCAGGAGGACATGGAATGGATCCGGAAGCTGCTTGAGCTATACAAGGGCGCGACACGATGTGACATGTTCTGCGTCATCGAGCCGCTCAACGTGTCAGTTGGCACTTTCCTGAATCGCGAGACGGGACGTGGAAACGCGGCGCTGCTCTTCGGCTTCGTCGCAAATCGGAGACTCCATCACGCGTTCTGTGTGACTGAGCAATACGGGACAAACGAGTTCTGCACGAACATAAACAACTGGATCACGGAGCGCTACTCACTCCACTCCCCACTCTATTGGGTCATGCGAAGTGGAGAGATTGACGAGCCACGACTTGAGAAGCTGGAGAAGGAGCTCTACGCTACGACATCTTGAGGCTGACACGGAGGGAGGGAATGTGACGATTGGAACCAAGGCGGATAGCACAGCTTCGACCGCCACCCAGACCGCTCCGATAGAGAAACCCTCTGCGGGAGCGAGAAGTGCACATCTCTCTATCGATTCTCTTCACCGCGATCTCAGGCACTACTACCTCGTTGGGAACTACCCGCCTCTTGTGGCGATGCGGAACGTCGAATCGCTAGCTGAGAAGCTGGCAAGGGAGTTCGCCTCCTCGATCTCGGAGGGCCCAGTTGACATGTATCTGCATTTCCCGTTCTGCAAGTCGGCGGGAGAGAAGGAGTGCACCTTCTGCCACTTCTACAAGGAGCGTTACGGCTCAGCGCTTGAGGCGCCATACGTGCAGCACATGATCATGGAGCTGGAGGAGTACGCCAGGGCGTCTCGGAGACTGACAGCCTCGTCGCTCTACTTCGGCGGGGGCACGTTCTCCCTTATCTCCCCTCGGAATCTGCGGGTTCTCGTGGAGGCCATCCGCAGATTGGTTGTGTTTGCGGACGACATCGAGGTCAAATTCGAAGTGCATGCGGACGCTGCACGTGATTCCAGGCGACTGCGAGAGATTCTCACTATCCTCAAGGATCTGGGCACGACGCATATCGTGGTCGACATCCAGACGTTGAACCAGCGGTCCCTGGACAGCATCACGCACGGAAGGCTGACGGTCTCCGACTACTTCGAGACGTTGGACGTATGCATGGATGAAGGCTTCAACCAGTTCGTGACTGGACTGATCGTGGGTTTGCCTCACGAGGATCTCGTGACATTCCGGAAGGCTGTAGAGCGACTCCGCAACATCGAGGAGATCGTCACGATCAACGCCTTCCCGTTGATGTTCCGCCCCGGCGACCTAGTCTGGGATCAGCTGAGAGGTGATCCGGGAAGCTTCCCCAGTGTGGAAGAGCGTGACGTGCTGAGTGCCTCCGCGCGAGCGTGTTTGTCAGAGAGCTTCGGGTTCCGCGAAGGACCGATCTACTTCCATAACCGCTGTGGAACGACACCGAAGCAGCAGACCGACAAGTTCGAAGGCAAGACCCTGATCGGCATTGGCCCGTCTGCGTTCGGTCTATACCGGCAAGAGCAGAGTGCCTTGCAGTACTTCAATGTACCGGACATCAGCCGCTACATGGAGAGAGTCAGGCGCGGAGTCCGTCCCCTGTGGTACGCTGGAAGGCTGAATCGCGATGAACTGGCACGCAGGCAGGTGATCTTCGGGCTGAACCTCATCCGTCCAGTAGATCTGCAATCGATCGATCTAGCCTTCGGTACGTCGTTGAGCATCGAGTACCGCGAGATGATCCTTCGGTTGGCCGACCTTGGTCTGGCAATGCACACGCCGGAAGGCATACAGATCACTGATCAGGGGCTTCTGCGGGCAGAGGAGATCTCACTCCTCTTCTGCAGTACAGATGTCCTATCGGCGTTGGCAAGTGATCCCGCCTTCCCTAACCTTCTCCGATATAACTACTTCCCGCGCCCGACAAGGCAGTTCCTTGCAGAGGCCTGCAAGGAGAGGACTGCAACCAGTTACCCATGACGCATTCGTTGGAGAGCTCACGACAGCTTGCGCAGTTAGGGATCTCGTTCCGGCTGATCCAACTACCTCGTGCGCCGAGAAGTGCAGCAGACATCGTTGAGATGTACGGATGCGAGCTCGGTCAGGTTCTCAAGAGCCTTCTCTTCGTCGGGGACAAAGCCAATGTGTTGGCATGCATACCAGGGGACAGACACGTCGACGTGGCCAAGCTCTCGCGGGCGACAGGCAACGATTCCGTTCGGCTCGCTACAGCCAAGGAGGTTCGTGAGTTGACGGGTCATGAAGTGGGAGGACTGTCCCCCTTCTTGCCGAGGCACCTGCAGATCGCCGTAGTCATCGACAGTCACTGCCTTGAGAGGGAGACAGTGAACGTGGGAGCAGGAACGCCAACATCCGGTGTGGAGCTAGCATCGGGCGATCTCACCAAGATTTGGCCGAGTGCACTAGCTGACATATCTCAGTGATGTGGTTGCGTCACGCCTCAAGCAGATCCCGGAAGCTCAGGAAGCCCAAAGACCCGATGTAGTGCACGAGGTTTTCGGCTTGATCGAGCAGGGCCTTGTCATCTGAACCGAGCGCGATTCTCAGGATCTCCTTCACGTGATCGTCGTAGATGATCCACTCCCCGTTTGCCGGACTCCTCACGATTGCCTCAAGGCAGTTGAGTACCAAGGCAACGTACTCCTCGGATAGCTCGATCATTGTTTCAAGTACGCGACTGCCAAGTTGGAGCTCAATATCGTTCTGCTGAGTGGCAAGAAGCTGTTGGAGGCGCCACTCCGGAGGGAATACGTCCTTCAAGAACCACCAGCCAAACGATGAGAGCTCGTGATGTTCCTCTGCCTTCTCATCGAGAGTCTCGTGGCTTCGCCACTCCCAGAGATCTCTCAAGCGCTCGACGACTGTCTCACGGTTCTCCTTCGCGACCTCCTGGATTTGTCGAACAACGTCTGCCATGACGCTGTAGCGAAGGTTGGCATCAGCCTTCTCGAAGAAGCCCTTGAGGAGCGCATCATCAAGCTCTAGTGCTTCCTCTCGATAGAAAAGCAAGAGATGATTCCCCAGTCGCTCGTCCGGGTTCGCAGGTCGCATCTGATCCGGCTGCACGGCGCCAAGTTCATCAAGGGCTCTCTCGTACGACGAGTGAAGGAGTTCAAGAAACTCAGAGTAGAGGGTGCGGCAGAACATCAGGTAGGCGTGCCAAGCCGCGGTCCATTTGCCTGCTTCCTCAAGAGGTAGGATCAACTTCACGTTCGCCTCAGTCCACTTCTGGTCCAGCCAGAACAGGTACGGAAGCCACTTACCAAACACGGAACGGACAGCCAGGGATTGATCTTCCGCTAGTCGTTCCTCAAGGAGTTCCCGCACATCACCTAGACTGAATCTCGCCCAGGTCCTTTCCTCTTGTGGATCGTGACGCGTCACCCAGAGTGCGTAGGAGAAGGTGGCTCCAAGCGCGACCCCGCGAACCACATTGATCGCAATCGTTGAAGGATCAGTGTGCTCAGCACGGGAACGCTCCTCTTCTTCCGTTGGATCGGGATCAAGGAGTAGCTCGCGCAGGATGGCCCACACATCACCGCGGAGGTCGAACGGGATCTCCACAGCAGACTTCTCCGTCCCGCGTCCAAGAAGCCGCGCGATCTGCTTCCTCGCTGGACCCCACGTGCGATCGAATTCCTCGAACCCACTCCCCTCGGGCTCATCTCCTCGTTCTTGCCTGACCGCCCACGTGCAGAAGTGAAGAACTGGCTCCCAAGAGATTGCACGACCTTCCTTTACCGCATCGGCCAGTCCCTGCGCAATCCCCCTGACACAGGTGGGGCGTTGGAGGTTCTCCAGGGCAATGGCTTGCCCGGATACTCTCTTGGCGTCCTGCGATGCGAAAGCTGCCAGCTCCCTGGCCAATCCCTCGGGCTCCGGAGCGTGCCAGTGCCCTGGAGCATACTCCCATGAGTTCAGGAGATCCACGAGTTTGGGAATCTGGAGTTCCTTCATCTCCGAGACTGAGAAGGGTGACGTAGGTCCGACCCAAGAGACCCCATGATGCGCCGGCAGGTCTGGATGCTCGGGCTCGCCAAACTCCTGTTCGTGACTCTGATACTTCTCAAGCATTGACTTGGGCAGGGCATGGTGAACGGGCCAAAGGTAGAGCTGCCTTCTGTGAGGATTCCCGATTCCCATGGCCCACTTGAGATAGCGGTTCTGTGTCTCCTTCGTGAATGACGTGAACTGCTCCCGGAGGAGATTGAAGAACTCGTGCCTTAGCACGTTATCCCCCAGGAGTTGCGGATCTTCTACGAGGTCTGCCGTTCCGGCCGGGTCGATGTCGGGATGCTTGGTTCGCAGAAACAGTGAGACTCGAAGAAGTGTCCGGGAGTCGCTCCCCTCCAGCTCCTCTAGCACGCTGACTCCGTGTTCCTCAATGAGTGCATCCGCAACGTTTCTTACCCCTTCAACAGCCCAGTTACTCAAGGAGTTGAGGTCGTTCTGCTCGTGATCTTCTATAGCAGGTCTCCACATCAGGAACACGTTGTCAATCATGCGCAGGTCAGTGCTCTCGAATTCGTTCTCTCCTACAAGGCCTAGGAACTCGCAAAGCACAGTCAGCAGATGCATCTGGGAAGGAGCTGGAAGAGCACCTACGAGATCACAAGAAACGCGCTTCAGGATCTCACGCAGATCCCAGTCATCCAGTCGGTGCCAGCCCTTGCCCGACCTTGCTCGCCGCACTTCATCTGCTACTTCAAGAGACAGGAGCGATCTGATGGAGCGCAGTGCAAGGCCGGGGATCTCACTTGCGGCAGCCAATGCCGCTTCGAGAAGAAAATCGGGGATCCGCAGCAGGAGTCGATCCTGAATCGCAATCCAATCCAGCTCGGAGTTAAGCAGTTTCCCCCCATGCTTCGAGCCTTCCTGTAGCAGAAGCTTAGCAATCGCTATGAGCCTTTCGTGTATGCGCGGATTCTCCGGACGAAACCTGGAGATTCCTCGGGCGATTCGCCCAGCATCGTGCAGTGCGGCGGGTGTGATGCGCTCCAGATAGAGAAGTTCCGGCCACTCGGGAGCGTAGATCTGGTCCTCGATTCTCAGCAACTCCGGGGGATTCTTGAAGAACCCTTGCTTCTCGAGGAAGCCAACCCAGAGCGGGGAATCAAGATGCTGGAAGAAGTACCTGTAGTTCACGCCGAGCGCACCGACCAAACCCAACATGGCTTCAATCTCGGAGCCGTCAAGGTCATCAGGAGATCTCGCTAGGAACTGATCCAGCTGAGCCTGATCATCGAAGGGTCTCGGACGAATCCTGAGCAGGAAGAAGTCTTCGAGTTCGGACACAAGCGCCCGAACATGAACAAGCGCCGCTTGTTCGCCTCCATGCAGGATGTCGTTGAACTCCTTCTTCATGGATATCCAACGCCTGACGGCTATCTCTAGGGCTCTGCCACGAGGCGGCGCTGAGCCTGGTTCAAGCCCCGCAATGCGGCTTCTTGTTAGCCTCTCGTAGTCCGAGCCTGTCTGCTCCGCCTTGAGTAACCACGATTCAACGAAATCCAGAAAGGCAAAGAGCTTCTCTCTCCCCAGTGCAGTCTCGGCCGGCGTGTGTTTGAGTTCGCACATGAGATTCGCGTATTCGGCACCCAACTGCTTCCTGAGTTCCGCAAAGCCCATTGGTCTAGCGGGGACCGTGGCGCCATACGTGGACATCACCTTTGGGGCCTTGACCATCACTTCCCGGGCTTGATAGGCGAGTACTCGACTTTGATTCGGGAAAGGGGGGCTATGGAGAGCATGCAGAATGCCGCGATAGATCTCGCCGAGATCCTCGGAGGCACCACAGAGAACATCCAAGAGGAAGGACTGATTGGCGTCTGGCTCGAAGGTCAGTTTCTCCAGGTCCTGAGGCATTCGCCGCTCCTTGATCCCATTCCTCAACGTGGCAACACGCGGAGGGTACTGCATCCAAACAACACTACCAAGAGTGTGGACAACTGAGCGCAAATGCGAGAATGTGGCAGTACGGTACAGAGCCATCTGTCTGCTGTCTGACAGATCGGCTATACTCCGGCCATGCCCATCGAACGCATCGTCGAAACGAAACGTCCGCGCTTTGTGATCGACCAAATCCTCTCCTCCATCCAGGACGGATCGCTTGCTGCTGGGGAACGACTTCCTGCAGAAGCGAAGCTGGCGGAGCTGACGGGCGTCGGTCGGACGTCGGTGCGCGAGGCGCTGGCGGCGCTCCGACTGATGGGGGTCATTGAGACACGCGTTGGCGATGGAAGCTACGTCCGAGAGACAGTGGATCGGGTGGTTGTCTCGAACGGGATTGCACAGGCCATCGAGAAGTCCGAAGAAGCGCACCAGCTCCAGGAAGCCCGAGCGGTGTTCGAGTGCGGGTTGGTGCGCTTGGCTGTCGCCCGATGGTCGCCGGAGAAGGCGGAATCCTTCGAGGATCTCCTGTCTCGGATGTCGAGCTGCGTGGATCGCGAATGTTATGAAGATTACATTCGCCTTCATCGCGACTTCCACTTGATGCTCGCCCAGGTGACGGACAACGCGATCGTCGAGGGGACGGAGCGAAGCTTCCTCGAGTACATGGATCACGAAGGCTGGCAGGACATGGAGCGGCAGTTCTACCTGCCGAACCGGCGCGAGATCCTGA
>CAZFZM010000014.1:0-53304 GCA_964523545.1 uncultured Thermotogae bacterium
GCGCAGCGGAGGGGGCGGGATTCGAACCCGCGAGGCCTTGCGGGCCTGCCGGTTTTCAAGACCGGTGGTTTCGTCCGCTCACCCACCCCTCCGGGATTCGATTATACCGGGCGTGATTCGAGGCGTGGATTCGTTTCAGGATTTCGAGATGATCCCGCCGCCGAGGAGGCGATCGCCGTCGTACAACACGGCCAGCTGCCCCGGCGTGATGGCACGCTGGGGCTCGTCGAAGACGAGGCGGAATCGCCCAGCGGAATCCCTCCGGAACGTGGCGCCGACGGCCGACGATCGATAGCGAACCTTGGCGTCCAGATGGGCGCCGTCTTCCGGCGGGCGCCCGGAGATGTAGTTCGCGTCGACCGCGCAGAGGTCGCTGCGAAACAGCAGATCCTCCGCGCCGACGACGAGCGCGTTGCGCGGCGGATCGATGTCGATGACGTAGAGCGGCCGGCTCGACGGGACACCGAGCCCCCGCCGCTGGCCGATGGTGTAGTTCGCGATGCCTCGATGCGTTCCGAGCCGTCGGCCGTCCGGATCGAGGATCGGCCCGGGACGATCCTCGGCTCGATCGAACAGGAACTTCGTTTGCCCGGCGACGGCGAAGCAGAGGTCCTGGCTCTCCGGCAGCTCGGCGGACGTCAGGCGGTGCTCGCGGGCGATCCCGTACACCTCCTCCTTCGACAGCTCGCCGACGGGGAACAGGAGCCGCCTCAGATCGCCCTGTTCCAATCCGTAGAGGAAGTACGTCTGGTCCTTGTTCGGATCGGCGCCTCGGCACAGGGAGAATTCGTCGTTCGGCTCTCGAACCCGACGGACGTGGTGCCCGGTCGCAACGAAGTCGAAGCCGCGCTCCTCGGCGTAGGCGAGGGCGAGACCGAACCGGAGGTGTCGGTTGCATCGCCCGCACGGGTTCGGCGTCTCGCCGTTCCGGTAGCGCGCGACGAAGTCCTCCAGCACGAGGCGTTGAAACGCTTCACTGGCGTCGATCTCCTCGTGAGGAACGCCGACCTCGCGTGCCGACTGAGCGGCCGCGTCGAGCGAGCAGCACTTCGTCCTGCCGGCGTAGTCGGGCGCTCCGGGGAACGACCAGAACCAGAACGTGATTCCGGCGACGTCGTACCCCCGATCCAGGAGAAGCTGCGCGGCGACGGTGCTGTCGACGCCGCCGCTGAGGCAGACGACGACGCGCTTGGTCATTTAGCCGTCTTCCCCCTCCAGCGGGACCACACACAGGAATTCGAAGACGTCGCGGCCGGTGTTGACGAACTGGTGCTCGTCGTTCGGCGGGACGAAGGCGAAGTCGCCCGGCTCGACGGCTCGGCTTCCGCCGGCGAACCGAACCTCGCCTCGTCCGGCGAGGACGTAAACCTCGTGCTCCCACGGGTGCGTGTGATGCGGGCTGCAGCCGCCCTTCCCGATCGTGAACTTGCGCATCGAGAAGTTGGGGGCGTTCTCCCTCGGCCCGACGAGGACGCGCTTTTCCGCGTGGCGTACGTTCTCCCCGTCGTGGTAGAGCCGCGCTTCGACGTCTTGGCTTCTCCCGAAGTGGACCATCGAATCTCCTTTCGCTAGAGCGAACCCGCGATGAACGGGACGAGCATCTCGTCTTCGGTCAGGCCGCCGTGCATTCCCCGAAGGAGCGCCGCATCGTGGTACGGATGGTAGATCCCGGCGCTCCCGGTGGCGACGACGGCGAGGTCTCCGATTCGGGCGGTGATCTCGGGGTGGGGAGTCCCCTCGCCGAGGAGGCGATCTTCGATCAGGGTGCTCGAGTCGACGCAGACGAGGCCGTCCTCCAGCCGCCGATCGAGCGACCGCGAAACCAGCTCTCTCTTGCCTTCTCGAACGTACAGATACGAGGCGCGGGGTTCACCGACCGGGGGAAGAAGCAGCGCCTCCTCGACGTCCTCGGTGTCTCGAAGCCTGACGTAGTTCTCCGGCTGCATCGACACGAACCCGTGATCGGAGGAGACGAGAAGCAGGGTTCCCTCGACTCTCCCGACGAGCTCCCTGCGGATCGCATCGTCGATCGCTCTCATCTCGGCGACGTACGCTTCGGTCTCCGGTCCGCGAATGTGCGCGATCGTGTCCAACCCGGGCCAATAGAGGGACAGGAAGGTCGCCGCGGTCGCGCGGCGGAGGAGCTGCCGTGCCGTCACCAGCATGTCGGATAGGCCGGCGGCCGCATGAAGTTGCTTACTCCCCCTGTAGAGCGCGCGGGACAGCCCACTCGCAGCGATGTACTGGGGGAGAAGCGTGTGCGCGTCCACGCCTCGATTCGCCAGTCGTTCGTGAAGCGTGAGGCCGGGAACGATCGCCTCGGCGTCGAGGCCGGCGGCGAACGCGGCGTCGCTTCTGGTGTTGCCGACCATCGCGAACCGGATCATGTTGGTGATCGCCGAGGTCTCACGGAGGTACAGGCGATAACCGACCAGCCCGTGTTCGAGCGGCGTCAGCCCGGTGCCGATCGAGACAAGGGACGCAACGGTCGTCGATGGAAAGACGGACGTGAGCGGGATGTGCAGTCCTCTGCGGCCGAGGGAGCGAAGGGCGAGGTCGGGGAATCGCTCGAACAGCGATTCCGCCTTTCGATACCCCAGCCCGTCGAGGATCAGGAGGACGAGGTGCTCGAACGGTGGAAGATCGGAAGCGATCTCCGCCAGCCGGGTCCGGGGGGCGTCGAGGCCGAAGAGGTGCTCGACCAGTGCCGGGAGACCGGCGATCGAGTAGCCTGCGTAGTCCGGCAGGACCGATTGCGCGCCCCACCGCGCCGGCTTGTCCCGTGTGAGCAGGTGTCGCTCGATGCTCTCTGCGCTCGGCATGACGGGCGATTATACGGTCTGTGTTCAGATGCAGCACCGCTGCACCTGTACGGTCTGTGTTCAGATGCGGCACCGCCGCATCGATGCGTTGCGGGGCATGGGCGGCGGCGAGGGAGCCGTCTCCGGCGAGTCAGCCGTCGGCCGGCTCGCCCTCAGGCTCGCCGGTCGGTTCGCAGGGGACCCCCTCGAGGAGCGCGAGCAGCCTGACGAACAGCTCGGAAGGCCATGACTCTGCTTCCCAGGGCAAGTGACCGATGTAGGCGGACGCGTCGGCCTCCTCTTCCTGCGGAAGGGCGTTCGGGACGAGTTCCCCGACCAGGGCGTACGTGCCGGTCCCCTCCATCTGCATCGTATAGGGGTCGTCGGGAACGACGAACTCTCCGGCGGCGCTCCCTTCGGCCGTTCCCTGCGCTCGGTAGGAATCGGCTCCGAGCGTGACGACGATGAAAAACGGCCCGACCGCGGAGCCGAGCGCACTTCCTGAGAAGTCGGCGTTCTCGCTGGAGCCGGCCATTCCCCCGCGGATCGAGATCGGAGCCCCGTCCTCGGTGGTGCCTGCGGCGTCCATGATGAGCCAGACATCGAGGGTGAGCGCGGCCGAATCGCCGACTCCTTCCCCGAACGCCGTTCCGGACGCGGTGAACGGGATGATCCTTCCGTCGATCACGAGCGAGCCGGTCACGTTGAAGTCACCTTCGATGAGCGCGGTGACTTCGGTTCCGTAGAACCACAGCACGGTCTTGCCGGCGGCGACCCCTTCCGCGTCGATGCTCGATTGGGCAAACGCCGTGAGGGCGCAGAGCATCACGACGACGCCCCCGATACCGAGTCGCTTCATCGATCTGTCCTCCCGTCTCTTGATCCCCTTTGTGAGCCCGTTGCGGCCTATCATATCGGATTGGGCGCGCCGGACGAGGTGCCTCGCCGTGAATGGGAGAGCACCCCGTCTCTCAGGCGACGGGGTGCTCTCGGTTCCTCCGCCGGTGCGCGAAGGAGGTTGATTGCCACGAGCTTCTTGGTCTAGCTCTTGTTCTCTTCCCGCTCCAGGTACTGGAGGATCGCGTCGACGACGAGGTAGTTGATCGAGCGATCACGCTTCTCGCCGAGACTGATCAGCCTCTCGACCGGCTTCTCCTCCATCTTCTTCTGAGGGATGTAAATCGAGAGCTTGTCCAGGATCTCTTTCTTCGGCACGGAGTTCACCCCCTCCCTTCATCGGCGGAAACTTTCTGGGACGTTAGCTTCACATTGCCGAAAATGAATGAACGCCCATAGCGTACTTCCTTACCGGGAGGAATCCATGGAGGTAGGCAGAAAGTAAGATGGAAGAAACATGAAAACGGATCCGCGGCCCCGCTTCTGCATCCTGCGCTTGCTCTTGCTTCGCCGGAGCTCGGCCAGGACGGTACAATGCTCCTTCAAGGAGGGACTATGAGGACGAGGCGTGTGGTTGTTGGCGTGCTGATGGTCGGTGGCATCCTGGCGGTTCTGGGTGGCTGCATGTTCTTCGCGCGGACGGAAGCGGTGATCGGGGTTTCGGCGACGACGGGGGTTGTCCCTCTGACGATCACGTTCACCGGGGAGAGCTCGAGCGGGTCGTCGGAGATCACCACACATCGATGGTCGTTCGGGACGGGCGAGGAATGGTACGAGTCGACGGGGACGTACACCTATGAACACGCCGGGCGATACACGCTGACCTTGACCGTCCGAAGCGCCGACGGGAAGACGGACACGACGTCAATCGACATCGTCGTCGACCCTGCCTTGTGGGTCTGCGATGAGAACCTGGATCGGGTCTACAAACTCGACATGAGCGGGGACGTCCTGAAGACGTTCGATCTACCCGTCGCCGATCCTAGAGGGGTCGCGATCGCCGAGGCCGCGGGGAAGACATGGGTGTTCGTTGCCTGCTTCGGAGGTGGGAGTCAGCGGATTCTCCGAGTCGATCAGACGACGGGTGCTGTGTCGGAGGAATACGTTGCTCCGGCGCAGGATCCGCTCTACATCACCTACGGGTGGCTCGAACCGCAGCGAATCTGGCACGTCGACGGTCTCAGCCGGAAGATCTACGAGTTGAACCCGACGAGTGGGCAGGTCCAAGACTCATTCGGGACGAACTACTTCCGCGCGTCGCAGCAGGTCGGCAACGAGATCTTCCTCCAATTTCCGCAGGGGCTCGGCTGGGACGAGGACGGTGGGGAATCGGGGCTCTTGTGGTACCTGGAGGGCGAGACGCGTCTTCTCTACGCGATCGAAATCGACCCGCCGATCAACATCTTCGAGGGGATCCAGTTGGAGATCCATCAGGATCCGATCCCGGTCGAGGCTGCGGTCTTCCCCGTTGCGGGCATGGACGAATACGACGGCTATCTTTGGGTCGTCGATCGCGACGACCACGAGATCGTCCAGATCGATCCCGCGACCGGGGCGCGAACCGGTGTTGTCATCTCGGGCTTCCCCGGCGCGAGCACGAGCGGGCTGGCGATCCAGCGGTGAGGATCGGATGATCTGAGAAGCGCGCCACTGCACCGGCTCGCACGGGAAAAGGAGACGCCACAGATGTCTTGTGCGACGGTCGTGCTTCACAACGGGACGATCCACGGGCATCAGGACCTCGATGCGATGGCCATCGGCGGGGAAAGGATTCTGGCGGTCGGTCGGGGTGAAGAGATCCTGTCACTCGCCGGAGAGGACACGCTGAGGATTGACCTCAAGGGGCAGGCGGTCCTTCCGGGATTCATCGACGCGCACGTTCACCTCATGCACACCGGGCTCGTGGAGAGCGGCTGGCGGATCGATCTCACGGACAGAAGTCGAGAGGAAGTCCTCTCCGTGCTTCGAGATGCCGTGAGCTCCCGCGGCGGAGAGTGGGTCGTCGGCTACGGCTGGGACGAGAGCGACTGGAAGGACCGTCGGTATCTCGTCCGCGAGGAGCTGGACCGGGTGACGTCCGGAACCCCGATCCTGGCGATCCGGATGGACGGGCACCTGCTGACCGCGAACGCGCCGGCGCTCAACTTTCTCCCCGAATCGGCGCCGGAGCGTTGGGTCGATCGTGAGGCGGGCCTCCTTCGCGAAACCGCGGTGAACGTGATGCTCGATCGAATCGTCCCGGATCGGGCGACGTCCGCGGAAGCGCTCTCCGCGGCAACGCGCCTCTGTCACCGTCTCGGTGTCACGTCCGCGCACACGATGTCGAGACTGTGCCACGTGCCGGCGTTCATGGCCGACCGCGCGGATCGACGGCTGCGGGTAACGATCTGCCCCGAGGTCGCTTCCTTCGACAGATTGGGGGCGGTCGGCCTCCAGTCCGGCTTCGGAGATCCGTGGCTTCGGTTCGGGGGGATCAAGATCTTCGCGGACGGCTCGATCGGGGCCCAGAACGCCGCCGTCTCCACGCCGTTCCAGGGAGGCGGGACGGGCGAGCTGAACCACGAGGACGCTGCGCTGGTGTCGATGATCCGCGCTGCCGAGGACGCCGGCTGGCAGACGGTGATCCACGCCATCGGGGATCGAGCGATCGCGCAGGTCCTCGACGCGCACGAGACGCTCGGAACCGATCCGACACTGCGGCATCGGATCGAGCACTTCGAGCTCCCACGTGAAGCGCAGCTTGGCCGCGCTGCGAGGCTCGGCCTCTGTATCAGCATGCAGCCGAACTTCATCGGGAACTGGTCAGGGCCGGAGAGCCTCTACGTGGAACGGCTCGGCGAGGAGAGAGACCGGGCGAGCAATCCGCTTCGGCGCGTCGTCGACGAAGGGCTTCCGCTCGCGTTCGGCTCCGACGGGATGCCGGTCTCCCCGCTCTTCGGGCTTCACTCGGCCGTCAACGCGCCGTATCCGGATCAGCGGCTGACCGTGGAGGAGGCGGTCGCGTGCTACACCGCTGGGGGAGCCTGGCTCGGGTTCGAGGAAGCGGTCAAGGGGAGGATCGAGCCGGGGATGCTCGCGGATCTGGTGGTCCTCGACGAGAACCCGCTGCTCCGTCCCGAACGGATCGAGGAGCGGACGGTGGAAATGACGTTCGTCGGAGGCGAGCCGGTCTACGAGCGGGAGCGTTGAAGCGGTTCGAGAGGCTCGCGAACGACGGCGATCATTCCACGGTGACGGTCTTGGCGAGGTTGCGCGGCTGATCGACGTCGGTGCCCCTCCGAACGGCGACGTGGTACGCGAGAAGCTGGAGCGGAAGGGCGAATAGAATCGGGCGCGAGATTCCATCGACCGCCGGGACCGGGAGGACGAAGTCGGCGAGGCGTGCGAGCGCCGGTTCGTCTGGAGCATCGGTGACGACGATCGCGAAGCCATTCCGTGCCTTGACCTCCTCGATGTTGGCGAGAACCTTCTCGTACGCCTTTCCTTTGGACAGGAGGATCACGACGGGCGTCCCCTCATCGATCAGGGCGATCGGCCCGTGCTTCATCTCTCCAGCCGGGTACCCTTCGGCGTGGATGTACGAGATCTCCTTCAATTTGAGCGCCCCCTCGAGGGCGATCGGGAAGAGAGGTCCGCGCGCCAGATAGAGCACGTCGCGGGCGCGGTGGATCTCCTCGGCGATCTCGTCGATCCGTGCTTCCGCCTGAAGTCCCTCGGTGATCCGTCCGGGCAGGAGTGCGAGGCGTTCCAATTCGGTCTGGGCTTCCTGCGGCGGCATGTCGAAATGTTCGAGGGCCAAGTGAATGCCCAGGAGGCCCAACGCGGCGATCTGTGCGGTGAACGTCTTCGTTGCGGCGACGCCGATTTCGATTCCGGCTCGCGTGTAGACGGAGGCGTCCGCCTCGCGATCGATCGCCGACTGCTCGTTGTTCACCAGCGCTACGATCCGGGCTTCGCGTTCCTTGGCGTGCCGAACGGCCATCAGCGTGTCGATCGTCTCCCCGGACTGCGACACGGCGACGACCAGGGTTCGCGGCGAGATGTGCGGTGAGCGGACGCGGAACTCGGACGCGATCACCGCCTGGATCGGGACAGGAAGGATCTCCTCCCACAGGTACTCGGCGACCAGGCTGGCGTGGTACGCCGTGCCGCAGGAGATCAAGTAGGCGTGATCGAACGCATCGATTCGACCCTCGACGAGGGGGAGGTGGACCGGCCGGCCGTCGCGGCCGACCTTCTCGCGGATCGTCTCCCCGACCGATCGCGCTTGCTCGTGGATCTCCTTCAGCATGAAGTGCTTGTGTCCGCCCTTCTGGATGGCGACGAGATCGGTCGTCACGCGGTGCGAGGGACGTGTGATTTCACGGCCCTCGAAATCGAAGACGCGGAACCCGTCGGAGGTCAGCTCGCCGACCTCGTCGTCGGCGAGAAACTGCACCGAGTCGACCCGCCCGAGGAGGGCGGGAATGTCCGATGAGACGAACGAGCCGGTGTCGTCACTCGCCAGGACGAGGGGACTCCCTCGCCGCGCGACGACGAGCCGGTCTGGCGTGACGGAGGAGAGGACGGCCAACGCGAACGCGCCCTCGACTTGCTTGACGGCGGCGGTGACCGCTGCGAGGAGATCGCCGTCGAAGTGGGACTCGATGAGGTGCGCGAGGACCTCGGTGTCGGTCTCCGAGCTGAAGCGATGCCCTTCGGAGATCAGTCGCTCGCGAATCGGAAGGTAGTTCTCGATGATCCCGTTGTGGATGACTGCGAGCTTGCCGTGACAATCGAAGTGAGGGTGCGCGTTTTCCTCGGTCGGTTTGCCGTGCGTCGCCCAGCGCGTGTGCCCGATCCCGACCGTGGCGGCGATTGTCTTGGAGCGGAGATCCTCATCGAGTTCGCGGACCTTGCCGACGCAGCGGAACCGCACGAGTGCCCGCTCCTCCAGGACGGCGATCCCCGCTGAATCGTACCCGCGATACTCCAGGCGCTTGAGCCCCTCAAGAAGGAGCGGTACGACGGTTTCACTGCCGACGTAGCCGATGATCCCGCACACACTCCCTCCCTCCGGTTACAGGAGGGGAGTGTATCCCATGAGCCGAGGCGGACCAACCGCCTCGGCGTTGGCTGACTCCGGAGGCGGCGCTATGCTATAATGCCAGCTCAGTGGGGTTCTCTCGGAGGAGGACCGAAATGCGTGAGGTCGTCATCAAGGCGCTCCTGGTCGATCCTTCCAACAACACGCCTGTTGTTCTGCTGAAGGACCGAGTGTCGCGGAAGGCCTTGCCGATCTGGATCGGTGACGCGGAGGCGATATCGATCGCGTTCGGCCTTCAGAGCGAGGAGTTCCCCCGCCCGCTGACGCACGTTCTGATGAAGAAGATCATCGAGGAACTCGAGGCGAGGGTCGAGAAGGTCGTCATCAAGGCTGTGCAGGACGGAACGTACTTCGCGTCGATCTACTTGCGCGACGTCCACGAGGAGGTCCTCGAGTTCGACGCCCGCGCTTCCGACTCCCTTGCCCTTTCGCTCCGTTCCGGCTGTCCGATCTTCATCGCCGATGAGGTCTTCAAAACGGCAGCGATCGAATCCCCGTTCGCCGACGAGGACGAGTTCCAGGAGTTCGTCGAGGACAACCTCGATCTGAGGGAATTCCGGAAGCGGAATCGGCTGTATCACGCGCAAGAGGAGTAGCCGATCAGCCTCGGATCGTCTCCACCCCTCGCGTCGGTAGGGTGATGACCTCCTCCTCCGTCAGACCCTGATCCAGATCGATCCGCTCGACGTACAGTGATGTCGAACGCTGTCCTTGTTTGAACGCGACGATCTTCCGGATTAAGAACGTGTCGCGTTCGACCCAGATCATGCGCAGGAGTTCGCCCGACCTGGCGTCCCTGACTTCCAGGATGTAGCTTCCACCGATGGCACCGCTCGCTCCGAGCGTCGCCATCGGTCCCCAACTCGTCGTTTGGGAATCATCCGGCTCGGCGGGCGGACAGAACGAGAAGGAGATCGGGCAACCCTGCGCCGAGAACGTCACCGAGAACGGACTCGTTCCTTCGTCGATCCGCGAGAAGGACTCCGCGAGAACGAGCGACGCTTGAAACAGATCCTGCGGGAAACCCGGCACATCCTGGACAACCTCGATCTTCACCCTCCCGGCGGACCAATCCTCCTTCAGCCCGGAAAGGTCGAGATTCCCCAGTCCGATGGCGGCGAGTGGAACGCCGACCCATCTCTTGATGACGACGAGATTCTCTTGAGGGAGGTAGTGCCACAGCTGATCACTCTGGACGACGAATCGCTCGTCCTTGATGCTGTCGGGCCGCAAATAGCGCACGGACAACGCGGGGGCCGGACCATTGAGATATCGGACGACCATCCGAACCGGCTCGTTCGGAGCGCCGGCCTTGGTGATCTCGAGGACGGCTTCGAGATCTCTGATTCGGGAGAACGCGTTCTCGATCCGCCAGATGAGTCCACTGACCTCGGTGGGAGGGTGCTCGTCCAGCAGGTACTGATCGACCGCAACGACGGTCACGATCAGTGCCACGAAGACCCCAATGGCGAAGATAATGAGGTTTTGATTGTTCATCCCATCGCATTATAATCCCCTTCTGAAGGGCATTCAATCGCGATTGTGTTTCCAGGGAAGCGACGTGGAAGGGAGTGGCGATGGAACTACGCGGCGTCGAGCGTGCAGATGTTGAGGGAAAGACGGTCCTGGTGCGGGTTGACTACAACGTGCCGTTGTCGGGAGGGCAGGTCGCCGACGACGCGCGGCTGAGGGCGTCGCTCCCGACGGTACAGTATCTGCTCGAGCACGGGGCCAAAGTCGTGCTGATCTCGCACCTCGGCCGGCCGGAAGGGCGTGTGGTCGAGGATCTGAGGCTCGCTCCGGTCGCGGCCCATCTGGGGGATCTGCTCGGCCGTCCGGTTCGGCAGCTCGAGGATTGCGTCGGCCCGGCCGTTGCCACCGCGATCGAAGAGGGAAGCCCCGGAGACGTCTTTCTCTTGGAGAACGTTCGGTTCCACCACGAGGAGTCGACGAACGAGTCCGGATTCGCCCGCGAGCTGGCCCGACTCGGTGACGTCTACGTGAACGATGCGTTCGCTGCCGTCCACCGTGCGCACGCATCGACCGTCGGGATCGCCGACCATCTTCCGGCCTACGCGGGCCTGCTGATGGAACGGGAGATCGTCGCCCTTTCGCGTCTCGAGGAGCCGGAGCGGCCGTACGTAGCGATCGTCGGGGGAAAGAAGGCTCGCAGCAAGCTCGGGGCGCTCCGGGACCTGGTGCCTCGCGTCGATGAGATCCTGATCGGCGGTGGGGTCGCCCTCACGTTCCTCAGCGCGTACGGAGCCGATGTGGGGGATTCGGTCGTTGACGAGGGGTTGTTCGACGAGATCCGTGAGATCGGTGCCGCGGCCGAACGAGAGGACACGGCGGTCCACCTTCCCGAGGACGTAGCAATCGGGGTCGACCTGGCCCCGGAGGGCGAGGTCCGGACGTCCGATGCACGCGCGATCCCCGCCGGCTGGCAGGGACTGGACATCGGGCCGGAGACGATCGAGCGGTTCACCGATCGGATCATCGCGGCGAAGACGGTCGTTTGGACCGGACCGCTGGGTGCGTTCGAAGTCGAGCCGTTCTCGACCGGAACACGACGAATCGGTGAGGCGGTCGCCGCGTCGGACGCTTACAGCGTGATCGGCGGGGGGGAAACGGGGGAGGCGATGGCCCGATTTGGACTCGTCGATCGGATTTCCTACGTCTCCACCGGAGGGGGAGCATGCCTCGCTCTTCTTCGGGGGAAGCAGCTTCCGGCGCTGGAGGCGATTCGAGCCTAGCGTTGTTGGGCGAAATCGCGGCTGCTATAATGGTTCGACCCCTGCGGGCATAGCTCAGTGGTAGAGCATCAGCTTCCCAAGCTGAGGGTCGCGGGTTCGAATCCCGTTGCCCGCTTTCGTGTTGCGTGTCGTGCTCCTTCTCGTGTATCCGAACAGAGGCCCTCGATGAGTGTCCCGACTGATTCACCTTTGACGCTCGATTCCCTCCGGCCGCGCGTTCTCTCGTGTACGAAGTGCCCCCTGCACGAAACGCGCTCGAACGTCGTGTTCGGCGAAGGGGATCCGAGCGCGACGATCATGTTCGTCGGCGAGGGGCCCGGCGAGGTGGAGGATCAGACGGGAAGGCCGTTCGTCGGGCCGGCGGGGCAGAAGCTCGACGAGGTTCTCGCGTCGGTGGGAATCGCCCGGGAGTCCGTCTACATCACCAACGTGGTCAAGTGCCGTCCGCCCGGGAATCGGGTCCCGTCGAAATCGGAGATGGAGGTCTGCGTCCCGTACCTCGAAGCACAGGTCGCTCTGATCCAGCCGGCGTTGATCGTGACGCTCGGGAACACGTCGACGCAGTGGCTCCTGCCCGAGGCCCCTGGGATCACGAGGTCTCACGGCACGTTCTACACGTGGCGGGGCCGGATCCTGTTGTATCCGATGTTCCATCCGAGCTATCTTCTCCGCAATCCGTCGAGAGCGAAGGGGAGTCCGAAGTACCAGACGTGGGAGGACATCCAGAAGGTGAGGAAGTGGCTCGATGAGTACGCCGACGCTGCAGACGCGTGAACAGCAGGACGCCTTCGTTCGAGAGGCGATCGCTCGCGCGGACGGGCTCCGCAAGGAGAAACGATTCCAAGAGGCGATCTCGCTTCTCGTCGAGGCACTGCAGTACGGGATCGACAAGGCGAATCTCTACTATCGCCTCGGGAACGTCTACTTCGACGGCGCGGATCTGAACCGCGCGGAATACGCCTACAATCGAGCGCTCGAGGTCGACCCGAAACACGTTAACGCGATGCACAATCTCGCCGTCGTCTACAAACGACAGAAGAAGATCTCTCTGTACGTGAAGACCTACAAGAAATCGCAGCGGATGGCACTTCGCTATCCGAAGAACATCACGTTCTCGTCGGGTGAGAAGCGGTGGATCCGCTTCCTCAGCTTGCGGGTTTTTCTGTGGATTGCCGGCGGGTTCGGATTGATTGCACTGCTGATCTGGCTGTTCGGTCGCTGACGAGGAATCCCCGATCCAAACAGGCGTTTGACGGCATTAAGGCGATCCCGTATAGTCTGGATCGCGTTTCCACGGCATCGAGAAACGAGAAGCGAGGACGACGTTTGGCCAAGAAAAGAATCTATGAGATCGCCAAAGAGCTTGGGATCGCGAGCAAGGACCTGATTGCCAAGCTCGACGAGATGGGAATGCCGGGTCTGAAGGCGGCGAACTCCGTCGACGAGGAGGAATACACGCTGATCCTCCACCTCTACGAGGAGGACGCCGCCAAGCAGAAGGTCCCGGTGGACGCCGTTGCGGAAGCGCCTGTTTCGCCCGCGCCGGCGAAACGGGTGAAGCGGTCAGACGGCGTTCCCCGTCCGCCGATCGTATCGGTCCTCGGTCACATCGATCACGGGAAGACGACCCTGCTCGATGCGATCCGCAAGTCCCACCTTGCGGGCAAGGAAGCGGGCGGGATCACCCAGGGGATCGCGGCGTACCAGGCGGAGCTCCACGGTCAACGGATCACGTTCATCGACACGCCTGGGCACAAGGCGTTCACCGGGATGCGAGCCCGCGGTGCCCAGATCACCGACATCGCGATTCTCGTTGTGGCGGCCGACGACTCCATCATGGCACAGACGGTGGAGGCGATCGACCACATCCACGCCGCCGGGATTCCGATGATCGTTGCGATCAACAAGATCGATCGCCCCAACGCCGACGTGAGCAAGGTCATGAACGACCTCGCGAAGCGGGGGATGACCCCCGAGGCGTGGGGCGGTGACACCATCACGGTGGAGATCTCCGCGCTTCAGGGTGAGAACATCGAGGACCTGCTGGAGATGATCCTTCTCGTTGCCGAGCTGGAGGACCTCCGAGCTGATCCGAACGGTCCCGTCGAGGCGGTAATCATAGAGAGCCACCTCTCCAGCGGTCGCGGCGCCGTAGCGTCCGCGGTCGTGCGAGACGGCACCCTTCGCGAGAAGGACTGGGTCGTTGCCGGCTCGGCCTCCGGACGGATCAAGGCCCTCCTCGATGAGGGAGGGAACCGGGTCGGGGAAGTGCCCCCGGGCATGGCCGCGGAGATCCTCGGTTTCGGGGACGTCCCCGAGGTCGGAAGCGCCATCGAAGTGGTGAAGGATCAGTCGACGGCGCGAAAGACCGCTCAGGAGCGCCAGCGGGAGGAGAAGCGGCAGGTCGTGGAGCGTCCGAAGAGCTTCGACGACTTCTTCGCCCAAGCGGAGGAGACGGCGAAGCTGCGACTCGTTCTCAAGGCCGGTTCGACCGGTGCGCTCGAAGCGGCACGTCGGGAGATCGAAGGGCTCGATGTCGGCGATGTGGAGCTGGAAATCCTCCACGCCGGGGTCGGAGTGATCTCGGAGAGCGACATCCTCCTCGCGTCTCCGGTCGCCGAGCAGTGTCTGATCGTCGGCTTCGGCGTAAAGGCGGACCCGAAGGCAGCGAGGGTCGCCGATCGGGAGAACGCCGCCGTCCTCACCTACGACGTGATCTACGATCTGGTGGAAGAAGTCGAGAACGCGCTGAAGCGGAGGCTCGCTCCCGAGTTCGCCGAGACGCAGATCGGGATCGCCGAGGTGAGGGATCTATTCAAGATCCCGAGTGGCGTGGTCGCGGGTTGCTACGTCGCCGACGGTCGCGTGACACGGCGGGCGAGCGTTCGCGTCATGCGCAACGGAGAGGAGCTGTACGTCGGCGAGATCGCCTCTCTGCGGCGATTCGAGGACGACGTACGCGAGGTCCAAGCCGGGCGGGAGTGTGGTTTGCGGATCAGCGGGTTCGACGCCGTCGAAGTCGGGGACCGACTCGAGATCTTCGAGATGGAAGAGGTCGTTCGTTAGCGGACGATGAACGTCGGCCTGGCAACGTTGCAGTTTCGACTCTACTCCGTCGGTTCGATCAAGGAGAAACGGTCGATCGTCAAGCGGCTTCTTGCGGACGTGCGGCGAAGGGGGCCGGCCTTCGCTGCCTGCGAGATGAACGATCAGGACGACCTTCGCCGACTGACACTCTGTGTCGCGCACCTGTCGAACGATCCCCGCTTCACCGAGTCGGTTCTCGCGCGGCTCCGGGTCGACTTCGAACGGGGCGACGGGTACGAGATGGCCGAATCGCGGATCGAGATCCTATGAGCAGCAAGAGGCGACTGGCGCGGCTTCGGGAAGAGATCCAACGCGAGTTGGCGTCGATCATCGAGTTCGAGAGCCGCGATCCCGTGGTGTGTGACGCGTTCCCGACGGTGATGGAGGTACGCCTTTCGTCGGACGCCCGACACGCCAAGGTGTACGTCGCTGCCGGGGCGGACACCGAGCGCGAGGCGTTCTACGCGGCTCTCATGCGGGATCGCGGTTTCTATCGAAGCGAACTCGCCGAACGCCTTTCGTTGCGCCACACGCCGGAGCTGCAATTCGTCGTCGACGAGGCGGTCGAGCGGTCGATCCGATTGGGTGAGCTTCTCCGTGAAGACGAAGATGACCTGGGAACGGCTTAGGAGGGTCATCGCCCTTCCGTTCCGCTTTCCCGCGCTGCTCGCCGTTTCCGTCGGCTACTCCGGGCTTCTCTACGTGGTGAGCTCGAAGGCCGGATTCCTCGACGTTCGGAACCCCTACTGGGTGCTGAGCGTCGGAGGGGTCCTCCTGCTCTCGCCGATCTATCACGCGGTGCTCCTCCCAGCGATCGCTGCTGCGCTTCGTGGGGGACGTGCGGATTGGCGTGCCGTACTCGGTGAGGGGCAGAACCTGTTTCAGCGGCTGTTCTACGGCGAGATCGTCGTCGGAGCGGCGGTGATCGCCGGGGGGCTGCTGCTTCTGATCCCCGGGATCTACATCGGGATGCGGTTCGTTTACTACAAGCAGACGATCGTCCTCGAACGGACGTCAACGATTACCGCGCTTCGGAAGAGCCTTCGGGTGACGCGCGACGGGCGCCTGACGTTCTGGCTGTTCGTTGGCCTCGCGGCCCTGTACGGATGCGCCGTAGGTTTCGACGCCCTCCTCGTGAACCTCGCACCGATGCCAGTCGTTCACGTAGGGGCCGTCGTCGGCACGGGCCTGCTGCTGACTTGGATGAACGTGCTCGTCACGTCCACGTACGTCGACAGAGCGGACGACGCCTAGTCGCGCCTGCGTGGCTGGCTCGGGGCCGTAACCTTACGGATCGACGGTGATGTTCTTGACCGCGGTGTCTTCCGCTCCGAGATTGTCGGTCACTGTCAGGACCGCCGTGTGAACCTGGGGATCGCTCTGTACGTTGGTGTACACGTGCGTGACGGTCGCCACGGTCAGCGATTCGGTCTGTCCGTCTCCGAAATCCCAGTAGTATTCGTCGATCGTCCCGTCGGGATCGGAGGACGCGGAGGCGTCGAAGTCAACGGACAGCGGGCTCGTTCCGTGGTCCGGCGTTGCGGTGAAGCTTGCGATGGGATTCAGATTCCCTAGGAAGACGCAGCCCGCAACGACAAGGATCAGCCCCACGGCGGCACACGTTCCCCACACGATTCGCTTCTTCATGCTTCCCCCTTTGTGGTCGTTCGTGCTCTGTGCACCGCTATCGTCCGTACAAGCGAGGGGTTTGACAAGGACAAATGCCAGTTGCAGCGAGTACAAGCGAGTCGGTATAGTCGGCCGTATCATGACCGGATTGGATCGAATCGACGTTGGGGCGGTCATTTCCGCACATCCATACGTGGAGGTCATCCTCTCGCGGCTCCGACGAGCCGGTCACGACGCGGTGCTCATCGGAGGCGTCGTGCGAGACGGTCTGCAGTTTCAGATGGGGCGTCCGGTCGCCTTCCCGCCGGACGACGTCGACATCGCGACCTCGGCGGTCCCGGATGAGATCCGAAAGGCGTTCCCCGATCGGCAGATCATCGGATTGGGCGAGGAATTCGGGGTCCTTCTGATCGTCGGTCCGGACGGTCGCGCGTACGAAGTGGCGACGTTCCGCGTCGAGGGGGAATACGACGGAAGGTGGCCGGGGAAGGTCGAGCTGGTGCGCGATCTGGAGGGAGACGTCCGGCGGCGCGACCTGACGATCAACGGACTCGCGGCGACGGCCGACGGGGACGTGATCGATCTGATCGACGGTGTGGCCGATCTGGTCGCGTCACGAATCCGGGCGATCGGGGACCCGACGGCGCGGTTCGAAGAAGACTACCTCCGGATGCTTCGGGCGATCCGTTTCGCTTGTCAGATCGACGGGCAAATCGACGGTGATACCGCGGCGGCGATTTCGATCAACGCGGAGAAGATCCGGGCGATTTCGAACGAGCGGATCGGCGAGGAGGTCGTCCGGATCCTTGCGACGTCGAGGGCGGCGAAGGGCTTGGCGCTGATGGACGAGCTGGGTCTCCTCGATCCGATCCTTCCCGAGCTGACCGCCTGCAGGGGGGTTCCGCAGCCGGAGGCGTATCACCCCGAAGGGGACGTCTTCGTGCACACGCTGGCCGCCGTCCGCGTCGCCGACGCGTTCGTCGACGATCCGATCGTCAAACTGGCCGTCGTCCTTCACGACATCGGAAAGCCGGACGCGCTTCAGCGAAGCGGTGGGGAGAACATGGGCGGCCATTGTGCGATCGGCGCCAGGAAGGCGAGGGACGTCGGACGGAGGCTCCGATTGAGCCGTCAGGAGGTCTTCCGCCTCCACTACGTGGTGAGACACCACATGAGGATCGCCGACTTCCCGCTGATGGGCCGCGGTAAGCAGGTCCGGTTCGTCAGCGAGGGGGAAGACGCCGCGAGAAAAAGCCCCCGCGAACGGTTCCCGCTCTTCTTCCAACTGCTTCAGGTGCTCGTTGCGGACTGCGAGGCGAGCGCCCATCGGGCCTCCGGGTGGGCCCCGATCCTGAGAGAAACGCTCGACGTCATCGAGCACATCGACCGTGTCTGCGGACTGCGACGGGCTCGCGAGATCGTCGACGGCCACACGTTGATGGAGCTTGGCGTCCCCCCGGGCCCGCGGCTCGGCTCCATCCTGAGCGCGTTGCACGACCGAATCCTGGCCGGTCAGCTCACGACGCGAGAAGCGGCGATCGCCGAGGCCCGCGTGTTGATCGCCGAGCAAGACGGCGAGACGTTCGAGAACCCGTGACGGGACACCCGCCCTGGCGACCCCAAGGCCAGCCGGCTACGGTCGACTCATCAAGTCATTCGGGAGAGGACTTCGATGGGAACGACGTTGGACGTCAGCCGCGATCTTGAGCTCGACCTCGAGGAAATCATCGGGCAGTGCGTCGCGATCCTCGGGATCCGCGGTTCGGGGAAATCGAACACCGCGGGAGTCATCTTCGAGGAACTCCTTCGCCACCGGTATCCGATGTCGATCGTCGACATCGAGGGGGAGTACTTCGGCTTGAAGGAGAAGTACGAGGTCCTCGTCGTCGGGACGGGAGACGGGGTCGAGATCGAGATCGATCCGGACTGCGCCGGCGAGATCGCGCAGGTCAGCATGGAGGAGAACGTCCCGGTCGTCCTCGATCTGAGCGGCTTCCTCTCCGACGAGCGGACCGAGCTCCTGAAGGCGTACCTGTCGAGCCTGTGGAATCTGGCGGGGACACTCCGCCGGCCGTACATCATCGGGATCGAAGAGGCGCACGAGTTCATCCCGCAGGGTGTCAAGACGGAGCTGAAGGAGATGATCGCGAGGATCGCCCTCCGGGGCCGGAAGCGTGGGCTGGGCGGCATCATCGTCTCCCAGCGGAGCGCCAAGGTCGACAAGGACGTGCTCAGTCAAGCAGGGATGCTCTTTCTGCACCGGGTCGTGCACGAGGTCGACATGCGCGTCTACAGCGAGCTCCTTCCGTGGCGGAAAAACGAAGTGAAGGAAATCGTCAACTCACTCGATACGGGGGACTGCATCTACGTGAACGGGGACAGGATTCTCCCGATCTACGTCCGTGAGCGGGAGACCTTCCACGCTGGGTTCACCCCATCGCTGGAGTCGGTCAAATCGCCGGAACTGAAGAAAGTGAGCGAGTCGATCATCGAGGCGATCGAGAAGGCGCGCACCGGGAAACGGCGAAGGAGCATCGAGGACGACCTACGAGATCGGATCACGCGGCTGGAGGAGACGCTCGCCTCGAAGGACGAACGGATCGCCGAACTCGAGGAGGTGGCGCGGACGCTCGGCTACATCAAGCTGGAGCTTCCGTCTTCGGTCGTCCCGATCCTCCCATCGGGCGGTTCGGCAGATCCGGCCTCGCAGCCGTACGGATCGTATCGACCGGTGGTTGTCCGTGAGGAACCGGAGCCGGCCGTCGACACGATCATCGAGCTCGACAACGGCGAGACCCTCGAGGGGCTTCCCCCGGCGGTGCTCCGGCACATCGACCGTCTGGTCACGCGGATCGGGAGGAAGGAACTGACACATCGACGGCTCCTTGGATTCTTGATCGGCCATGCGCCGGGAACGTACTCCGTGGATCAGATCTCGGCGTGGACGAGCTGCGCGCCGGAGATGATCGAGGAAGAGCCCCCCCGCGAGTTCCTGGAGGCGGGGCTGGTCAGCCGGGAGCGAAGGACCGACGGCGTACACTACCGGGGCACGCTGAGAGCGTTCGTCAACAAGGAGTTCAAGGTCTATCAGCCGGACATCGGGAGCGCCGGACTCCACCTCGTGACGCGATTGCTCCGACAGCGGATCGCAGCCTTCGGATAACGCGCATACCTAGATAAGTTCAGCGTTTTCAAGCTCTTGTTCCATTGACCATTCCCTCCGTTTCTGCTACAATCTCGTTGGAAGGGGAAGCGGTGAAGATCAAGATCGCGGAGCGGCACACCGACGCCAGCGAAGCACTCCGGGGTTACGTCGTCGAGAAGACAGAAGCCCTTGAGCGGTTCTTCGACCGGATCGTCAGCGTCGATGTCGTCCTTTCGGTGGAGAAGGAACGTCAGATTGCCGACTTCCACGCGCACTTGACGAACCGCAAGCTCATCAGCGCACGGGAGGAGTCGGGCGACATGTACGCATCAATCGACAAGGCCGTCGACCGACTGCGACGCCAGCTGGTGAAGTTCAAGGATCAACTGCACGAGGTAAGAGATCGGGGGGGGACGGCCGACAAGGCCGCGGAGGGTTCAGAGGGAAGGGCGGACGAACGCCGAATCATCCGAACTGAGGCGTACTTCCAAAAACCGATGTCTCCCGATGAGGCGGCGCTGCAACTCGACGCCATCGAGAAGGAGTTCCTCGTCTTCGTCAACTCGGAGTCCGATCAAGTTGCGATCATCTACCACCGTCGTGACGGCAACTACGGGCTGATCGAACCTCGGAGGTAGACCGTAGTAGGGGCAGGGTAAGGGCGTGGCGAAAGTCTTGTCGCTGTTTTCCGGAAGCCTGGCGAGCCGGGTGGCAACCCGCATCGTCGAACAGCATCCGGATGTCGATTGTGTATACCTGCTTTACTTCCGATCGCCCTTCTCGAGGGAATTCGAGGATCTCCGCCAGCTGGTGAGAACCGAATGGTCGCACGCTATCTTCCGAACGCAATCGATCAAGAAGGAGTATCGGAGGCTCGTCGAGGTCACCGACGAGGGGGAGTTCTCGCTCTCGCTTAGTTGCTACAACTGCCGCACGTTGTTGTTCGCCAAGGCGGCTCGTTACATGGAGCGGATCGGCGCGGAATACATCGTGTCGGGAGAGATCCACGGAGCGAATCAGCTGACGGCGAGACAGCTTCGAGGCATCGCGGAGGACGTCGGTGTCGCCGATCGGATCCTCCGCCCCCTCTGCGTCGGCACTCCCCGCGGGAGGGTGCGTGGTTTGGAGAGGTGGCTCGACCGTGACCGAAACGGAAAGCGGCCGCGCAGCGGCCGCGCGTTTCTGACGAAGCTCGCCGGTGACGTCGGCCTTGAGGCAGCGGATCCTTTGGCCTCTTGCCATCGATGCAAGCTGATGACACCGGGCTTCGGCGAGCGCGTGGCGAGTCTGTTCGGCGAGGCGGGATTTACGCTCAACGCCCTTCGTCTTCTGGATTTCCCGCTCTACTACAAGGTCCACCCGGACGTCAAGATCGCCATCGCGTGCGACGAGCAGGAGAAGAAGGAGTTGCAGAACCTCTTCCTACCTCAAGACCTTCGCGTCTATCCTGCGACGCCTCACGGGCCGATGACCCTCGTGCGCACCGATTGGGACGAGAAGAGGAAGGCGGAACGGCAGGAGATCGTCGGACTGGCGGCGCGAATCACGGCGACGTTTGCGGGCTCGCAGCGCGCGGATACTGTCCCCGTCTACTACCGGCTGGAAAGCGAGGACGAAACCCTCCTGCTCAATGCAGTCCCGTTTGACAGTCCGAAGGAGATCGAACAACTCGAGTCCGTCGAAATGATCCCGCTTGGCGAGCAGGCGGTGCCGCTCGGTTGAAATCCAACGGGTGGTCGCTATACTCTAGCGTCAGCAGGTGCTGGCACGCGGAGACAGAAACGAATCGCGGGCCAGGAAACGGATAGGAAATGCGTGAAACCCCGAGTGTGGGAAAGGGGTTCTCTATGCCTTTTTATCGCTACGAATGCCGCGGTTGCGGAGAGACATTCAGGGTTCTTCACCAGAACGGGACGTCTCCGCAGATCTGCTGCCCGAGCTGCGGCGGGAAGGAAGCGAAGCGTCTTCTTCCTCGTATCGGAGTGATCTACAAAGGGAGTGGCTATTACTCGACGGACTATCGAAACAAGGAGCGCGAGAAGAAGCCGAGGAGCAGACCGAGCGAGACGACGGCAGCGGCATCGAAGGCCGAGTCCCCGGGCGAGCAGTAGTCGCCCTCTGTTGCCCCGTGGCGCCAGTGAGTTGAGGATCGAGCACCCATGCCCCGACCAGACTGGCGAATCAGAACCGCTGTATCGAATGAGGTGAGATGAGTGATCTCGGGCGATGACATCAAACGCGTGAAGCTGCAGCTTGCTCCCCCTTCCGTCATCCTGAATTGGTCTCACGGAGAAATCACCGAATCCGAGACCATCAACTACCGCACGCACCGCGCCGAACGAGGGGGGCTGTATGCGGAAGAGATCTTCGGTCCTGACAACGACTACGAGTGCGCGTGCGGGAAGTACAAGGGGAAGAAGTACGAGGGGATCACGTGCGAGAAGTGCCACGTCTTGGTGACCGACTCGTCCGTTCGGCGGGTCAACATGGGGCACATTCAGCTCGCAAGTCCGGTCGTTCATTTCTGGTTTCTCAAGGGGGTCTCGAGCCTGCTCAGCCGTCTTCTCGGCATGAAGAAGCGCGAGCTGCAGCGGATCGCGTACTACGAGACGGAGCCGATCGAGCAGGCGCTGTACATCGTCACCTCCTCGGACTGCAAGGAGATCCGCCCGAGAGAGACGCTTCATACGGCAGAGGTCGACGTCCTGTCCACCGCGTTCGCGTTCGAAGTCGAGCCCGCCTACTACGTGGAGGACGCTCCTCGCGTCCTTGCCGAGGAAGGCGGCCGCGTGACGATCGAGGATCGCCAGCTGACGAACGGTGAGAAGGTCGTTTCGGTGGTGATCGGTTCGGTCGAGTATCCGCTGGCCGGCGACGTCGATCTGCTGGTCGAGGACGGGGACGAGATCGAAGCGGGAACGGTCATCGTCGAGCGGCCCGTCGACGAGCTCTGCTCGAAGACCGCGTTCGAGATGCTCGTCGATCGGTACGGAGCGTCCGTGCAGGGCGTGATCCTCGATCAGGAGATCCTCGACAGCCTCGTCTTCCTGGTGACGCGGATCAGGAATCCGAAGATCCCTCTGGCCATCGGTGATCGCCTGTCGTTCTTGGAGATGCGAGCCTACGAACGGATTTACCCCGAAGGATTCATCGCCCAGACGGGCGCCGCGGGGATCAAGGGGCTGCTGGAGGGACTCGATCTCGATGAACTGCACCGGTCGTTGATGGAGCAGCTTCGCCGGGAAACGGCGGTCGGCAATCAGCGGCGGTTGATCCGCCGTCTGGAGATCGTCGATCAGCTGCGAGCCTCGGGCAACAACCCGCCGGACATGATCCTTGAGGTCATCCCCGTTCTTCCTCCCCAACTCCGTCCGATGATTCAGCTGGAGGGCGGCAAGTTCGCCACGACCGACCTGAACGACCTCTACCGCCGGATCATCAATCGGAACAACCGCCTGAAGAAGCTGATCGACATGGGCGCTCCGGAAGTGATCCTTCGGAACGAGCGACGGATGCTGCAGGAAGCGGTCGACGCACTGATCCACAACGAGAAGAAGGAAAGCCCGATTCGCGGCCGGGACAACCGCCCGTTGAAATCGCTCTCCGAACGAATCCATGGGAAGCACGGGCGGCTGCGGCGCAACCTGCTTGGCCGGCGCGTCGATTACTCCGGCCGGGCGGTGATCGTCGTCGATCCGACGTTGAAGCTTCACCAGTGCGGTCTCCCGAAGAAGATGGCGCTCGAACTGTTCAAGCCGTTCATCCTGCATCACCTGGAGACGACGACGTTCTCCGACTTCGACGAGATCAAGAACCGAGCGCTGATGGGTGAGATGCCCGAGGTTTGGGACATCCTCGACCGCCTGATCAAGGAGCACCCGGTCCTGCTCAATCGGGCTCCGACGCTTCACCGCCTTTCGATGCAAGCGTTCGAGCCTGTCCTGGTCGACGGAGAGGCGATTCACATCCACCCGTTCGTCTGTCCTCCGTACAACGCCGACTTCGACGGCGATCAGATGGCGGTCCACCTTCCGCTCTCCGAGGAGGCGATCGCCGAGGCGCGTGAGCTGATGGCGGCGCCGCGGAACATCCTCTCTCCTTCGAACGGAGAACCGATCAGCCTCCCGACCCAGGATCCCGTCTACGCCTACTACTACCTCACGATCGAGGTCGAGGACGGGAAAGGAGCCGGGAAGGCGTTCCGCGACATCGAGGAGGCGAGGCGCGCGTTCGAGGAAGGGATCATCGAGCTTCACAGCCCGATCATGATTCGGATCGACGGAAAACGGATCGAAACGACATTGGGACGGGCGGAGCTGAACTTGAACCTCCCAGAGGAGATCCGGGACTACGGGAGCGTCATGGATCGCCGAGCGATCAAGCGGCTCGTGATGGAATGCTACCACCGCTTCGGGTGGGAGAAGGCGTCCGAGGTTCTCGACAGGCTCAAGGAACTCGGTTTCCGCTACGCCACGCAGGCCGGGCTGACGATCTCGCTTCCCGATTGCCTGATCCCGGAAGAGAAGGAGAAGATCGTTCGCGAGTCGCTCGCGGCGGTGCAAAGGATCGAGACGATGTACCGGATGGGCCTCTCGACGGAGGAAGAGCGTCGAAGCGCGGTGATCCGGATCTGGAGACGGACCGTCGACGACGTCGAAGACGCGACGATGGAGAACCTTCGGCAGCACCGGTTCAACTCCGTCTACGGGATCGTCACCTCCGGAGCGAGAGGCGGCCCGGATCAGGTCAAGCAGCTCTGCGGCATGCGTGGCCCGATGGCCGGTCCGTCGGGTGACATCATCGAGCGGCCGGTCATCTCGAACTTCCGCGAGGGGCTAGACATGATGGAGTACTTCATCTCCACCCACGGGGGACGGAAGGGAGCCGCCGACACGGCCCTCAAGACGGCCGATTCGGGATACCTCACGCGGAGGCTCGTCGACGCCTCGTCCGATACGGTTATCCTGGAACTCGATTGCGGGACGACGCAGGGGATCGACGTCGATCCGTTGCGGTTCAGCCGGACCGAGATCATGGAGACGATCGAGGACCGCATCTACGGACGCGTCACGGCACAGCCGGTCGTCGATCCGGGCACCGGCGAGATCCTCGTTGAGGCGAATCAGTGGATCACTCAGGAGATCGCAGAGCACGTCGGGAGGCTCGAGTGCGAGATGCCGCTTCGGGGTCCGGCCCAGAGAGAGCGGGCGATCGGGACGAAGACCGTCGAGGAGATCCGGGATCCGAAGACGCAGCGGGTGATCATGAAAGCGGACGAGCTGATCACGCCGCGGCTCATCGAGGTATTGCAGAAGGCAGGGATCAAAAAGCTTCGGGTCCGACCGCGGATCGTGATCCGCTCCGCGATGACCTGCGAAACGGCGAACGGGATCTGCCAGCTGTGCTATGGCTACGACATGAGCAACCACCTCCCCGTCGAGATGGGCACCGCCGTGGGCGTCATTGCCGCGCAGTCGGTCGGTGAGCCGGGGACGCAGCTGACGATGCGTACGTTCCACACCGGCGGCGTCGCCGGAGAAGACATCACCCAGGGCCTGCCGCGGGCCGAGGAGTTGTTCGAGGCCCGCAAGACGATCAAGAGCGGCGAGGCCGGGCTGTCACCGCTCGATGGGTACGTGACGGACATCACGACGACCGCCAGTGGCGAGGACCAAGTCGAAGTGACCGGCGACCTGCGAACGGCGCGCATTCCCTCGGCGCTCGTGAAGGCGGAGGTCGGCGACGAGATCTACGCGAAGGAGCTGATCGACGCGGCGAGTCCGTGTACCGGCGAGGTCGTCTTCGTCGACGTGGCGAAAGGCGGACAGGAACTGTTCGCCATCGACGTGGAGAACGGCGATCGATCGTATCCGCTGCCTCCGGTGGCGCGACCGAAGGTCGAAACGGGGGACCGGGTCACCGAGGGAGACGCGCTGACTGAGCGGTTCAACCTCGAAGGGATCACCGCCGATCGCCGCGGAACGGTTCGGCTGTCGGAGGAGAAGGACAGGGTGTTCGAGCTGGTCGACGAAGACCGAGGGACCGGCGAGCACGAGATTCCCTACGGGGCCCGACTGATGGTCGAACCTGGAACGATGGTCCAGGAGGGGGATCAGCTTACCTCCCGATCGAAGCCGATCTTCATCGCGGCGGAAGGGGAGGGCGTCGCGGAGGTGCTGGATGATCGGATTGTCGTCTACAACCCCGACGGCTTGGCGCTCCGGATCCCACTGACGAGCGATCTGAAGTCGCTCAAGCGGCACGGGGATCCGGTGAAGGCGGGAGAGCAGCTCGTCGGACTGGAGATCTCGCATGAAGGGCAGGTGCGCATCGATTCGATCAGGAAGCGCAGCGGGATCAGCACGGTCCACTTCCAGCCGAAGAGCGTCGTGAAGATCGACAAGGCGGTCACCGTCCGCGTCGGCGACAAGGTCGAGGAAGGGGACCTGCTGACCAAAGGCGTCGTCGCTCCGCACACGCTCCTCGAAGCGGCCGGGGTGCAGAAGGCGAGGCAGTACCTGATGAACGAAATCCACAAGGTCTACAAGCAGCAGGGCGTCGACATCAACGACAAGCACCTCGAGGTCATCATCCGCCAGATCCTCAACAACGTGAGGATCATCGACCGGGGGGACTCGCGGTTCCTGATCGGCGACCTGGTTACGCTGGAGGAGTTTCGCAAGGAGATCCGCGATCTCGTTGCGTGGAACGAGGAAGCCGAGAGGCTGCGCAACGAGGCGGTCGGGAGCGAGCTGGCGGAGGACATCGCGGCCGGCGGGCACATCATCGCGACGGCCGGTACGCCGTTGACCGAGGAAGCGATCGCCAGGGCAAACCGGATGGGGATCGAGCTCGTTCGAGTTCATCGAGACGACGAGATCGTCGAGGTGCCGATCGCCGAGAAACGGCTGCCGGACGGCGAGCGAGAGCTACTGAGAATCTCCAAGGCGGCGCTACAGACGAAGGGATGGCTCTCCGCGGCGTCGTTCCAGCGGACGACGAAGGTCCTCTCGGAGGCGGCCCTGCGCGGCGAGGTCGACGAGTTGAGCGGCCTGAAGCCGAGCATCATCGTTGGCAAGAGAATCCCGTCCGGAACGGGATTCAGCTTCTACGCTCGATCCGAAACGACGGGAGAAGACACCAACGAGGCGCTCGAAACGGAGGAAGAGCCGATCGCGGTCGGTGAAGAGAACGCCGAGTAGAGCTCGGTTGAACGTCGCTTGGGCGGGACCTATAATCCGCCCCGACTCAGGAGAGAAGATGCCGACGATAAACCAGTTGATCCGCAAGGGGCGCAAGCCCAAGACGAAGAAGAGAAAGGCCCCCCAGCTCGACGCCTGCCCGCAGCGGCGTGGGGTCTGCACTCGTGTCACGACGCGAACGCCGAAGAAGCCCAACTCCGCCCTTCGAAAGGTGGCCCGTGTGCGCCTCAGCAACGGCAAAGAGGTCACGGCATACATCGGGGGCGAGGGGCACAATCTGCAGGAACACTCGATGGTGTTGGTCCGAGGAGGGCGTGTGAAGGACCTGCCTGGCGTGCGCTATCACGTGGTTCGAGGGACCCTGGACGCCGAAGGCGTCGAAGGCCGACAGCAGGGCCGCTCGAAGTACGGGGCGAAGAAGGGGAGCTAGGGAGACGCGATGAAGATACCCGGGCGGGACGTCCCTTCCGATACGAAGTACAACAGCAAGCTTCTGGCGAAGCTGATCAACTACGTCATGCAGGACGGAAAGAAGGCGGTCGCGCAACACGTCGTCTACTCCGCGCTGGGCATCGTCGACGATCGCAGCGAGTCCGCACCGCTCGAGACGTTTAACGAGGCCGTAACGAACTGCTCGCCGAGGCTTGAGGTTCGAACGCGACGGGTCGGTGGTGCGAACTACCAGGTTCCTTACGAGGTTCCAGCGGACCGGCAGGTCGCGCTCGCGCTACGCTGGATCGTCCGAGCCGCGCGTGAGCGGGGAGAGAACACGATGGCCGAGTGCCTGGCAGCGGAGATCCTCGAGGCCGCTCGGAAAGAGGGCAAGGCCTACAACAAGCGCCTCGACGCCCATCGAATGGCCGAGGCGAACAAGGCATTCGCGCACTACCGCTGGTAGCGTCTCCTTTCGCCGAGTCGAACCCCCGAACGCCGAAGTGAGGGCGCCATGGCTGATGCTGCGACGGTAGATCTGACGAAGATCCGCAACATCGGCATCATGGCGCACATCGACGCCGGGAAGACCACCGCGACGGAGCGGATCCTCTACTACACCGGCCAGATTCACAAGATGGGCGAGGTCCACGAGGGTGACACCGAGATGGACTGGATGGCCCAGGAGCGGGAACGTGGGATCACCATCACGTCGGCGGCGACGACGTGTCCGTGGCTCGACCACACGATCAACATCATCGACACGCCGGGCCACGTCGACTTCACCGCCGAGGTCGAGCGGGCACTGAGGATTCTCGACGGCGGGGTGGTGATCTTCTCCGGCGTCGAGATGGTCGAGTCGCAATCGGAGACGGTCTGGCGACAGGCCGATCGGTACTCCGTCCCGCGGGTCGCGTTCGTCAACAAGCTCGATCGGGTCGAGTCGAGCTTCACCGAGACCCTTCTGATGATCGAGGAGCGACTCGGAGTCCGGCCCGTTCCGCTCGTCATCCCGTACCGAGACGAGAATCGGAGGCTCCTCGGGCTGGTTGATCTGATCGAGGGCGAGCTGCTCGCCTGGGACCAGGATTCCCTCGGGGCGACGTTCAGCCGAAGCGGGATCCCGGCCAAGGTGAAGGCCGATTGCGAGCGGTTTCGCGAGACGGCCTTGGAACGGGTCGCCGAGGTCGACGACCAAGTGGCAGAGCTGTTCCTCGCCGGTGAGGACGTCCCGTCCGAGTTGTTCCATCGGGCGCTCCGGAAGGGGTGCATCGATCGGGGGCTGGTGCCCGTCGTCGGCGGCTCGGCGTTCCAGAACCAGGGGATCCAGCCGTTGCTCGACGCCGTGGTCCGGTACCTGCCAGCCCCGACCGACGTTCCGGCGATCCAGGGCGCCTTCGGCAAGCAGGAGCGGCACGCCGATCCGGCGGAACCGTTCTCCGCGCTGGCGTTCAAGGTCGTCACCGATCGGTACACCGGGCGGTTGGTGTTCGTACGCGTCTATTCGGGAAGCGTGTCGGTCGGGGGGCACGTGTACAACGCGTCGATCGAGAAGGGGATGCGGGTGACGAAGATCTTCCGCATGCACGCCAACCGGCGGACTCCGCTCGAGAGGATGCAGGCAGGAGACATCGTCGCGATCGTCGGATCGCAGCCGATCGCCACCGGGGACACGCTGTGCGACAAGTCGGCGCCGATCCTGCTGGAGAAGATCGAGTTCCCCGAGCCGGTCGTTTTCGTCGCCGTCGAGCCGCGAACCGAGGCGGAATTCGATGAGCTGATGGATGACCTGACGAAGTTGGCGGAGGAGGACCCGACGTTCCACGTCCGCGTCGAGGACGCGACGAATCAGACGATCATCGCCGGGATGGGGGAGCTCCACCTCGAGGTGCTCGTCCGCCGGCTGCGGGAGGAGTTCAACCTGACGGTTCATGTCGGCCAACCCCAGGTCGCGTATCGTGAGACGCTCGGCCGCACGGTCGAGGTCGAAGAGGAATTCGTCAAGCAGGCGGGCGGCCGTGGGCAGTACGCGCACGTCCGTCTGCGACTCGAGCCGCTGGAGCGCGGTGCGGGGATCCGATTCGCCTGCACGGCGTCGGAGGAAGAGGTTCCCAAGTCGTACCGAAATGCGATCGAAAGCACACTCCGTGCGACGTTGACAAACGGACCGGTGGCCGGTTATCCTTTGGCCGATATCGGAGCCACCTTGTTTGGTGGGTCATTTCATCCGGTCGACTCGTCCGAGATTGCGTTCCGGGCCGCGACCTCCGAAGCGTTGCGCAAAGCGTACAACGATCGGGCGTTTGAGCTGCTCGAGCCGATCATGGAGGGAGAGATCATCACCCCGGGCGAGTACCTGGGTGAAGTGATGGAGGACCTGGCGCGCAGGCGCGGGGAAATCCGAGAACTCCTGCCGCGGGAGACCGTGCAGATACTGCGTGTGGCGGTCCCCCTGGCTGAGACGTTCGGGTATGCCACGCGGCTGCGTTCTTTGACCCAGGGGAGGGCGACGTATTCGTTGCGTGTCGTTCGCTACGACCTCGTCCCCGAGGGATTGAAGGAGAAGATCATTCGGAGTAGAGGGTACTAGGCATGGCGAGAGAGAAGATACGCATCAAACTGCGCGGTTACGATCACGAGCTGGTCGAAAGCTCGATCCGAAAGATCGTCGAATCGGCGACGGAGACGCGGGCCAAGATCTCCGGTCCGATCCCGCTGCCGACCCAGCGGCGTGTTTACACCGTGCTGCGATCTCCGCACATCGACAAGCGGTCGATGGAGCACTTCGAACGTCGGATCCACACTCGGCTTCTCGACATCAAAGAGCCGACCTCGGAGACGATCAACTCGCTGATGGACATCGAGCTCCCCACGGGGATCGACATCGAGATCAAGCTCTAGGACCGACGAGGACGACGGAGGGTAGCGGACGATGGCGCAAGGAATCCTCGGGCGGAAGATTGGGATGACGCAATTGTTCCTGGAAGACCGCGCGGTCGGTGCGACCGTCGTCGAGGCGCAGCCGTGCACGGTCGTGCAGATCAAGACGACGGAGTCCGACGGATACAACGCTGTTCAGCTCGGATACGGGCAGACGAAGGAATCGAAGACGACGAAGCCGCTGCTCGGCCACTACCGGAAGGCGGACGTCGCCCCTCACCGGAAGCTGTTCGAGGTCCGCGTCGACAATCCGGAGGAGTACAACGTCGGCGACGTCATCGGTGTCGACATCTTCGAGGAAGGCGAGAAGATCGACGTAGCCGGAGTTTCCAAGGGGCTGGGCTTCCAGGGGGTCGTCAAGCGCTGGGACTTCGCCGGCGGGCCGAAGTCGCACGGGTCGCACTTCCACCGCCGTCCCGGTTCGGTCGGAATGTGCGTCAAACCGGGGCGAGTCATGAAGGGGAAGAAGCTTCCCGGCCACACGGGATGTCGGCGGGTGACGGTGAAGGGGCTGCAAGTCCTTCGCGTCGATCCCGAGCGGAACCTGCTCGTGCTGAAGGGGGCCACGCCGGGCTCTCGCGGAACGATTCTGGAACTGGGGAAGCGAAATGGCTGAGGCGAGGTTGTTCCAATTCGCCGGCGAGGCCGCTCCGCAGCCCCGGACGCTCGACGAACGCTTGTTCGGCGCGACGGTCAACGAGGACCTCCTCTATCGCGCCGTGCGGATGCAGCGGGGTAACCGCAGGCAGGGCACGCACTCGACCAAGACGCGCGGTGAGGTCAGCGGGGGCGGACGCAAGCCGTGGCGCCAGAAGGGGACCGGCCGGGCGAGAGCCGGGTCCCGCCGATCGCCGTTGTGGGTCGGTGGTGGCACGATGTTCGGGCCGAAGCCGCGGTCGTACGAGACGAAGCTGACGAAGAAGATGAAGCAGGGGGCCCTTTCCTCCGCGCTGACCGACCGCGCCCGCGAAGAGCGACTGACCCTGATCGATCGGATCGGCTTTGAAGAGCCGAAGACGAAGGCCGCGGTCGAGCTGCTCGACCGTCTCGGCCTATCGGAGAGCACGTTGGTCGTCGTCGGATCGGCGGAGTACACCCGGCCGGTCAAGAAGTCGTTCACAAACCTCCCCGGGGTGAAGTGCATCGCCTGCGGGGGGGTCAACGTTTATGACGTCCTTCGCCACGACCACCTGCTGATGACGGTGGGAGCGGTCGAGGAGTTGGAGGCGAGGTTCCGGACATGACGAGGTACGCGCATCCCGAAGACGTTCTGGTCGCTCCGATTCTCACAGAGGACACGTGGCAGCAGATGGAGGATCGGAAGTACGCGTTTCGGGTGGCGCTCGGCGCGAACAAGATCCAGATCAAGAAGGCGGTCGAGGAGCTGTTCAAGGTCCACGTGGAGAAGGTGTGGACTGCGAACATGAAGGGGAAGCCTCGACGCGAAAGGCTCAGCCAGCTCCATGGTCGAACCTCCCGGTGGCGAAAGGCGATCGTCCGTCTCGCCCCCGGCGATCGGATCGACATCATGGGAGGGTAGACGATATGGCGCTGAAGCGATACAAACCGACGTCTCCAGGCCGTCGCCACGCCGAGCATCCCGACTTCAGCGGGCTGTCCGACGTCGCCCCCGAGAAGAGCCTGCTTCGGCCGATCAAGAAGACCGGCGGTCGGAACAGCCAGGGCCGGATCACGTCGCGGTGGCGGGGTGGGGGGCACAAGCGCCGATACCGTTTGATCGACTTCGTGCGCGAAAAGGATGGGATCCCGGCACGCGTGGTCACGCGCGAGTACGATCCGAATCGATCGGCGTGGATCACGCTGTTGCACTACGCCGACGGGGAGAAGCGCTACATCCTCGCTCCGATGGAGCTCGAGATCGGCGCGCGAGTCGAGGCGGGGGAGAAGGCGGAGATTCGCGTCGGCAACGCGATGCCGCTTTCCCGCATTCCGCTCGGCTCGGTGATCCACAACCTGGAGTTCTCCCCCGGTAGCGGCGGTAAGATCGCCCGTTCGGCCGGGACGTCGGCGAAGCTGATCGGCAAGGAGGGGAAGCGCGCTCACATCCGTCTCCCCTCGGGCGAGGTCCGGATCTTCAGCACGGCGTGCCGCGCGACGATCGGCGAGGTCTCGAACCCGGATCACAAGAATATCAAGCACGGGAAAGCCGGCCGCGTCAGGCATCTCGGTCGGAAATCCCGAGTGCGCGGCGTCGCGATGAACCCGGTCGACCATCCGCACGGCGGCGGAGAGGGTCGGGCACGCGTCGGGCGACCGCAGGTCTCGCCGACCGGGAAGCTGGCCAAGGGCGGACGAACAAGGAAGAAGCGAAAGAAGTCGAGTGCCCTGATCGTGCGCCGCGCCGGCAAGGGACGGCGGTAAGGAGTCGGTATGCCGAGGTCAACGAAAAAGGGACCGTACGTGAAGGAGAGTCTCCAGAAGAAGGTTCAGCGGGCGAAGCGTGGCGACATCAGCGAGATCACCACGTGGTCGCGCGCTTCGATGATCACGCCGGAGATGGTCGGCCTGACGATCAGGGTGCACAACGGCAAGGTCCACGTGCCGGTCTACATCGTCGAGAACATGGTCGGCCACAAGCTGGGCGAGTTCGCGCCGACGCGGACCTTCCGAAGCCACGGCGGGATGAAGAAGAAACGGGCTCCCGGCCTGACGTAGGAGTAAGGAAGATGGAAGCACGGGCAATCTCGAAGTACGTACGGATCTCGCCGCGGAAGGCGCGATTGGTGATCGACGCGATCCGTGGGAAGGACGTGAACGAGGCGCTCCGGATCGTCCACCTCTCGACCAAGAGAGCGGCGAGGCCGATCCGCAAGACGCTCGAGTCGGCAATCGCGAACGCCGAGAACAACTACGATGTCGACGTCGACGACCTGTTCGTCGTCAGGGCGTCGGTCGACATGGGAAGGGCGCTCCGCCGACTGAAGCCCCGTGCATACGGGCGGGCGGACATCATCCGCCGGCCGACGAGCCACATCACGATCGTCGTGGGCGACAGGGAGAGTGAAGCGTAATGGGACAGAAGGTCCATCCGGTCGGATTCCGAGTCGGGGTCAATCGCAAGTGGGTGTCGAATTGGTTCAACCCCAAACTGGCTCCCGAGTACATCGCCGAGGATCGACGAATCCGTGAGCTGATTTACGACCGGTACCGCCGGGCTTCGGTATCCGAGGTCAACATCGAGCGGTCGAAGGAAGACCGAGTCTCGATCGTCATCCGGTCGGCGCGGCCCGGGATCATCATCGGACGGGGCGGAAGCGAGATCGAGAAGCTCCAACGGGCTCTCGAACGTCTGACCGGCCGGATGGTGAAGATCTCGATTCAGGAGATCGAGCGTCCGGACCTCGAGGCACGCCTTGTCGCTCAGGACGTCGCGATTCAGATCGAGAACCGAACCGCCCCGGCACGAGCGATGAAGGAAGCGATACGACGCGTGATGGGGGCCGGCGCCGGAGGCGTCAAGATCAAGGTGAGCGGCCGGCTCGGCGGCGGCGACATCGCGCGGTCGATCACGATGAAAGAAGGGCGAATCCCGCTGCAGACGCTCCGGGCCGACATCGACTACGGACTGGTCGAGGCGCGGACCAAGTACGGGAACATCGGCGTCAAGGCGTGGGTCTTCCGCGGCGAGCGGCCGCACCGAAGCCAACGAGACGAGGTAACCTAGATGGCACTCCTCTTCCCTAAGCGCACGAAGCACCGCAAGACCCATCGCGGTCGCCGGCGAGGCAAGGCGACGCGTGGAGGGCAGGTCGAGTTCGGCGACTACGGCATCCAGTCCCTCGAGCCGGCGTGGATCACCGCGGCGCAGATCGAGGCGTGCCGAACGACGATCGCTCGAACGACCCATCGTGGCGCTCGGATCTGGATTCGGATCTTCCCCGACAAGCCGATCACGAAGCATCCGGCGGAAGCGCGCATGGGGAAAGGGAAAGGCGCGGTCGACCATTGGGTCGCGTCGGTACGACCGGGCACGGTCCTGTTCGAGATCTCGGGCGTCGGGGACGAGCAGGCGAAGCGGATTCATGAGCTCGTCGGGCACAAGCTTCCGATTCGCACGCGGCTTAAGCGCCGGATCGTGCTGGGAGGCGAGGCATGAAGGCGAGCGAATTGCGGGAGATGACGATCGACGAGCTCGTGCAGCAGGAAACGGAGCTGAAGCGGAAGCTGTTCAACCTCCGGTTCCAGCGAGCGAGCGGGGAACTCGACAACACGGCCGAGCTGAAGAAGACCCGACGGGACATCGCGAGAGTCATGACGGTGATCGGGCAGAGGTCGCAGGAGGCGACGCGATGAAGAAAACCAAGGTCGGGCGGGTCGTGAGCGATCGGATGACGCAGACGATCGTCGTTCGTGCGGAGGAGCAACGCCTCCACCCGCGGTATCGGAAGCACATACGGAGACACTTCAAGTTCCACGCCCACGATCCGCGCGAAGAGGCGTCGGTCGGCGATCTGGTCCGGATCGAGGAGTGCCGTCCGCTCAGCCGTGCGAAGCGATGGCGGCTGGTCGAAATCGTCGAGAAGGCAGAGGGCTAGCCATGATCCAGATGCAGACGATGCTCAAGGTGGCGGACAACTCCGGCGCGAAGGCGGTCCGCTGCATCAACGTGCTCGGTCCCTCCCATCGACGGGTCGGCGAGATCGGAGACATCGTCGTCGGATCGGTCCGGAAGCGGTTGCCGACGAGCGACATCGAGAAGGGGCAGATCGTGCGTGGCGTGATCGTGCGCACCCGTCGACCGTACCGCCGAAAAGACGGGACGTACGTTCGCTTCGACGACAACGCGATCGTGCTGATCAACGCCCAGAACGAGCCGGTCGGGACGCGGGTCTTCGGTCCGGTGGCGCGCGAGCTTCGCGATAAGCGGATGATGCGGATCATCTCCCTCGCGCCCGAGGTCCTGTAGGAGATCGAGGATGCACAAGATACGCAAAGGGGATCGCGTTCAAGTCGTGGCGGGGAACGACCGCGGCAGGACCGGCAGGGTCCTCGCGGTGATCCCGGAGAAGAACCGGATCATCGTCGAGAACGTGAACATGATCACCAAGCACCAGCGAGCGACCCAGAGCCTCCGTCAGCCCGGGATCATCCAGCGCGAAGGGTCGATCCACATGTCGAACGTGCTGCCGATCTGCCCGGAGTGCGACGAACCAACCCGCGTCGGGTTTACCGAAGTCGAAGGGCGAAAGATGCGCGTCTGCAAGCAATGTGGGGAGATCTTCGAGTGACGATGCTACGGGAACGATACCAGAAGGAGATCGCTCCGAGTCTCAGGGAAGAGCTGGAGCTGGAGAACGTGATGGAGATCCCCCGCGTGTTGAAGGTGATCGTCAACATGGGCGTCGGGGACAAGGACAACCCGAAGGTGCTCGAGGGAGCCGTAAACAACTTGGCGAAGATGACCGGCCAGAAGCCGGTCGTCACCAAGGCGAAGAAGTCGATCTCCGACTTCAAGTTGGTCGAGGGGGATCCGATCGGCTGCATGGTGACGCTCCGTCGAGAGCGGGCGTACGAGTTTCTCAACCGGCTGTTCAACTCGGTCCTTCCAGGAATCCGTGACTTCCGCGGGCTCTCGTCGGGATCGTTCGACGGCCGAGGAAACTACACCCTCGGATTGAGTGAGCAGATCACGTTCCCCGAGATCGAGTACAACGAAGTCGTGAAGACGCAGGGAATGGACATCACGATCGTGACGTCGGCGCGGACCGATCGCGAGGGGTACGCGCTGCTCAAGGGACTCGGACTACCGTTCAAGGACTAAGGGGAGAAGATGGCACGAACATCTCTGATCGTGAAGAGCAAGAGGACGCCGAAGTTCAAGGCGCGTGCGTACCATCGCTGCACCCTGTGCGGTCGTCCTCACGGATACATCCGCGATTTCGGGATCTGCCGGCTGTGCTTCCGCAAACTGGCACACCACGGCGAGATTCCCGGCGTGAAGAAGGCAAGCTGGTAAGGGGAAACGATGATTCCATACCCGATTGGCGACATGCTCACGCGGATACGCAATGCGAATCGCCGTCGCCACTCCGACGTGGTGATGCCCCACTCCAAGATGAAGGAGTCGATCGCGAGGATTCTCGAGGAGGAAGGCTACATCGAGGGTTTCGAAGTGATCGAGCAGGAGCCCCAATCGCAGCTGCGCATTCGTCTCAAGTACAAGGGCGAGCGGACCGCTGCGGAGGGCGCGATCAGCGAGATCCGTCTGGTGAGCAAGCCGAGTCGCCGCGTCTACGCGGCGAAGGATGAGATCCCGCGGCCGCTCGCCGGCATGGGGATCGCCATCGTCTCGACGTCGCAAGGGATCCTGTCGGGGAAAGAGGCGCAAGCGCGCGGGATCGGCGGCGAGGTCCTCTGCGAGGTTTGGTAGGGAGAGAAACCGAATGTCCAAGGTTGGGAAAGTACCGATTGCGATTCCCGACGGCGTGAAGGTCTCCGTCGGCGCGAGCGCGTTCACGGTCGAGGGGGAACACGGGCGTCTCGAACAGCCGTTCCGTCCGGACATGGTGGAGATCGTCGTGAACGACGGCGAGGCGACGGTTACGCGCCGCCGCGAGGGCAAGGAGTATCGCGCGTTCCACGGGCTGTACCGGAGCCTGCTGGCGAACATGGTGCACGGGGTCTCGCAGCGATGGGAGAAGACGCTGCTGGTGCGCGGCCTCGGATATCGAGCCCGGCTTCAGGGGAACACCCTGATCCTCGATCTGGGCTATTCGGCGCCGATGGAGTACGAGCTTCCGAAGGACGTGGAGGCGGAGCTTCCGAACCCGAACGAGATCGTCTTGCGCGGAGCGGACAAGCAGCGGGTCGGCCAGATCGCGGCCGAGATCCGCGCCTTTCGAAAGCCGAACGTGTACGACGGCAAGGGGATTCGATACAAAGACGAACAGGTCATCCAGAAGGCCGGCAAGCTCGGCGGTCCTGGAGCCGCGATCTAGGGAGTGTGAAGGCGATGGCAAGATTCGACCGAGCCGCCGAGCGGCTCAAGCGGCACAGACGGATCCGCAGAAAGATCTGCGGGACGAGCGAGCGCCCTCGCCTCTGTGTGACCAAGACGCTACGGCACCTCTACGCGCAAGTGATCGACGATGAAGCCGGAAGGACGTTGGTGCAGGCGTCGACGCTCGAGCCGGAGCTTCGCGCGGACGTGTCCGGACCGAACGTTGCGGCGGCGGAGAAGCTGGGAACGATCCTCGCCGAGCGGGCGTCGGAGAACGGAATCGAAGGAGTCGTCTTCGATCGAGGCGGCCACCCGTATCACGGCGTGATCTCCTCCTTCGCGGAGGCGTGTCGCAAAGGGGGACTGCGGTTTTGAGGACCCACGACGAGTACGAGAACGAGATCATCGACATTCGTCGCGTGAGCAAGGTGACGAAGGGCGGACGCAACCTCCGGTTTCGCGTCACGATCGTCGTCGGCGACAAGAACGGACAGGTCGGCGTCGGGGTCGGCAGTACGACCGAGATTCCCCGCGCGATTCAACAGGCGATCCGCGACGCGAAGAAACACATCATCCGGGTCAACCTGGACGGGAAAACGATCCCCCACGAGGTCATCGGCAAGTTCAAGGCCGGCCACGTGCTGCTCAAGCCGGCGTATCCCGGGACCGGCGTCATCGCCGGAACGACGGTCGGTGCGATCTGCCGGCTGACGGGGATCGACGACGTGTTGACCAAGTCGATCGGCACGACCAATCCGCTGACGCTCGCTCGCGCGGCGATCAACGGACTCGCCTCGCTGCGGAGCCGCCGGGAGGTCGAGGAACTCCGCGGGATCGCGTCGGCCCAGGAGGTCGCGAATGAGGCTTGAGGACCTTCGCCCGACGAAGGGGAGCCGCCATCGCCGGAAGCGCGTCGGGCGCGGATACGGCTCCGGCCGCGGCGGGCACGAGTCCGGCCGCGGGACCAAGGGCCAAAACTCACGCAGCGGCGGGGGCGTGCGGCTCGGCTTCGAGGGCGGTCAGACGCCGATCTGGATGCGGTTCCCGAAGCGTGGGTTCCGCAACTACACGCGCATCGAGTACGCATGCGTCAACGTCGACACGCTCGGTGAGCGGTTCGACGCGAACGCCGAGATCGGTCCCGAGGTCCTCCGCGAGGCGGGGATTCTGAACGGCCGGATCGAGCGCGTGAAGATCCTCGGCCGGGGCGAGCTGGCCGTGCCGCTAACTGTCCGGGCGCATCGGTTCACCGCGGAGGCGAAGCGGAAGATCGAAGCCGCGGGAGGAAAGGCCGAGGTGATCTAGCGATGTGGGAGAAGTTCGCCAGCCTGTTCAAGGTCCCCGAGCTGCGGAAGCGCATTCTGTTTACCCTCGGCGCGATCATCATCGTCCGCCTGGGGACGCACATCACCGTGCCGGGCGTCGACGCGGAGGTGTTGCGCAACTTCTTCGCCCAGCAGGCCGGCGGGATCTTCGACTTCTTCAACATGTTCACCGGGGGTGCGCTCAAGCGCTTCTCGCTGTTCGCTCTCGGGGTGACGCCGTACATCAACGCGTCGATCATCTTCAGTTTGCTGACCGCGGTCATCCCCAGGCTGAAGGAGCTCCAGCAGCAGGGACGCGAGGGGCGGCGGAAGATCACGTCCTACACGCGATACGCGACGGTCGTACTGGCGGTCGTCCAGGGCGCGGCGATGACGTCACTGATCCGCGGAGCGGTGCCGGCCGGAGCGGGGATGTGGTTCTACATCACGACGATCGTCTCGTTGACGACCGGAACGATCTTCCTGATGTGGCTCGGTGAGCGGATCACCGAGAACGGGATCGGGAACGGGATCAGCATGATCATCATGATCAGCATCCTGTCGCGATTCCCGGCCAACCTACGGCAGCTGTGGACCGACATCAGCACCGGGACGGTGCACGCCGTCTGGGGGCTTGCGTTCATCGCGCTGCTGATCGTCGTCATCGCGGGGATGACGATGGTCCAGCAGGGACAGCGGAAGATCTCGATTCAGTACGCGAAACGGACGATGGGGCGACGGATCTACGGCGGGCACACGTCGCACCTCCCGATGCGGGTCAACCAGGGCGGCGTCATCCCGGTGATCTTCGCCTCGGCGCTGCTCAGCCTGCCGGTGACCCTGTTCAACGCGATCCCTGGCCTGAACTGGATCGTGCCGTACGTCCAGACCGGGAGCACGGCGTACATCGTCGCCTACGTTGCGTTGATCTTCTTCTTCACGTACTTCTACAGCTCGATCGTCTTCGATCCGAACGACATCGCGAAGAACATCCGCGAGGCCGGGGGGTTCATCCCCGGCGTGCGACCGGGGAAGCCGACGGCCGACTACATCACCAGCATCCTCTACCGGATGCTGCTGATCGGTGCATGCTTCCTGTCGATCGTCGCGGTGCTGCCGTTCGTCCTGTCCATGTTGAGCGGCTCGCAAGCCATGTTCCTGATCGGCGGGACGTCGCTGCTGATTGTCGTCGGCGTCGGGATCGACACGATCATGCAGATCGAGGCGCACCTTGTAATGCGTCACTACGACAGCCTGACGAAGTCCGGACGGCTGCTCGGCCGGCGAGGATAGGCGTGCGCTCTCGTGTGGCGCTCCTCGGCCCTCCCGGGGCGGGGAAGGGAACGCAGGCGAAGCGGATCGTCCAGGAGACCGGCCTCGTTCATCTGTCGTCCGGCGACATCCTCCGCGACGAAGTCTCGAAAGCGACCGATCTCGGTCGAACGGCGAACGGGTTCATGGAGCGCGGTGAGCTGGTCCCCGACGACCTGATCATCGACATGATCCGCGAACGGATCGAATCGGCCGGTGCGGGCTTTCTCCTGGACGGTTTTCCTCGGACCGTCGAGCAGGCCGAAGCTCTGGAAGGGATCACCCCGCTGGACGTCGTGATCAACATCGGGATTTCCCGGGAGTCGGTCGTCCGACGGCTGACGGCTCGTCGGGTCTGCGAAGGGTGCGGGAGGATCTACAACCTCCTCTACGATCCGCCGGAGGACGAAGCGACGTGTGCCGCGTGCGGCGGGAGGTTGCTTCAGCGCGACGACGACAAGCGCGACGTCATCGAAAACCGCTACGACGTGTACGAGCGTTCGACGGCGCCGCTGATCGACTACTACCGGGACCGCGGGCTGTTGCACGAGGTGGACGGGACGAGGGCGAGCGACGAGGTCCTGTCCGAGATCATGGCGGTTCTGGCAGAATGATCTCGCTCAAGTCGCCGTCCGACATTGCCGTGCTGCGCGAAAACGGCGCGGCCTTGGCGGAGGTTCTCGAGACGCTCCGTCGCGAGATCCGGCCGGGGCGGGCGACCGCGTACTACGACGAGCTGGCCGAGGGGTTGATCCGTGCGTGCGGCGGGAAGCCCTCGTTCAAGGGGTATCAGGGCTATCCGGCGACGATCAACGCGTCGATCAACGACGAGGTGGTCCACGGAATTCCGTCTCACGACCGGAAGCTCCGCGAGGGGGACGTCTTCTCGATCGATGTCGGGCTTCTCCGGGACGGGTTGCACGTCGACGTCGCGACGACGGTCGCCGTCGGCGAGGTCGACGCCGGTGCGCGTCGGCTGCTCGACGTCGGGGAACGGAGCTTGTGGGAAGGGATTGAGCAAGTTACAATTGGGAACCGGTTGTCCGACATTTCGCACGCGATCGGATCCTTCGTAACTGCGGAAGGATTTCACGTGGTGAAGGAGTACGTCGGGCACGGAATCGGGAGAGCGTTGCACGAGGATCCACAGATCCCGAACTACGGTCCGCCGGGAACCGGAGTGAGGCTGAAGCCGGGGATGAGTCTCGCCATCGAACCGATGGTGAAAACCGATCCGCTCCCCACGAAGGTGAAGGCGGACAACTGGACCGTGGTCACGGGATCCGGTGGATTGTCTGTGCATTTCGAGCACACGGTTGTGCTGACAAAGGATGGAGCGATCGTCGTAACGCAAGGAGGTGACGCAGGGCGTAGTGGCAACGAATGAGAGGCGCGGGAAGAAGGACGTGATCCGTCAGCGCGGAGAGGTCATCGAGAGCCTTCCGAGCTCGATGTTCCGAGTCCGGCTGGACAACGACCACGTCGTTCTCTGCCACATCTCCGGACGGATCCGCAAGCACTACATCCGGATCCTGACAGGAGATCGCGTGATCGTGGAATTCTCGCCGTACGACCTGTCCAAGGGACGGATCGTCTACCGAGAAAGCTGATCGAAGCGCCCGGCCATCATGAAAGTGAGAAGCTCGGTCAAAAAGATGTGTGCCAAGTGCAAGGTGATCCGCCGTGAAGGGCGACTGAGGGTCGTCTGCCGGAATCCCAAGCACAAGCAGCGGCAAGGGTAAGAGGAGAGCGTATGGCGCGAATAGCCGGAGTCAATCTGCCGAACAACAAGCGGATCGAGGTCGCGTTGACCTACATCTACGGCATCGGGAGGACGAGGGCGGCTGAAGTGATCGAGCAGACCGGCATCTCGCCCGACGTCCGCGTGAAGGACCTGACGGAAAACGAGGTCAACGCGCTCCGGCGCGAGATCGAGCAGTTGATCGTCGAGGGAGACCTCCGCCGACGCGTCCAGGGAAGCATCCAGCGGCTGAAGGACATCAACGCCTACCGCGGTATTCGCCACAAGAAGCGGCTTCCGGTTCGCGGGCAGCGAACGCGGTCCAACGCGCGAACGTGGAAGGGACCCCGGCCGGCGAAGGCCGGGAAGAAGAGGTAGGGATGGCGAAGAACATCAAGCTCGAGCGAGCGCAGATCCACATCCACGCGACGTTCAACAACACGATCATCACGGTCACCGACCTCAACGGAAACCCGGTCACGTGGAAGAGCCCCGGCGTCGTGGGATACAAGGGGTCTCGCAAGGGGACGCCCTACGCGGCGCAGATCGCGGCGGAGTCCTTGTCGCGCGAGATGAAGGACATGGGGATCCGCTCCGTGACGATCGAGGTGAAGGGCACCGGTTCAGGGAGGCAGTCGGTGATTCAGACGATCAAGTCGTCCGGCATCCGCGTCGAAGAAGTGAAGAACGTCACGCCGGTGTCCCACAGCAAGGGGAGACGATAATGGGACGGGACGCGGGCGCGAAGTGCAAGCAATGCCGCAGGGAGGGCGAGAAGCTCTTCCTCAAGGGGGAGCGGTGCTATACGCGGAGCTGCGCGGTCACGCGCAAGTCGAAGCCCCCTGGGGAAGGGCCGAGGCGGCGCCGGCCGCGAAGGAGCCAGTACCAGCTGCACCTCCGCGAGAAGCAGAAGGCGCGGCGGATCTACGGTGTCAGGGAGCGGCAGTTCCGTAACTACGTCGCCCAGGCGAAGCGGAAGAAGGGCGTCACCGGCGAAGCGCTGCTGACCCTCCTCGAGCGCCGGATGGACAACATGGTCTATCGAGCCGGCTTCGCCGCGTCACGACAGCAGGCTCGGCAGATGATCACGCACGGACACTTCGAGCTGAACGGCCGCGCGATCAACGTCCCGTCGGTTCTTCTTCGCGAGGGGGATCTCGTCGCAATCAAGGAAGGGCGGCGCGAGCGTGTGAAAGGGATGGTCGAAGCGGCACTCGATCGCGACCCTCCGGCCTGGCTGGAGCGGAACGCGGACGCGATGAGGTTTCAGGTCATCGCCATGCCGAACGTCGAAGTGACGGGGCAGAACATCGCGGCGAACCTCATCGTCGAGTTCTACTCCCGCTAGGAGGTGGCGATGGACGAAGTGGTCTTCCCCAAGGGCATCAAGGTCGAAGAGCTCACCGAGACCGGCGGCAAGATCGTGATCGGGCCCCTCGAGCGCGGCTTCGGCACCACGTTCGGCAACTCGCTGCGGCGGACGCTCCTCACGGCGATCCCCGGTGCGGCCGTCGTTCGAGTGCGGTTCGCCGGCAAGTACCACGAATACGACACGATCGACGGGGTCAAGGAGGACGTCCTCGAGATCATCCTGAATCTGAAGAGCCTCGCGCTCCGCGTTCACGGGGACGAGCTGCAGCGGATCACGTTGACCAAGAAGGGAGCCGGCAAGGTGACCGCAGGCGACCTCGATCTTCCGCCGGGCGTCGAAGTGATCGACCCCGACGTGCACATCGCCACCCTGAACGCGAAAGGGGCGTTGGACGTCGAGCTCGAGGTCGAGACGGGCTTCGGGTACGTCCCGGCCGAGATCAACCGCCTCGAGGACGCGCCGCTGTCGGTCATCCCGATCGACGCCGACTTCTCGCCGGTGCGGAAGGTGAACTTCACCGTCGAGGAGACGCGAGTCGGCGGGAAGACCGGGTACGAGCGTCTGATCCTGGAACTGACGACCAACGGTGGGATCAAGCCGGAAGAAGCGCTGTCCGAGGCGAGTCGTCTCCTGAAGCGGCACCTGGACCTGTTCGACGACTTCGCCGAGCATCCGTACGGCATCTCGTCCGAAGAGGCCGAAGAGGCCGAGGCGGAGGAGCTGGCGATCCCGCTCGTCGACCTCGACATCGATCAACGCGCGTGCAACCTGCTGCACGAGGCGGACATCACCATGCTGAACCAGCTTCTCGAGCATCCGCGCGAGGAGCTCCTCGACATCCACGGCTTTGGAGGCAAGACGCTGAGCAAGGTCGAGGACCGCCTGGCCGAGCTCGGCTATGCCCTGAAGAGCGAAGGAGAGGTTGCGGATGAGGCATAGACGGAACGTCGACAAGATCGGGATGGTTCGAGGACATCGGAAGAGCGTCCTCGCCAATCTCGCCAGTGCATTGATCATGAACTCGAAGGTCGACACGACCTACGCCCGCGCGCGCGCCAGCCAGCGATTCAGCGAACGGCTGATCACGCTGGCCAGGCGGGGCGATCTGCACGCCAGGCGGCTCGCGTTCTCCCGGCTGCGCGACAAGGCCGCCGTGGACAAGCTGTTCGAGGAGATCGGGCCGAAGTACCAGGACCGCGCCGGCGGCTACACGCGCGTCGTCAAGCTCGGACCGCGCCGCGGCGACGGCGCCGAGATGGCCCGCTTGATGCTGATCGAGAGCTAGAAACCGCGCACCGACGAGAGAGACGCGCACCTCGTACGGACGATCGTGCGGGGTGCGTTCACGTTCGGGCGTCGTGAACCGGATCCAGCCGCGCGCTCAGCCGCTCGATCATGTCCGCGGTCATCGAGGCGAGGTCGTGGCTCGGCTCCCATCCCCACTCCTCGCGGGCGGCCCGATCGTCGACGGTGCACGGCCAGGAGTCGGCGATCGCCTGCCGGAAGTCAGGCGCGTACTCGCAGACGAAGCCGGGGATGTGCTTCCGGATCTCGGCGGCGAGTTCCTCGGCCGAGAAGCACATGCCTCCGACGTTGAAGTTGCTGTGGTGAACTAACCGCGCGGGCTCTGCCTCCATCAGGTCGATCGTCGCCTTGATGCAGTCGGGCATGTACATCATCGGAAGGCGCGTGTCCGGGCGAACGAAGCACGTGTACCGCCCGGTCTGGATCGCCCGGTAGAAGATCTCGACGGCGTAGTCGGTCGTTCCGCCGCCGGGAGGGGTCTCGCTCGAGATGATCCCGGGGTAGCGGAGGCCGCGAACGTCGAGGCCGAAGCGGCGGACGTAGTACTCGCCGAGGAGCTCGCCGGCGACCTTGGTGACGCCGTACATCGTCGTCGGCTGCAGGACCGTCTCCTGCGGAGCGGGGTCGCGCGGCGTCTCGGGGCCGAAGACGGCGATCGAGCTCGGAACGCAGACCTGAGCGACGCCGCGTTCCCGTGAAACCTCGAGCACGTTGACGAGTCCGTCGATGTTCACCCGCCACGCGAGACCGGGATTCTCCTCGCCCCTTGCCGACAGGATCGCCGCGAGGTGGTAGACGGTGTCGACTCCGTGGTCCTCGACGACCCGATCGACGTCCTCCCGCACCGTGACGTCGACGGTCTCGAACGGTCCGGAGTCTCGCAACGCCGGCCGGGGCGCCGTTCGATGGCCGGCGGCGACCACGTTTTCGCTCCCGTATCGTTCGCGTAGCGCGAGTGTCAGCTCCGAGCCGATCTGCCCCACGGCCCCCGTCACAAGGATCTTCTTCGAGTTCGTCAATCCCGTTCCCTCCCGTACGACTGCGACGTGCGGAGATTGTACGCAAGCCGCGTCCGGACAGGTAGGCGGCCGAATCCGTCTTGCCGTATGAAGTCCCGTGAGCTATCGTCTGCGCGGCGGGGGGGGGGGGGGGCCGCCGGGGGGGGGGTGCGGCAGGATGCCGCACGGCGCGGGCGAGAGCCGTGGCGAGGCCACGGTTCTCGCGGTAGGCGCAGGGGCGGGGGGAGACGGGAGGAGGGATCCGGTTGGGCGTGCTGTTCGAGGTGATCCTTCCGATCTTCCTCGTCGCCGGCGCGGGCTTCCTCCTCGGCCGACTGTCTCGGCTGGACGCGACGCTGCTGACGCGGGTCGTCCTCTATCTTCTCGGACCGGCGCTGATCTTCCGGTCGCTCTACACGTCGATTGTCGCCGGGGAGGACGTCCTTCGAATCGCCGGGTTCGTGGTGATCCTCCAGATCGCGCTGCTGATCGTCGCGCGGGTCCTCGGTCGAGCGCTCAAGTGGGAAGACGACACGCGCGCGGCCGGCTCCCTGGTGATGACGTTCGCCAACTGCGGAACGTACGGACTCGCGGTCCTTCTGTTCGCCTACGGAGAGGCCGGATTCACCCTCGGGGTCGTCTACATGCTGACCAGCAGCCTCCTGCAGGCGACGCTCGGCGTCGGGATCGGCGCGTGGCACAAGGGCATGAGGATCCGGGCCTGGCTCGGCCAGGCGGCCCGCGTCCCGTGGCTGTACGCGTTCCTCCTCGCGCTCTTCGTCCGGGCGATCGGCTGGGATCTCCCCACCGGCGTCTATCGGGGGATCGACCTCCTCGCGGCGGCGGCGATTCCGGTTCAGTTGGTCGTCCTCGGCATCCAGCTCGCGCGCGTCCCGCTCCGCGGCATCGCGGAAGAGGCCGTCTGGCTGACCGGCCTGAAGCTCGTGGTTCCGCCGCTCCTCGCCTGGGGACTCACCGCGCTGCTTGGCGCCGACGGTCTCCTCCGTTCGGTGCTGATCGTCGAGGCGAGCATGCCGAGCGCGATCAACGCGTTGATCCTCTCGACGCACTTCAACCGGCGGCCGGAGCTGGCGGCGACCGTTGTCTTCCTCACGACCGCGTTCAGCCTCGGGACGCTCACGCTGATTCTTTCAGTCCTGAACTAGCATTGCGGCGACACGTCACGCGTTCTATACTCGCTCGGACGTGATCAAGGGAATCGGCATCGACATCGGCGGAACGTTCATCGACGTGGTCTTGGCGGGGGAGCGAGAAACCGGCCTGTTCAAGTTTCCGTCCACCCCCGACGCGCCGGATCGCGGCGTTCTCGAGGGACTCGAACGGTTGATCGAACGCGGTATCTTCGCCCCCGCCGACGTGTCCGGGATCGCGCACGGGTCGACCGTCGCGACGAACGCCCTGCTGGAGGGAAAGTGGGCGAGGACGGCGCTGATCACGACGCGGGGATTCCGCGACGTCCTGGAGATCGGCCGGCAGAACCGTCCGGATCTGTACGATCTGTCGGTCGACCGGCCGGTGCCGATCGTCCCGCGCGACCTTCGCTTCGAGCTGACCGAGCGGGTCGACGCGGCGGGTGACGTCGTGACCCCGCTCGACGAAGGCGAAGTCAGGGCGTTGATCCCGGTGCTGCGCGAGACGCGCGCCGAGGCGATCGCCGTCGTCTTCCTCTTCTCGTACCTGAACCCGGAGCACGAGCGGCGCGTCGGGCGGCTCCTCTCCGAGTCGCTCGATCTTCCGGTGACGCTGTCGTGCGACGTCCTCCCGGAGTTTCGCGAGTACGAGCGGACATCGACGACGGTGATCTGCGCGGCGCTTCGCCCGGTGATCGGACGGTACCTGGGCGAGCTGGAGCGCGGTGCGGGCGCGCTCGGTCTCCCGACGGACTGGCGGATCATGCAGTCGAGCGGGACCGTGACCGACGGGCAGCACGCAGAAGCCGAGCCGGTCCGCATCCTCCTCTCCGGTCCGGCGGCCGGCGTGCAGGGGGCGCGTGCGATCGGAGAGATCGCCGGTGAGCGCGAACTGATCACGATGGACATGGGAGGGACGAGCTGCGACGTTTCGTTGATCCGCGGTGGGGCGCTCGCGCGAACGACGTCCGGGGCGATCGGCGGACACCCGATCGCGCAGCGGATGATCGGGATCCACACGATCGGCGCTGGTGGGGGGAGCCTCGCTTGGATCGATTCGGGCGGAGCGCTGCGCGTCGGACCGCGAAGCGCCGGCGCGATACCCGGTCCGGCCTGCTATGACCGCGGCGGCGATCAGCCGACGGTCACCGACGCGCACATCGTGCTCGGCCATCTGCTCCCTGATCTCCCGATCGGAGGGCTTCCCTTCCTCAACGTCGAGGCGGCGCGAAGGGCGGTCGGGACGATCGCCGAGCCGTTGTCCGTGTCGATCGAGGCCGCGGCGGAGGGGATCTTGGAGATCGCGGACGCGGCGATGGAACGAGCGATTCGCGTCATCTCGATCGAGCGGGGTCACGACCCGCGCGACTACGTGCTCCTTGCTTTCGGCGGGGCCGGCCCGCTTCACGCCGTGTCGATCGCCCGACGCCTGTCGATTCCTCGGGTGCTCGTCCCCGCGACGGCCGGGGTCCTGTCGGCCCTCGGGCTCCTGACCTCCGAGATCGGCTACGACACGAGTCGGAGCGTCGTGCGCCGGCTGTCGTCGCTCCGCCCCGGAGACGTCCGCGTCGTCGTCGAGGAGCTCGAGGGCCAGGGAGCGGGCGGTCTCCGCAGACAGGGGATCGAGGGTTCCGGGATCCACCACGAGGTCTCCGTCGATCTGCGTTACGTGGGGCAATCGCACGAGTTGAACGTGCGGCTGCCGGAGATCGAAGAGCCGGGAAGGCCGTTCGCGGCGCTCACTGAATCGTTCCACGTCGCGCACGAGACGCGGTTCGGGCACTCCGACCCGGGCGAAGAGATCGAGCTCGTCACCGTCCGGGTCCGCTCCGTCGGCCCGCCCTCTCTCTCCGAGATCCCGCGCTTCACCGAGGAGGGGGCCCTCGATGCGAGGACGGTCGAAGCGCGGTTCGCCGGCGTCGAGTTTGCGAGGACGGTCGTCATCCATCGCGGTTCCCTCGTCGGGGGATCGGAGATCGAGGGGCCGACGATCGTCGTCGGAAGCGACGCCACGCTCCTCGTTCCGCCGGGCGTTTCGGGGCGTTGCGACGCGGCGGGGACGATCCTGTTGGAGGTGCTATGACGCCTACAGTCGGGCCGATCGACGCGATCACGCTGGAGGTTCTTCGCCACGCCCTCGCGGCGGTGGCGGACGAGATGAACGCGAACCTGATCCGCTCCGCCTACAGTCCGAACATCAAGGAGCGGCGCGACTGCTCGTGCGCGCTGTTCGACGCCGCGGGCCAGATGGTCGCCCAGGCCGAGTCGATCCCGGTGCATCTCGGCGCGATGCCGTTCTCGGTCGCGGCGGCGGTCCGCGCCGTCGACTCCTTCTCTCCCGGCGACGTCGTTGTCCTGAACGACCCGTACGCCGGCGGAGCGCACCTCCCGGACATCACGTTCGTTGCGCCGGTCTTCTCCGGAGATCGGCTGATCGCCTTCGTCGCCAACCGGGCGCATCACGCCGACGTCGGGGGGAAGGAACCGGGAAGCCTCTCCGGGGACACGGTCGAGATCTATCAGGAGGGGCTGCGGATCCCTCCCGTCCGGGTCTGGCGCAGCGGGACGGTCGACCGCGACCTGGTCGACCTCATCCTCCTCAACGTCCGCACACCCGAGGAACGGTGGGGCGATCTCCGGGCGCAGCGTGCCGCCTGCGTGACGGGGATCGAGCGCCTGACGGAGGTCATCGGCCGGTGCGGGTTCGAACGGATCTCCGAGGGGATGGCGGCGATCCTCGACTACTCCGAGCGACGGATGCGGGCGGAGATCGAGCGGCTGCCCGACGGAACCGCGGAGTTCTCTGACGTCCTCGACGACGACGGCATCTCGGGCGAGCCGATCCCGATCCGCGTCTCGATCACGATCGATGGGGATCGGATCGCGCTCGACTTCGCCGGGACCGCGGAGCAGGTTCGCGGTCCGGTGAACGCGGTCTTGGCGGTCACGACGTCGGCGACGTACTACGCCGTTCGCGCGATCACCGATCCCGAGATCCCGCCGAACGCCGGCTGCTATCGACCGATCGAGATCGACGCGCCCGTCGGGAGCATCGTGAACCCCAGGCCCCCTGCGCCGGTCGTCGGCGGGAACCTGGAGACGTCGCAGCGCGTCGTCGACGTCATCCTCGGCGCCATGGGGCGGATCGTCCCGGAGCGGGCGATCGCCGCCTGCCAGGGATCGATGAACAACCTCGCCATCGGCGGGACCGATCCGAGGGCGGGCGAGCCGTTCTCGATCTACGAGACGATCGCCGGTGGATTCGGGGCGCGGCCGAGCAAGGACGGGATCGACGGGATTCACTCGCACATGACGAACACGCTGAACACGCCGATCGAGGCGCTCGAGATCGCTTATCCGTTGCGCGTCGAACGGTACGAGCTCCGTCGAGGGACCGGCGGTGCGGGGCGGTTCCGCGGCGGGCTCGGCGTCCGTCGCGACATCCGGTCACTCTGCTCGGACGCCCGCGTCTCGCTCCTGACCGAGCGCAGGTTCCACAGGCCGTACGGACTCGCCGGCGGCGCGCCCGGGGAGTCCGGCGAGAACGTGATCATCCGGGACGGCGAGGAGATCCCCCTCCCGGCAAAGGGGTCCGTCGGCGTTGCCTACGGCGAGGTCGTCAGCGTTCGCACCCCGGGCGGCGGTGGGTACGGCGCCCCGTCCGAGCGCGACCCGGTGGCGATCGAGACGGACCGGCGTGAGGAGCGCGCCTAGGCGGAAGACCCCATCGGAAGGCGGGTTCCGTTTCTTCACTTCGTTTGTGTTATACTGGTTACGTTGTTGGATCGCGCAGACGTCTAACTCGATGGTGGCCACAGCCACACCGGTGAGCAGCAACGCGTGATTCGAGGCCGTGCGAGGCCCTGTGACCGACGGGCGTAGGAACGGCAACAGACCTGAAAGAGACCGAAACGTGGAGTTCGGGCACACGGCCCGGCTCCAAGCTTGCCGCACTGAGCGGGATGCCATTGCGTCGAGGAGGTGAGTCATGGCGGAGCCACGAAGGCGACGGATCGAAGCGGAGACACGGATCGAGCGGCTGTGGCAAGAGGATCCGATGGTCGCGGAGGCTCTCGTCCGAAGCGAGGCCCTTCCCGAGGCTCGTCACCGCCTGCTCGACTACCTGACCGAGCTCGACGAAGCGGTCCGAACCGGCGCGTTCGATCTCGACCGGCTGGAGTGGTCGTCGGCGCTCGATGCGATCTTCACGTTCGAGAACCTCGTGTCGCCGGAGAACGAGGCGATCGCGGGGTTCAGCACCTTGGAGGTCCTCTGGCGGCTCGCGCGCGGGCACGACGACGAAGTCGAGACCGGATTCGTCGACGAGTTTCTCCACCTGTTCCGGGCGATCAACGGACGCTCCGGCGTCGGACGGGGCTGGTTCGGGCGGGAGCTCGGGAAAACCGGGCGATCGGAGGAGTCGGAGGAGGACTTCCCGAGAACGGGCCGGCGTGCGGCGGCGGAGAGGTCGCGCTTTCTGGACGAGCTGGCCGACGAGGTCTGGCGAAGGGCGTCCGTCCATCCGAGCGGCCTCGACGGCGAGATCGTCCGGAAGCGCGGCGAGAACCGGCATCGGATCCTCGCCTCCTTCGGTGCCACGGAGGACGACTGGAATGACCCGGCGTGGCAGGCCGAGCACGTTCTGAAGGGCGAAGAAGGGGTGGCACGGCTACAGGACCTCGTCCCGCTTCGCTCCGAGGAGATCGCCGCCGTCCGGCTCGCGGTCCGGTACGGCGTTCCGTGGGGGATCACGCCGTACTACCTGGCGCTCTTCGATTTCGAATCGGCCGATCGGGTCGAGGACGGCCAGGTCCGTTCGCAGGTCATCCCGCCGCTCCATACCGTTCGCAGGATGGTCGAGCACCGGCAGGATCGATCGCGGGCGATGGACTTCATGCGCGAGCGCGACACGTCGCCGGTCGATCGGATCACCCGCCGCTACCCGACGGTCGCTATCTTCAAGGTCTGCGACACCTGCCCGCAGATCTGCACGTACTGCCAGCGGAACTGGGAGATCTCGGACGCGATGGTCTTCGAGCGGCTCCCGACGGCCGAGGACCTCGATCCGGGGCTCGCGTGGTTCGAGGCGCATCCCGGGATCACCGACGTCCTGCTGACCGGGGGCGACCCGCTCCTCCTCGACGACCGAGTCCTCGAGCATCTCCTCAGACGGCTCGCGGCGATGGATCACGTGCGCGACATCCGGATCGGGACACGCATCCCGGTGACGATGCCGATGCGGATCGGCGTCGGGCTGGCCGAGCGACTCAGCGCCTACGTCGACCCCGGGCGGAGGAACGTCGCGCTCGTCACGCACGTCGAAAGCGCGTACGAGGTGACACCGGAGCTCGCCGCGGCGGTCGATCGGCTCCGCCGACGCGGGATCCAGGTCTACAACCAGCAGGTGTTCACGGTTGAGACGAGCCGCCGCTTCCAGGCGGTCGCCACCCGCGTCGCCCTGAGGCAGGTCGGGATCGATCCGTACTACACGTTCTACACCAAGGGGAAAGAGGAGCATCGGGACTACCTCGTCCCGATCGCTCGCCTCCTGCAGGAGCGGAAGGAGGAGGCACGGCTGCTCCCCGGGATCTTCCGGACCGACGAAGCGGTCTTCAACGTGCCCGGACTGGGGAAGAGCCACCTCCGCGCGAAGCAGGATCGAGAGCTGATCGCGATCCGCCCGGACGGGCGACGCGTCTACCTCTTCCATCCGTGGGAGAAGGGGATCGCGCCGGTCGGCCCGTGGCCGTACGTCGACGTGTCGATCCGGGAGTACCTCGATCGGCTGGCCGAGCTCGGCGAGGATCCGGCGGACTACGAGAGCATCTGGTCCTACTCCTAGCGCTTCACTCCGTGGCGATCACTCTTCGGGGACCGCGGGCACGATCAGGACGGCCTCCCACGTGAAGTGATACGTCGTCCCATTGATCGTCTGCGCGCCCGTCCCCGACATCTGCGTCTCGTGGAAGTCGCCGTCGAGCTCGATCGTCACGTTCTGCGGTGGGGTGATCGCGAGAACCCCGGAGGCCTCGAGCGACATCGTGTGCGTTCTCGCGCTCCCCTGGGTGATCTCGAGGTCGAACGGCTCCGAGCCGGGGCCGTCGATCGTGACGATTCCGGAGAGATCCCTGTCCTCGTGGACGAAGTCGAGCGCGATCGGGCTGGTGAACGTGGCGGCGGGTCCGTCGGTCCATTGGAGCTGGCCTTGCCACAGCCCGGAGACGTTGATCGGCGATGAGAAGAAGGAACAGCCGCTCAACCAGAAGGCGGCGAACAGCAAGACCCGCACGATGACCGCTTTCTGTACCCTGGACACTTCGTCTCCCTCCGCTCCATTCTGCACGGCCGAGAGCCTCGAAGTGGGGATGGAAGGGGCGTACGAATGGGACGTTGCGCACCCATCGGGGGAGGCACAGCCGTCCTGTTGCCGGCTATAATCGGCGCGGAGGTTCACGATGCCCGAACTCCCTGAGCTCGAAGTGATGCGCGAGGCGCTCGAGGGTCGGATTCTCGGGCGGCCGGTCGCCCGAGCGCGGGCGTATCACCCGGGCATCCTCAAGACCGTCGATCCGCCGGTCGAAGCGCTCGTCGGCCGTTCGTTCGTGGGCGTCGAGCGGCGCGGGAAGCACCTGATCCTCTCCTTCAGCGAGGATCTTCATGTCGTCCTGCACCTGATGCTCGCCGGCCGGCTGGTGCAAAGCCGTGGCGACACGAAGATCACCAAGGCGACCGGGTTCGTCTTCGGCTTCGACGACGGGGAGGACCTACGCGTGATCGAGAACGGGACGAAGCGCCGGGTCCGCCTTCACGTCGTCCGCGAGCCGAGCGACGTCGCGTCGGTGGCGTCGCTCGGCGTCGAGCCGCTCTCCGACGCGTTCACGGTCGAGTACCTGACCGGCGCCTTCGCCGGGCTCCGACGTCAGCTGAAGAAGGCGCTGACCGACCAGTCGACGGTTGCCGGGATCGGGACGGCGTACGCCGACGAGATCCTCTACGCCGCGAAGCTCTCGCCGATCCGCTACGTCTCGACGCTGGAGGCCGACGAGATCGAGCGGTTGCATCGGGAGACGCGGGACGTGCTTCTGAAAGCGATCGAGGAGATCCGCCAGCGATCGGGGGGAAACCTCGTCGGCGGGCACGCGCGGGACTTCCTCCGCGTGTACAAGCGGACCGGTCAACCGTGCCCCGA
>CAZFZM010000014.1:53404-57042 GCA_964523545.1 uncultured Thermotogae bacterium
GCCTCGCCGCCGCCGCGCGTCGCCGCGACGAGTGCCTCCATCGGCGAGAGGCCGAGCCGCACGAGCCACTCGGTCTCCTCGGGGAGGAGGCACCACGGCTGATCGGCGAGGACGAAGTCCGTGCCCGCGGCGATCGTCACGCCGCGCTCGCGGACGAGCCGCATCGTCTCAGGGAGCCGCTCGGCGCAGCGGCGGAACCAGGCGGCGCTCTCCTCGAGATCGATCGCGTCGCCCCACGGATACTTCTCCGGCGTCTTCCTGTACTCCGTCAGCCGCTCCGCCAGGTCGTGCTTCACCCAGAGGGTGGGGACGAGCACGATCCCCTTCGACGCCATCCGTTCGACCGTCTCCCCGCTCAGGAAGCTCCCGTGCTCGATCACGTCGACGCCGGCGCGCGCCGCCATGTCGGTGGAGACGTCGTTCGCGGCGTGAATCGAGACCCGTAGGCCGAGGCGGTGCGCTTCGTCGACGCCGGCCTCGATCTCCTCGAGCGAGAGCTCGGGCAGGTCGGTCCGGTGGGACGAAAGGAGCTTGATCAGATCGACTCCCGCCTTGTGCTCGATCCGAACGGCGTGGCGAATCGCCTCGGGGCCGTCGACCTCGTGGACGGACCCGGCGAAGCCGGAGCCGTGCCCGCCGGTCATGCAGATCCCCTTGCCGGAGGTGTAGATGCGCGGCGCGATCAGCTGGCCGCGCTGCTGGGCCGAGCGGAGCGCCAGGTTGATCCGGTCGCCGCAGACGTCGCGCACCGTGGTGACGCCGGCCTGCAGAGCGGACCGCAGGTTGCGGGTCGCAATCACCGTCGCGTAGGCGGTCGCGTCCCCCTTCGGCGCGGTCACGACGTGGTCGGGGACGGAGACGTGGACGTGGGCGTCGATCAGCCCGGGGAGGAGGAAGCGTCCTTTCGCCTCGACGACCTCCGCGGACGCCGGCACGTCGATCGACGATCGCTTCCCGACTTGGGTGATGGTCCTTCCTTCGACGAGGACGACGGCGTCGGGGACCGGCTCCGAACCGGTCCCGTCGATCAACGTCGCCCCGACGATCGCGGTGAGTCGCTTGTCATCCGTCGGCATCTTCTCTCCCTCCCATCGCCGTGGACCGTCTCTCCGGTCGAAGATCGCCTCGCGAGCTTCGACCATCAGTACTCAGCGAGTTTCTCGCTGAGTACTAACAGATGCGCGGCACCGGATCGCCGAGCGGCATGTCGAGGAACCGGCGCCCGCCGACCTCGGTGTCGAGGACGACTCGCTTCGGATGTTCCTCGGTCACCGTCCCGACGAGCGCCGCCTCCGCACCGAGCGGGTGCGCTCGCAGCCGCTTCAGCGCCTCGTCCGCCGCCTCCGGCGCGACGACGACGATTGCCTTCCCCTCGTTCGCCACCTCGAGCGGCGAGATCCCGAGGAGCTCCGACAGCCCGAGCGTCGGCTCGCACATCGGGATCGCCGGCTCCTCGATCTCGATGCACGTCCCCGACTTGCGAGCCATCTCGTTCAGCGCCGCGGCCAGGCCGCCCCGTGTTGGGTCCTTCATCGCGTGGATCGCGTCTCCGAGCTCGACGAGAGGCGCGATCAGCGGCCAGATCGGCGCGACGTCGCTCTCCAGCCGGGTCTTCAGCTGGAACTCCTCCCGCGCCGCCAGAAGCGCCATCCCGTGGTCGCCGATCGTCCCGGTCAGCAGGACGCGGTCGTCGGGCCGGAGGTCCGCGTCGGAGATCGCCCGCACCGCGAACCCGAGGCCGGTCGTGTTGAGGACGATCCCGTCGACGTCGCCGGTCGGCATCACCTTCGTGTCGCCGCAGGCGACCGGCGCGCCGACCTCCGCGAGCGTCTCGGCGAACGACGCGAGGATCCGCTCAAGGTCCGCGATCGGGAACCCCTCCTCGATGATCGCGGCGAGCGTCAGCGCGATCGGCCGGGCGCCCATCACCGCGAGGTCGTTGATCGTCCCGGCGGCGGCGAGTCGCCCGATGTCCCCGCCGGGAAAGAAGATCGGCTTGACCACGTGACTGTCGGTCGTCAGGACCAGCTCGCCCGTCTCGCCCTCGGGAAGCTCGATCGTGGCCCCGTCGTCGAGCGCTCTCAGCCCGATCCGCCCGACGGCGTCCTCTCCGAATCGCGGGAGGATCAGCCGTTCGAGCAGGTCCCCCATCAGCTCGCCGCCGGCCCCGTGCAGCGGCGTGATGTGCGTCTCCTTCTTCCCCGGGCTCACAGCGGGCGCTCCCCTCCGTAGCGGAACCAGATCGAGCAGGCGCCCTCCGCGCCGACCATGCACGGCCCGACCGGCGACGTGGGGGTGCAGCGGACCGAGAACAGCGGGCAGTCGCTCGGGACCGCGCGGGCCGTCAGGACGTCCGGGCACCGGCATCCCGGGATCTCGTCTCGCTCTTCGGGGAGCTCGACCTCGAACCGGGTCGTCGCGTCGAACGCCGCGAACGCTTCGCGGAGCCGGAGGCCGGTCGAGGGGATCGTCCCGATCCCGCGCCAGTTCGCTTCGGTGACCTCGAAGACCCGATCGATCAGCTCCAACGCCGCCGGGTTGCCCTCCGGCGCGACGGCGCGCGGATACCCGTTCTCGACCCTCGGTGTTCCGTCGCGGATCTGCCGGAGGATCAGCGCAACCGCGTAGAGGACGTCGAGCGGCTCGAACCCTCCGATCACCACCGGGACCCTCCGATCCGCCAGCCACGCCTCATACGGGCCGGGCCCGATGATCGTCGAGACGTGCCCCGGCGCGAGGTACGCGCCGATCCGGTTGTCCGGGAGGTCGAGGAGGGCGACGAGCGCCGGCGGGATCAGCTTGTGCGAAGCGAGGACCGATAGGTTCGACGACGGGGAGTCGAGGAGGATCGCCGCGGTCATGGGGGCCGTTGTTTCGAACCCGACGGCGAAGAAGACGACGTCACGATCGGTCTCCCGCGCGATCGCGGCGGCGTCGGCCGCGGAGAGGATCATCCGGACGTCGCACCCCTCCGAGCGGGCCTCGTCGAGCGACAGCTCGCTGCCGGGAACGCGGATCATGTCGCCGAACGTGCACAGGATCGCGCCGCTCCGCGCGATCGCGATCGCGGTGTCGATGTCCCGCGCCGGGGTCACGCAGACCGGGCAGCCCGGCCCCTCGAGCAGGTCGACCGTCTTCGGAAGGAACCTCCGGAGGCCGTTCCGGGTGATTGCCATCTCGTGCGTCCCGCAGACGTGGACGATCTTCAGTGGATCCGGCAGCGCGAGCTTGGCGATCGCGTCGGCCAACGCCTTCCCGCGTTTCGGATCGGAGAAGTGAAACGAGCTTGACACTACTCCCCCTCTGCGTACGCTGCGGTGTGGCCTTGTTCGTCTTCGAGGGACCTAGCCAACTCGTCGAACAGCTTCAACGTTTCTTCCCCGTCCTCGGGCGACAAACGCCGAATCGCAAACCCGGTGTGGATCAGGACGTAGTCGCCGACCGCGACCTCTTCGGCCAGCGTGTCGAGCCGACACCGCGTCTCGACCCCGCCGTAATCGACGGTGGCGACGTTCTCTGAAATCGAAAGCACGCGTGCAGGCGCAGCAAGGCACATAGTGATCCGGATTATAGCCGGTCGGGTGGAGGGGCTCAGGATGAGGCAGACTTCAGAGATCGTCCCGTCCGGTACCCCCTAA
>CAZFZM010000015.1:0-34359 GCA_964523545.1 uncultured Thermotogae bacterium
GAGCACTGCCTTGCCAAGGCAGGGGTCGCGGGTTCAAATCCCGTTTCCCGCTCCAAGAGTCGCCGGGACGTCGACAAAACGCCGGGATGGCGGAATAGGCAGACGCAAGGGACTTAAAATCCTTTGAGGGTGACCTCGTGCGGGTTCGACTCCCGCTCCCGGCAGAAGAGCAAAGATACCGCGGGGTGGAGCAATCTGGAAGCTCGTCGGGCTCATAACCCGGAGGTTGCCGGTTCGAATCCGGCCCCCGCAACCACCAAGGGCGGCGTAGCTCAACCGGTTTAGAGCGCTCGGCTCATATCCGAGAGGTTCGGGGTTCGAGTCCCTGCGCCGCTAGTTGCGGCTTTTCTTTTGGGGGCGTAGCTCTAACCGGGAGAGCGCTGCGTTCGCAACGCAGAGGTTGGCGGTTCGAATCCGCTCGCCTCCACCAAAACCTAGGTGACGACCGTTTCGGACAACGATTCGTCAACCGCCTCCCACTGCATTATCTGTATGCGAAAAATCGGTCCGCCCGCGCGTTTACGTCCATTGGGCTGGCCCAGCCCGACCCGTTCGGTTCTCGACCGCACGTCCCGGGCGACAGCAAGCCCCCTTTGCGAGTCTTCAAGAGGCTATGCTAAAGTCGAGCGTGTCGGTGGAGCACCTCACGTCGGGACGGCCTGGGGTATGCTCTGACGGAACCGGCGGAGGCTGCATCGGCGAAGGAGGAAAGGCGTGCGGAGGGTATGGGTCTGGACGGCTGTTTGCGTCATCGTAATAGGCGGCGTCGGCCTGGCGGGGGAACTCGGCGGTCGATTTTCCTCTCTGATCGCGCTCGAAGCGAGTCCGTTCCATGTGGACGGGTTCGAGACGATCCTCGGAATCGAGTACTCGGAATCGGGCTGGGTGTTCGGTGCGGAGGCCGGCTTCTTCGACGATGAATTCGACTTCGTCTACTTCGACGCGGAGGGATCGCTGGGAGCCTTCGAGGTCTATTCCGTCGCCGGCTTCGATCCACTGTACGGCCCGTTCGGCCCGCTCTTCGAGTACTGGAACAGCGTGGTGAGCCTGTCGATGGGCGGAGTCGACCTCTACGCGATCACCCTGCTGTCGAATCATTGGTACTACGACGACTCCAAGAAGTTCTGGCACGATTGGCCGAACGAAGTGGGACTCGGTCTGCGGATCGGTGGATGGGGAACGGCGGGGTGTGTTTCCGTGTTCGGAGAACTCCAGTTCAACGTCGATTCCAGCTATGACACGGACGGTCCCTATTGGTTCTGGGAATACGGGTTCGAGGAGTTCGTCCGCAGCTTCATCGGACAGGTCTACTACGGCGACTGGTACGGCTGGACCGACTGGTATTGGGGCGACAGCGAATTTACGCCGTATGAACCGAGGTGCGATCTCCCGTTCAGCGGTGCCGACTTCATCGTGCTCGCGCCGTTCACGTGCTTCGATCTGTATGCCGGCCTCGGTTTCACGTGTTCGATCGGCTTCGAGTATCTCGACCTGTTCGTCGAACGGATCGATCTCGGGATTCCCTGGCTCGAACTGGCCTACTGTGGCGTGTGGTTCGAGACGGATCTGAAGGAGCCGTATTGGGCGCTCGATCTTGTCGTCGGAGAGCATGTCTGCTTGAAGCCCTACCTCTCCCTCGACGACGATTACTACAGCATCACCGGAATCGTGTTGAACGCTCTAACGCTCGAGTACGAAGCGGCTCCCGGCGTCACGTTCAAGTTCGGCGAGAAGTTCACCGACGATGAGTGGTTCGACTACGTCACCTGGTCGGAACAATGGTGGACGGGTTGGTCCGCCTGGGGAGAGATCGCGGCCTGGCACGACAATCTCTGGGAGTATGGCTGGGACGGAATCTGGAGCTACGACGACGACGAATACATCGCGCTTGAGATCGCCGGAGACGCCTGCTGCGGCCGTCCGTTCGAGGCCTTCATCTACAACTGGTTCGATACCGAGCAGGTGGGGGTTTTCATGGACTGGGACCAGACGATCGCGGGGATGCTTCTTGGCATCGCCCCCAACACGACGCTGGCCTTCACCATCTACGTGTCTCCAGGGGGTCTCGATTACCTCGTCTTCGGGACGGAGCTGGCCTGGTAGCGGGCGCAGCGTCGGTCCGTCGCGATCCCGGACCGGAGCCTCGAGCCCTTCGGGGCAGTCGATAGAGCGTCCTCGACGCAGAGATCGCAAGCGCAGGCGTAGCTTGGGACGAAGGCCCCTTCATCGTTCGGAGATTTCGGCTTCGCCTTTCCGTGCTAGAAGGTGACCTCGAAGGAGAGCGTCCACTCGGTGAAGCCGGTCGTGTCGACGGTGATCGTGCTCGATATCGAGACCGACGTCCCTAGGGACAGCGTCACGCCCATCGTGCTCTGCGCCCAATCGAACAGCAGTCCGGTCGACGTGCTGAAGAACGTGTCGACGGAGAACGAGAATCCGCACCCAAACGGCGGTACATCGACCTCGAGCGAGACGATCTCCCAATATTCCTGCGGGTAGTAGAGGTGCCCCTCGTCGGTGGCGTCGTCGAGTGACTCGACGATGAAACCGAATTCGGGCGTCGTGATCACGTATTCGGCGGTGTTCAGATTGGAGATGCTGATCAGTGTCGCCCCGGCCAGGTTGCACTCGAACGCGATCCCGTAGATGTCGACACCGGTGATCGTCCCCCCACTGCCGAGGAGATTCGTGTAGATGCTGAGGCATCCGTAATCCGTCTCGAGCGAGGGGGTGAACACGTAGCTCTTCGTCTGAAGTGAGTAGATGAAGTCGAGCGTGATGTCCAGCGGAAGCCCGAACAGCTGAATGAACGACAGCTCGATCTCCTCGCTTTCGAACCCCGTCTTGTCGAACGTCGTGACGCTCGACAGCTCGATACAGCAGAACGCCGACGCGCTGAACGTGAGTTCCTGGCCCGAGAACCCGATTGGCAACGGATCGATCGTCGGATCGGTCAGGAACGTCTTTTTCGCCAGACTCGTCTGCTGGCTCGTCGAAGCGGTGAACGTGATCCCGCTGAGGTCCGCGCCCATGAACGTCGCGCTTTCGAAGGTCAAGACGCCGCCGAGGATCTCCCCGTAGATGTCGAACACGTATCCGAAGTTGGCCGGCTCCAGCAACGTCTCGCCGACCGCCGCCGCGTACAGGCTGACCGTCACCGGCGGGAACTCGATGGCGAGGATCCCCTGCGCGTAGATGAACGATCCGGTCTGCGGCTCGAACAGAATGAGACCGTCGAACTGTACGCCGCCGAGTGCCGCCGTCAGGTCGAATTCCTGCCAGAGCCAGCCGTCGAAGAGAAAGTCGGACACAGAGGCGATCTCGAGGAAGCTCAGACTGAGCCCGACGTCGAGCGTCGATTGAAACGCGGAGAACGGCTGGGTCTGCTGCGGCGAGAGCCCGATCTCGGCTCGCCAGCTTCCGGTGAATCCATCGCTTCCCAACACGCTCACGGCACAAAACAGGACTACGACGACGAAAAGCACGTATCGACCGTTCACGATCCACTCCCCCTCAACACGGAACGCACTCGCGCTCCCAACGATTCAGATCGCATCGAAACCCCACGCTCGTTGTCACGCATCGCCATTGACCCTACTTCGCCGCCTGCCGCTGCCCCACGGGGAACGACCGTGCGGCGAGGGAAATGGGTCACCTGATCGCTCAGCGAACGTCCTCCGATTCCTCGACAGAGGGCGTCGGAATCGACGCTTGCATTGCCGGAGAACCTCCCGGAGAGTAGACTCCGCCGCATGAGACGGTTTCTCATCCTCGGTCACAACGTCCCGCTCGATTCGGACTTCCATCTGAACGATCTCCCCGGCGGAGCCGGCCGGATCGACGTGCTGTGTCGCGCGATCGGCGCGTCGCTCCTCCTTTCGCACCGGATCCGGCGTGACGTCGAGACGATCCTGCTGCTGCGCGACTCGGTCCGCATTCGGATCCGCGGGGACCGGGTCAAGCGACTGAACCCCGACGAACGGTCGACGGCCTCGCTGATCCGGCGGGCCCTCGGTGCGCTCGCCGACGCCGGCTCCGATGCGTCCGGCAAGTCCGGACACGAGGAGACGCAGAGCACGCCAGGGATCTTCGTTTCGCGCTGCGGCCTGGCCGAGGAGGTCGACCGGCTGCTCGAGCAAGGGGCGTCGCCGATCGTCCTCGACGAGAACGGCCATCCGGCCGAGTCGTTCGCTTTCCCCCGCGACCCGGTGTTCGTTCTCTCGGATCACCGCGACTTCACGGAAGCGGAGGAACGGCTGCTCGCCGATCACCCGCGCGTGTCGCTCGGGCCGACGCTCCTTCACACCAGCCAGGCGATCACGATCGTCCACTATCGCCTCGATCGGCGGGCGGAGGATCGCGACGAGGATCTCGTTCTCGCGCACAAGGTCTGGGGCGAGCCGAAGGCGCAGATGATCAAGGGGCTCATCGAGGACTTCGGGATTCCGGCCAACCTAGTGATGCACGCTCCGCCTTCTGTTTACCCGATGGCCGTCGACGGCCTCGCCGAGGTCCGGATCATGGTTCGCGCGGGCGACCTTCGCAGGGCTCGCCAGATCATCGCGGACTACTTCGAGGAGCCGTGCGAGGCGTGACGCCGCGCTCCGCCGCCGGCTAGAATGGCGCGTGGTCAACGACACTCGGATCGAACGAACGCAGGCCGAACGCCGTGCGCGGATGGTCGAACGCGATCTCCGTCGGCGCGGGATTCGGGACGCGCGGGTCCTCGGTGCGATGGGGCGGGTCCCGCGACACCGGTTCGTCCCGCCGGAGCTGGTCGGTGAGGCCTACTCGGACTACCCCCTCCCGATCGGCGAGGGTCAGACGATCTCGCAGCCATACATTGTGGCACTGATGACCGAGGCGTTGAGGCTCGACCAGGACGTCGAGGTCCTCGAGATCGGGACCGGCTCCGGCTACCAGACGGCGATCCTCGCCGAGTGCGGTGCCCGCGTCTGGACGATCGAGCGATCGCCCCAGCTCGCACAACGAGCCCGATCTCTGTTCGCGGAGCTGGGCTACGGGAACATCGAACTGAGCGTCGGGGACGGAACCCTCGGACTTCCCGACCGAGCGCCGTTCGACCGGATCCTCGCGACCGGGAGCCTGCCCGAAGTCCCGGGGGAACTCCTCGGCCAGCTGAAGGCCGGCGGGATCTTCGTCGGGCCGATCGGCTCGCTGTACGGTCAGGAGCTCGTCCGGATCGAGTATCATGCGCACGGATCGGTGCGGGAAGGGCTCGGTCCGTGTCGATTCGTCCCGCTGATCGGAGCGTGCGGATGGGACGATCGGACGGACCGGCGTCACAGGGCCGCGGACTGATCGGAGGGAGCAACGTCGATGCAGTGGATCGATCTGCGAAGCGACACGGTGACGAAGCCGACCGACGGGATGCGGAAGGCGATCGCTACCGCCGAGGTCGGCGACGACGTCTTCGGTGAGGACCCGACCGCCCGCCGACTCGAGGAGCGCACCGCGTCCCTCCTGGGGAAGGAGGCCGGTCTGTTCGTCGCCAGCGGGACGATGGGAAACCTCGTCGCTCTCCTCACCCACGCCGGCCGGGGAGACGAGATCATCCTCGGTGACCGCTCCCACACGTTCCTGTACGAGGTCGGCGGTTGCGCCGGTCTCGGCGGGATCCACCCGCACGTCCTGACGAACCAAGACGACGGAACCCTCGATCTCTCCGCTGTCGAAGCGGCGATCCGCGACGCGTCGAACGTCCACTTCCCGCGCACGCGGGTCGTCTGCCTCGAGAACACCCACAACCGCTGCGGCGGCATCGCCCTGTCGGTCGAGTACTGCGACGCCGTCGCCGCACTGGCGAAGCGGAACGGCCTCACCGTGCACCTCGACGGGGCGCGGCTGTTCAACGCCGCGCTCGCGCGGGGCGTCGAGCCGGCCCGTTTCACGCGCGGCGCCGACTCGGTGACGATCTGCCTGTCGAAGGGACTCGGCGCGCCGATCGGTTCCGTGCTCTGCGGGGATCGGGCGTTCGTCGACGAGGCGCGGCGGATGCGCAAGGCCGTCGGCGGAGGGATGCGCCAGGTCGGGATCCTCGCCGCCGCGGGACTGTACGCCCTCGAACACCACGTCGACCGCCTGGCCGAGGACCACGCGAACGCGGCGCGGCTCGCCGCAGGAATCGACGAACTGGATGGACTTTCCTGCGATCAGGTCGGAGAGAGTCCGTGGTCGAACCTGGTCTATTTCGGCGTGGACGGAGCCGGGATCGGACGCCCCGACCTCGACGCCCGTGTCCTCGCGGAACGGCTCAAGGCGCGGGGGATCCTCGCGCTCCCATTGGGAGCCGAAACCCCGAGAATCCGGATGGTGACGCATCTCGACGTCTCTCGCACCGATGTCGATGCGACCCTCGACGCCCTCCGGTCTGCTCTTCGCGGGACGTAGGTCCCCCCCTCTTCCGAACCAGGTCTTGTTCCGACGTCTCCGCTGAGCTTCGACACTGGGAATCAGGCTCCTATCATCGTGGCGCCGGGTGGTGCGGGCGACGCTTCCGTCGCGAGACGTCTCTCGTGCCCGGTTCATCGACCTTGGCAAAGGGGGAACGATGAAGGGGCTAGCGGCTGCGCTGATGTTCGTCGTGGTAATCCACCTCGGTGCGATCGCCGGGCCGTTGGAGATGTCGATCGGAGGCGGCCCTTCGGCGGTCTCCCTCGACGCGATCAACGAGTCGATCGGCGTGTTCAACGCGCTGATCACGCACCTCAACGAGACGTTCGCCGTGCATCCCGACGTCACCGGAGCGGTGGACCTCGTGCCGGCGATCGGCGGGGGACTGTACCTCCAGGGAGCGGAGCGGTACTGGCTGACCGACTGGTTGGCCATCGGCGGTCACGTCGGCTACTCCTCCGCTTCGACCGCGTCGACCGGCTTCTACGAAGGCGCGGAGATCTCCGAGTTCACGGTCGACCTCGCGTTCCAGGCCGTCGGCGGCGTGCTCTCAGCGGAGGCGACGTTCCTCGACATCGGGCTGCGGCTCGGCGCGTTCGGCGGGATCGGATACTACTACGTCCTTTTCGATCGCAAGACGATTTTCGAGATCCCGTCCGAGTACCCGGACGTCATCGCCGGCGTTCCGCCGGAGGCCGAGGGACGGTACACCGGCGGTTCGATCGGACTCGAGGCCGGGCTGTCGCTGACCTATCCGGTCGCACCGTGGTTCATGCTCGGAAGCCGACTCACCTACCGCTTGGCGAGGATCGCCGAACTGACCGACGCAGCAGCGAGCGTCCTCGATCTGGACGGAGACGAGATCGGCGAGTCGATCAGCTTGAGTGGGCTCACGGTCCAACTGACCGTTTCGATCATCATTGACCTCTCCCCCGACGGGAGGAAGGAGTAGGATCATGAAGAGGGGGAAATGCATTCTGTGCCTGGTGGCCGTCGGCCTCGTCGCCGCATCGATCTCCGGGTGCCTGAAGCTGCAGCCGAACCAGCCGCAGGCGCTGTTCACCGCGTCCCTCGCCGAGGACGTCGTCCCGTTCACGGTGAGCTTCGACGCGACGCTGTCCTATGCTCCAACCGGTGAGATCCTCACGTTCCTGTGGTCGTTCGGCGACGGCGGGGCGGACGAAGGTCCGATCGCCGACCACACGTACAACGAAGACGGGACCTACGTCGTCCGCCTGACCGTCATCGACGCGGAGGGGATCTCCTCCACGCGGACGATGACGGTGCAGGCGCTCAATCCCCCGCCGGCGGCGGCGTTCTCCTACACACCAAAGAGCAACGACGGAGAAGACTTCGTCTCGTGCAGCGAGACGATCACGTTCGACGCCTCGGAGACGTGCAGCGACGACGGGGAGATCGTCTCGTACGAGTGGTACTTCGGGTATCGAGACGACGACGGCGAGAAAGCGACCGCCGAGGGGGCCGTCGTCACGCACGAGTTCCTATACGCCGGGACCTACTCCGTGTCGTTGACCGTCACCGACAACGACGGCGCCCAGACGACCTACATCGAGCAGGTCGTCGTCAAGGGCGGCCCGCCGTGCTACACCGACGTGACCGGCGACGTGCCGTGGACCTGCGGGAGTGTGGAGTGATCATGAGACCGAAGCGCTTCCTGGTCGCCCTGCTGTGTGTGGCGCCGCTCTTCCTCTCCGGCTGCGTGCTGAACACGATCATGAACGACTTCGTCAACAAGGCGCCGAAGGCGGTGATCGATGCGACGCCGCGCGAGGGAGCCGCCCCGCTGACCGTCAGCGTGGATGCCGGATACTCCCACGACGACGACGGCACGGTCGTCGAGTACCGGTGGAACTTCGGCGATCCGGCCGATCCGGGCACGGAGGTCGCCGTCACCAGCGAGCACGTGTTCAGCAACCCGGGGACGTACCTCGTGAAGCTGACCGTGATCGACGATGAGGGGCTGATCGACTCCCAGCAGATATCCATCGTGGTCACCAACGCCGCGCCCGTGGCGGTGGCCTCGGTGAACAACGAGAATCCGCTCCCCGGGATCAAGGTCATCTTCAACGCGTCCGCCTCGTACGACGCCCAGGATGGAATCGTCAGCTACGCGTGGGACTTCGGCGACGGGAACACCGGCGAGGGCGTCGTCGCCGAGCACACGTACACGTTGGGCGGCTACTACGTCGCCACGCTCACGGTCACCGACGAAGACGGCGCGACCGGCCGTACAAACATCGGGATCAACGTTCAGCCGGGCGAAAGCCAGTGTGGCGGGGACGACGACACGTGCGGGGCCGACGACACGCCGTACGCGATCATCACGAGCAACTGGTCCTGTTCGGGAGCGCAGGTCGGCGAGCCGATCCGGTTCGACGGAACCGCGTCTCGGCCCGCCGTCGGTAAGATCGTCAGCTACCACTGGGATTTCGGAGACGGCTCTACGGCCTCCGGTGGCGTCGTCACACACGCGTACGAGAGCCAAAACACGTACATCGTGACCCTCACCGTCATCGACGAGGGCGGCGGTGTCGGGACCGCGACCGGAACGGTCCCCGTCGATTCGACCTGCTACTGACGCAACGATCCTCGCTCGATCGGCGGCGCGCCGGGCCGAAGGGAGTCGGTCCGGCGTGTCGTCCCTATTCCTGCTCGGAAATCTCCAGGTAGTAAGGCTGATCGACGACATCGACGTCGATCAGGTATCCCTCCGCATCGAAGTACGCGCAGACGAGGAGGACCGGTGCATCGGCCTCGACGTCGACCAAACCCCACACGTCGTCTCCGATCGGGAAGACGCTCTCCAGATCGACGTGTCTCGGGCTGCGGGCCGGCAGCTGGAGGTTCCGCTGGTACTGGAGGGTGCCGTATGCGTCGTACATGTACAACGTCCCCGACACGAGGCGTTCGCTCGGGTTCAGGATCGTGATCGTCGTCCGTCGGCTGTTCGTGTTCGCGTAGTTCAGACCGTACCAGTACGTGTCGATCGACGGCTCCGACAGGTTGCCCACGAGCTCACCGTAGTTCTCGACGAACAGCCAATCGTTCTCCGTCCCGATCCACACGCCGACCTGAAGGAGAAGACGGCCGTCGATCTCGGCCAGGCCCCACGCCGTCTCATCGGCATCGTCGAGGAGGCCGTTCAGGAAGACGGCCGTCGATTCGTACGCGGTCAAGCCGTGGACCGATTCGAGGATCAGCGATCCGCTCGTGTCGTACAGCCGTACGGTCGCCGCGTCCTCGAGCGTGAACTCGCTCGCGTTGGTCAACACGACGACCGTGGAGATCCCCGGGGTGCAGTCGTAGTAAGCCCAGTATGTGCGTGCCGCCGCCGCTCCGGCAAGGCCGATCGTGAGCGCGGCACAGGTCAGGATCGCGATCCAGGTTCGGTTTCGATTCAAGTCTCCTCCCTTTTGCGCGGACGTCGTTCGCTCAGTCGCGCGACGCCACGTTGGCGACCGGTTCTTCCAGAACTCGACGCAGATACCCCGCGGTGTGCGACGTCTCGACGTTGACGATCTCCTCGGGCGTGCCGGTGGCGACGACCCGGCCGCCGCCGTCGCCCCCTTCCGGACCGAGGTCGATGATCCAATCGGCGGTCTTCACCACGTCCAGGTTGTGCTCGATCACGACGACCGTGTTCCCCGCGTCGACGAGGCGATGCAGGACCTCGAGCAGCTTGCTCACGTCGGCGGCGTGGAGCCCGGTCGTCGGTTCGTCGAGGATGTACAGCGTCTTCCCGGTCGAGCGCTTCGAGAGCTCCTTCGCCAGCTTGATCCGCTGCGCCTCCCCGCCGGAGAGCTCCGTGGCCGGCTGTCCGAGCTCGATGTACGTCAGGCCGACGTCGTACAGCGTCTGGAGCCGACGCCGGATCCGCGGGACGTTCTCGAAGAACGCCAGGGCTTCCTCGACCGACATCGACAGCACGTCGGCGATCGACTTCCCCTTGTAACGGACCTGGAGCGTCTCTCGGTTGTACCGCGTCCCCTTGCAGACCTCGCACGGCACGTACACGTCGGGAAGGAAGTGCATCTCGATCTTCTCCTGCCCCTGCCCCTGGCACGACTCGCACCGGCCGCCCTTGACGTTGAAGGAGAACCGTCCGACCGCGTAGCCGCGGAGCTTCGCGTCCGGCGTACGGGCGAACAGCGCGCGGATGTCGTCGAACACCTTGGTGTAGGTCGCCGGGTTCGACCGGGGGGTGCGGCCGATCGGAGACTGATCGATCTCGATCACCTTGTCGATATGCTCGATCCCGACGATCTCGTCGTGCGGCCCGGCTCGGTGGGCCGCCAAGTGGAGTTCGTGGGCCACGCCGCGATACAGGATCTCGTCGACGAGCGAACTCTTCCCCGAACCGGAAACCCCGGTGACGCAGACGAACCGGCCAAGCGGGAATTCCACGTCGATCTCACGAAGGTTGTGGACCGCCGCCCCGAGCACCTTGAGCGACTTCCCATTCCCCTTCCGACGTCCATCGGGAACGGAGATCCGCAGATCGCCGGACAGGTACCTTCCGGTGATCGACTCGCGGCAACCGGCGACCTCCTCCGGCGTCCCTGCGACGACGACGCTCCCCCCGTGCAGTCCGGCACCGGGGCCGAGATCGAGGATGAAGTCGCTCTCGCGCATCGTCTCCTCGTCGTGCTCGACGACGATCACCGTGTTCCCGAGATCGCGCAGCCCCTTGAGCGTCTCGAGCAGGCGGCGGTTGTCCCGCTGGTGGAGCCCGATCGAAGGCTCGTCGAGGACGTACAGAACGCCGGTCAACTGGCTGCCGATCTGGGTCGCCAGCCGGATCCGCTGCGCCTCACCGCCGGCGAGCGTCCCCGCCTGACGATCGAGGGTCAGATAATCGAGGCCGACTGCGACCATGAATCCGAGCCGTGCTCGGATCTCCTTCAAGATCTGTGCGGCAATCAGCTCCTCTCGCGACGACAGGGAGAGATTCTCGAAGAACGTCAGCGCACTCCGAATCGAAAGGGTCGTCACCTCGTGGACGTTCAGACCATCGATCGTCACCGCCAGGACCTCCGGCTTGAGGCGAGCACCCTGACAGACCGGACACGGGAGGGTCGCCAGGTACTGCTCCAGCTCCTGTCGCCACTGATCGGACGTCGTCTCGCGGTACCAACGTTCGAGGGACGTGACGATCCCCCGGAACGGGCGTTTGATCGTCCGCTCGTAGCCCGACGTCGACTTGTAGTGGAAGGTGATCTCCTTGCCGCCGGTCCCGTAGAGGATGACGTCGAGCTTCTTCTTCGGGATTTCGCCGAGCGGCTGCTCCGGGTCGATCTTCAGCGACTTCGCCAGTGCGGTCATCTGCGCTTCGTACCACCGGCTCGACGTGTTGGCGAACGGGATCAACCCGCCGTTCATCACCCCGAAGCGCGGGTCGATCACCAGCTCCGGATCGATCTCCTTCCGATAGCCGAGGCCACTGCACTCCGGGCAGGCGCCGAACGGGCTGTTGAACGAGAACATCCGCGGGGACAGCTCCTCGTAGCTGACGCCGCACCGGATGCACGCGTAGTGCTCGCTGAACATGCGCTCGTCACCGTCGCCGGAGATCAGGTTGACCAGGCCGCCGCCGTGCTTCAGTGCCGTCTCGACCGAATCGGCGATCCGAGACCGCTTCTCCGGCTCGACGACGACGCGATCGACGACGATCTCGATCGTGTGCTTCTGCTGCTTGGCGAGCTCGATCTCCTCGTACAGCGTCCGAATGACCCCGTCGACGCGAACGCGGGTGAACCCCTCCTGGCGGATCTCGTCGAACGTTTTCTTGTACTCGCCCTTTCGGCCGCGGACGACCGGCGAGAGGATCTGGACCCTCGTCCCCTTCGGCAGGTCCATGATCGCGTCGATGATCTGCTCGGCCGACTGCTGGCTGATCGGCTCTCCGCACGTCGGACAGTGAGGATGCCCGATCCTCGCGTACAGGAGGCGGAGGTAGTCGTAGATCTCGGTCACCGTCCCGACGGTCGACCGGGGGTTGTGGCTGCGGGTCTTCTGGTCGATCGAGATGGCGGGGGAGAGCCCCTCGATGAGGTCGACGTCCGGCTTGTCCATCTGCCCGAGGAACTGTCGCGCGTACGCCGACAGGGACTCAACGTATCGCCTTTGCCCCTCGGCGTAGATCGTGTCGAACGCCAGCGAGCTCTTCCCCGAGCCGGAGATCCCGGTGATGACGATCAGCTTGTCGCGCGGAAGGACGACGTCGATGTCCTTCAGGTTGTGCTCCCGCGCGCCCTTCACGTGGATGGAGTTCATAGCCCCTTCTTCAGCGCCCGGATCTCGTCGCGAAGGCTCGCCGCCAGTTCGAACTCCAGACGGTCGGCCGCCTGCAGCATCTGTCTCTCGAGGTCCTTGATCAGCGCGATCAGCTCGGGCCGCGTCTCCGGCTCGGGCCGCTCGCGGACCCGCTGCGGCTGCGGGGACGTCGAGCGGAGCGACTGCACGATGTCGGTGATCTCCCGCTCGACCGTCTGCGGTGTGATCCCGTGCGACTCGTTGTACGCGACCTGGATCGATCGCCTGCGGTTCGTCTCGTCGACGGCATGCCGGATCGAGTCGGTCAGCGTGTCGGCGTACATCAGCACCTTCCCGCGAACGTTTCGGGCCGCGCGCCCGATCGTCTGGATCAGCGAGGTCCCCGACCGGAGGAAGCCTTCCTTGTCCGCGTCGAGGATCGCAACCAACGCCACCTCGGGGAGATCGAGCCCCTCGCGCAGGAGGTTGATCCCGACGAGCACGTCGAAGTTCCCCAGCCGGAGGTCGCGCAGGATGTCGATCCGATCGAGCGTGTCGATCTCGGAATGGAGGTATCGCGCGCGGATCCCGAGCTCGACCAGGTACTCGGTCAGGTCTTCGGCCATCCGCTTCGTCAACGTCGTGACGAGGACCCGCTCGCTCCGACCGACGACGTCGCGGATCTCGGCGATCAGATGATCGACCTGCCCCTTCACCGGATGGACCTGCACCTCCGGATCGACGAGACCGGTCGGTCGGATCAGCTGCTCTACGGTCTGGACGCTGTGCTCCGCCTCGTACGGTCCGGGCGTCGCCGACATGAAGACCGCCTGGTTGATCCGTTCCTCGAACTCGGTGAACGTCAGCGGCCGGTTGTCGAGCGCCGACGGAAGGCGGAACCCGTAGTCGACCAGCGTCGTCTTCCGTGAGCGATCCCCGTGATACATCCCTCGGATCTGCGGGACCGTCTGATGGGACTCGTCGATGACGAGGAGAAAGTCGCTCGGGAAGTAGTCGATCAGGACCGACGGCGGCTGGTCGGCCCGGCGCCCGTCGAGATGTCTGGAGTAGTTCTCGATCCCGGTGCAGTAGCCCATCTCCTGCAGCATCTCGAGATCGTATCGCGTCCGCTGCTCGAGTCTCTGCGCCTCGAGGAGGCGCCCTTCCTTCCGCAGGCGGCCGAGCCGCTCTTCCAACTCCTCGGCGATCTCGTCGACGGCGATCCGGATCCGCTCTTCGGGCGTGATGAAGTGCGACGCCGGGTAGATGACGACCTCGTCCTCCTCGCGGATCGGATGCCCGGTGATCGGATCGAGGACGGTGATCCGATCGATCTCGTCGCCGAAGAACTCGATCCGAACGACCTTCTCCTCGTACGCCGGGATGATCTCCACCGTGTCGCCGCGGGCTCGAAACGTCCCCCGTTCGAAGCCGATCTCGTTGCGCGTGTACTGCAGTTGGACCATCGACCGCATGACGTCGTCGCGATCCCTGTGCTCGCCGCGCTTCAAGTCGATCGACATGTCGTAGTAGTTGACCGGGGAACCGAGCCCGTAGATGCACGAGACCGAGGCGACGATGATCACGTCGCGTCGCTCGAACAAGGCCGACGTCGCCGCGTGACGGAGTCGGTCGATCTCGTCGTTGATCGACGAGTCCTTCTCGATGTACGTGTCCGTCTGCGGGAGGTACGCCTCCGGCTGGTAGTAGTCGTAGTACGAGACGAAGTAGTGGACCGCGTTGTCCGGGAACAGCTCGCGGAACTCGCTGCACAGCTGCGCCGTCAGCGTCTTGTTGTGCGCGATAACGAGCGTCGGACGTTGCACCTGATGGATCACGTTGGCGATGGTGAAGGTCTTCCCCGTACCGGTCGCTCCCAACAGCGTCTGGCAGCGATGGCCCGCCTCCACCCCTTCGACCAGGGCGGAGATCGCCTCGGGCTGATCGCCGCACGGCGTCATGTGATCCGAGATTTGGAATCCGGCCTTCTCGCCGACCTTTGGCAGTCTCATCCTAGTGTAGGATGGTACTCGGTCTCGGGAGACGGATCAACGGATCGGAGCAAGCCGGGGGCACGGCTTCGCGTCATCGCACGATGCGGAAGTCCGGGTACGTCGCTGTGGCGTCCCGCCACTCCGCGTCGACCCTCTCCACGTCCGCCAGATCCGGACCTCGGCGAAGCCAAGCGAGCAGGCGGTCGAGCCGATCCCGTGGACCCTCGGCGATCACGCGAACGCTTCCGTCCGGCAGGTTTCTCACCGTGCCGGACAGACCGAGTTCCATCGCATGGATCCGCGTGTTGTGCCGGAAGAAGACGCCTTGAACGAACCCATGGACGATCGCTTCGAGCTGCTTGTGGTCCGCCATCGCTTCCCTCCCGCCGCCGGGAGTGTAGCGAAGAGAAGGTCGCCGCACTACGCGAACCGATGGAGCCCCGCCTCCTCCGCGAGTCGCATCGCCTCCGCGTACTCGTCCGACCTGATTCGTCGGCCGAGCTCCGGTACCTCGAACGCTCGGTGGCACGGTCGATACTGGTCCATCACGTTGACGTAGGTGTGGGGCGAGATCTCGCTCGCGAGGAACCGCATCACCCGCTCCGTTTCGGCGAGCCCTTCCGGAAGGACGAGATGTCGGACGAGCGTGCCCCGCCGCGCAATCCCGTCGCCGTCGATCTCGAGATCCCCGACCTGCCGATGCATCTCGAAGACGGCCGCCTGCGACCGGGCGACGTAGCCCCGAACGCCTGAGAGCCGCTGCGCAGCGACGTCGCTGCCGTACTTCAGGTCCGGCATGTAGACGTCGACGACGCCGTCGAGAAGCCGCAGAACCTCGACCGACTCGTACCCGCCACAGTTCCAGACGATCGGCAGCGCGAACCCTTCCGCCCCCGCGATCGCCAGGGCACGGACGATCGACGCGGCATGCGGCGTCGGCGTCACCAGGTTGAGGTTGTGGCATCCCGTTTCCTGGATCCGCAGGAAGATTCCCGCCAGATCCTCGTCCGAAACATCCGTCCCCTCGCGGTCCTGGCTGATCCGCCAGTTCTGGCAGAAGAGGCACGCGAGGTTGCACCCGGAGAAGAAGACGGTCCCCGATCCGAACTGACCGACGAGCGGCCCTTCCTCCCCAAAGTGCGGACCGAAGCTCGCGACCCTCGCCGAGGCACCGATCCCGCATCGCCCGGACTGGCCCACACCCCGGTCGACGTCGCACGCGTTCGGACAGAGCCGACAGGGAGAAAGCATCTCCGCTAGAGCGTTCGCTCGATCGGCAACTTCCTCAGGACGAACCCGCATCGCTCCTCCGCGGCCATCATACCGCGGTTGTCTCAACCGATCGCTTGAATAGAATCAAACCGAACCTGCCGATCGAGGAAGGAGGAACCGATGGCTTTCGTCTCCAAGAAAGACCTGATCGAGAAAGTTCGCCCGCTGGTCGAGCGTCTGTCCCGCCTCCAAGAAGAGCTGGACGACCTCTGCGACGAGATCGAGAACCTCGCGGAAGAGATCGACGGGGCCCTCGACGAGGCCGAGGAGTAGCCGATCCCGCGGGCACGTCACCATCGACGCCTCGGCGCGCCCCGCCGAGCCGTCCGATCGCACTCCCTTCGGGGAGCCAAGGAGGACAACCATGCCGTACCGATTCCCGTCCGATGAGTGGATCGTCGAGCTCTCGCGACTGCTCAATGAAAGCCCGTCCTACGAGAGCTCGGCCAAGGATTGGGAGGGGGACTTCGTCTTCGTCGTCGAGCCGGACGAGGCGTACTCGGAGACGGCGTACCTCTTCCTCGGCCTTCGGCACGGCAAGAGCACCGGGGCCGCCCTCCTCTCCTCGCCGGACGAGCGCCCGGCGGAGTACCGGATCCGCGCCCCGTTCTCCGTCTGGCAAAGGGTCATCGAGGGGAAGCTCGATCCGATCCAGGGGATGATGATGCGCAAGCTGAAGCTCGACGGGAACCTGATGAAGATCATGCGATACCCGAAGGCGGCGAAGGAGATCGTCTCCTGCTGCGCCGACGTCCCGACCGAGTGGCCGGGCGACTGACCCCGCATGTGGACGTTCGTTTCGCCCAGGATCGTCTTCGGCGAGGACGCGCTCGATGAGATCTCGACGATCGGGATCCGCCGAGCGCTGATCGTCACCGATCGGACGATCCGCGATCTCGGTCTGGTCGATCGAGTCACCGAGCGACTCGACGCGGCCGATGTCGAGTGGGAGGTGTTCGACGGCGTTCGACCGGACCCGGACGTCCCGACCGTGCTCGCCGGCGCGAACGTCGCACGGACCTTGGCGCCGGATTGGATCGTCGGCGTCGGCGGCGGCTCGTCGCTCGACGCGGCGAAGGCGATCTGGGTCCTCTACGAGCGTCCCGACCTCCAGCCGGCCGAGATCAACCCGTTCATCGACCTCGGCCTGCGGGTGCGGGCACGGCTGGTCACGGTTCCAACCACCAGCGGAACCGGCGCGGAAGCCACGTGGGCGATCGTCCTCACCGACCCGGCGGAGAAGCGGAAGATGGGCCTCGGGAATCGCGAGAACGTCGCCGACGTCGCCCTCGTCGATCCGGCGATGGCCGCCGGGATGCCTCCACGGCTGACCGCCGACACCGGGCTGGACGCGCTGACGCAGGCGATCGAGGGCTTCACCTGCACGTGGCACACCGATCTGACCGACGGTCTCTGCGCTCACGCGGCCGCCGACGTACTCGAGTTCCTCCCTCGCGCTGTCAAAGACGGCACCGACGTCGAGGCGAGGAGCCGGATGCACCACGCCGCGACGAGCGCCGGCCTCGGCTTCGGAAACGCGATGGCGTCGATCGCCCACGCGATGGGGCACGCCCTCGGGTCCGCCTTCGGCTTACCGCACGGAAGGGCCGTCGCTCTCTGTCTCCCGTACACGCTCGAGTTCATCGCGCGGGAGGCCCCGGATCGAGCGGCGCTCCTCGCGTCGCGCCTCGGGATCTCCTCCGCGCCGGGCGAGCCGGGGGCGCGTGCGCTCGCAGCGGCCGTTCGCAACCTGACCGAAGCGGTCGGGAACCCGACCCGCCTGGCCGACGTCGGAATCCCGGACGACGCGTTCGAAGGGACGCTCGACAAGCTCGTCGGCGACGCGGAGAACGACACCCAGATGATCACCGCCGCGCGATGCCCGTCCTCGGACGAACTCCGCGCCCTTTTCGTCACGCTCTACGACGGTAACACGGTCTCCTTCTGATGTCCGCTCCGACCGGATACGTCGGGCGGATCCTCCGCGTCGACCTGAGCGCCGGCACGACCCACGACGAGCCGATCGACGCGTCGCTCGCCCGAGCCTTGCTCGGGGGAAGCGGTCTCGCCGCGGCGCTGATCGCGCGGAGTTCTGTCTCCGAGATCGATCCGCTCGGTCCGGAGAACCCGCTCGTATGGATGACCGGGCCGCTCGTCGGGACGGCGATGCCGTCGGCCGGGCGGCTGAGCGTCTGCGCCCTCTCCCCGCTGACCGGGATCTGGGGGGAGTCGAACACCGGCGGCTTCCTCGGGCCCGAGCTTCGCTTCGCCGGATACGACGGAATCGTCGTCACCGGCGGAGCGAGCGAGCCGGTCTGGCTCTCGATCGTCGACGGGGAGGCGCGGCTGCGCGAAGCCGCCTCCCTCAAGGGTCACGACAGCTACGAGACGCAGCGCGCGATCCGCGCCGAGCTCGGCGACGGTGCGGTCCGCGTCGGCTGCATCGGGCGGGCCGGTGAGAACCTCGTCCGCTTCGCGTCCGTCATGAACGACCGCGGCCGGGCGGCGGGCCGGACCGGAATGGGCGCCGTGATGGGAGCGAAGAATCTGAAGGCGATCGCCGTCCGCGGCCGCGGCTCCGTCCCCGTCGCCGACCGCGCGGGACTCGCGCACGTCGCCACCGCAGTCCGAGACCACAGCCACGAGGACATCGCCGCGCAGGCAATCCGGATGGCCGGAACGGCCGGCTACCTGGACATGGCGCTGATGTACGGGGACGTTCCCATTCGTCACTTCCGCGCGGGGGAATGGGCCGGCGCCGCGAAGCTCTCCGGCGTCCGGATGACCGAGGAGTTCCTCCTTCGGGGCCGCGCCTGCTATCACTGCCCGATCGCCTGCGGTCGCGAGACCCACGCGCCGGCGTACGCGCTCGACCGCGTCGACGGCCCGGAGTACGAGACGCTCGGGGCGCTCGGTGCCCTTCTCGAAATCGAAGACCTCGAAGCGGTGATCGCCGCCGGCCACCTCTGCAACGTACACGGCCTCGACACGATCTCCACCGGAGCGACGATCGCACTGGCCTGCGAGCTGACCGAACGGGGAATCCTCGACGCGAAGTCGGCCGGAGGACCCGAAATCCGCTTCGGAGACCCGTCGACCCTTCATCGCTTGATCGAGATGATCGCGGCGCGGGAAGGAATCGGCGACCTCCTCGCCGACGGGAGCGCGGCGCTGGCCGAGCATTGCGGCGTCCCGGAGCTGGCGGCGACGGTCAAGCGGCTCGAAGTCCCGATGCACGACCCCCGGGCGTTCTCGGGCATGGCCGTGGCGTATGTCCTGTCGCCGCGCGGCGCGTGCCACATGCAGGGCGACATGTACTCCGTCGACACTGGGCAGGTCGCCCTCGACGGGCTCGGGGTCGGACCGGGGGACCGGTTCGACTCGTCGAGCGAGAAGGGTCGCGTCGCCGCCCGACAGATGGCCTGGCGATCGCTGTACAACGCGATGATCCTCTGCCAGTTCCAGAACCCGCCGGTCGCCGTGATCGCCGGAGCGCTCGCCGCCGTCACCGGCTGGGAGCTGTCACCGGACGACCTGATGACGATCGGGCGACGGATCGCCTGCCTCAAGCGGCTGATCAACGTTCGCCGCGGCGTGGGCGCCGCGGACGACGTGCTCCCGCCGGCGTTTCAGGCGCCGCTCGACGAGGGAGGGACGCTCGGAAACGTCCCCGACGTGAAGGAGCTGCTCGGCGGGGCGTACGCCGAGTTCGGGTGGGATCCGGACACCGGCCGGCCGACGGCCGCCACGATCGCCCGACTCGGACTCGCTCCGTACGCCTAACCCACCGGCGGTGCGAGTCGATCGGGAAACGAATCGCGGTCTTCGGAGGGCCGATGCGATCGAAGAAGAAGATGTCCCTCCTTACGGAACTCCAGGCCGATCAGCGGGCTCGGATCCGCGGAGGGCGCAGCGCTTCCTCGCCGGCGATCGGACTCAGCGGGGACGAGGCGCTCCTCGCCCGCGCCGAGCGACGCGTGCGGGCACGAATCTGGCTTCGCAAGACCTTGCCGCTGAACCTGCTCTTCCTTCTGCCTGGGTTGTACTTCGTCGGAACGAGGTCGCGCCTCGTGCTGATCCTGTTCATCGCCACGTACCCGCTCGTGTTCGTCCTCCGCGCACTCCTCGCCCGCTTCCTCTCGGCTCTCGTCGGCCCGGAGGAGATCCTCGTCCGGGAGGAGTACGAACGGCTCCGAAGACGGCGTCAGAACGACTGACCCGTCCTTGACTCGACGAGTCTGCCTCGTACTCGAGGAGCCAGACCTCGACCGATCGCGACGAACCGACGCTGAACCCGGGGCCGGTGTCGCCAGAAGACCGCTCTTCCAGCTCAGCGCCAATCCGGGTGGAGATCGACCGCCGCGTCGTTCGTGAGCTGAATGAGGTTGGAACCGTCGGCGTCCATGATCCACAGGTCGCGGTGTCCGGCTCGCTCCGACTCGAAGACGATTCGTTCGCCGGACGGCGACCAGGCCGGCGCGCTGTCGTAGCCGGAATGCGTAGTCAAGCGGCGGACGTCGGAGCCGTCCGACTTCATCACGTAGACGTCCAGGTTCCCGGCTCGGTCGGAGGCGAACGCGATCTTGCTCCCGTCCGGGGACCAACAGGGGTTGAAGTCGGCCGCTGGATCGGAGGTAAGCCGCGTCAGGCCCGTACCGTCGATGTCGACGACGTAGAGGTTGTAGTTCCCATCGCGGTCGGACACGAACAGGATCCGATTCCCGTCGGGAGACCATTGGCCGTTGAAGTCGGCCGATGGGGGACGGTCGATGTACTCCACCAGATTCGTTCCGTCGAGATCCATTCCCCATAGATCCGGTGTGTCCTTCGGCTCGTCGTCGTGATCCGAGTTGAACACCAACCGAAGGCCGTCCGGAGACCAGTGTGGAACCGCACTGCTGAATGTAGTGAACCGGACCAGATCGCTTCCGTCCATGTCGATCAGGTAGATGTACCACACGCCCGTGTCCATCGACGCGAAGGCGACCTTCGCGCCATCCGGCGAAATCGCCGGAAAGAGCGCCTGCGTAAACGAGCTCGTGACCCGCGCTCTTCCGGTCCCGTCTGGTTCGATCGACCAGAGGTTGATCCGACCGTCCCCGTAGCTGGACGCCCACACGATCCGCCCGGCGTCTTGATCGTCTGCGGCCGCAACGCTGCCTGCGGCGACGAGCGCCGCCAGAATCAGGCACACGACTCCTACGTACCTCATCTCAGCCTCCTTCCCCCTCGACGAAGCCATCGTCACCGCTACTGTAGCGAGCAGTGGCTCCACCGCAAAACGACCCGCGAGCAGCGAAACCGCGCAAACGAACGGGCCACACGCGAACCGAATCCAGGATCAGCCAGCCGCTCCTTCCACTTTCTCGCCATGCCTCGGCCCCGTTCACTTCCCTATAATCGCGGGGATGAACGGACCGAATGCCGTAGAGCCGGCCGAGATCCTACGACGGCTGATCCGATTCGACACGACGAACCCGCCGGGGAACGAGCGGCCTTGCGTCGAGTACGTTGCCGACCTCCTCGGGTCCGCAGGGCTCGAGACGGCGACGTACGGCACGTCGGAGGGTCGACCGAACCTCGTCGCGCGCTACCCGGGCAAGGGCGAGGCGCCTCCGCTGTTGATGTACGGCCACGTCGACGTGGTCACCACGGCGCATCAGTCCTGGACGAACCCGCCGTTCGAGGGGAAGCTCATCGACGGCTACGTCTGGGGGCGAGGCGCGCTCGACATGAAGGGCGGCTTGGCGATGATGATCGCCTCCGTCCTTCGCGCCGCGGAACGCGGCGTCGTCCCAACCGGAGACGTCCTGTTGGCCGTCCTCGTCGACGAGGAGGCCGGCGGCGTCCACGGCGCCCGGCATCTGGTCGAGAAGCATCCCGAGCTCTTCGCCGGGGTTCGCTACGCCGTGGGGGAGTTCGGTGGGTTCCCGCTTCGCGTCGCCGGGCGGACGTTCTACCTGATCCAGGTCGGCGAGAAGCAGCTGTGTTGGCTCGAAACGAAGATCGCCGGCCCGGCCGGCCACGGAGCGCGGCCGATGCGCGACGGGGCGATGGCCGAACTCGGTCGGCTGCTGACCCGCCTCAACCGCGCTCGCCTCCCGATCCACGTCACGCCGATCGTCCGAGAGATGATCGGCTCGATGGCCGCGGCGCTTCCGCCGGTCAAGCGGTTCGTCCTTCGCCGCCTGCTGAATCCGCTCTGGACGGATCGAATCCTCGCTCGCCTCGGGGAGACGGGAAGGAACCTCGAGCCGCTGTTCCGAAACACGGTCAACGCGACCGTCGTCCGTGGCGGCGACAAGCCGAACGTGATCCCGAGCGAGATCGCACTCGGCCTCGACGCGCGCCTCCTTCCCGGCTTCACCCTCGACGACCTGCTCGAAGAGCTCCGGCCGATCCTCGGTTCGGAGATCGGATGCGACGTCCGGCTGTACGATCCAGGCCCGACCGACCCGGACTTCGGCCTGCTCGGTCTCCTCGGCGACCTCCTGCGGCAGGCGGAGCCTGAGGCGATCCCCGCCCCCTACCTTCTTCCCGGAAGCTCCGACGCCCGCTTCTTCTCTCGCATCGGGATCCAGAGCTACGGGTTCACCCCGATGAACCTGCCCGAGGAGTTCAACTTCTTCGACACCATCCACGCCGCCGACGAGCGGATCCCGGCCGCCGCGGTCGCGTTCGGGGCCGACGTCCTGTTCCGCCTGATCGAGGAGTACGGACGGTGACCTAGAGGTAGGGGTCGAGAAGCGACAGGATCTTCGCCAGCGGCTCGACGTCCGTTTCGCTGAACTGCTCGACTTCGTCCGAGTCGACGTCGAAGACGACAACGACCTTCCCGTCCTTCAGAACGGGGACCACGATCTCGCTCTTCGACCTCGCGTCGCAGGCGACGTGCCCCGGGAAGGCGTGCACGTCCTGGACGACGAGCGGCCGCCTCGTTCGGACGCACTCGATGCAGACGCCCTGATCCTCGAGCACCTGGCAAGCGGCCGGCCCCTGATACGGACCGACGTGCAGCCGATCGCCTTCTACGAGGTAGAAGCCGGTCCAGAAGTGGTGCGACATCTTGGCGTGAAGGACGGCGCAGATCGTCGCCATCGCCGCAATCAGATCGGGAGACTTCCCCTCGATCAGACCGCGGAGCTGTTCGTAGATCCGCGCGTACCGCTCCGCTCGCCGTTCGTCCACTCGCTGCCTCCCCCGCCCGATCTCAGGAGTATACCTGCGTGAACCCGCGGGCGTGCCCTCGGCCTTCCGGGGCTAGAAGTAGTCGGCGAGAAACGCCGTCGCCCTTGGGAGATCCTGCCCCGCGTACGACGGAAGCGGTTCGATCCGCCCGACGGCGATCATCTCCGACAAGTCGGCGAACCCGGAGAGGACGCTCGACAGGGGCCCGATCCCGCAGCGAAGGTCGGCCCGATCGGTCGGCTCGACCGAGAGGACGCCGTCCTCGACCGTCCAGCGCCAGGTCCCTGCGTTCCACGGCGCCTGTCCGTCCGCGATCTCGACAGCGACCGACAGATCGCCCGCGTCGACCTCCAGTCCATCGAGCGCGTCGACCGACACGATTCGGATCATGAATTGGTCGCGGATTTCGCGCTTGCCCGGTCGATCGGAAAGATACGGCCAGAGGTCCTCGTCGACCGGGAGGTCGAACCGGATCGTCTTCACTTGATGCGACAGCGCCTTGAGGTACCGAAGCATCGCCCGTTTCGCCGGCTCGTCCTCGTGGACGAACAGGGTCACGGTGAACGTCGGATGCCAGTCGCCCGCCTTCCCGGAGAGGTCGTAGCCGATCAACCCGACGACCTCCCCGTCGCGCGAAACGCGGACCACGCCTCGCGCGGCCGTGTTCGAATTCCGGGAGAAGATCCTCAGGCGTTGCTCCCACTCCGCTTTGCCGCGCTGCACGAGCGTGTGATGCCGCCGCGCGAAATCGTTGTAGAAAGCGAGCGAGGCGCCGTCTGGGCGGGACAGATCGATCGTCTCGTGCTCGACTTCGCCGTCGTCGGGAACCCCCCGGATCAGCCCGGGCGAGATCTCGACCCGCTGCAGCCGCGCGAACATCTCCCAGCCGTACTTCCGGTAGAACGACTGGTCGAACGGATTGAGGACCGACACGACGTGTCCCGCCTCGCGCATCGTCTCGAGGCTCCGTTCGAGCATGAACCGCACGGCGCCCTTCCCCCGCGCGTCGAGGCGCGAGCAGAGGAGGCCGATCCCGCCCATCGGGACGACCGAATCGCGCAGCCGCATCCGGAAGTCGTAGAGCATGAAGACGGCCACGAGCCTCGTCCCGTCGTAGACGCCGTACAGCCTCTGTCCGTGCTTCACCGACCACTCGAGCCACTCGACGGCAGCCGAGTGGTCCGGACGCCGGATGACGAAGGCCGACTTCGCCAATTCGGCCACGCTCTCAAGATCATCGACCTTCCGATACTCGAACACCGGATCACCTCGTTCGCGGATTGTACCGACTCGAACAGGCCCCCTCGAACCGGCCTGCGGGACCGATCTACCGGCGATGGGGCGGCCAGGCGAGGAGCGGACGGATGAAGGCCGACCCGCTTTGCGCCCGCGCCGTCGGGCGGCTTCGGCGATCCCGCGCCTCGGCGGTCGCCGGGTCGGGGACGAAGTAGAGGACCGTCAACCCCAAGACGAGCAACCCCGCCGCGATCGCAAACGTGGCCCCGAATCCGGAGCGCTCGGTGACGAAGCTGGCTCCGAGTCCGGCGAGAATCCACCCGAGCCCGGCCAGCGCGTTGTACAAGCCGAGCGCGGCCCCGCGATTCTCTTCACGCGCGAGTCGGGACATCAAGGCGATCCCCGACAGCTGGAAGTAAGACCACGTCACGCCGTAAACGACGAACGCCACCACGAGCCAACCCACCGGCGGGACGGACTTCGTGGCGAGCAGGTACGTCGCGCCGCCGCCGAACAGGAGCAGGCGGATGGAGAGCGAGGCGATCTGAACCGAACGGTTCCCCCGCCTCTTGATCCGCCGTGCCGCGAGCGGATACGCGAAGACGATCCCCACGTGCTGAATCGTGAACAGAAGGAAGACGAACGACAACGGAAGCCCGAATCGTTGCGAGAGGAGCAACGGAAGCGGGATCCCGAAGAAGCCGAGCGCCGTGAACGCGATCAGCGTCGCCAGCAGGAATCGCCGCGTCCCCGGGCGGAAGCCGTCGCGCCGGCCGAGCAGCCGCGCCACACGAACCGGGTTCAAAAGATGGTAGATGTGAAGCGGGGCGAACCGCGCCTTCTCCGCGATGAAGTTGCCCATCGCCAGGACCGCGCCGCGGAATTTCCGGAGGGTGAACTTCGGGATCGTCCGCGGGATGAGGCGGAGCGCCAGGAACGCCGCCGCGAGACCGCCGAGCCCGATCATCAGGAACAGGGACCGGATCGTCAGCCCCTCCCCCGCCGAACGCGACAGGGCCGCCATCCACAGGCTCCCGAGGCCGAGCCCCGCGACCCACCCGATCGCGCCGATCTGGTTCAGGTGCCCGATCTTCTTCTCCCACGCCGATTGGTCGCGGTTCTCGATCACGATCAGCACCGTCACCGAGGCGTTCGCCATCCAGAAGAAGTTGGAAAGCATGTTGAGCATCGCGAGCTGGCGGAACACCGACGCGAAGGAGATCGCGAGGTAGCAGAGCCCGACGGCCGTGTAGCTCAGAACGACGAACGGCTTGCGGCGATGCGCGACGTCGGACAGCCGGCCCCAGACGAGACTTCCGGCCACGCCGACGAGGCTGACGAGGCTCGCCAGCAGGCCGACCGCGCCGACCGATCGGCCGTAGATCTCGGCCACCGCGAGCGGGATCAGGACCGACGACGTGCCCAACACGAGGTTGGCCAGGCCGACCGCCAGGTACCATCGCTCCGCCTCGCGCCACCAAGATCTCAGGGAGCGAGCCATCGAAAACCACCATCCAAAGCGAATTCCCAACTCCATCGAGTTGGGAGGTGCCACACGAATCCGGCGAAGTATAGCGCCGGGCGAAAGGATGTCAAGGGACAGGCAGGGCCGCGCCCGCAGACAAGCGTCGGCTCGCAACCCGCCGCTCCTTCGGCTAGAGTGATCGTCGGTCCGATCGAAACCACCGTCGAGGAGGTCCTCTGATGGGTAAGGACGTTCTGCAGTTCATCACCGCGCGCCGATCGGTTCGTGGATTCACCGGCGATCCGGTCGATCGCGACAACCTCGAGATCGCGCTGAAGGCGGCGATGGCCGCTCCGTCGGCTCGCAACTCCAAGCCGTGGGAATTCGTGGTCGTCACAGACAAGGAGAGGGTCCGAGCCGTCTGCGAGGCGCATCCGTACGCCAAGTTCGGCACCGACGCCGGGGCCGTCGTCCTGCCGCTCGGAAAGAAGGAGGGGTACGCCTGGTTCGATCAGGACATGGGCGCCTCGACGGAGAACCTGCTCCTCGCCCTGGCCAATCTCGGCCTCGGCGCGACGTGGTGCGGGATGCGTGACGACCTGCAGGAAGCCGTTCGCGAGGCAGTCGGAATCCCGGAGGATCTCTACGTTTTCGCCCTCATCCCGGTCGGCGTCCCGTCGGAGGCCGTTCCCCCGAGGACGCAGTACGAGACGGAGCGCGTCCACTGGGAATCGTACTGACGAGCCTCACGGCCTCGGTCGTCCATCGTCGAACCCGACGCGGAAGCCGACGGTCGCGGTGCCGCCGAGCCGTCCGAGCCATTCGGCGTATCGGTCGGCCCAACGCTCGACGGAACCGATCGGCTCGTCGGCCGGAGCGTAGAGGACGGCGATCACGTCCCGCGTCTCCGGCCGGATCTTCGTCTCCATCGAGTCCTTCACCGGGTTGCCGCACGGCTCCCAAGCGCCTTCGACCAAGCGGCAGACAAGAAGAAGATCCTGCAGGTCGATCGACTGTCCGGACGGATTGAACACGTAGGATTCGCCGGGAGCGCCGCGGCGGATCAGAAGGCGCCGGCCGGAGAGGGCCGCGTCGAAGATCGAGCCGGGAAGCCCGGACTCGAGGCTGACGATGTTGTTCACGTCGACCGGTCCGTTGACCAGGGGGAACGCGTCGGAGAGCGCCGCCCGCAGGAGGAACTCGCTCGCCGGCTTGCTCCGCCCGCTCGGCTTGTACCTCCCGTGCCGGAGCATCCCGCGGACGCGCTGCCGCATCTCCTGGGGAACGAACTCCTCTCCGATCGATCGAACCCGCGCGAGGAGCTCGGCCAGCACGTCGGGCGTCTCCTCCGTCGGCGCGGGAGGCTCGATCCCCTCGGCCCAGATCAAGGCGGGAAGCACGGGCGAGGGCGTCAACGACGGATCGCGCTCGAGTCGGTATCCGGTCTCAGTCATCCTTCTCCCCCTTGGCGGCGCTGCACCGTCGATCATCCTGACCGGCCGAACGTCTGTCAACGCGTCATCCGTGGGGCGGTCGTTCCGCTCCTTGCAGCACCGCGCGGCGCCGAGGTATGGTTTCGATCGGACCAAGATCCGGAGCCAACGAGGAGGGCCTTTTGCGCCGTTTCCTGATCGACACCGACACCGCCTCCGACGACGCGGTCGCGCTCGTCATGGCCCTCAACCATCCCGGCGTCGAGATCGAGGCGATCACCGTCGTCGCAGGGAACGTCCCGCTCGAATACGGGCTGCAGAACGCCCTTTACACGGTCGAGCGATGCGAAAAATCCGTTCCGGTCTACGCCGGCCTCGACAAGCCGATCCTCCGAGAGCTGGAGACGGCGCAGTTCTGCCACGGCGAGGACGGTCTCGGAGACATCGGCCTGCCGTTGACCGGCCGTGAGCCGGCGGAGGGACACGCCGTCGACGTCCTCCTCGACGCCGCCGACCGCTTCGCCGGCGAGATCACCCTCGTAACGCTCGGTCCGTTGACCAACGTCGCCACCGCGCTCCTGCGCAATCCGGCGCTCGCATCGAAAGTCGATCGGTGCGTGATCATGGGCGGAATCGGATTCGGCTACGGGAACATCATCCCGGCGGCCGAATACAACATCTGGGTCGATCCGGACGCGGCGAAGATCGTCCTCGAGTCGGGTCTCCCGATCGAGATGGTCGGGTGGGACGTCTCCCACAAGCACGCGACGTTCACCGCCGAGGAGGCGGCCGAGCTGCGCTCCGTCTCCGAGCTCGCTGCGTACTGCGTCGACATCCAGGTGGCGCTCCGCCGCTTCGGGATCGAGTACCTGAAGCAGGACGGCTTCGACCTCCCCGACCCGATCGCGATGGCCGTGGCGCTCGAACCGGACGTCGCCACGGTCGTCAAGCGGCTGCGCGTCGACGTCGAGACGAGAAGCGAGCTGACCCGAGGGGCGACCGTCGTCGATCACCTGCAGGTGACCGGGAAGGAACCGAACGCCGAGGTCGTGCTCGAGGCGTCGCGCGAGCGGTTCCTCGAGGTCCTCTACGCCGCGGTCCGGTAGCCGGGAGCGTCGAACGTGAACCCCGAGAGAACCTCGATCGCCGTCGTCGGAAGCATCAACATCGATCTCGTCGTCGAGGTCCCGAGGATGCCGACGCCGGGCGAGACGCTCCGCGGCCGCAACGTCGCACTGTATCCCGGAGGGAAGGGGGCGAACCAGGCGGTCGCCGCGGCCCGCCTCGGCGCCGACGTGGCGCTGTACGGCAAGGTCGGCGACGATCCGTTCGGCAGGCGCCTCCTCGAAGGTCTTCGAGGCTCGGGCATCGACGCCAGCAGCGTCGAGATCGAGCCGGAGACGGCGTCCGGTCTGGCGAGCATCTGGGTCGACGCGACCGGCGACAACGCGATCGTCCTCGCCGCGGGGGCGAACGACGAAGTCGACGGACGGTACATCGAGAAGTGTCTCGATCGGATCGCGGGTGCCGACGTGGTCCTCCTCCAGCTCGAGGTCCCGATCGAGACGGTCGCCCTTCTCCTCGGCGCCCTTCCGCCGGTCGAGCCGCTCGTCATCCTCGATCCGGCCCCGGCGCAGGACCTCTCGGCGCTGCCGTTGTCGCGAATCGGCGTCCTCACTCCGAACGAGGCCGAGCTTCGGGTCGTCAGCGGAGACGAGGACCTCGACGCCGGAGCGCGACGACTTCTCGACGCGGGGATCGGGAACGTCGTCTGCACCCTCGGCGCCGAAGGCGCAGTTTGGTACGCCACGGAAGGATCGGCCGCGCGGTTCCCCGCGCCGAAGGTCGACGTCGTCGACGCGACGGCGGCCGGCGACGCGTTCGCCGGTGCGCTCGCCAGCGTGCTGCCAACCCGATCGCTCGGCGACGCGATCCCGTTCGCGATCGCCGTCGGAACGCTGGCAACGACCGTTCGCGGGGCGCAGCCGTCGCTGCCAACTCTCGAGGACGCCCTTTCCTTCCTTGCCGCGAGCGAGGACGCGGGCGACTAGCGACCGCCGGCCGGGTCCTGTCGGTAGTAGCCCCTCAGCTCGGCGTACAGCTCCGGGTGCGTCGCCTTCAACAGGTCCGGCCGCGTGAAGAAGCACTCGGTGGCAACGGCGAAGAACTCGGCCGGGCTGGTCGCGCCGTACCGATCGAGAACCGTGCTCCGACCGCGGAGGGCGTCGCGGCGGAGCCGCTCGTACTCCCGTCCGAGAATCCGCGCCCACGCAACGTACCTCGAACGGTCGGACAGGACCGGCGCCCCCTCGACCGAGCCATCCTCGGCGTCGAGCTGGTGTGCGAACTCGTGCAGGACGACGTTCCGGCAATCGCCGACGTCCGAGGCCGCCGATTCGACGGCGTCCCACGAGAGGACGAGCGCACCGCGAGGCGTGGATTCACCAAGCCGCGTCTCGGTCCGCTCGGTGACAATTCCCATCGACTCTCTCACCGTCCGCTCGGCGACGTACGCCCCCGGGTAAACGATGATCGTGTACAGGCCGGGGTAGTAGTCGGTCGTCCGATGGAGGAGAAGGACGCAGGCGTGGGCGGCGATCGTCACGCGGATCTCGTCGGTGATCGTCAGTCCTCCGGCCCCCTCGAACCGCTTCTCGGCGAGAAAGACCTGGACGTGCCCCTTCAGCTCGCTCCGATCGGCCTCGGACAAGCGCCCGTAGTTCGGGACGTTTCGCACGAGCACGACGTCCCACTCCTCGGGGAACGGACGCCCTCTCAGACGGGATCGTCGACGCTCACGGAGCCAGGCTCGCAACCGACCTCCCTCTTCCGACTCGCTTCACGTCAGCTAACCGGCGTCGGCGAAGCTCACCCGCGGCACGGCGCGCTCGGCATCGTCGATCTCGAAGAACGCCTCCCGCTTGAACCCGAACATCGACGCGATCAGGTTCGAGGGGAACACCTCGATCCGCGTGTTCAGGTCCCTCACGTTGGCGTTGTAGAATCGGCGCGACGCTTGGATCCGATCTTCGGTGATCGTCAGTTCCTCCTGCAGCCGCAGGAAGTTCTGATTCGCCTTCAGATCCGGGTACGACTCGACGACGGCGAACAGTTGCCGGAGCGCGCCGACGAGGACGTTCTCGTCCCTCGCCTGCTCGGCCGGGGTTCCGGTGGAGGCCACGGCGTTGGCGCGCGCGTCGATCACCGCTTGCAGCGTCTTGCGCTCGTGCCCCGCGTACCCCTTGACCGTCTCCACCAGATTCGGGATCAGGTCGTACCGGCGCTTCAGCTCCGTGTCGATCGCCGACCAGCTCTCGCGCACGTGCTGACGGAGTCGGACGAGCTTGTTGTACGTGCCGACCCCGTACAGCAGCACGAAACCTACGACGCCCACTACGATGTAAACCGGTATCATGTGCGCTCCTTTCCCTCTCGTCGCCCCCGCACCACGTACTCCGGCAGTCGGTCGAGAATCCCCTCCATCACCCCGATCGCCGATTCGAACGTCTCGACGCTGAAACGGCGATTCCGCCACGCGATCGCACAGCGATCGTCGAACTGAATCGAGAAGCGCGGCATCGACAGAAGGTACTCCATCGTCCGTTGATGGAGCACGTCGTACGCCCATCGCTTGTCGGCGGCTTTGACGTGGAACGTCCGGCTGAATTCGGCCGACTCGAAGTCGATGTCGTCGAGTCCGAAGAACTCGGTCACCCGGTCGAAGACGTTCTCCGATCGGATCCGAAGCGGCTTCAACCGGACGTCGCTGTGGAGGACGGCCGCCGAGAAGTGGTGCGTCTGCCGGTTCTTCCCCGAGCCGGTGACGTAGCGATAGTCGAACGCGGCGACCCGGCGCCCCTTCCAGTTCCCCTCCGCGACGTTGTGCGCGAAGCGGCCGTGCCCCCGCCGGAGGCATCCGAAGGCGCGATACCGCTCGTCGAAGCCGGCGTCCCGCCCCGGGCGAAACGTCAATCCTTTCGTCAAGGCCCAGGCGGCCAGCTCCTTGCGGCGCTTGGCGCTCCTCCACAGGCCGAACGCGAGCAGCCCGATCGCCGCGATCGCGACGACGACGTAGACCCCCTCCATGCGTCCTCCTCTCGTTCGGACCCCGCTGTGACTGTAGCCGGAACGGTACGAAGCTCCAACCTCCACCTCGCCCGGGCCGCCGACCCGACGTAGAATGCAACCGGAAAGGAGCCTTCATGACCCGGGGTCTGCGACTTCGAAGCGGAACGGCGGCCCTCGTGTTGCTCGCGGCGGCGTGGATCGGCGGCACGCTTTTCGTCGGAGCGGCCAGCCGCGAGGGAGCGATCCTCGAAGTCACGGACGGCGAGTCGATCCAGGCTGCGATCGACACCGCCGAACCCGGGGACGTCATCTCGATCGGAGCCGGCGTCTTCCGCGGGAGCCTCGTCATCGATCGATCGGTGACCCTCCGCGGCGCCCCGGAGGGAACGACGATCTCTGGAGAGGACTTCGGCGCCGCAGTCCGCATCGTCGGAGAGGAAGTGCAGGTCCGGTTCGAGCGCTTGACCGTGACCGGTGGCCGCGGGTTCCGCGGCCACGGAATCCAGACGGAGGACGACGTCTCCGTCGAGCTGATCGACGTGACCTCGACCGGAAACGCCTGGTGCGGCGTTTGGGCGACCGATCGCTCGACGGTCACGCTCGCCGACTGTCGATTGGAAGGGAATGAAACGTTCGGGCTCTACACGTGGGACTTCGCGCAGGTCGAGCTCCGCGACTGCACGATCGCCGACAACGGAACGCACGGGATCCTCGCGCTGCACGCCTCCGAGGTCACGCTCGCCGGGTGCCTCGTCACCGGGAACTGGTGCGGCGTGTGGGCATGGGACGGCGCTCGTTTTCGTGCGACGGACACGGAGATCGTCGACAACGCGGCGCAGGGGATCGCGGCGCACAACGCCGCCCTGATCGATCTGACGAGGTGTACCGTCGCCCGGAACGCCGACAGCGGGCTCTGGTTCTCGGATTCGTCCCGAGGCGTGCTGTCGGACTCGGTCGTCCGAGGAAACGGTCGTGACGGGGTGCTGATCGAGCGGGACGGGATCGTGGAGTTCTACCGCTGCACGATCCTCGGCAACGCCGGAGTCGGAATCCGCGCCGCGGCCCCCGAGTGCGTCGGTGGATTCGATCCGGCCAGTCCCTACAAGGGGTGGGTCAAGGGCGAGGGGAACGTCGTGCCGGGTCCCGCGGTCGAGCACGGGAACCGCGAGGCGGCCCTCTGCCCGTCGTACCCCGGATCGCTCTGGCCGCCTGCGTTCTTGGACGAGGAGTCCGGCGGACCCGACTCCGATTGACGCGGCGAATCGCCGGGGCCGCTCACCGAGCAGACGCCAGCGGCATGCGGACGATCGTCTTCAGCTTCTCCGGGGCCGTCCGGCGCGGATCGCTCAGGTAGACCTCCACGCCGGTCCCTTCGACCTCAAGGCCCCGCTCTTGCGCGTACGCACGAAGCTTCTCGTACGAATCGGTCACGGTGTCGTACGGGCCCACGTGAAGGACCTGGATCGCCCGCCCCTCTTCCTGATCGGTTCTTCGGACGACCGACGCGCCGATCCCCTTCTTCGCCTCGACCTGCCGAATCGCCTCCGCCACTTGCGCCGCGGTGATCCGGTCGGGAACGCGTATCGACAGGCGCCACTCCCACTCCGTCGGGGGCGTGCCGGTCGGATCGGAAAGCCACAGACATTCCAGATTCGGGATCTTGAAGTCGAGAACGCCTGCAGCCTTCAACGCGAACTTCATCGTGTAGGCGACACCGTACAGCGACGCGATCGCCGCTTGATACGCCTCCCCGCCCGGCTCGCCCACCCCCTCGACGGCGAGAAAGGTCCCCCCAGACACGGCCAGCTCTTCCGGCTCCCCCTTCGCCGTGTACAGCTCCTTGTGCTCCCTCTTGAGATCGATCGTTTCCACATGAACTCCCTCTCACGCATGCACCGAGGATCGCCCTTCGATTCGGCCTCTGCATTACACCACGCCGGTCGCGCGCGGAGCAACCCGGCCGTTCACCGTGTGTCTACAGCGCACTCACTCCGAGTTCACACCCCAGCGGTAGGTTCGCATCGAGGACCTATTCAGAAGGAGATGATATGCAAGCCAACCGAAGAACGGGGTTTCGCCCCGTGCGGATAGGGCTCGGTGTCGCGTCGGTCGTCGCCGTACTGATCGCTGTGCTCGTGGCCTTCGCCGACGAGACGCAAGTCGATCAGGTCGACGCCGGACAGTCCATGGTACCCGTCGCGGCCGTTGCGCAAGGGACGCCGGTCGAAGAGGTAGAGATCCGCGAGTACCAAGGCGAACGGCTCGGCTCGGTCGACGATTTCCGCGAGAACTCGATCAAGGGCGTCCAGTACGTCGACGAAGCGACGTACACCTTGGTGCTCGACGGACTCGTGGATCAGCCGATCTCGTGGAGCTATGCCGAGCTGCTCGAGATGGAACATCTGGCGAAGCTCGTCACGATCCACTGCGTCGAAGGATGGTCGGTGAAGGCGCTGTGGGAGGGAATCCCCCTGGCACGGCTGATCGAGCAGGCCGGGCCCCTGGAGGAAGCGAACACCGTCATCTTCCACGCCGCGGACGGATACACCACGTCTCTTCCGCTCGATTTCGTCCTCGAACGGAACCTGATCATCGCCGACAGGATCAACGGGATCGTCCTTCCACCGAAGAACGGCTTCCCGTTCGAGCTGGTCGCCGAGGAGAAGTGGGGCTACAAGTGGATCAAGTGGATCGTTCGCATCGAGATCTCCGATGATCCGTCCTACCGTGGATTCTGGGAGTCTCGCGGCTACAGCAATCAGGGGAACGTCGACGGGCCGAAATTCGGCGACTAGACAAGCCCGACCACCGTCGGGCAGGATGGGGAAGGGCGAACGATCGAGATGAGACTCCTCCAGCGAAGGATCCAGCGCACGGCCGCCTGGCTTCTGCTGCCGTTGATTCTCCTGCAGTTCCTCACCGGCTACGCCATGATCCACTGGCGGCTGTTCGCCGGAATCCTCGGCCGAACCACCGCGTTCCGAATCCATTCGATCATCCAACCGGTGACGCTCGC
>CAZFZM010000015.1:34459-56040 GCA_964523545.1 uncultured Thermotogae bacterium
TCGGCCGAACCACCGCGTTCCGAATCCATTCGATCATCCAACCGGTGACGCTCGCCGCTTTCGTCGTCCACGGGTTCCCGTGGATCCGGCGTTCCCTCGCCAAGCGACGGATCGCCGGACGTTGGCTCGACGGGGCGCTCGTGGCCGTCGGGGCGGGACTGGTCGCGTTCGGATCGTATCTCACGATTCAGGGATGACAGCTCGTCGGCAGGGGACCTCTCGAGGCTGGCGCGCGTACGCGGTGCGCGAGGTCGCCGAGGTCGCACTTCTGACCGCCGTCCTCGCGATCGTCGCATCCTTCGCCGCGGTCCCGGTTTGGTTGCTCGTCGGAGTCCCGCTCGGCAAGGCGTTCGCGTCCTTCATCTACTACGTCCTGTTTCTTCGCAGGGCGTTTCGCCGTCCGGCGCGCGGCGGAACGGAACATCTCATTGGACGCGTTGCGCTGGCGGCGAGTCCGCTGCGCCCCGAGGGACAGATCAAGCTCGACGGGGAGATCTGGTCCGCCCGGTCCGCCGACGGGAGAACCATCGCGAGGCTCGACGACGTAGAGATTGTCGGAGTTCGTGGGAACACACTTCTCGTCTCCCGTGCCAATCACGAAGCATGAACGGCCTCGATTCGGTATTGGAATTTGGACGGGTCTCGCTAGAATGGCGACGACCCAACGATCGCCAGAAAGGCGAACCGCTGAGATGAAGGGGGAATCATGAAGAAGGAGGCCTTTCTCGTTGCCGCGGCGGCGTTGCTTCTGATCGTCCCCGTGGCGAATGCCGTGGAGCTCGGTTCGATCTCTCTTGGGTTTCACCTGAATCCCGCCCTGGAAACGGTGGACGGTCGGCGGTCTTGGGGGCTCTCCCTTTCGCTGGGCGTCAGCGCGGCGGTTGGCTCGGCGAGCAGCGTCGATGTGATCATCCTGGTCGATTCGGCACCGTCGAGCCTGGGAGCGACGATCTCGTACTACCGGACCCTCTCGAGCCCGTTCACCGTCGGCGCAGGGCTGAACATGTTCTGGCGGTTCGAGACCGAAGAGACGCTCGTCCGGACCGTCATCAGCAGCTTCGCCCACGCGTCCGCACGAACGGACCTCTTCACCGATTTCGTCGGCGAGGCGGGCCTGTCGTTCCCGCTGATCACGTTCGCGCGCCAGATCGGAAGCTGGGAGATCCTGCCGCTGGCCGAGCTCCCGGCGATCCATCTCTTCGGCGAATGGCATGGCCTCCAGACGGCAGCGATCCAGGGCCGATTCACGCTTCAACCGGTGATCATCGACACGACGCAGTTCGAGGATCCGATCGGGCGGATCAGCGACGACCTGCTCGTCCTGCCGACGTACTCCGTGTTCCTTCGGTACCTGCCGTAGCCCCGCGCCTCAGGGCACGCTCGAACCGAGACCGGTTCGCGTTACCCCCCACGCGGTGCGCGTCTCACAGACCGTTCACCGTTCCCCGTCATTCCCCTCACAGTCGCCGAGCAGACTCTCGCCCAACGAGAAAGGAGAACCAGACGATGCGAAAGGTCCTAAGGATGGCGCACATCGGGGGAACGGCGATCCTTGCGTCGGTGCTTGTCAGCGGCTGCATCGGAGGTGCGACACTCGGCCTCGCCGAAGAGCCGCCCGAAGGGTTTCCGCCGTACGGGAAGATCAGCCCGGAGGAAGCCGTCGTCGTGATCGCGGCCCTCAAGGACGCCCCCGAGTTCGTCCTGCTCGACATCCGCACCCCGTCGGAGGTGGAGGCCGGACACCTCCCGGGAGCGATCAACCTCGACTTCCGCAGTCCGACCTTCGAGGACGAGCTCGAGCGGCTCGACCGCGACCTGATCTACTTGATCTACTGCCGAACCGCGAACCGCACCGGCCAAGCGTTCGACGTCATGCGTGAGATGGGATTCACGAAGATCTACGACATGGAGGGCGGAATCACCCGTTGGGGCCAGCTCGGCTACCCGATCTGTGAGGGCCCCATCGGCGAGGAACACGTCTGCGTCGGGGAGTACCCGACCGCAGCACGTGACGGTTGACGGGCGAATCGAAGGAGGTGAGACCATGGCCATCGATCCGGTCTGCAAGATGACGATCGACGAAAACGCGCCGGCCGCGACGTCCGAATACAAGGGCGAGACCTACTACTTCTGCGCCCCCGGATGCAAGGCCGCGTTCGACGTGGACCCGGAGAAGTACCTTCGGGAGCCCGAGAGGCGTTCGCTGCTCTCGCGGCTGATCCGGAGCAGGAGGCCCGGTTGACTCGCTGCGCCAAGAGGTGATGACATGAACTTGCCGGGTCGGGCCGTGCATCGAACGACACGGGTGCGGGCGCCCTCGGGTCCGCACCCGGTGCTTGCAGTCAGTCTGAGCGCCGCTAGCCGAAGAGGATCACGACGCCGATCAACGCCAGCGCCGTACCACACAGCAGGCAGGCGGCTCTCACCGTCGTCGCTCTGCTCATCGTTCACCTCCTGACCTCATCGCGTCCACGGTCCGAGGACCTCCGACGCTCCGAGAAGCGTCGAGTATGTCCACGGCGTGTGACGGATCCGTGACGGAGGCCCGTGCATCCGGTGTGCGCAGCCAGACGGCACGTGACATCGGGTGCCGCGTCAGTCTGGAACCGTGATTCGATCGTCGTCGCGATCGACCGTTCGAGCGCCGACCTAGTGATCACGTATCACGGCGTGTCGATCCCCGGCACGAGTCCGGCGTGCGAAGGAACCCTCGCCGCCGTCTTCGATCGGACGACAGACAGACCGAGGACCGTCGCACCCAGCGCCAGGATCCCGCTGGCGAGCCTACGGCACCGCGTCGAGCTGGATCTGACCGGTCCCGCGTCGGCTGTGGCGCGTCGTGAAGCCGTCCTGCAGATCGTGATAGGCGATCAGGACCGTGTACGTGCCACCGGGGACGAGCGGCTTATCCATCTCGTCGCCCGAGTCGAGCGGGATGATGAACTCGAGGATCGTCCGATCGGTCCACTCGGCCCCGGCCGAGGAGACGATGTTGTCCACGCCGCCTCGATCGGCATCCGCCATGTGGGCCGTCGACTCGGTCCCGAAATCGTCGCGGAAGTACCCCTTGCCATCCTCGACGTAACCGAGGATGAGATTCGCTCCTTCCATCCGGCGGACCGGATCGAACCCGATCGCCACGTACCCGGTTCCGGGGGCGACGAGTCCGACGCGGAGATATGCCGCGTCGTTCGCCCAGTAGACCTCGACGCCGGCGATCTCGGTGCTGTGCGCGTACTCGGTCGCTCCAATCGCCCCGTCGATCGAGTATCCGATCACCGGAGCTTCCTCCGTCGCGACCTCCGGCTCGGTTTCCTCCACAGCCTCGGTCGTCTCCTCCTCCGCTGCCGGCTCGACCACGGGGCCTTCTTCTTCAGCCACGTCCGGCTCGACCTCGACGACGGCCGGGGGCTCGGACACCGGCTCCCGCTCGGGCAGCACGTGAGGCAACAGCAAGAAGACGGCGAATCCGGCCGCGAGGAGGCCCAGGATGATCAGCCACGTGTTGTTCATGATTCCCCTCCCCCTTTCCGTCAGGCTTCAAGGACCGTAGACCATCGTCCAACAACAGACTCCGTCACGGCGCGCCGGCCTCACACGGACGTCTACGGCGCCGCGTCGAGACGTATCGTCCCCGAACCACGCCGGGTGTGTCGCAAGGCGAAGCTGTCACTCGTTTCGTGGTAGGCGACGAGGATGTGGTACGTCCCTCCAGGTACGAGCGTCTTGTCGTACTCGTCTCGCGTGGTCAGCGGGATCACGAACTCCACCGTCGTCCGTCCGTCTCGCTCACTTCCCGCCGCTTCGATGATGTCGTCCGTTCCGCCGAGAAGCGTGTCCGCGGTGTGCCGGACCGATGCGTCTCCGTAGTCGTCTCGAATGATCAGCCGCCTGCCCTCCACCGCCGCGACGATGAAGTTCGCCCCTCGCATCCTGTGCTCCGGGTCGAACCCGATCGCCACGTACCCCGTTCCCGGACTCACCAATCCGACACGGAGGTAGTTGATGTCGTTCGACCAGTGCACCTCGAATCCGCCGGCGTCCGTCCGGTGCGCGTACTCCCCCGAGAAGACCACACCGTCGATCGCGACCGGCACGACGGCGGGCGGTTCGATCGGGAGTTCGGGCACCACGGTCGGTTCGTCCGACTCGACCTGCTCAGCCGGTTCCTCCCCCGGTGCCGCCTCGGCGGTCGCAGACCCCGAATCCTCCAGATCCAGCGGCCCTACGGCGGCGAACTGCTGTTGGAAGATCAGCGCTGCCGCGATGATCAGGACGAGCATCACGGCCACACCGGCAAGGTACGTGCTACTCAACGCGGTTCACCTCACATCTCGCGGGCGGCCTTCTTGAAGGTCAGCGCGCCCCCTTTACGGATCGATGCCGAACTGGAACCGGAACTCCAGGAACGGATAGAGACTCCCGCCGCCGATCGACACGGCCAGATTGGCGGCGATGTGCGCGACGAGGGCCTGGCCGAGCGTCAACCCGAAGCCGGCCGTCAGGTACGTCGATCCGAAGTACGGCAGCAGATTCGTGACGTGCCCAAAGCTCAGGAAGAGCGCCGACGCCGTCGCGATCGTATTCCGGATGTAGAGCGCATCGAACGTCAGGTAGGTCTTCAGCGCCGTCTCCCAGATGAGCATCGCACCGAGGAGCCTCGCGTACGCTTCGAGCCCGTAGCTGAACGAAGAGAAGCCGAACGACGTCGAGATCGGGAACCCGACCCCGAACTCCCACCGATTCCCCGCGCTTGTCTGCAGCGCCGGTACGACGAGGATCGCCACCAGCACTGCGAGCAGAACCACCCTCTTGAACGCCTTCGTCCTCCTCATCTTTCCCCCTTCCGCGCAATGGCGTGGAGCCATCCTAGGGACTTCGACCGCCTCTGCCAAGCCGTACATCTACTTCCATTCATCTCCGATTGCATCCATCGCGTCGAATTCTCTCAATCGTTCGAGGAGGCGAGCGGTATGCACAGGGGAACGATCGGAATCGCGACGCTGCTGGTCCTGCTCATCGCGGCCCATTCCGCGCTGGCGTCACCCTCGGAGGAGGGCTCGGCGCGACGATCGGCTTCGACTGGAGCCGAGCGAGCCCGGACTAGACAGGGCCCGTGGTTGCGGCCTCGGTCCGCCGGCTAGTCCGCCGGGCCGACACCGAACGTCCACCCCAAGAGCGGCGAAACAAGCGTCGCCGTTTCTTCGGCGATGACCCCCGCCTCGGACACGTCGGCCTGCAGCAGGTTCGGGTCGGAGTGAAGCGCGATCTGCCCGTCCGGCGTCGCCGCGTAGAACAGGACCCCGTCCGGCAACGTGAGGTCCTCCGCGATCACTCGGCTGAAGGAGTCGAGGAACAGCGACACGCCGAGCGCTCCGACGTTCTCACTGTCGGAGGTCACCGGCACCGCGGTCACCACCGACACCCTTCCGGTCGAACGACTGACCACGAAGTAGCCGGTGGCGATCTGCCCCGACATCACGACCGGGAAGTAATCGCGGTCCGACAGGTTCGCGCTCGCCCGGCCCACGTCGACGGTGTAGTAGGAGCCGTCCGGGAGCACGAACCACGTCGCCATCGGAAGGCTCGCCTCCTGGAACGTCTCCAGCAGATGGAACATCCCGTCCCAGTAGCCCGCCTTCACCGGAGCCGTCGCCGCCAGGACGACCATCGTCCGGATCAGCCCCTCGACGTACGTCTCCGCCAGTCCGACAGCGGCCGACACACCGACCGCGGCGCAATCGTCCATCGTCGGCTCCGGCTGCCCCAAGCAGACGAGCGGAACAGCGACCAGCACGATCCCGAGCCAGATCGACATCCTCTTCATTCGAAGCTCCTTTCGATCCCGCGCGACGCACCGATCGTCGCCGCGCTTTTCTCGACGTGACCGTCCGAATGTAGGACGGCACGTCGCGATCTGTCAACGCGGGCAGCGGGGACCGCCCGGAGGGTACAACGCCGGCGAGGATGGTAACGCACATCACACTTGGCCGAGCAACCGGTCGGTGATACGATCTCGTCACCGGGAAGGAGGGGGAATGAGACGAACGATATCGATTGGCCTATTCATTCTGCTGGCGGCGTCCGTGGGAGCCGCCGCGCTCGATTCGCTCACCGTGTGCAGCTTCGACATCAACCAGCTGGGGTACTACGCAGAGAAAGACGGTCGTGCGTTGGCGCACGTCCTCGCCAACTACGACGTCGTGGTCGTCCAGGGGATCGTGGCGCCGCCGTACGACGGAACGTTCCCGAACGGGGACCCGTTCGAGCCGGACCCGGAAGTCACCGAGTTCTTCGACGAGATGACGCTCCGCCATGGATTCGCGTACGTCCTCTCGGAGGAGGACACGGGAAAGCGGTTGATCAACCACAGCAACGAGCCGTGGACGGAGTGGTTCGTCGTCTTCTACGATCCTGCGAAGCTGGAGCCGGCCGACGGCCTACCCCGGACCTACCTCGCCGAGGATGTGAGCGCGAACCCGGCATACGATCGGGTTCCGTACGCGTTCTCCCTCAGGCACCTCGAGACGGGCTTCGACTTCGTCCTGATCTCGGTTCACCTGCGCGAAGGAACGGCGGAGGCCGACCGGGCGAAGCGGGCCGAGGAACTCCGGGCGGTCAAGGCCTGGATCGACGGGCAGACGACCGATGAGACCGAGTACATCGTCGTCGGAAGCATGGGCTTCCTCGACTGCTCCGAGATCCTGACGGCAACGCCGGCCGACTACCGATTCCTCAATCCGGCGCACACCGGTGACTGCCTCGCCACCGACGCGGGTTTGGTCCCGAGCAGGCCGTACGACGGCGTTCTCTTCGTGCAGCGGGTCGAGGTCGACTACGTCTTCGGCCTGCGGGTGATCGACCTGGTCGCCGGTCTCGCCGCCGTCTGGAATCCGTTCAACGAACCGATCGAGGACGCGTTCGAAGAGCTCGGATGCACCCGCGTGCTCTCGGACCACAACCCGATCGTGTTCAGGTTCCAGCTCGCGTCCGGGGACTGGGATTAGCCACACAACGGTTGACCCGAGAAAGGAGCGGTCGTGAGCTGGATCCTCGTCCTCGCACTGATCGCCGTCGGCCTGGCGGTACTCGTCCTGCTCAGCCTCGGCGCGATGGCGTAGTCCGTACGGTACGACGCGGGTGCGAGCACCCAGTCGTTTGGTCCCGCGGACCAGCAGGTCGCCCGCGTCCGAAATCGGCTTCGAAGCCAATGTGATGTACATCACATTCACGACACAGGAAGGCGGTTCTTCCTTTCCGGCCGCTCAGTCGGCCGCAGTGGCTTCGAAGTAGGCGTCGAGGGTCATCGGCGCCGGAGCGCCGGCGGCGAGCACCACGCGAAGATCGATCACCCGTACGTCGCGGTAGTCGTGATCCCGATAGACGTACGCCGTCATCGAGACCAGGTCGAAGACGTTCGAGTAGGCCGTGTAGCCCGGCTGATGGACGCCGTTGAGGATCGAGCGGAACACGGCGACCGACGGCTCCGACGATCCGTCCTCGATCCGCCTCAGCATCAGCTCCGCCGTCTCGTACCGCCAGCAGGGGTAATACCCGTACGAAGGATCGGTGACGTTGAAGTTGGTGATCACGCGGTATCCGCCCGACTGCCTCAGGAAGACGACCTCACCCTCGGCGCTCGAGGTGACGACGAGCGAATCGCCGTTCCGATCGAGCCACAGGAACTGCGCCATCCCCTTCGAGCTGAAGTCGTACCGTCGGACGAACGCCTCGACCTCGTCGACCGTCTCGCACTGTTGCAGCACGAGCGTCAGCCAGTTCGGAGGCGCGTCCGGCTTCTCCTTGTGCCAGTTGAGCAGGGTCGACGTCGATCCGGTCGCGTCGTAGCAGAGGCCGGCGTCGTTCATCCCGCCCTGGATCGACCAGTCGTCCCAGCCGAGGCACAACGCGCCGTGATACGCCCCTCTCGACTCAAGAAACCAGATGCGCGGCTCGAGCCGGTCGTAGTCCTCGTTGTTGCCGAACAGCGCCACGCCGTCGGCGGCGTACGAAAAGACCGTGCACGCCGCTCCGGGAATCGTCGCCGCGGCCGCCACGATCAAGGAGATCGCCAGCATGCGCTTCGAACTCCGCACGGTTCCTCTCCTCTCCGCATTACGTGGTCAGTTTCGCCCGGCCCGTGCCGGTCGTCAACCGACGCCACCGAATCCTCACGATCGCCACACGAATCCGTCGTTCGCGCGGACGACGCTGCACCGGGAGGTGGACGAAATGAACTACCGGTTCAACTACGTGCGGCTTCTGGTCGACAACTACCGAGGCTCCTTCCGGTTCTACCGCGACGTCATGGGGATGAACGTCCTGCACGGCGACGTCGACTCGCAGTACGCCGAGTTCGAGGCGTCCGGCGTCCGACTCGCTCTGTTCCAACGCGCCCGGATGGCCGAGGCCCTCGGCGTCCCCGAGGCGCAGGGCGAGGGACGCGGCCACGTGGCGCTCGTCTTCGCCGTTGACGACGTCGACGCCGCCCACAAGGAGCTCGAGAGCAAGGGCGTCCGGTTCACGCTGGCACCGCGAACCCATGAAGATTGGCACGTCCGCACCGCGCACTTCCACGATCCCGACGGGAACGTGATCGAGATCAACCAGCGGATCGGCGCGGCGGTGCGCTAGTCCCTGCATGGGTCGTTGCCAATCGATGCCGCGTCGTTGAGAATGCGCGGCGTCGATAGGAGGAGACCATGTCCATGACGCCTCGCGAGCGAGTCTTGGCCGCGATCCGCCACGAAGAGCCGGATCGGGTGCCGATCGTCCTCGGCGTGAGCAACGCCACGAGCATCAAGATGGGGCCGTACCGGGCGCTGAAGCGGTCGATCGGGGTGGATGCCGAGGACCGGTACCTCTACGACTGGCCCGAGCTCGGGACCGCGGACGTCGACGAGCAAACGCTGGCTCGGCTCCACGGCGACGTGCGCGGCGTCCTCGACCGCGAGCCGGCCGCGGTCCTGGAACGGAACAGGAAGCGCGAGCCGGGCTCACCGTTCATCGATTCCTGGGGCTCGGGGCAGCGGGAGGTCCAGCCCGGCGTCTGGTTCCCCGGGGTCCACCCGCTGTCCGAAACGACGTCGATCGACGACCTCGCGAGGTATCCGTGGCCGGACATGGACGATCCGACCCGCGTCGCCCACGTGAGAGACCAGGCGCAGCGGCTGGCCGACGAGAACGAGTACGCGATCATGGCGACGCCGTGGCTTCTCTTTCCGTTCGAGCGCGCCTTCGCGATGCAGGGGATGGACACCTTTCTGCTCAACATGGTCTCGCACCCGGAGTTCGCCGTGGCGCTGCTCCGGAAGATCGCCGAGCTGTGCAAGACGCTGATGGGCAACTTCCTCCGAGCAATCGGCGATCACATTGACATCATCAAGATCGGCGACGATCTCGGCACCCAGGAGAGCCTGCTCATATCGCCGACGATGTACCGCAAGATGCTCAAGCCGATCCACGCCGACTTCGTCGCCTTCATCAAGGAGCGCACGGACGCGAAGATCCTCTTCCACACCGACGGCGACGTCTTCCCGCTGATCGAGGACTTCATCGAGATCGGGATCGACATCCTCAACCCCATCCAGACCTCCGCCGGCAAGATGTCCGACCTCGCGGAGCTGAAGCGTCGATACGGAAGGGACCTCGTCTTCTGCGGCGGGATCGACACGCACCACGTCCTTCCGAACGGCACGCCCGAGGAGGTTCGGCGAGAGGTGAAGCGGGTGATCGAGGTCCTCGCGCCCGGCGGCGGCTACCTCGTCTCTTCGGTGCACACGATCATGGACGGCGTGCCGCCGGAGAACGTCCTCGCCATGGTCGACGCGGTCGAAGAGCTCGGTCGGTATCCGATCGCCTCCTGAGCGACAGGAGCCCGAAGCCGACGGTGCGCCGGACGCGCTATGCCTCTCTCCTTCCGCGGCGCTCGGCCTCGACGTCGTCGACCGCCTCCTGCCAGCCGCTTCGGATCGGCCCGTCGACGCCGAACCGCTCGACGTGCGGCTTGATGTCGAGGAGCGGCGTCCCATCGAGCACATCGACGTCGGCGATGTGAAGGACGCGGCCCTCCCGACGGAGGAGTCGAACGACGCTCATCCCGATCGGGTTCGGTCGCGACGGCGCCCGGGTCGCGAAGACGCCTCTCGAGGTGTCGTCGAGGAACGGGACGACCTTCAGTCGATACGGCTTGGCGCGATGGAAGTGGAAGAGCAGGACGACGTGCGAGAAACCGTCGAGATCGTCCAGCCCCTCCTCGAACGCCGGGTCGATCTCGATCCGCCCCTCGATCCCCCTCGCGTAGCGCGGCTGGATCGGGCACTTCGCCGGATCCGTGTGCGGCGAGCGGACGACCCCGATCGGTCGATAGGAGATCGGCTCTTTCCAGTCGGTCATGACGACACAAGCTTGCGTGCGAGTCACGCGTCGCGCAAGGCTCAGTACGTCCTCCCCTTCCACGCCCCGCCACGGCCTCTCCAGTGGTGCCACGCCGACGAGAAGGTCATCGCGGTGTACAGCACGCCGGCGACGGGAAGCCACCGGGCTCGCCACGGACGAACGCCGTGGTGCCGCAGCATCGGAACGAAGCTCGCCGCCATCAGCCCCCACGTGGCGCCGCCGACCGCGACCAACGGGATCGCGGCCGTCCTGCCGAACGCCAGGGCGACCGCACCGCCGAGACAGGCAAGCGGAGGCAGCGCGTAGAGGAAGAGCATCCCGAGAACCGCGCCGGCCAGCATCAGCGGCGAGTGACCGAGTTGGGTGTACGCCGATCGGGCGACCATTTCCCACACGCTCCGCAGGCTCCCGTAGCCCCGGACGCTTCGAACTCCGTCGGAGAAGCCGAGCCAGATCCGCCCTCCCGTTCGCTTGATCATTCGGCCGAGGGCGCAGTCGTCGATCAGCTCCGAGCGGATCTCCGCCAGTCCGCCTGCACGATCGAGGGCGGATCGCCGAGCGAGGATGCAGCCGCCTGCCGCGCCGGCGTTCCGCCGACGGGGATCGCCGACGAATCGGAACGGGTAGAGCTTGGCGAAGAAGTAGACGAACGCCGGAACGAGGAGCCGATCCCACGCCGATTCGACCTGCAGCGTCGCCATCACCGAGACGAGATCGAGCTCCTCCGCCTCGGCCTTGGCGATCAGCGCGCCGAGAACCCACGGCTCGTGGGCGACGTCGGCGTCGGTGAACCAGAGGAAGTCCGGGCGCTCGGCCTGCGGTCGAGCCTCGACGCCCTGGTGCATCGCCCAGACCTTCCCCGACCACCCCGAGGGAAGCGGTCCGCCGTCGACGACCTCCAGTCGATCCCCCGCGGAGGCCGCGGAGGCCGCCTCCCGGGCGACCGCCGCTGTCCCGTCTTCGCTCCGGTCGTCGACGAGCACGACGCGAAACGGCCCGGGATGATCCTGCGTCAGGACCGTCGGAAGCGTCCTCGGGAGGATCTCCGCCTCGTTTCGCGCCGGGATCACGCTGACGACCGATCGTGCAGGCGGCTTCGCCCCCGAAGTCGGCCGTTCGAGCCGAGGCAGCGGCAACCAGAAGAACCCTCGGCCGACGAGGAGCCCGATCCAGGCGGCCAGGAACGCCGCCGCGACGCCCCACAGCGCGAGCATCACGGCATCACCGCTCGAGTCGCACGTTCTTGGTAGTGCATTCCCCGTATGTTCGGGGATCGAACGGCCCCATTCCACCGGGCGTCCCGGCGCCACCGCGCAATGGCACTCACCCGGTTTCCCATTGACGCCACAGCAAATATGGTCACAATGGGGTCGAGGTGAGGGGACATGCCACGAACAAGAACAACGCCGATGATCTCCGTCTACATCCCTGAGAAAGCGCAGAAGCTGCAAGTGGTCGATCGCCTCCACAAGCTGGGCGACAAGCGGGATCGCTCGCTCAACTACCTCGTCGTTGAGGCGATCGTCCAGTACCTCGATCGCGAGGAGCGCAACTAGCAATCCCGATCAGCGGTTCCGATCCCGTACACCACGGACCTAGCCGGGGTCAGACCTTCATTCTTCGGATTTCTTCGACTCCTGGACGCGCTTCGCGATCATGCTGATGGTCGAGTACAAGAGCCCCACAACATCACTGACCTCTCGCAGCCTGTACCGGTGCCTTCGCACCGCCTCGTAGATCCGCTCGTTGCGGATTGTCTTCTCTTCTACTCCCTCGAAGAGCTCCTCCAAGCTTGGTCGTGCCGCGAATCGCTCGCACCTGCGGTACTCTGGGTCGAGCGGCTTCTCCCGAATCAGAGGGCGGATTCGATCAACAAACTGATCGCTGCCCAAGATCCACCCGGCACGGAGGTTCTCCCAGAAGCCATCCCGTCCTTGCGCGATGAATCGCCGATAGGCGAGAGTCGCTTCCTCACGTGTGTCACCGAGCTGTGATAAGATCCAGTCCACTGTAAGGAACGCCGGAGAGTCAGCCAGCCCAGCTGTGGCCCGGTAGCTACTCCAGGGCCACTCGTGAGCCTTCGCGACCATGCCCGCTCGGACCGGATTCAGCACGACATACCGCGCCACCTCCAAGAGGTAGCTCTCTTTCTCGACAACGATGCTCTTGAAGCGCCCCTGAAACAGATGGCCGGCCCGGTCATGTCGCCGATTGAACCACTGAGCGTAGACGCCATTGAGAAGTTGCATTCCCCGCGACAGGCCTGCTTCGGGCGTCTCGACGAGAAGGTGGTGGTGATTTGTCATCAAGCAGTACGCATGGCAGAGCCACTGGTAACGCCGGACCACGTCGTTGAGGATCTCGAGGAACCGAATCCGATCGCGGTCGTCATGGAACACTTCCTGATGAGCGTTCCCGCGACTTATCACGTGGTAGATGGCACCGTCGTACTCTAGCCGCAACGGTCTTGCCATAATGATCTTAGTTTAGCTTTTGATATCTATCAAGTAAAGGGCGACTTGACGCACTCCGTGAAAGCCTAAGAATGAAGGTCTGACCCCACAGCGCCCGAGGCTGCCAGCGCTCGGACACGCCGGATCGACAGTCCGAGCCATTCGGACGTTCACCGGTTGACGTTTTCGCGCAGTGAGCATGAAGTCCCGAGACCGTCAAAGCCGTCGCGGGCTTGGCTCAGGCCGTTCGAATCGGCAGACTGCGCTCGGAAGGAGGTGTGCCATGTCCATCGTTCGCAGATCCCTCGCCGTCGCAGCTCTCGCGGTCCTCTGCTTCGCTCTCGCGGCTGCCGCGCACAAGCCGGTCTCGATCGGCGAGATCTACCCCACGTTCGACCGCGCGCTGTGGATGGAAGACATCGACGTCAGCCAGGTCGCGTATTCCGAGCTGACCGAGGTCGATCACGCGCTCTGGCTCGCCTTCGACGCGGACGCGGGAACGCGCCTCGACCTGTCGCTGGGCGTTCCGGTGATCGATCGACTGACCGGCTACCGTCCGAGTCTCGCTGTGGTTGGGCCCGGCCTGCCGACGATCGAGTTGCCGTTCGAGGCGCCGCCGGACGCCGGAGCCGTCGTCTTCGAGACCGCTGGCGCGGAGCCGCGATTCTTCCACGAGCCGTTCACCGGAACCGATTCGTGGATCCTTCTCGAGGAAGCGATCGATCTTCCGGAGACCGGCACGTACTACGTCCTCGCTTGGCCACCCGACGAGACCGTCGGCAAGCTCTGGGTCGCGATCGGCCTCCGAGAGCAGTTCGGCCTCCGCGACGTGCTGTCGCTACCGAAGGTTGTCCGCGACGTCCGCGCCTTCCACGAAGCGAACCGGAGGCCGAGCGTCGTCGCCACCGCAGGGATGCTCCTCTTCCTCGCGGCCGCCGGCGCGTTGATCGCGTGGCTGGCGTTCTAGACGGGTCTCCTACGGAACGAGCTTCGCCGGTTCCTCCAGGATGCCGAGTAGGACCCGTGCACAGTAGACGTGGCCCTACCGTCTGCGCGGGGAACAGTCGGCCTACGGGCCGCCCATCTCGATGTCGATCGTACCGAGCCTCACGTTCAGCTCGATCGTGCGTTCGCCGTCGCCCAGTGTGACGTCCCCGGATTTGCCGATGAAGCCGTGCGTTCCTCCGATCATGCCGGGGAAGCGATCGATCGTGACGTCACCGATCTTCGCCTTCGCCGTCACCTTGGCCGACACGCTCGCCGGGAGTGCTAGTGCGATGTCGCCGATACCCAGCTCCGCGATGAGCTGCTGTGCGTCCACATCGGGCAGATCGATCCGCCCCATCCCGCATGCGACGATCAACGCAGTCGCGCTGACGTCGTTCAGGTTCACATCGCCGGCGCCGTTCTCGATGATGATCGTCTGCGCCGCATGGCCGACGAGCGTGACGTCCCCGGCGCCGTTCTTCACCTTCAGATCGACGCCGATCGGAATCCGCAGGACGTAGTCGACACGGCCTGCACCCACCGTCTTCAGCGCAGCACCCACATCGGTCGCCTCCCAAACCACCTGGAGCTCATCGATCCTTCGCTGTTTGCAGGTCCGTGTGGCTTGCCATTCCACCACGAGGTCGGACGCCTCGGCTTCCTCCGCGGCATACGCTGAAATCGCGACGTCGCCGAGTTCGTTCTCGATCGCGAGCTCGTCCCCGGATGCGACGACAAACGTTCCCTCGCTGACGGCCGTCACCCGCGCAGTGCCGCTCTCCTCCTCGGCTTCGACCTCGGGCGCGGGCTCCGTTCCGATGCCGCCGAACACGAGACCGAGGCTGACCGTCGGACCGGCGAGCTCGAGCGACGGGGCCGGGATGCCCAGGAGATCGCCGAAGTCGATGCCGAACAGCGGCAACACGTATCCGAGCCGGAACTCGAACCCCATCCAAGGGAGCAGCTGGGCCGACATGCTGACGTACGGCTGAACGAAGCCGACCGCGCATCCGACCTCTCGACTGATCGGCCCGGGCACGATGCCACAGGGCGAGACGGCCTCGGTAAGGCCGAACGGTCCGGTCAGCGAAAGCACCGTGGCGCCTCCGCCGAGGACGACTCCCATCGTGAGCACGGAACTCTCGTCCCCGCCGATGGCCGCGCCGAGATCGAGGCCGCCGGCGCCGAAGACCAACTCGGCGTGGCGATCTTCGCCCTCCGAACAGGCAAGCACGCCCCAACCGATGCCGCCGAGCGCCGGGCCACCGATGACACCGCCTCGACCGCCGCCGCCGGCGCCGATCAGGAACTCACCCATCGGGGCGAGCCCGTTCTCCGACATGAAGGTGTTGATCCCGGTCATGTCCGGGAAGAAGGCCATCGCCATCGGGCCGCCGAATCCGAACTCAAGCGCCCCGGGCTCCGCCGCCACGAGGGCGGAGCCCAACGTACCGATGCAGACGAAGATCAGGAAGAGGCCCACCGTTCGCTTCATACGCACTCACCTCTCAAGAGGCCTCGAGTTACCGACCGTCGAGGCCGGACACGATCCTAATCGATTCGCCGCGAAAACACGAAACTTGCGCACGGGCACGAGTCCAACTCGAGGCTCGTGGAGCCACGCATTCGGTCAAACCAGGCCGCGCTACGAGCGAATCGAGCGGTTCGCGCTCAGAACCTGGAGGATGCTCGACGCCTCGGACGTCCGAAGCCGGATCGTGACGTTGCCGCTCCGGTTGGGATAGAGATCGGAGACATCGAACGCAAGGACGAGCACGTCGGGAGCGGGAGATGACGCGGCGATCCGCTCGAGTCGCGGGTCGACGAGTTCGACATCCAGGACGAGCCAGCGATAGTAGAAGACCAGGAACCGCTTGCGCGTCAGGACGATCGCGCCGCTTCCCATCGACCGACGCCACGCGAAGTACCGCCCCGGCGCTCGGTAGTTGCGATACGTGATCGTGTACCGGATCCCCTCATCGAGAACCCGGATCCCTTCGGCCTCAAGCCTTCTTCGCCAACGGGACGGGATCCGCCCGAGCCGGAACAGCCGGTATCCGATCGTCTTGCTCATCTCGTGCTCCCTACCGTCGCGAACCTCCTCGCAAGGCACACGAGGCGGTCGGGCTTCTTGCAGCCGCAGCCTCTGCGATTCACCGCGAAGGGTAGCTGTTTCGATTCCGCCGTCGGAGTGAGGGACGCGCCCCAGCTCCTTCTCCGTTTTCGGACTTCCGGCAATCGGGATTCGGAGAAACGCCCAGACCCCGCAATCACCACGAAGTTCAACCGATGCGGTGGTCCTCCTCACGGTCCATCCAATGGTTCGGAAGGAGGTCGCGGAGGCGAGCGTCTTCGTCCTCGCTGACGATGACGGTACAGTCGAGGTTCCGCCGGTCGATCTGGACCATCGTTTCCCGACAGCGGCCGCACGGCGGGAGGACCCCGTCCGCCGTCACCGCGACCACCGTGTCGATCTGCGTCTCGCGGTTCGTCACCATCTGCGCGATCGCCGCCACTTCGGCGCAGAAGCCGAGCCCCGAGGCGAGGTCGATGCAGACGCCGGTGTAGACGTTCCCGTCCACGGTTCGGATCGCCGCGCCGACGCTCCCCGCCGAATTCTCGTCGCTCAAGTCCAGCGTCGTGACGACGGCTCTCGCCGCCTCGATCAGCTCCGATCTCACCGTGTTCATCCTGCCTCCGGTCATCGGATTCGACCCACCGAAGGCCGGTTGTCGGTCGGCGGGGCTCGGGGCGCCGTGGTCTCCGGCGACGGAGGGTCCGCTCTTGCCCCCTCGCTCACGGGCGAATCGGTATCCAGCGCGACTCCGTCCAGACCGGATAGCCGTCGAGGGCGGCGTGATCGGTCAACCGCCTCTGGTCGGATCCGTCGGCGTTCATCACGTAGACCTCCAGATTGCCGTCTCGCTCGCTCTCGAACGCGATCTTCGTCCCGTCGGGCGACCAGGAGGGCCCGGCATCGAAGACCGCGTTGACCGTAAGTCGCGAGACGCCGCTTCCGTCGGCGTTCATCACGTAGATCTCGCCGTTCCCGTCGCGGAAGCTCTGAAAAGCGATCTTCGTCCCGTCGGGCGACCAGGCCGGCCACCCGTCCGCGGCGCCCGGATCGTTCGTGAGGTTGATCTGTCCGCTTCCGTTCGCGTTCATCACGAAGATCTCCCCAGGACCCTCTCGATCGGAGATGAAGACGATTTTCGACCCAGCCGGGGACCACAGCGGCAGCCAGTCGTGACCGGGGGCCGTCGTCAGCTGCGTCTCGCCCGTGCCGTCGGCGTTCACCACGTAGACGTCCGGATCGTCCGTCATCGACGGAACGTCTCCGATAACGATGTCCCGATCGGCGTGGAACGCGATTTGCGTTCCGTCCGGCGACCATGTCGGCCACGCGTGCACGCCTGTGACCGGCGTCAGGTTGCGCTGATTCGAACCGTCCGCGTCCATTACGGCGATCTCGCTGATTTCGCCCCGCTGGAACGCGATCTTCGTGTCGTTCGGCGACCAGACCTGACCCCCGACCGGAGTCGTGTCCCCTGCCAGCATCGCCTGGCTCGAGCCGTCGGCGTTCATGACCCACATCTCGGTGTCACGGTTGAACAGGATCTTCGTCCCGTCGTGAGACCAGCACGGCCACGCTTCGGGCAGAGGATCGCTCGTCAGCTGGATCGGATCCCCGCCCTCCGCGTCGATGATCCAGATGTCGAGATGGCCGGAGCGTTCGCTCTCGAACAGGATCCCACGCGCCACCGTGAACTCGCCGCGCCCGATCGTCCCGCCCGCCGCCGTGACGACGACCTCGACGAGGGCGGAAGCGCCGTCCGGCGTCGCGACCGCGGGGACCTCGACCGTCAGGATGCTGTCGCTCCACGAGAGAACGGTTGCGGGCACGTTGTCGAACGTCACCGCGCCGGTCCCCTGCGTCGTTCCGAAGCCTTCCCCCACGATGATCACCTCGGACCGCACGATGCCGCGGGTGGGGCTCAGCTGCAGCACCACGGGGCCACCGTCGTCTGGGAAGAGAAAATCGCACGCGCTCAGAAAAACCGCGAGCACCAGCAAGGCGCCCAACAGACACCACCGATTCATACTCCACCTCCCGTCCCGCCAAGATGCAGGCTCTTCAGCCTAGCAAGAAGCCCCGAGCCTGTGAAGCATCGAAGTCCCCCCAGCGGCCGTGGTAAGATGACGACCTACGACCGATCCGAGAGAGGGCGTGGATTGATGGCGCGATCGAAGCGAACAACGGTGCCCAGGCGGCCGTTTCGTGCTGCGGCGCTGCTCCTCGCTGCGTCGGTCTCCTGGAACGTGAGCCAGACCGCCGATCCATTGCACGGCGTCTCCCGAGAAGATCTCGATCTGAAGGGCGCCGTCAGGATGGTCCTCGTCGAGGAGGCAACGATCTTCTCGAGCTCCTCGGGGACGCACGAGGGACCTCGGGTGCCGGTCGAGAGGATCGTCTTCGACGAAGACGGCCTCGTGACGGAATGGGCCAAGTTCGGCCGATCCGGTGCCCCGGCCTCGACCCGCCGATACACCTACTCCGACGGACGGCTCACGCTGGAAGAGGAGTATTTGAACATGAGGCGGTCGCCCGAGACGATCGCCTACACCCACGACGAGGACGGTGGGCGAACCACGGCCGAGGTGCGCACCGGGAGCGGGACGCTTCGGCAGACGATCGTGTACGAGCGCGACGGGGAGGGGAAGCTCACCTCCGTCACCGAGTACGACGGCGCCGGAGCCGAAACCACGCGGGTGATGTACACCTACACCGCCGACGGGAAGCGGGCGGATCGGTACGATCCCGAAGGCGAGATCACCTCGTGGAGCATTGAGACGTTCGACACGAACGGCCGCCTCGTGGAAATCTCGCTGTACACCCCCAGCACGGAGGACGCCCCGTTCACCATCTCATACGAATACGACGAACACGGCAACGTCACCCTGGAACAGACGTCCGGTCAGTTCGGCATCGGCCTCATGGTCATCACGACCTCCTCGGAGACGAAGGCCTCGTACGAGTACACCTATGACGAGGTCGGCAACTGGGTGGAGCAGGTGAAGTCAGTCTGGGTATCGAGCGGCGACGAACCGCACTGGCAGACCGCGACGGCGACGTATCGCTCGTTCCTCTACGAAGAGTAGGCGGCCCCGGGGACAAGGTACGCGTTCCTCGAGCTCCCTCGGCGTGAGACGGGGATCCGTATAATCCCGGGGCCATGCGATTTCGAGTCGACGACGCCCTGTTCGAGAGGTTCCCCGACCTGGCGATCGGCGTCGTGATCGCCACCGGCATCGACAACCGCCGGGACGCCGGAGCGGCCGCCGCCTTCCTCCGCGAGCAGATCGAGGCGGTTCGGGACGCTTGGTCTCCCGTGCGACTCGAGGCCGATCCCAGGATCGCCGCGTGGCGCGAGGCGTATCGCTCGTTCGGAGCCAAGCCGAAGAAGCACCGCTGCTCGATCGAGAACATGATCCGAACGATCCTCGACGGCACGGATCTCTCCCCGATCAACGCGGCCGTCGCGACCTACAATGCGATCTCCCTCAGACACGGCGTCCCCGCCGGCGGAGACGACCTGGATCGGGTGGTCGGCGACATCGTGCTCACCTACGCCGAGGGCAACGAGCGGTTCGTCCCCTTGAACGGCACCGAGTCGATGCCGCCGAAGCCCGGGGAAGTGATCTACCGCGACGACGAGGACGTGCTGTGCCGGAGGTGGAACTGGCGGGAGTGCGACAAGTCGAAGATGACGGATGCGTCGAGGAACCTGTGTCTGGTAGTGGAAGGGTTGCCTCCCGTCTCCGCGGAAGAGGTCGGGCGCATATCGGCCGAACTGAGCGACGCCGTCGCGACGTTCTGCGGTGGCTCGACGAACGTGCACCTCGCCGATCGCAACGCGCCCGAGGTGGAGATCGAGACGGCCTGAGCTTGTCCTAATGCGGGAGCCTCTCGGGTAAAGCGGCACCGGCCCTACCGAACCGGCCGGCGTGGACGTCTACCCCTGGGGCAGGAACGGAGAGGCGTCGACCACCGCTCCGAATTCCTCTTCGGCGATCTTCAGCAACAGCTTCCGATGGCACGGCTTGTCCTCGCCTTCATAGCAGACGAGGAAGACGTCCCGCTCCCGGCTCTCCTCGGAGAGCTGCTTCAGACGTTCGAGGCTGGCGGGATTGCCCTCGATCAACGCGCTGAAGCGCCGCTCGTAGTCGACGGCCTCGTAGGCGCACCAGGCGGCTTCGGTTGAGTCTTTCGCCGTTTTCGCGCACTCTGCTTCCTGGCGCTTGTATTCGTCGAGCAGCTCCTTCGATGGAGCCAGCTCGTCGTTCCCCCTCCCGCGCATCACAAGGACCGCCTCTGCGTTATTCGGGAGCTTCTTCTTCATCGACAGGTACGTCTGCCGAAGCGCCATGTCCGATCTCCTCCACCGCAGATTCCGAGGAGTATATCGCCGATAGTCACTCACAGTCTCCGAATCAATTGAGCAAGATCAATGCCGCATAACATCGGACGGTTCTTGGCTACAGTTTCGCTGAGACCCACCAGATTCTAGTGCTGGATTGCGGGACCGGGCTCTCGGCTCTCGTTCAGGATTCGGAGACGAAGGTCTGACCCCAATCCCACCCTTTACCCTATTGTTTGGAAAGTGGACACCATGTCCGGTGAATGATATAACGTGATGCAGGATACACAGGCTCGACGCTCAGTATTAGGGAGGTGACGGAAGATGCTAAAACGCTGTCTGTTCGGAGCTGCCGTACTTCTCGCGATCGCGGTCCTAGGCATGCCGGTTCTTGCACATGGGCATACAGGTAAGGTCTGCTATGACCACCAGTACACAGATGACAATGGCGAGACATGGCTTGTCTACGTAATCTCTGACGAAGAGGGAATTTCACAACTCAAAGTGTTCGCATGGAATTCGTATGAGATGCGATGGGATTCCAGTTTCGCAAAGTGGTACAATAACCTGGTAATCAAGGAAGTATCATGTACGGACTGTCGATGTCGTGAGATACACATAAACCTGACTTTGCTAGCGGATACGCATCTGAAGGTCGAAATCTGGGACAACCAGCAGCCAAAGCCGCATCAGGACAGCTCATGGAAACTTCCAAAGATGGATGACCCCTCAGATGCTCCTCCACCGCCAAAGGAGATCTAGAATATCGCGCCTCAAAGTCCTGCTCACGGGTGGCAAGCATGAAGTAGGCGAAAAGGCGAGAGCTACCAAGGCGATATTCTCAGAAATCAAGTAAGAAGCCTGCGAGGCTGTCTGATGTCCCGTGGCGGCTGCAAGCGCATTGAGTTAGGCGTACTGCCTGCAAATGCCGTGCTGCGCCGAATCGACGCGCACTTCGTGGGGAAGCACGGTCATTTCCCTTGCCGCTATCGTAGCGCTGCAGGAGCAGCGGAGGCCGGCTCATCTCTTCGGATCCAATGAGAGGAGACGTCTTTTCCTGCCTACGCTGCCTCTTGAGGAGTCATGAGCCCCACGCCAGGACCGCGCCAGATTGATGAACTGGATTTCAGTGCTGGATTGCAGGCCGGGTCCCACAAGTCCGCTCCAGGATTCGAGAACGAATGCCTGACCTCAGTGATGCCCCAGGCAGCCTAGGGCAACGCTTCGAGATCGCCCGAGTAGTACTTCATCTCGGACCACACGGCGTTCGGCATCACGTCGAAGTGCTGGATCCCCTGGAGGTCGCCCGACGTCCGCGTTCCGC
>CAZFZM010000016.1:0-32222 GCA_964523545.1 uncultured Thermotogae bacterium
CAAAGCTTGATTGCCCGAAAGCGGATTTGCAACTGAATTCCGCACTTGTGAACGCCGAGGTCGATCTCCAATTTCGGGACAGTTCACCATCGCGCCGGATCCTGACAGTAGTAGTCCCGCAGGGCGGCGTACAACGCCGGCTCCTCGTCCTCCAGCTCGGTCGGGACGAGGAAGAACGCCTCCGTCGCCACGGCGAAAAACTCGGCCGGATCTTCGGCTCCGTACGGATCGAGCAGGGTCTCTCCCTCCCGCTCGACCGCCTCGCCGAGTCGCTCGAACGCGTCGGACATCGCGTCGGCCCAACGGCTTCGCAGGCTTCGGTCGACGAGGATCGGAGCGCCGTTCAATTCGCCGCTCTCGGCGTCGAGCTGATGGGCGAACTCGTGCAGGACCACGTTCTGCAGTTCGCTCGTCAGATCGCGTTCGACGTCCTCCCAGGAGAGGATCAGCGTGCCGGTCCGCCACGACTCGCCGACGCGCGCCTCGTCGATCTCCTCGACGAGCCCGTGATCGTTCTCGACCTCTTCCTGCACGGTGTACTCACCGGGATAGAGGAGGACGCTGACCAGCCTGGGGTAGAAGTCGGTGGCCCGATGCAGAAGGAGGACGCCCGCCTGTGCAACGACGACGAGCTTCATCCGATCCGTTACGACGAGCCCCGCCGCCCCCTCGAAGTGCTTCTCCGCCAGCAGGACCTGGGCGTGCCCGTGGAGCTCGTCGCGGTCTTTCGGGGGAAGCCGGCGATACAGCGGGACGGATCCCTCGAGGACCGCGCGCCACGACTCGGGGAGCGGTCGCTCGCGAACTGTCCTGCGCCTTCGCTCCACCCTTCCGAGCATTCGACCTCCCAGGACGTTGAGTGTATCCGAACCCCCGTGAGAACTGGCTCAGCATTTGTGCGGCCGAGGAGCTCTCCAACGCGGATGGCCACTTGACATCCCTTTGCGGATTGCCGTCGAATGGATGGTACGGCACATCAACATGAGGAGGTGTGCGATGAAGACGAGATGCGTGCTCGCAACGGCGGTCCTGCTGGCGTTGATCGGTGCTTCGAGTTGTGATTGGCTCTTCCCTCCGGAGGTGGTCGTGCCGACCGTGGGATTCGCGCCGCTCGCCGGCGCAGTCCACACGACAGTGACAGTTGTTGGCCAGGGGTTCGGCACGACCCCTACAGGTACGATGGTAACGTTCGGCGGAGCTGAAGCGACCATTGTCACGTGGAGCGACACGAACATCGTCGTCCGGATTCCGGTCGTCGCGACGCCAACAGGCGAGAGTACCGTAACCGTCGAGGTCTATCGCGCGGGAGAGCTTCTCGGAACGGGGAGCTTCACTGTCCTCCGTGGCGTCCTGTTCGAGACGAGCCGCGACGGGGACGCCGAGATCTACGTGATGAACCCGGACGGCACACAGCAGACGAACCTGACGGACAACGCGGGAGCCGACTACAACCCGGTCTGGTCGCCGGACGGAACGAAGATCGCGCTCGTGTCGACGCGGGACGGGGACTCCGAGATCTACGTGATGGACGCCGACGGCTCGGATCAGACGAACGTGACGAGTCACACGGACGACGACTGGTTCCCGGTCTGGTCGCCGAACGGAGACAAGATCGCGTTCATGACCGATCGCGAGGCGAACGGCCTGCCGATCCTCGGCGCTGCGCCGAAGATCATGATCGAGTTCAACGTCGAGATCTTCTCGATGAACGTCGATGGATCGGGCCAGACGAACTTAACCGATGATCCGGGGTGGGACGGCTATCCGTCCTGGTCGCCGGACGGGTCGAAGATCGCCTTCCAGACCGATCGGGACGACGACGGCCTGGTGATCATCACCGTCCTTCCCGAGGACCTCGGGTACGAGATCTACTCGATGAACGCGGACGGATCGAGCCCGACCCAACTCTCCTGGAGCCCCGAGGACGACGTGTACCCGTCGTGGTCGCCAGACGGATCAAAGATCGCCTTCCAGTCCAACCGGGACGGAAACGCCGAGATCTACACGATGAACCCGGACGGGACCGGACAGACGCGGCTGACGAACCACCTGGACACCGACATGATGCCGACCTGGTCGCCGGACGGGGATTGGATCGCCTTCCACAGCTTCCGGGACGGAAACGCCGAGATCTACAAGATGACGGCCGCGGGGCTGTCCAAGACGCGCCTGACGACATCCAGCGAGTGGGACTGGGGACCGAGCTGGTCGCCGGACGGGACGCAGATCGTCTTCCAGAGCTCGCGAGACGGGGACTCCGAGATCTATCGGATGAACGCCGACGGATCCGCTCAGACGCGGTTGACCACCGACCCAGACTGGGATGCCCATCCGTTCTGGGGCACGTTCGGGTGGTGGCCGCCGGCGTAACGCAGAACGAGCATCGATCCGTCAGTCAGGGCGGCCGATCGCGTCTCTCCGACCTTCGACCGCCTCGATGCCCCAAGCGGCCATCGAATCAGTCTGCCGAATGCCCGGCATTGCATGCTCGCCTCGCCGTCTACGTCTCCGCCGCGACGCGATCGTAGAACGCGATGCTCTCGTCGATCCGATCGCGAATCGGAAGCTCGTACGGGCATCGGGACTCGCATTCACCACACTTCAGACAAGTACGCGCCGTCTCGATCACGCCGCCCATCCATTCCATGAAGATCTCCCGCGGCCAGAGCTTCCACATCCCCTCGGTGATCATGACCATCGAGATCTGGATCTCCTGCGGACACGGTTGGCAGTAGCCGCACTGCCGACAGAACTGCGTGCCGAGTTCGTCGCGGCGCGCGTCGATCTCCCTCAGCTCCGTCGGGGACAACTCCCAGTCGCCGCGCTCCACGATGCTGACGATCTCCTCGATCTCCTCGGCCGTCTCGATCCCCGGATCGGGGACGACCGAGTCGTATTGGAGGACGTACTTGATCGACAGATCCGCACGCCCCAGCATCCCGCCGGCGAACGGCTTCATTCCGATGAAGCCAACGCCCCGCTCGGCGGCGAGCGGAATCAGCTCGTCGGCCGGCTCGCGGGTGACGTAGTTGAATGGGAACTGGATCGTCTCGAACAGACCGGACTTCACCGCCTGGATCGCCACGCCGAGGTTGTGGCTGCTCAGCCCGATGTGCCGGATCTTGCCGGCCTGGAGTGCCTTCCGCGCCGCCTCCATCGCCCCGCCTGGTTCGAAGAGCCCGTCGTAGCCCTCCAGCGTATTCACTCCGTGGAACTGCCAGAGGTCGATCGCCTCGATGTTCAGCCGCTTGAGGCTTTCGTCGATGCAGTCGCGCACGATCTCAGCATCGCGCCATCCGCCCTTCGTTGCAATGACCACGTCGTCACGACGCCCGGCAATCGCCTTGCCGATCCGCTCCTCGCTGTCGCCGTAGCCGCGGGAGGTGTCGATCAACGTGACGCCCAGGTCGAGCGCGCGTCGGATGACCCGAACCGCCTCATCCAGCAGGGGGCGTTGGATCGGGATCCCGCCCATTCCGACCCTGGAGACCTCCAATCCCGTCTTTCCCAACATCACGGTGCGCATCCCGCACTCCTTCCTGAATCTCGGCACGCGGCGACGGAACGTCGCCGTGGAATCTCTACAGCTTGAGGTGCTTCCGGTACCGTTCGACCTTTCCCTCGATCCGTTCCAGGAAGCCGCTCAATTCCTCGATTCGAGCTTGGAGCCGATCGCGGTGCGCTTCCACGATCGCAAGTCGCTCGGCGGCTCCATCGTCGTCCCGTTGCTCGAGTTGAACGTAGCGCTGCACCTCGGAGATCGGCATCCCGGTCGACCGAAGACACTTCACGAACTCGATCCACGCAAGATCCTCTTCCGAGTAGCGCCTGTGGCCGTTGGAGGCTCTTCCGATGGAAGGGATCAGGCCAGCGCTCTCGTAGTACCGTAGTGTGTGCACGGTCAGTCCGGTGCGTTCCGCCGTTTCCCGGATCGTCAGGGTCGAGGACATACCGCGCACTATACAAGTTCGAGCGCACTCGAAGTCAAGGGTTGCGATCGGCCCGCAGTCCGCCGCCAGCGTGGATCCCGGCCGCCCGCGCACACAGCGTACCCATTGACAGCTCCCGACCCGTGTCGTACGCTTCGCCCTCGAGTCAGCCTGTCCGCATACCGGTGTCACAACGGTCCATTTCACGCAGGTGAGAAACGCGTAGGTTCCGGTTTGCATTCCGGAACCGTTTCGGTCTGTGATGGAGGACGGCGACGGAGGAGCGACGATGACGAAGCCAACGCAGATCGAACGAATACGAAACGTGGGCGTGATGGCCCACATCGACGCCGGGAAGACGACCGTGACCGAGCGGATCCTCTTCTTCACCGGCAAGCGTCACAAGATCGGCGAGGTCCACGACGGCGAGGCGGCGATGGACTGGATGGTCCAGGAGCAGGAGCGCGGGATCACGATCACGGCGGCGGCGACGACGACCTACTGGCGGGACCACCGGATCAACCTGATCGACACGCCCGGCCACGTCGACTTCACGGCAGAGGTCGAGCGGTCGCTCCGCGTCCTCGACGGGACGGTCGCTCTGTTCTGCGCCGTCGGCGGCGTCCAGCCCCAGGCGGAAACCGTCTGGCGTCAAGCGGAGAAGTATCGCGTGCCGCGGATCGCGTTCGTCAACAAGATGGACCGCGCCGGAGCCGACTTCGAACGCGTCGTCGAGGAGATCCGACAGGAGCTCGGTGCGAACGCCGTTCCCGTGGTGATCCCGATCGGCGTCGAGGGGACGTTCCGAGGCGTCGTCGACCTCGTCCACATGAAGGCCGTCTACTACGACGACTCCCCCCAGGGGGCGACGATCCGCGTCGAGGAGATCCCGGCCGACCTGCTCGAGGCGGCCCGCGAGGCCGAGGAGCGGATGATCGAGCGGATCAGCGAGCAGGACGACCACCTGATGGAGAAGTTCATCGAGGGGGAAACCCCCGAGCCCGCGGAGGTCCTTCGCGCGATCCGCGGGACGACGATCGACGGACGGTTCATCCCCGTTCTCTGCGGCGCCGCGTTCAGAAACAAGGGCGTCCGACTGTTGCTCGACGCGATCGTCGACTACCTCCCCTCTCCGGTCGACCTCCCGCCGGTGATCGGCGCCTGCACCGAGTCGAATCGTGAGCTGATCCGCCACCCGCGCGACGACGCGCCGCTCGCGGCGCTGGCGTTCAAGGTGCAGGCCGACAAGCACATGGGAAAGCTGACCTACGTTCGCGTCTACTCCGGTGTGCTGAAGGCCGGGGCGCAGGCATACAACGCGAGTCGCGACAAGACCCAGCGGATCGGCCGCCTGTTCGAGATGCACGCCAACGACCGCGAGGCGATCGACGAACTGCGGACCGGTCAGGTCGGTGCCGTCGTCGGGCTGGCGGAGACGCACACTGGGGACACGATCTGCAGCGTGGAGCACCCGATCCTCCTCGAATCGATCGAGTTCCCGACGCCGGTGATCGGCGTCGCCGTCTCCCCGGCGTCGCGGGACGACCGAGACAAGCTCTCGACGGCGCTTCACCGCCTCGCCGAGGAGGACCCGACGTTCGTCGTCCGCTCGGACGCCGAGACGGGCGAGGTCGTGATCTCCGGAATGGGCGAGCTGCACCTCGAGATCATCGTCGACCGGCTGAAGCGGGAGTTCGGCGTCGCCGTGAACGCCGATCGCCCGCAGGTCGCCTACCGCGAGACGATCCTCGGACCAATCGATCACGAGTACCGACACGTCAAGCAGACCGGCGGCCGCGGACAGTACGCGCATGCGGTCTTTCGTGTCGAGCCGACCGCTCCTGGGGCCGGGTTCCAGTTCGAGGACACGATCACCGGAGGCAGGATCTCCCGCGAGTTCCTCGCGGCGATCGAGCGAGGGATCGTCGAGGAGATGGCCGAGGGTCCGTACGCCGGCTTTCCGATGGTCGACGTCAAGGTGACCATCACCGACGGGTCGATGCACGACGTCGACTCGTCCGAGCAGGCGTTCCGCACCTGCGGCCGGATGGGGTTCCGCGAGGCCTGTCTCGAGGCCGGGCTCGAGCTGCTGGAGCCGGTGATGAGCGTCGAGGTGATCGCACCGGAGGAGCACACCGGCGCGATCACGAGCAGCCTGTGCAGCAAGCGAGGGCGGGTCCTCGGCATGGAGACGAAGGCCGGTGGCGCGGTCCTCCGCGGGCGGGTCCCGCTCGCGGAGATGTTCGGCTACGCCTCCGAGCTGCGGAACCTGACGAGCGGCCGCGGGACGTTCACGATGCACTTCGAGCACTACGAGGCCGTTCCGTACGCGACCGCCGAGAAGGTGATCGAAGAGCGGAGGGCCCGAGACGGCTAGGTATCGAGATCCCGCGCCGTCTCCCGGATCCGTCGCCACGCGTTGACGACGTGCTCTTCCTCGGTGTGCGTCTGGCCGACGCAGAGGCGCAGGGTGTATCGCCCATCGAGGACGGTGTGGGTCAGGTAGAGCTCTCCGCTACGGTTGAGCCGATCGAGCAGCTCGCGGTTCGCGTCGTCCCCGCTGCGATGCCGGAAGCAGACCAGGTTGAGCGGCGCCGGCGCGGCGATCTCGAACCGATCGTCGGCCTCGACCCACGCGCGGAAACGCTGCGCCAGCTCGACGTGCCGGCGCACGTGGTACCGGAGCCCCTCGACTCCGTAGTGGCGGATCACGAACCAGAGCTTCAGCGCGCGGAACCGCCGCCCGAGCGGGACCTGCCAGTCGCGGTAGTCGATCACCGCACCCGACTCGGTCGCCCGGTTGCGAAGATACTCGGGCAGGACGCTCAGCGTCCGGATCAGTGCGCCCCGGTCGGCGACGTAGAAGCAGTCGCAGTCGAACGCCGTGAACATCCACTTGTGCGGATTGAAGCAGTAGGAGTCGGCGTGCTCGAGTCCGTCGTGGACGAAGCGGAACTCGGGGCACAGAGCCGCCGTCCCCGACATCGCCGCGTCGACGTGGAGCCACAGACCCTCTCGCTCGCAGATCGGGCCGATCTGGGCGACCGGATCGATCCCGTTCGACGACGTCGTCCCGACCGTCGCGCAGACGAAGAACGGGAGGAGACCTTCGTCGCGATCGCGGCGGATCCTCTCTTCCAGCAGATCCGGGCGGAGGGCGAACGCCTCGTCCGTTTCGATCCATCGCAGGTTCTCCCGCCCGATGCCGGCAATCCCGATCCCCTTGACCACCGACGAGTGCGCCTCCGTCGACGCGTAGGCGACGAGCCGCCGGCCGATCCCGCGCTCATTCGACGCATAGCCCGTTGCCCGTTCTCGCGCAGCGAGGATCGCGCAGAGCGTCGCGCTCGACGCGGAGTCCTGAATCGTGCCGCCGCCGGAGTTCGTCGATCGGAACGTCTCGGGTAAGCCGAGCATCCCGACCAGCCAGTCGAGAACGTGGGTCTCCAGCTCGGTGCACGCCGGACTCGTCGCCCAAAGCATCCCCTGCACGCCGAGACCGGCCGTCAAGAGCTCTCCGAGGATTGAGGGGTACGACGTGTTCGCCGGGAAGAAGGCGAAGAAGTCAGGCGATTGCCAATGTGTGAGCCCGGGCACCAGGATCTCCTCGACGTCGCGGAGCATCGCCTCGAACGGCTCGCCGCGCTCCGGTGGATCGACCGGAAGCCGCGCACGCACGGCCCCCGGCTCCACCTGCGACAGGACCGGAAGCTCGTCGACCCGCCGCTCCTGGTAGTCGATGATCCAGTCGATCAGCTCGTGCGCCGACCGCCGAAACGCCTTCCCGCGCATGTGACGAGACCGGGGGGCATTCCGATCGGAAGCCACTAGAGAAACGCCCCAAGCCGCAGAAGATCGACGTACTCCTCGACCAGTACGGCGAGCCGCTCGATCTTGTCCGTGTCGTCGGCCGTGAGGAGCGGACGGATCCCCTCGACCTGGAGTGCGGTCTCGTACGTGTCCTTCGGGACGAGGAGAAGCGGGACCCCGAGCTCGCTCGCCCTCGCAATCACGTTCGAAGGGGGAACGATGTTGTTCGTCAGGACGACGCCGGAGGTCCCTCCGGCGTCGAGCGCCGCGAGGATCATGTCGCTTCGATCGCCGCTGGTGATGACGAGCTTGTCCGGGGAGCCGATCCGCGGGTCGCCTATCGCCGCGGTCACCGACATCGCTCCAACAACGACGGTCTGGATCCTCTTCTTCAGGCCGTCTTCGCCGGCGATCACACGCGCGAAAAGCTTCTCAGCAACCGTGGCCACGGAGAGCCTGGACAGGTCGGGGACGTATGGCACAACGCCGAAGACATCGATGCCGATTCCCTCGATCTCCGGCAGGTGCGTCTCCCGAAAGTCGTCGAGGTGGATCACCTTGTTGACCACGACACCTGCGACGGTCGCTTCGTCGCTCGAGACGAAGCGCTCGATGAACGCCAGATCGTCGGCGATCTCGTCCTCTCCGCCCCCAGCGACGATCAGCACCGGCGTGTCCGTCACCTGCGAGATCGTCAGCGGATCGAGGTGAACGGAGGCCCCGTACGAGAGGTCCTTCCCACACTCGATGAACACCGCGTCGCGATCCCGTCCGATCTGGTCGACCACACCGTTCAACGTCTCGAACACCGAAGCGCGGTCGTACATGTAGCGCAGTTTCGAGTGATCGAATCCGATGGAGATCGACTCGGGCTCTTCACCGAGCTCGAACAGCCGGGTGAGCAGTGCCGCATCGTAGTCCCAGAGGCGCTTCTTCCGGTAGAGGAATCGGTCGCCGAGCGGCTTCGCGTACCCGAACCGCTTCTTGAGGGCCCTCGCCAGCCCGATGATGAGACTCGTCTTCCCGGCGTCTTCCCGGGTCGACGCCACGATCAGCGACTTCACGTCAGCTCACCCCCTTGGGCTGCTTGATCAGTATCCTCATATCGACCGCCCTTGTCCCCTCTCCGCGTTCGTACACGACGAGCGGGTTCACTTCGATGTCCGAGATCTCCCGGCACCGGTCGATCAGATGACTCAGCTTCACGACGACTTCGGTGATGGCGTCGATGTCCTTCCGATGTTCGCCCCGCACGCCGAGAAGGAGCGGGTACGATCGGAGATCGGCGATCATCTCGTGGGCCGTCGATCGGTCGACGGGCGCCGCGCGAAACGCGACATCTTTCATGACCTCAACGTAGATTCCACCGAGCCCGAACATCACGACCGGACCGAACGAAGGATCCTGCTTCGCACCGACGATTGTCTCGACGCCCGGGCGGACCATCTCCACCACTTCGACCCCGTCGATGACCGCGTCCGGCACGTGCTCCCGGCAGCTCCGGAGGATCGCTTGATACGCGTCGACGACTTCCCCCTCGTTCTCCAGGTCCAACGCCACGCCGCCCGCGTCGCTCTTGTGCACGATGTCCTTGGAGACGATCTTCATCGCCACCGGATACCCGATCCGGCCCGCGGCCCGCACTGCCTCGTCGAGATTGTGCGCCAGCTTCGATTTCGGTATCTCCAAGCCGAGATGGGCGGCGATTCTTGCCGCCTCGGGAGCGAGAAGGAACGTCCGCCCTTCCCTTTGCGCCGCATCGAGGATTCGGCGGATCTCTTCGATCGGCAGTTCGATGCTTTCCGGCGGCACCGGGCGCCGGTGCATCCGCCGCCGCGCCCGGTAGAGAGCACCGAGGGCCGACACGGCCTCGTAGACGTCGCCGAAGACCGGGATCCCCTCGCCCCTCAGATCGTGGAGCACCTCCTCGATCTGATCCCCTCCAAACAACGAGAAGACGATCGGCTTCCGCTCGCGGTACCGGGCGTAGACGTCTCGCAACAAGCCGGCGAATCGGCCCGTGTCGAAGAGGGCCGTCTCGCAGTACAGCGCGACGGCGGCGTGCATCCGGTCTTCGGCCAGCACCGCGTCGAGCGCTCGGGCGTAATCGTCCGCCGTCGCCTGCCCGGTCAGGTCGACCGGGTTCTTGGAGGAGCCGAAGTCGGGCATCACCGCGGAGAAGGTCTCCGTCAAGACGGTCTGGTCGTCGTAGAGCATCACGCCGTACTTCTCGCAGGCGTCGGTCGCCATCACGCCGATCCCGCCGCCGTTGGTCACGATGACCGCCTCATCGCCGGACGGCAGCAGGGTCGAGGCGAGGTAGCGGACCCACGTGAACGCTTCCTGAACGGACTCCGCCCGGAGGACGCCGGACTGCCGCATCACGGAGTCGAACACTTCGTCCGTCCCGGCCAACGACCCGGTGTGCGACGCCGCGGCCATCGACCCCCGCTTCGACCGCCCCGACTTGATCACCACGACCGGCTTCCGGCGCGTCACGTCGGCGAGCTTGCGCTGCAGTCGATCGCCGTCCTTGACCCCCTCGATGTACATCAGGATCGCGCGCGTCCGATCGTCGGCCTCGAGGTACTCGAGCAGGTCGGTCTCGTCGATGTCGGCCTTGTTCCCGACTGAAATGAGGGCCGAGAGACCGACCGATTCCGCCGCCGTCTTGCCGATCATCGCGATTCCCAGGGCGCCGCTTTGCGTGATGATCGCGACCGGCCCGGGCGTGATCCCTCCGGGGCCGAACGTCGCGTCGAGCGAGCTCGCGGCGGAGTAGATCCCGAAGATGTTCGGGCCGAGGACGCGCATCCCGTGGTCGCGGGCCAGCCGGACGATCCGCCGCTCGGCCTCCAGGTTGCCGATCTCGGAGAATCCCGACGTGATGATCACGAGGTTCTTGACACCCTTGGTGCCGCACGCTTCCACCGCGCCGGCCACCCGCTCGGCCGGGATCGCGATCACCGCGACGTCGACCTCCGCCTCGACCTCATCGATGTCCTCGTGGGCGCGCAGTCCGAGGATCTCCCCTCCCCGAGGGTTAATCGGGAAGACCTCTCCCCGATAGCCGGAGCGGACGATGTTCTCGACGACGCGATAGCCGATTTTGCCCGGATTCGCCGAGGCGCCGATCACGGCGATTGCACGCGGCTCGAACAACGACCTCATTCCCATCGGCGTACCCTCGACTCTCACTCGAACAGCATCTTCAGTTCGTAGACGCCCGCGTCCCGTCGTTTCTCAATCACGAAGCCGGATCGCTCGAACAGGTTCATCATCGCTTCGTTTTCGGTCAGGACCTCCGCCGTGAACCCGAGGAGACCCGCCCGCTTCGCCAGCAGCGTCAGGTAGTCGAGCAGCTCCGTCCCGACGCCGCGATTCTGCAGATCGTCCCGTACGACGAGCGCCACCTCGGCCGTGTGGGTCTCCGCATCGATTCCGTACTGACCGACCCCGACGACGATCTCCCTTCCCTCCTCTTCCACTACGGCCAGGAGGACCATCTCGGCGGTGTAGTCGATGACGACGAACTCCTGCAGCCGCTCGTGCGGCATGTCCTTCCTCGCCGAAATGAACCGTTGATAGATCGACCGGTCCGACAGCGAGTAGAAGAAGTCTTTCAGCGCCGGCTCGTCGCTGATCCGGACCGGACGGAGGAGGACCTCCATGCCACTCCGCGTCGTTCGATACGTCTCCAACGCCTCCGGATACTCTCCCCGTTTTCCCGGCACGTACGCTTGATCCCGGTAGATCAGGTTCCGCTCCTTCGCTTCGCGGAGGAGCCACGGGCGGAACTTCGGATGCGCCACCGCGATCAACTCCATCGCCCGTTCGCGCATGTTCTTGCCGTGGAGATAGGCGATCCCGTACTCGGTCACGACGTAGTGAACGTCTCCTCGGGTCAGGGTGACGCCGGTCCCCTCGGCCAAGGCCGGGACGATCCGCGACAGTTCGCCGTCGCGGGCGGTCGACTGAATCACCAGGATCGCCTTCCCTCCGGGTGCGAGGACCGCGCCGCGCATGAAGTCGGCCTGTCCGCCGATCCCGCTGTAGAACGTACTGCCGAGGGACTCCGCGGTCGCTTGGCCGGTCAGGTCGATCTGCAGAGCCGTGTTGATCGCCGTCATCCTGTCGATCTGCGCGATCACCGCCGGGTCGTTGGTGTAGTCCGCCCCTCGGAACTCGATCGCCGGATTGTCCCGGAGGAACTCGTACGTGTTGCGCTGCCCCATCGAGAAGGCCGCAACGGTCTTGTGCCGGTCGATCGACTTGCACGTGTTGTCGATCACGCCGTCACGCATCAACTCGACGATCCCGTCGCTCAGCAACTCAGTGTGAACTCCGAGGTGTTTCTTCGATCGAAGATGCGAGAGAATCGCGTTCGGGATTCTCCCGTAGCCGACCTGGATCGTCCCGCCGTCCTCGACCAAGCGGGCGACGTACCCCCCGATCCGGTCGGCCACTTCGTCGGGGACTTCCGTCGAGTACTCGAGGAGCGGCTCGTCGTGACGAACGGCGAAGTCGACGTCGTCGAGGTGGACGAAGGAATCCCCGTGGATCCGCGGCATGTGGGCGTTCATCTGGCAGACCACGGTTCGTGCCGTGTCGACCGCCGCGCGGACGATGTCGACGGAGATGCCGAGGCTCAGGAAGCCGTGCTCGTCCGGCAGGGACGTCTGGATCAACGCCACGTCGATCGGGATGATCCGTCGGTGAAGCAGTCGAGGAACTTGAGAGAGGAAGATCGCCGTGTAGTCGGCCGTTCCTTCGTTGACCGCCTCCCTTGTGGTTCGGCCGATGAAGAACGAGTTCAGGCGGAAGTTGCGCTTCAGCTCTTCCTTGAGATAGGGAGCGACGCCGAGGGTCCAGACGTGCAGCACCTCCGCGTCGAAGAAGGCCTTCGGATTCGCCTCGGTGTAGCGGACCAGCTCGTCGAGCAGGTGCTGCGGTTGGCCGCATCCCGTCCCGATGAAGATCCGATCGCCACGGTGGATCGCGGAGAACGCCCGATCCAGCGGCACGAAGACGTCCGGATAGGCTTCCCGAAGCCGGGTGATGTCCGCCTGATCTCCGGTCGCTGCCCAATCTTGCTCCATGTCCCTACGACGAACGCACACCGTGAAGGTGCCCCCTCGGGTGGATAGCTTACTTCATTGCCACCACAAGAAGCAGTGACGGTAGGATCCCGAAAGGAACGTGTTGGCAATGCCGTGCTCTTCCGCCGGCCGTGCGGCCTACCCCCCGCTGATCTCCTCGAGCGCCCTCTGGAGCTCGGCAACGTAGGTCAACGCCGGACCGCCACCCATCATCACCGCGACGGTCGCGACCTCCCAGATCTCCTCGGGGGTCGCTCCGGCGTTCAGCGCCTTCTCGGTGTGGATCCCGATGCAGTACTTGCAGCGGGCCGTCAGACCCATTCCGAGGGCGATCAGTTCTTTGGTCTTCAGATCGAGCTTCCCGGGCCTGAGGACCGTCCCCATGAATTCCGAGAACCCCTTCATCTCCTCCGGCACCTGTCGGCGCAATTCACCCATCGCGCGCTTGGCATCGCGCATCGCGTCTCTCATTTCGCCCATTCCAGTCACCTCGTGTCGTGTTGTTCTGCGAGGGCCTTGGACGCCACCGTCTTGCCGAATCTGAAAAGGCCGACCATGTGGCGATCCCACGCCAAGAACGAGATCTCGAGGCCGTTCTCACGGAGGACTTCCACCAGCGGTTCGAAGGCGAGCTGATCGAACCGAGGGAAGAGCCTTTTGAGAACCCACGCAAGCCAGCGCGGAGGATAGAGGTCGGTGAAGACGAACATCCCCTTCGAGGTCAGTACACGAGACACTTCGCACACAACCTCACGCCATCCCCCGGCGATGTGGTGCATGACCCCGAATGAGAAGACAACGTCAAACTCCCCATCGCCGAACGGAAGATCCCGCGCGTCGACGATTCGAAAGGCAACTCTCTCTCCGAGGTCGCGAAGCCTCGACTCGGCAAGCGCAACCTGGCCCGGGTCGAAATCGGTGGCAGTCATGTCGGCCTGAAAGCGCTCCACCATCAGGCGCGCCAGCGCTCCCTGACCGCAGCCGAGTTCCAGGCACTTCGGACGCTCGGGGATGGTGACGTTCTCGAGGATTCCCAGCGCCGTGGCCACGGTTCTTTCCGCATGCTTCGGGCTGTTGACCGCCCTCTTCTCCAGCGAGGTCAGCCTCATGATCCGCCGTTGGAACCACGGATCTCTTGTGTTTGGTTCCATATCCGCCATCTCCTCCCCGCGGAACGGCCTCGTTGACAACCTCATGCCGACAAGCCTCAAGGAACCGTCCTGCAGAAGGTTCGATTCCTCGTCAGCCGGTCGAGCCAAGCTCGGCCGCCTCGACGATCGGCGCGACGACGTCGTCCCATCCGAGCGGCATCAGATGGACGCCCTGACACAGGCCCTTCATCCTCCGAGCGAGATCGGCAGCGATCTCGATCGACACCTTCTTGCGGTCCTCCTTGGGCGTCGCCTTCAACCGATCGATGATCGGCCCGGGCACGGTGACGCCGGCAATGTTGGCGTTCATGTATTCCGCCATGGCGCCGGATTTCAGCGGCACGATACCCACCATGACCGCCACGCCGAACCTCGCTGCCTTCTCCATGAACCGGGAGAACACGTCCGGGTCGAACACCGCCTGCGTCTGGAAGAACTCGGCGCCCGCGTCGATCTTCTTCCGCATTTTGATCAGTTGCATCTCCAGATCATCCGACCCCGGATTGACCACGGCGCCGAGGCACAGGCTCGGTGGGGGATCGACCTCGTGTCCGGCCAGATCCCGACCTTCGTTCAATCCTTTTGCGGCGGCCAGAAGCTGCACCGAGTCGAGGTCGAAGACCTTCTTCGCCTCCGGGTGGTCACCGAGGACCATGTGGTCCCCCGTGATGCAGAGGACGTTCTCGACGCCAAGCGCGGCGGCGGAGAGCAGATCCGACTGCAACGCGATCCGGTTCCGATCGCGGCACGTAAGTTGGAAGACCGGTTCGATCCCCCTCTGCTTGAGCAGGTGAGCGACGGCGATCGACCCGAGGCGCATCACGGCGCTCTGGCTGTCCGTGACGTTGACCGCGGCCACACTGCGCGCCATCAGAGCCGCACCTTCGAGAGCCTCGGAGGCGTCCGCCCCTTTCACCGGGCCGACCTCACCGGTTACGACGAACCTCCCCTCTGCGAAACGCGTTGTCAGTTTCATCCGTCTTGGCCTCCCCGCACGTCTTCATCGAAGCGCTCCGCACCGGACCACGAGGTGACCGTCGCATTGGCGAAGGAGAAGTCCGCTCGCGTACCTTCCATGTACAGGCTCCGCGGCGAGCCGGCACGCAGCCAGTTCTTCGGGGGCTGGTACTCCAGCATCAGCTCCTCCCGACCGAGCTCCCTCAGCCGCTCGAAGATGAGGCGCCATCCGCAGTCCCTTTCGGGATCCACCTCGCACTTCCCGTCCTTCGCTCCTCCGCACGGACCGTTCAGTAACGACTTCGCGCAGAGGGTGACCGGACAGAGTCCGCCCGTGTTCTCCAACACGCATTCGCCGCAGAGCGAGCAGTACTCGGTAATGAAGTCGTCCGCAACCGTCTCTCCGCCGAAGATGGTGTCGCAACCGGGATGGACCGCTCTCGCGTCGGTCGCGTCGATGACGGTGTGAATGCCCTGCCCGCAGGCCAACACGAGGAACGAATCGGCCTCCTCGCTCTCCGCCTTGTGGTCCTCGTTGAGGAGTTTGGCCGTCGCCGACAGCTTGCACAGGCTCCCTCCATTCGGAGGCACCGCCCATCCCGTGACCATCACGCCCTTCGCGCGGAGACGCTGCGTCATCGCTTCCGTCTCCGGCTCTCCACCGGACTTCGCCTTCGCGGCGCAGTTGCCGCACCCGACGACCATCACCTTCTCCCCTCCCCTCAACGCATCAAGAATCTCCTCGAGGGGCTTCTGAATTGTCGCATGCACGCTCGATCCTCCCTCCCTGCTTTCTCCGTATGAACTCACCGCCGTGCGCAACGCACACGGCACCTACGCTTGTCCTCTTTCGATCCAACCTTTGACGTAGAAGGTGTGGCCTCTGTGATCGAGTCGAACGAGCCGGCCCTCGTCGACCAGTCTCCGAACGACGTCGCGGTCGGTTCCGGTCCGCGCGAGCAGCTCGTCGACCGCTTCCGCCCTCATCGGGTGTACGGCCGTAATGCCAAGCAGGCTTTCCTTGACGTCTCCCGACAACGTAATCTCATCGCCTTCATATCCGATGAGAAACTCCACCCGATCGACGTGCTCTCTGAACATCTCGTAGGCTTCGATCATCCGCTCCATTTCGGAAGCCTCCACCCACTTCTCGGCCGGTGGCCGGATCGGAGCAGCGACGTAGGCAACCGCGGGTCTCAATCGCCCAAGGAGGACGGCGGTCTCACGAATCCGCTCCTTATCGTCATTGACATCCTTGACCAGCATAGTCTCCGTCACGAGGCGTCCGTCGAACCGCTCCCCGAATTCGAGGAGGCCTTCCTGGATCGCGTTGATTCGCAGTGCCTCGTGCGGCCGATTCACTCTGCGCCAGACGTCTTCGTCGACGGCATCGACCTTCAAGGAGACCCAATCCGCATCGGAGAGGTCGCGTCGTACGCCTTTCTGCCAGAGCAGGGACGCGTTGCTGATCACCGCGATCGGCCTTCGGAGCGAGCCCAACAGGTCGATCGCCTCGCCCAGGCGAGCGTCCAGCGTTGGCTCACCGTTGGCGACGAAGGTCAAGTAGTCGATCGATTCACCGACCTGCTCCGCCTTCTCGACCCGTTCCCGGACGGCTTCTAGGAGTTCCTTCGGAGCACGAAATTCGACCCGATCGCTCGTGCTCCTCGTGGTTCGCCCGAGTTGGCAATAAACGCAAGAGTAGCTACACGTCTTCGGAGGGACGTTGTTGACCCCCAGGCTTCGCCCCAACCGACGGGACGAAACGGGGCCAACCGCGATCGGCCAATCCGTGTCGCCCCGAGTCACTGATCCTCCTTGACGTCCCCCGTGACGCTGCGCCGCTGGTTCTTCCCCAACTGCGGTAGGCCCATCCTCTCGATCCGGGAGGCGATTTCCTCGAACGCCTTCGAGACCTCGCTGGCCGGATCGGCCAAGACGATGGGCCGCCCGGTGTCGCCCCCCTCCCGGATCGCCGGATCGATCGGGACGACACCGAGGAAGGTCACTCCCTGGCGATTCGCCTCGCGTCTCCCTCCGCCGGTTCCGAACAGCTCGATGCCGCCGCCGCAGTGCGGACAAACCAGACCCGACATGTTCTCGACGATCCCGATCGCGGAGATCTCGAGCTTCCTGGCGAAACCGATCGCGCGACGGGCGTCGAGGAGGGCCACCTCCTGAGGCGTCGTCACGACGACCGCGATCTGCGGCGCGGTCCGCTGAGCGATCGTGAGAACCTCGTCGCCGGTGCCGGGAGGAAGATCCACCACCAGTACGTCGAGCTCTCCCCAGTCCGTCTCGTCGAGCAGCTGCTCGAGCGCCTTCGATCGCATCGGTCCTCGCCAGATCACCGGCGCCTCGGGCGGGAGCATCGACGCGAGCGAGACGACCTTCACTCCATCTCGCTCATGGGGAACGAGACGGCTCCCGTTCACGCGGGGCGGCTCGTCGATTCCGGTCATCAGCGGCACGTTCGGTCCGGTGACGTCCGCGTCGAGCAGACCGGTCCGGATTCCGCGTCCGACGAGCGCGTAGGCGAGGTTGACGGCGACCGTTGTCTTCCCAACGCCGCCCTTGCCGCTGAAGACAACGACCCGCACGGGAACCTGCCCGACGATCGGGCTCCTCGCTGGCGCTTCGCGTCCGCTGCCTCGCTGCTGGTTCATTCGCCGCGTCCTCCTGCCGAACCGACCTGTTCCATCAGGCGATCCACTGCCTTGTGCATCGCACGCCCTGCCGAGCTGTTCGGATCCTCGGCCGGACTTCGCCCGACACGCAACGCCTCGATTACCCTCTCGTCGTACGGAATCCGACCGAGCATCGGGAGGTCCTCGCGGCGTGCGAACGCCTCGATCTCCTCGGCCAGTGGCTCGCTCAGATCCGCCTTGTTGATGACGAGATAGGCGGGGACGTCGAAGTGTCTCACTACCCCGAGGATCCGCTCAAGGTCGTGCAGTCCGGATCGGGACGGTTCGGTCACGAGCACAGCGGCCTGCGCGCCGGTCGTCGAAGCGATCACCGGGCAGCCGATGCCCGGGGAACCGTCGATCGCGATTTGCTCCAGTCCCGTCCGCTTCGCGAGCTCGTCCGCCTTCTCCCGAATCACGGTGACCAGCTTTCCCGAGACCTCCTCTCCTGGGTACAGCTCCGCGCCGACCATCGGGCGGCGTGCGGCCCGTCCGACGTACCACTCTCCGGATACACGCTCGACGAGCCGAAGAGCCTCCGCCGGACAGGCCGTCACGCACGCACCACATCCTTCGCAAAGAAGCGGGTCGATCCCGAGCTCCTCGTCGATGGCGTCGAATCGACAGACGTCGCGGCAGTGCCCGCAGGAGGTGCAGCGTCCGTCGTCCCGTACGACGACCTTCGAGCCGATGTAGGTACCGGTACCCTCGATCTCCGGTTGAAAGATCAGATGGAGGTTCGCGGCGTCCACGTCCGCGTCGACGACGGCGAGGTCCTCGACGCGGGTCGCGAACACCGCCGCCAGGGTGGTCTTCCCCGTCCCCCCCTTGCCGGAGAGGAACACGATGCGTTTCATGACACCAACTCCTCCGCGCGCTCCGCCAGTTCGACAAAACGAGGTCGCCACTCGGGAAGGGCATCGACGAGCACGCGCGCTTCGGCTCCCGTCTCGGCAATCCGCCGATCGAAAGGGATCCGCAGGAGAATAGGGAGTCGCTCTTCCACACAGAACCGGTCGACGTCGTCGTCCCCGATGCCGTGCCGGTTGAGCACCGCACCGGCCGGAAGCCCCAATTCTCGGACGACACCGACGGCCGCTCGAAGGTCGTGCAGGCCGAACGGAGTGGGCTCCGTGACGAGGAGCACGGCGTCGACGCCGTGGAGCGTCGTGATCACCGGACAGGCCGTCCCGGGAGGCGCGTCCAGGATGACCCGTTCCCGCTCCGGAGCGCTCCGCTTCAGCTCGGCGATGATCGGGCTCGCCATCGCCTCGCCAATGTGGAGTCGACCGTGCCCGAACGCAATCTCGCCCGCGGTTCCCCGCTCGATCACCCCAAGCGGGTGCTCGACTTCGCGGATCGCGTCGGTCGGACAAACGAGGCCGCAGCGGCCGCAGCCGTGGCAGAGTTCGCCGAACACCAGGACACGATCGCCGATCAGCGCGAGCGCACCGAACTCACACGCTTCGCTGCAGGCACCGCAGCCGCTGCAGCGCGTCTCGTCGACGACCGGAATCCGCTTCGACACCTCGACCGGTTCGCCGAGCGTCGGTTTCACGAACAGGTGATCGTTTGGCGCCTCGACGTCGCAGTCGATCAGCCCCGTCGGCCGTTCGGACGCAAGGACGGAGGCAAGGTTCACCGCGACCAGCGTCTTGCCGGTCCCGCCCTTGCCGCTGGCCACGGCGATCTTCATCCGTGGCGATCGTGGAACGCGTGGCGCGTGCAGGCGTCCGATTCCGCGGCCTCCGGTAGGTTCCCGTCCTTCCACGCGGCGACGACCTCGGCGACCGTCCCCGTCATCCCCGTGCAGACGGACACGCCGGCGTCGGAGAGCAGCCGGATCGCGCGGCGGCCGAGGCCGCTGCACAGGACCACGTCGACCCCTGCGCGCGCCAGAAGCTCGGCCGGGAGACCGGCTCCGCCCATGTGCTCCGACGTGTTGTCGAGAACTTCGATCGTGCCTGTCTCGGAGTCGACGAGCGTGAACGTGGGCACGCGGCCGAAGTGCTCTCCGACGCGTGCGTCCGGTCCGCCGCTCCCCTCCGTCGGGACGCAGAGCCGGCTCATCGCCGGCCTCCTTGATGAGGGCGTCCCGTCGGCGCGGTCGCTTGCTTCAGCGTTCCGGCGCGGTAGGCGTCGTACGCCTCCCTCACCGTCCCGGTCGCCCCGACGTAGACATCGATCCCGGCAGCCACGAGCCCTTGAAACGCATTCGGGCCGACGCTTCCGGTAATCACGGCGCGAGCCCCCTGCCCGGAGACCGCTTGGACCGCCTGCACACCGGCACCGTGCGCACCGGGTCGGTTCTGCACCGCATCGATCGTCTCGGCCTCGGTGTCGATGAACAGGAAGTACGGGGCCCGCCCGAAGTTGGGCCGCGTCGGTGCCCCCCAGTCCTCGCCCGCCGCCGTCACACAGATCTTCATCCGCCGTTCCCGCCTTTCGCTTCCAGCCGCGCGCTCAGCTCCTCCACGCGCGACGCGAGGACCCGAACCTGTTCCGCGAGCCCTTCGACATCGGCGAAGTCCGCCGGCGGGACGTCGGTCGGCATCGCCACGTCGTCCCATCTCCATCCGGCGCCGCGTCCGTAGCCGCTCCAGCGGGGCCAGCGGCGCAACCCGAAGCCACGGCGGAGACCGCCTCCCCAGCCGGTCACGCAGTATCCTCTTCCTCCTCCTGTCATCGGTCCCTGTCCGCGTGGACCCGTTCCGTCGAATCCAGGCATGGTCGACCTCCTTTTCTAGCGACCTTCGTCGTCGTATTATGTGCATATGCACACCAAATGCAAGGCGCGGTCCTTGGCCTTTCGTCTCCGACTCTCTATACTCAGTAGACTGTGCCTCGTCCCAAGAAGCCTCGCTATTGCCGCAGAGTCGACGGGTTCAATCTCTACAAGCCGTCGGGAATCCCATTGTCGCAGCTCGAGATCGTCGAACTCGGACTGGACGAGCTTGAGGCCATGCGCCTCTGCGACCTCGAGGGGAAGCAGCAGGAAGAGGCGGCCGATCAAATGGGCGTTTCGCGCGGAACCATCCAACGGCTTCTCCAAACCGGGCGGAAGAAGCTCCTGACGTCGATCACGGAGGGACAGGCCCTCTCGTTCGAGGACGCCGACCATGTGTGCATAAGCCCAAGACCGGGATGGGGTCGCGGGCGGCACGGCCGGGGGCGCTTCGGGGGAACCCTCTAGACAGGACGAGCGGGGCGGTCCTGCATGCCGAGTTTGTACCGGATCCTGGACGAGTTGAAAGAGAGTCATTCCATCGCTAATATTAGATATTGTATATTCGACTTGGAGGTGCTCGATGTCGACGCGGCTGGTCGTCCTCGGTCTCTTGCAGGATCGCCCTCTGCATGGGTACGAGATCAAGCACGTCATCGAAGATCACATGGGAGACTGGACGTCGATCGCGTTCGGTTCGATCTACTTCGCCCTGAAGAAGCTGACGGAAGAGGGCCTGATCGAGGTTTCGGCCACCGAACGAACAGGCAACCGCCCTTCGCGGACCGTCTACGCCCTGACCGACGCTGGCCGGGAGGAGTTCCTGAGGCTGTTGCGAGGGCTTTGGGGACACGTCGAGCGTCAGTACTTCGCTATCGACCTCGGGCTCTTCTTCCTGGACGCGCTTTCGGGCGAGGAACTCGCCGGGTTCATCGACCAACGGAGCGACGGACTGCGCGAGACCCTCGCGCACTTGGCAAAGCATCGTGAGGAGAGCCTCGCCGATCCGCACGTTCCCGGTCGGGCTCGGTTCATCTTCGACCACTCGCGGACGCACCTCGAGGCGGAGCTCGCGTGGACGCAAGAGCTTCGCACGGAACTCCGGAAGCGGGGTTCGTTGGACGGGGAAGGCAATCCGGAATGACCGAACCGACTCGCGAACACGTTCGCAGAACCGCCAAACACTTCGACGCCCAGGCGGCCAGGTACGATCGATCCAGTACCGTTCGTCGGTTCCAGTCGCGCGCGCAGGCGCACGTTCTGTCGCTCATCGACGTCCGCCCGGGGATGCGCGTTTTGGATCTCGGATGCGGCACGGGGGTCGCGACGTGGGAGATCGCGCGTCGACTCGGGCCGTCCGGGGCGGCGGTCGGGATGGACGCCTCGGCGAGAATGATTTCGGAGGCCGAGAGAAAGCGCGAGGATCTCGGACCGGGCCGCGTCTCGTTCGTCGTCGGGTGCGCCGAGGACCTGGACGAGCGGGCGACGTTCGACGCCGTCGTCTGCACCAACGTGTTCCATCATCTCCTCGACAAGGCGGCCGTCTTTCGCCGCGTACTGCGCGCCCTGCGCCCCGAGGGGACGTTCCTGATCGAGGACATCTGCAACGACTCGTGGAAGATGCGCGTGCTCGATCGGCTCGGTCGGTTGGGCGAGCGGGCTCACGTCGGAAGCACACGATCGCGCGATCTGAAGCGGCTGATGGAGGACGCAGGGCTCGTGGAGGTCACGGTCGAGCGCGTCCGCTTGACGTGGTTCTGGGAGATCATGATCGGACGGGGTCGAAGGCCGACGGTCGTCGCGTCCTCGAACGACGAGGAGCACGATCCGAGCGGCTGAGGCGGTCGGACAATGGGAGGCATGATGGTCCGTGAACGAGTCATCGAGACAACGGAGGGGATCCAGGACGCGTTCGACGTCGAGGCGTACGACCGTGAGATGCACAAGATGCGAAGACGCGGTTGGATCGAGACACCGGAGATCCTCAAGGCCGGAATCAGATCCGGAGCGGCGCTCGAGATCAGCCCGGGTCCCGGGTACCTCGGCCTCGACTGGCTGAGCAAGACCGAGGGCACCCGGCTCATCGGGCTCGACATCAGCGAGGAGATGCTGAAGCGGTCGAGAGCGAACGCCGCTTCGGAGGACCTGACGGAGCGGACGGAGTACGTCCACGGCGACGCCTGCGCGATGCCGTTCGAAGACAAGACGTTTGACGCCGTCTTCGCCAACGGCGGGCTTCACGAGTGGAGCGACCCGATCGCCGTGTTCAACGAGATCGCCCGCGTCCTCAAGTCCGGCGGACGGTACTGCATCACCGACCTGCGGCGCGACATGCGCGGGGTCCTCAAGTGGATGATGCTCCTCTTCGTCCGGGAGAGGTCGATGCGCGCCGGTCTCGTTTCGTCGATCCGTGCGGCGTACACCCCGGGGGAAGCCGCGGAACTCGCGGCTCGATCGAACCTTCCGAACCCGACGGTAGCCAGCAACTTCATCGGCCTCTCGATCATCGGTCGAACAGACTAGCGTTCGGACGAGGAGCCCAGGGCGGAAGATCGCTCGGTTGCGTTCGAGTGAATACTGAACTCGCAGACGCCACGGTCGCTGCGGCATAATCGAAGCATGCGTATAGCCGAAGACGTGCTGCGGTGGCTGCTGGAGCCGACGAATCCGTCGGTCCGCTATCTGACGCTGATCGATCTCCTCGGCCGACCGGAGACCGATCCCGAGGTGATCTCGACCCGCGCGCGGCTGCACGAGCACCCCCTCACGCAGGCGATCCTGGATCATCCAGGTTCCCTTCCCCTCGACGACGAACGTCCCTACTGGAAGTACGCAGGCCTCTACTGGCAGCTGATCGTCCTCGGGCAGTTCCACGCGAACGGGGAAGATCCGCGGATCGCTACGGCGGTCGACTTCGTGCTGGCGCATCGTCATTGGGTGCAGGAGCACCGGTGGCAGTGCCTGACGGCCAACCTGCTCGGTGCCCTGATGCGCCTCGGCTACGCCGATCATCCGGTCGTGATCGAAGAAACCGACAAGCTGGCCCGCCGGTTCGTCGAGGAGAGCGGGATCGACTGCAGCGAGATGGGGTACAGCCTGCTGACGCGCTGCTTCATGGCCCTTCCGAAGCTCCTCCTCTGCTTCGCCGAGGTGCCCGAGGGCCGGCGATCCGTGTCCGTCAAGAAGGCGATCGAACGGATCGCGTCCGACCTGATCGACAAGGAAGTCTTCGTCTACCTGCCCGGACATCGGAAGGCGTGGAGCGAGATCCTCGCCGGCCGACCGAGAAGCAACGAGCTTCCAAGGGGGCAACGGGTCAAAGACTGGGTCGCCGCTCGAAGAGAGGAGTTCCTGACCACGCAGGGGCTCGGCGATCGGCGTCCGAAGCGCGGGTGGCTCAAGTTCGGCTTTCCGCTTCACTACAACTCCGACGTCCTGGAGGCCATGTTCGGACTCGCCCGCGTGGGGACGTCGCACGACCCGCGTCTCGATCGAGCGCTTCAGATCATCCGCGACAAGCGGACGGACGACGGTCGCTGGATCATGGATCGGTCGATGAACGGGAGAATGCTCGTCGACGTGGAGGAGCTCGGTGCGCCGAGCAAGTGGCTCACGTACAGGGCGTTGTCGGTCCTCGGGCATTTCGAACCCGAAGATGGGTGAGCCGACCGGAGCGCGAATCGCCGAGCTGGCCCAGGAACTCGTTCGGATTCCGAGTCACAACCCGCCGGGAGACGAGGACCGGATCGCGCGGTTCGTCGCCGACTGGCTGCGTGTAGCCGGACTCGACCCGAAGCCCGTCCGACTGGAGCCGGGGCGGAGCTCGGTCGTCGCCCGCGTCCCCGGACGGGAACGCGGGTGCACCGTCCTCTGCGGCCATCTGGACACCGTCCCGACGGAGCCGGACGCGTGGCGCGTCCCCCCACTCGAAGGGCGGATCGAGGGCGGTCGGTTGTGGGGTCTCGGATCGGCCGACATGAAGGGACCCGTCGCCGTTCTGATGCACGTCGTCGCTGCGCTCGTCGGAAAAGGGATCGTTCCACGCCAAGACGTCGTCCTCGCCCTGACCGCGGACGAGGAGTTCGGCTACCTCGGCGCCGCGACGGTGGCCGAATCCGGTCTGATCGACGACGTCGAGCTGCTCGTGATCGCCGAGCCGACGGCCGGACACGTCTACACCGGACAGAAGGGCGAGCTGTGGATCGAGGTCGTCTTCTCCGGACGGGAGGCCCACGGTTCGACGCCCGAGCTCGGGATCAACTCGATTCTCCCGGCGGCTCGGTTCTGCAGTCGCCTCCAGGAGGAGGTATCGACGTTCCCCGAGGTCGCCAAGCGGGGACGGACGACGCTCAACGTCGGACGGTTCCGCGGTGGGAGACGGGTGAACGTCGTTCCGGATCGCTCACGCGTGGAGCTCGACGTTCGCGTCGTCCGCTCGGAGGACCACGACGCGATCCTCGAGTCGATCGATCGAATCGGGGCGGAGGAGGCCGCGGCATCCGGCGGAGAGTTCGAGCGATGCGTGTTAAGCTATCACCCACCGATTCTCGGCGATCCCGGAGGTTCGCACGTCGACCGGCTTCTCCGCGCGGTCACCGAGGTCACCGGCCGCGAGCCTCCGATGGGCGTCTCGCCGTTTTCGACCGACGCCGTCTCGATCGTCCCGCGGCTCGACGTGCCGATCCTCATTTTCGGCCCGGGCGACATCGCGCGGGCCCACCAACCGGACGAGTTCGTCGCGCTGGAGGCCCTGCACGAGGCGTTCGAGGTCCTTCTGCGCTTCCTGAAGTAACGGCGGCCGTCGCCTCATCCTCGGTCCTCCGGCGGCACTCGGGATCGGAGCAAGCGCAGCTTCCTAACGACCTTCGGCGCGCGTCCGCAGTCTCCGTACACGTAGACCTGATCGAGCTTCATGTCGCTGCACCCCATCCGGTCTCCACCTTCGCAACGATCCGATCGGAACGTCGTACGAGACGGGAGCGCGACGGTTCGCACTACAATGGAGAGGCTCGGCTCTGCCCTGACAGTCGGAAGGAGGCTTCTCTGTATGAACGCGAAGCGGCGAAACATCATCGACCTCGTGGCGCGAACCTGGAGACGGGCAACGACGAGCGCGTTCGTCGTCGGTCTGCTCAGCCTGGCGTGGTTCGTCTACCGAACCGGGACGAAGCCGTCGCGGGCCGCCTACCCGTGCCAACGGATCGCGGCGGCGAACGGGACCGCGTGGCTCGCCACGTACTTCCTTCCTCTCCTGTCGGTCACGGGGGTCGTCGGGAAGCACCGCTCGTGGCGGAGGAAGCTGCTGACCGTGGCGGTGGTGGCGCTCATCGCTGCCGGAGCAGCCTGGGTCACAAACGGTCCCGGGCCGCTCAGTGCCGCGGTGGTCGATCGGGAGGTGAATCTCGTGCTTGAGGCGAAGCGCGCCACGGCGTCTCCGGCCTCGGATCTGTTCGTCGTCCGTGGGACGCACGGAAACGACGACGGCGTGTCCGAACTCATCGCGCTGATGGCTGAGGCGGGGACGCTCTTCTACCAAACCGAGGAGGCCGGATCCGCAAGCGGACCGGCCGGTCTGATCGCCTCGGAGGACGTCGTGCTGATCAAGGTGAACGCCCAGTGGGATCAGCGCGGAGGAACCAACACCGACCTGCTGCAACGCCTGATCCAGGCGATCGTCGATCACCCGGACGGCTTCGTCGGGGAGATCATCGTCGCGGACAACGGGCAGGCTCAGTACGGCTCGCGCGGGAGCGGCGGAAGCCTCGATTGGTCGAGCAACAACGCCGAGGACAGGGGCCAATCGGCGCAGGACGTCGCGAACGCCTTCGCCGCCGGCCACGCGGTGTCGACCTATCTGTGGGACACGATCACGAGGACACGCGTCGAGGAATACGACGCCGGTGACGCGGAGGACGGTTACGTCGTCGCGGAAACGAGGAGCCTGTCGACCGGCGCGATCTCGGCCTATCCGAAGTTCCGCACGGCGTTCGGCACCCACGTCAGCTTCAAGCGCGGAATCTGGGATCCGGAGCGTCAGAGCTACGATTCGGACCGCCTGAAGCTGATCAACCTGCCTGTTCTGAAGCCGCACTCGATCTACGGAGTGACGGCCTGCATCAAGCACTACATGGGCGTCACCTCGGACCGGTTGACGGGGACGGGCGGTGCGTCGGCCCACTACACGGTCGGCACGGGTGGCATGGGAACCGAGATCGTTGAGACGCGGTTCCCGACCCTCAACATCGTCGACGCCATATGGGTCAGCCTGACGCCAGGACGCGGTCCGAGGGTGTACTACAACGACGCGACGCAGGTTGACGTCGTCGCAGCGAGCACCGACCCCGTTGCCCTGGACTATTGGTGCGCGAAGCACATCCTGATGCAGGGCGCTCAAGAGACGGGACAGCGGTCCGTCTCGTCGTTCGACCCCGATAGCGAAGTCAGAGGCTCCTTCGCGCAATGGCTGCGCCTGTCGATGGACGAACTCGTCGCCGCCGGGTATCGGGTAACGGTCGACGAGGAGCGGATGAACGTGTACGTACAACAGATCCGGCCGAGTCCGTAACGCACCGAGCGCTCAGAACAGGTGCAGCTGAATCGCCGCGATCAGGAGTAGGCTGGCGAGGACGCACGAGCCGAACGCAATCGGGATTCCGTGCTTCATCCACAGCTTCGCTCCGATCGGGTTGCTCGTCCCCTCGCTGACCGAAATGGCGATCACGTTCGCCGTTGCGCCGACCGGCGTCGCGTTCCCCCCGAACCCCACGCCCAGGGCGAGCGCCCACCAGAGCGGCGCCGTGTGGACGCCCCGCGCGGAGAGGGCCGCGATAATGGGAATCATCGCGATGGTGAACGGCACGTTGTCGACGATCGCCGACATGATCCCGGCCATCCAAAGGAGGAAGAGCGCCGCGAGGGTGATCCCGTGCGTCGTCAGACTCCCCATCGCGTTCGCCACGATGTCGAGCGCACCGGCCGCCTCGACCCCCCCGACGATCACGAACAGCCCGATGAAGAAGACGAGGACGTCCCAGTGGACCTCCTTCAGGACCGACCGGATCTCCGGCCACAGCCAGAGGAGGCCGGCCGCCGCCCCGAACAGCGCGACGACGCTCGCTTCAAGCCCGATCAGGTCGTGAACGAAGAAGAGCAGCACGACCGCTCCGAGGACGAGCAGCAACCGCTTCGCCGTCCGCGAATCGGTGAGTGCGGACCTCGGGTCCATCTCGAGGAATCGGTCGACGTGGGCCGGCTTTGCGAACAGCTTGCGACGAAAGATCAGGAGAAGGCTCCCCTGGACGAAAAACCAGACGAACAGAACGATCGGAGCGAGGTGGGTGAGAAAGTCACTGAACGAGAATCCGGCGGCCGACCCGATGAGGATGTTCGGAGGATCGCCGACCAGGGTCGCCACGCCTCCGATGTTGGAGAGCATCACCTCGCCGATCAAGAACGGGATCGCCGAGACCCCCAGGATGTCGGCAATCGACAGCGTCACCGGGATCATCAGGATGATCGTCGTCACGTTGTCGAGGATCATCGAGACGAGCGTCGTCGCGAGGCCGAGCGAGACGAACAGAAGCCACGGACGCCCGCCCGCGATCCGCGCTGCCTTGATCGCCACGTACTCGAAGAACCCCGTCCCTTTGAAGAGGGCAACGAGGACCATCATCCCGAAGAGCAGGGCGACCGTGTTGTGGTCGACGGCCTCGATCGCGAGCTCGGGCGAATAGAAGGAGGCCCACGTCCCGATGCCGACCATGGCCACCGCGCCGATCAACGCGACGAGGGCCCGATGGGCCCACTCCATGAGAATCCCCAAGTACGTCAGCACGAAGATCACGATCGAAAGGATCAGTGGCCAATTCCAGGTTCCCATGGTAAACCGGCGATCCTACCACCGGCGTCGCCTGCTGTTCAAGGAGGAGTCGCCCACGTCCTGAGGTTGTCCCAAACACACACCGCCGTCAGAATGAACGCGCGCCGGGCCGTGAAGACGGCACGGAAACGAGCAACTCGAGGTGAGCGATCGTGCCGCACGCGTCTCCATTCCCTCGTACCCGCCCGCGCGCCTCACTCCTCGTCGCAGTCTCCTTTCTCGTGGTCTGCTGTCTCGCCGCGCCGGGCGAAGAGCCGTCCCCGGCGGAGTGGCTCGAACGGGGAAGCGTCGCATTCGAGGAGCGCCACGTCCTCGAGAAGATGCTCGAGGCGATCGCCGCCTACGAGGCCGTTCTCCCGAATCTCGAATCGCTGCCGATCGAGACGCGGGCGCTCGTCCTCGACCGGCTGGCGCAGCTCCACTACGAGCTGACGACGTTCACACCCGGAAACACGCCGGAGGACGAGGAGGTATTCCGGAAAGGAAGAGAGTACGGGTTTCAGAGCCTCCGGCTCAATCCCGCGTTCGCTGCGGTGGAGGAGGACGACTTCGACGGGGCCGTGGCGACCGTCAACGACCCCGCGGCCCTGTTGTGGACGGCCGACAACTGGGGCGCGCTCCTCGACTACAACCCGATCAGCGGGTTGCTCTACTTCGGCAGGGTCCGCGCGCTGTATGAGCGTTGTCTCGCCGTCGACGAGGGATACTGGGGCGCGAGCGCGCACAACGCGCTCGGTGCGATGCGCATCGTCACCCCCGTCGCGCTAGGCGGCGATGAGGAGGCGGGTCGCGTACACCTGGAGGAGGCGCTCACCCTGGCCCCGACCTACCTTCTGAACCACGTTGTCTACGCCCAGTACTGGGGGTTCACCTACGACCTGTTCGGCAACGTCACCGGGGTTCGCGACGCGGCGTTCGTCGAGGAGCAGCTTCGGATCGTCCTCGACGCTCCGATCGGCGACTGGCCGTTCTGGAATCGGGAAGCGAAGCGCGAAGCCGAGGAGCTTCTGGCGGATCTGAGGGAGCGGACCGAGTGAAGATCGGAGTCGGAACGCACCGAAGGATCGCTGGGGTCGTCCTCGTGTCCCTCTGGGTCGGGAGCGTTTGCGCAGCCGCGAGCAACCCGTTCCTTCGCGGTGTCGAACGTCCCGCCCTCGTTCTGAACATCGCCCACGCAGGGGCCTCGTCCCTCGCACCGCAGAACACCCTCGCCGCCGGGCAGCTGGCGTTCGAAATGGCCGCCGACGTCTGGGGCGTCGATGCTCGCTTGACGAAAGACGGGGCCTTCGTCCTGATGCACGACGTGACGCTCGACCGAACGACCGACGTCGAGGAACTCTTCCCGGCGCGCTCCCCGTGGCCGGTCGAAGGGTTCACGCTCGACGAGATCCGACAACTCGACGCCGGCTCGTGGTTCGTCCTGGACGACCCGTTCGGCGAGATCGCGGCCGGAAACGTCGGTCCATCGGAGCTGAATGCCTACGTCGGGGAGCCGGTCCCGACGCTTCGCGAGGCGCTCCAGTTCGTCGCCGAGCACCGATGGCTGATCGACGTCGAGATCAAACCGACCGAGGGGATCGATCCCGAAGGACTCGCGCGCGGCCTCCTCGATCTGATCGCGGAGACGGGAACCGAGGAACGGGTGATGGTCTCTTCGTTCGACCACGAAATCCTCCGCGCAGTGAGGAAGCTCGACCCGACGATCCCGATCGGCGCGCTGTCGATCTTCACACCGCTCGATCCGCTCGCCTACTTGAACGACCTACGGGCCGACGTCTACCTCCCGAGCCTCGTCGGGTTCACCGAAGCCCTTCTGGAGGAGCTTCGGGACGCGGGAATCGGGGTCCACGTCTGGACGTACAACACCGAGGAGCAGCTCGAGCGCCTGGCGCGCACGCCCGGCGTAACCGGGATCTACACCGACTACCCACAGCGCCTCGAAGCGGTGCTCGAACGGTTTCGCGATGACGAGAGCGAGTAGGTGCGCCCGGTTCGGCATCGCGGCGATCGCGTGTCTGGCGTGCGGTCTCGCCTCCGGTTCGCCCGCCGCGTTCGGCAGCTCCGATCCCGCGATCGAGGTCGAGGGATTCGACTCCGGAACCCGGGTCGTCCGCGAGGTCGCCGAGGCGCTGACCGACGAGGGCGGGAGCATCCTCGAGTGTTATCCGTGGGGCAGCCGGACGTTCCTCGGCCTGGTCTCCCTCTTCCCCTCGAAAACCCGGATTCGCCTCATCGAATGGGGAACGCGTCTGTCGGTCGGCCACGACGCCGAGGACGCCGGTCGGCTCCGCGTCGATGCGCTCCCCCAGTGGTGCGTCGACCAGTACCCGCAGGACGATCGTCAATACGAGGCGATCGTCGTCGGTTCGCCGAACGGCGCCGTCGCGCATCTCGCCGCGCTTCTCGGCGCGCCGTTTCTCACGACTTCGTTCGGCCTGACCTTCCGCCGTCCGACGATCGACGCCGAGGATCACCTCGCCTACTTCGAGAGCGGTCGCGCGATCGTCGATTCGATCCTGGCGGCCAACGGCGGCGACGGCTTCGAGCTGGTCGTTCACTACGACCCGCTCCACGACCGCTCCCTGGTGCGGTACGTCGACTTCGTCCGGATCAAGCTCCGCGCTCTTCCCGCCTGCTATCGGGCGTTTATCGACCGACACCTCGCGCCGGACGGCCGGTTGATCGTGATCGATTGCGCCTACGCGTGGCCGCAGTACGAGCTTCGGGACCGTGCGTACGTCCAGGTCGGCGGACTCGGCGGAATTCTCCCGGAGACGTTCCTCGAGCGGTGGCCGCTCGAACTCCCTCTGCTGAACCGGAGGGAATCCGAGTGGGGCTGTCCGGACGGCTTCGCCGCGTCGGTCGATCGATTCGCCACCGAGCGCGGGATCGAGACGATCGAGATCCGATTCGAGAGGCCGTGGGAGTACAGCCTCTTCGCCTACGACGCCTACTCGGCGTGCGAGGGTTCCCGCGACCGCTCGCTCCTGATCGATTGCTTCAACCACCTGAACCCGCGGACGAACGTCGAGACCGGGATCCCCGCGCTCTGGCTCCCCTTCAACACCGAGGAGGGGCTGACCCTCGTCGAGGAGGCCTTGCGCGGCAAGACCTTCGACTGGATCGGACTCGCGCTCCTTCCTTCGTTCGCCGGGAGCCCGGACACCGCGAAGCTCGAACCGTGGTTCGACCTTCTGTCGCAGCACGGCGACGTCGAACTCGTCGGGATCGATCCGGATCGGTACCCGACCGATCCGCTCGCGCCGTTCCGGTTCGTCGATCGGATGGCGAAGCTGCGCGAGACCCGTCGGCTCGACCGACCGCTGCGTCTCGACGTGAGGACGCTCGTGGCGCTTCTCGCTTCGATCGACGCGGATTCCTGACCGACAGGTCGCGCCTCATCCTTGGGCGCGATCCCCGCCTCTACGGTAGTCTGTCCGAGCGTACAACTCATTCACGGGAGGTCGCGAGATGGCCGTCGAACGGATCGATCTGAACAAGCCGGAATGGAACTTCACGTTCTCCAATTGCGTCGTCGCCGGGGACTTCGTCTTCACGTCCCACGTCGGAGGGTACGACGCGGAGGCGAATCGCTGGCCCGAGACGATTGAGGGACAGACGAGGCAATGCTTCGCGACCCTGAGCCGACATCTCGCCGCCGCCGGAGCAACGTTGGACGACGTCGTGAAGATCAACGTGCTTCTGAAGAGGACCGAAGACTTCCAGGGGATGCGGGAGGTCTACCGACACCAGTTCGCGAACGGGTATCCCGCCCGGACCGCCTGGTTCACCGAGTTCCTCGACGAGGAGTGCCTCATCCAGATCGACGCCGTCGCCTACAAACCGAAGTAGATCGCGGTTGGCCGTGGACTGGGTCGAGGAGTTCTACACCAAGCAGGACGAGTGGGCCGGCGTCTACACGGACCGAGAGGAACTCAGAACAGGTCGGTCTCCGCCTCGATCGATTCGGGGGGCTCGCTCACCC
>CAZFZM010000016.1:32322-53204 GCA_964523545.1 uncultured Thermotogae bacterium
GGAACTCAGAACAGGTCGGTCTCCGCCTCGATCGATTCGGGGGGCTCGCTCACCCGATACAAGCAGTCGGCCGGGCCGATGTCGCACCATCGACACTCCGACCACGCGGGGACCTTGGGAAGCGGGCTCTCCCCTCCGACCCTGTGCACCAGATCGACGAACCGCGTTCGGAACGCCTCGTCGAGGCCCGAGGCCGGAATCTCCACCGAGCTGGTTCGGTAGACGACGCGCCCGGAGAGATCGACACCGGCGCAGCGGGGGTTCCCGATCGGAAGGAGGAGCATGTAGACGAGGACCTGCAGCTGGTCGGAGGTCCTTGGGCGCCCGGTCTTGCAGTCCTCGACGACCCCCACCCCGTCGCGGATCGCGAGGACGTCCGGCTTGCCTGAGACGATGATTCCCGTCTTACCGACCCGCTTGAACGCGTTCTCGTCCTCCACGTAGACCTCGTATCCCTCGTCGAGGAGCTGCTCGCGCCGCTCGTTGACGAGCTCGTTGTGCTCGATCGTCCACCGCGCCAGGTCGAAGTCGATCGGCAGCTTGTCGTAGTTCGTGTGGTGAGCGCGGTACCAGGCCGACCACTCGCAGGTGCTCTCCCCGGCGAGTAGCTTCGTGAGCCAGGTCACCCAGATGTACGGCTCTCTCCGTGGCTGCGCCATGGTTCCCCCTCGTTGGTTCCTCGCTCCTGAGGCTATGTCGTCGATCCCTGGTCGTCAAGGGCGACACGCCGTAGGATGGCGCAACGGAAGGAGGTCCGATGAGGATCCTCTATGTCTTTCCGCATCCGGACGACGAGTCGTTCGGCCCGGCCCGCGCGATCTCGGCCCAGGTCCGCGGAGGGCACGAGGTTCATCTTCTCACCCTGACCAAGGGCGGCGCGACGAAAGAACGGTTCAAGTTCGGTTACACCGTCGCGCAGATGGGCGACGTCCGCCGCGCGGAGATGGAGGAGGTCGCTCGCGTTCTCGGCCTCGCGGATCTGACGGTCCTCGACTTCCCCGACGGTGGCCTGAAGGAGCTCGATCCCCGCGCCCTCGAGGCGGTCGTGACCGATCATGTCGAGGCCATCCGCCCCGACGTCCTCGTGACCTATCCGGTGCACGGGATCTCCGGCTTCCACGATCATCTCGTGACCCACGCCGTGGGGAAGCGGGCCTACGTGGACCTGCGAGAGAGCGGCACGTCCTTCCCGAAGCGGCTGGCGTTCTTCACGCTGACCGAGGAGCAAGCGGAACGCGCCTCCGGCGTCCACCGTCTCTCCGGCTCGACCGAACGGGAGATCGACTGCCTCTTCGCCGTGGAGGACGAGGACATGAAGACCTTTCGCCGCGCCCTCGACTGTTACGTCACGTACCGGGAGACGATCGAGAGGACGGGCGTCCGCGAATCGCTCGATCGAATCGTCGCGTTCGAGTTCTTCGGAGAGTCGTTCGATCCGCCGATCGGCGATCTCTGCGCGGACATCGGCGGATCGCCAGGTTGATCCCCGGGGGAACCATCAATGCAAGAACGCCGCTCGCGCGGCGCTATCTTCAAGCTACGTTATTCGTACCGGCCGTGTCAAGGGTCGTCGTCGAAACCGAGAACCCTAGCGTTCCCTTTGCCTAGACTGCCTCGACCTCCGCGACGCCGGGCACCTTCTCCTTGAGCAGCTGTTCGATTCCGTTCTTCACCGTCATCTGCGCCATCGGGCATCCATGACAGGCTCCCTGAAGCCGGACGCGGACGATCCCTCCCTCGGTGACTTCGACCAGCTCGACGTCGCCGCCGTCGGCCTGCAGCATCGGGCGGACGTCTTCCAGCGCTTTTCGCACTTCGCTTTCCATGATTCGCTCCTTCTCCCGCGACGGGATCGGTCGTCTCGGCCCGGGAAGAATACCCGGTTTCGCGTCGGCCGTCACCTCACGACGCAACGAATCGATCTCACCCACCCATATACCATCCATATGGATGTTGACACACGGGGCCGCAGATGCTATACTCCATCTCTATACCATCCAAAAGGATGCTAAAGGGAGGTTCAAGGGATGCCAGACACGAGTTTCTTGATGCTCACCGTCGGGCCCGTATCGCTCATGGTGAACGCCGATCGGGAGACCAAGGGAATCTCGGAAGCGCAGTTGGCGCGGAAGTGGGAGGTGCAGCGCGCCGTCGCCGCCGCTCGGAGCGACACCCGCCCTCGGGTGACGCTTGGCGTGACCGTGGATTGGAGTCCAGAGATCCGAGTAGAATGCAAACGAACATCCAGCTAGATGGAAGGAGGCGTCCCGTGTCCGAGACCGAGAAGATCACGATCAACCTCGGCCCGGTCGATCTGGGCCGGATCGACGTCCTCGTCGAGCAAGGCCTCTACTCGAATCGGACCGATCTCATCCGAACGGCGATTCGAAATCAACTCGACCGGCACGAGCCGGTGATCGAAGCCCACGCGGTCAAGTGGTCTTTCACGCTCGGCAGCGAGGTGATCGACCGATCGATGCTCGAACGGCTCAAGCGAGAAGGGAAGAGGATCTCGCTTCGGGTCATCGGGATGTTGCGGCTCGCGGACGACATCGAGCCGGAGCTTGCACGTGAGACGATCGAGGCGATCCGCGTTCACGGCAGCTTCCACGCGTCCCCGGCCCTTCGGGAGGCACTCGCCGACAAGATCCAGCCTCACCGAGGGTAGGCCCCGGGAGAGGAACGCAGGACGAACCTCCATACCCCTCGGCCGACCGCCGGGACGGTCGTGCGACGCTGTCGAGACGCCGTTCGATATCCTCTGGACGCTTCAGCCACCGACAACACGAGGAGGCCCATGGACAAGGAAGGTTTTCGCGCGTACCTCGTCGAGAAGAAGCTCCCCGAGGAGCAGCTGGACCCGTTCATCGCTCTCGCCGAGCGCTTCGAGGGATTCCTCGATGAAGCCGATCGCTCCGGAGCCATCGAGACGACAACGGCGGACGAAGTCAACGCCTTCGCGACAACCCTGATCGCCGCGGGCGAGAACACGTGGAACAACTACATCGCGTTGCTCCGCTACGCCGCGTTCGGGAAGAACCGATCAGCCTTCGTCGCGGTGATGGAGTACCTCGACGGCTACGAGGCGCTCGGCAACCTGCACAGGAAGGTCGCCGAGGCGCTCGGCGAAGCGAAGCGGGACGAGATCTTCGAGGGAGTCGACCTCCCGCCGTTGGGCACAGCGAACACCGAGAAGCCCCGCCTGACTCACGCCGTGGTCACTCGCCTCGAGAAGGCGGACCCCGAAACCTGCGCGGCGATCCTTTCGAGCGGCCTGCGCGACCTACAGGACGCATGGTACGAAGAGGCGAAAGCGACGTTCGAGGAGGCGGGAAGCGTCGACGCCTTCCTGAAGGTACAACGAGAGAACTTCCTCGCCGAGCTGGAGAAGCACAAGCGCGAGGGGACGTGGTGGTTCGTCCAAGTCATCACCGACGAAGTGATCGACTACGTTCGTCGCCACCCCGAGGTGTCGACCGGAATCCGCGAGGGGAACATCGTCTACGAGGCGAAGATCCCGTACATGGCCATGGAGTATCTCGCCGAAACCGACGAGCGGATGAAGCGCTACTACTACTGTCACTGTCCGTGGGTACGGGAATCGATCCGCACGGGCGAAGTTCGGATCTCACCGACCTTCTGCAACTGCAGCTCGGCCTTTCACAAGAAGAAGTGGGAGGTCATCTTCGGGCAGCCGCTTCGCGCCGAAGTCGTGGAAACGGTCCTCCGCGGCGACCCGTGGTGCAAGTTCGCCATCCATCTCCCGGAAGGGGCCGTCTGAGCAAGCCGCCGGCGTTACCCCGCGGGCTCCAGCGCCCGTCGGATCAGCATCACCTGTCCCAGGTGATAGGCGTTGTGGTCGGCGACGAGAAGGATCTCTCGTAGGACCGTCTGGCCCGTTCCGTGCGGGATCCGTTGCGTCAGATCCGTCGCGGGATCTCGAGCCAGCGCTTTCACTTCTTCGAGCTCCCGGAGGAACGTCTCGACCGATCGCCGCCACGCTGCTTCGTCTTCCGGCTCCGCGCTTTTCGGCCAGTGCTCGTCAGGCCACGGCGGCGTGACGTGATCCGGATCGATCGTGAACCGGAGGATGTCCCATTGGGCGATCCGCATGTGCTCGACGATCTCCCACGCCGTGTGGCGAACCCCGTCCGGCTTGCTGCCGGCCAGCTCGAACGGGAAGCCGCGGATCGCCTCCTCGATCGGCGTGTACGCCTGTCCGCCGTTCAGCTGCGCGACGAGCTGCTGGCGCAGAACCTCTTCGTTCACAATTCCTCCTTCGTTCCGGATGGGCCTATCGTCAACCGGCCTCCCCCTTCCTCGTTCCAGGAGAGTCTACCGCGAACGGCTGGAGTCAACCGAAGCTCGTCCGGCTGACGCGAGCGCCCGTCTCGCCGATAATGGAGAGCACACGGCGATCTACGATCCGGATCGTCGATAGGGAGGGGAGATGCGTATCAAACGTGGTGTCCGCTGGTTCTGCTTCGTCGTCATCCCGTTCGTCGCCTGGAGCCCGTTCCTCGGCCTCGCCGATGAACCGATCGTCGGCGAGGGTGCATGGGAGTTCATCGAGGGGGCCTGTCTTTCGATTGGGGACGTGTCCGCCTGCTCGGCCGCGTTCGATGCGACGGACCGCTCGGCCGTCGCCACGGCAGCCGTCGCAGTCGATCAAGACAGCCCCATCTGGGGGAAGGATTCGAGCGCGCAGAAGACCTGCGAACTCGAGAAGACGTTCACGCTCGAGACCCCGGCGCAGGTCCGGCTATCCGCGCTGCTGACCGGAACGCTCCGGGTCGAGAAGGGGGTCGGTGAGGCGGGCGTCGTCGTGCGGATCCTCGTCACCGACGCCGCGACGACCGAGCGCATCGACGCCCTGGAGATTTCCTCGCTCACCGTCCCCGGGCGGTTCCTCCGATCGCGGACGTCGCCCGGGACGACCCCGATTCAGGACACCGGGGATCGGATCGCCACCCTCCCCGCGGGAACGTACTCCGTGCGCGCGTCGGTCATCGCCTACGCCGAGATGGCCCGCGGCTGGCGTAACCGTGAGGCCGAAGCGGAAAGCAGACTGGAGATTGCGGTCGACTTCCTGCCTGCGGCGGCAGCAACGACGGACAAAGCAGAAGAGGCTGCAATCGACATCGTCGTCGTGCCGCTCGGTGTCGAAGGCACCTCGTACGCCCATCTCGAGCCTGGAGCGCCGGGAGGCACGCTCTCGGTCGCTTCGATCACCGACCCGAAGAGCTGGAACGCTGTCGTGTCGAACGAGAACAGCACGACGCAGTTCACCAACATGATGCTCCGCGGGCTCGTGGACATCGATCCGAACAACTCGGCCGTCGTTCCCGAGCTCGCCAAGGAGTGGGAGGCGTCGGAGGACGGCCTGACGCTGACGTTCCACCTCCGGCGGGGGCTCCGCTGGTCGGACGGCACACCGTTCACTGCAGACGACGTCGTCTTCACGTTCAACGACCTCTACTACAACGAGGACATCGACACGAGCGCGCGCGACGTCCTCCAGCTCCCCGACGGGACGTACCCTGCGGTCGAGAAGGTCGACGATCACACGGTTCGGGTAACGCTGTCGATGCCCTTCCGTCCAATCTTCTCGGCTCTCGGCGCCTCCATTCTCCCCCGGCACAAGCTGTCCGAATACGTCCACAAGCTCAACCCGGACGTACCGGCCGACGCGTTCAACGGCGTCTGGGGGATCGACACCGATCCGTCGGAGCTCGTCGGGATGGGACCGTTCATGGTCAAGGAGTACGAGGTCGATCAGTACGTGGTCCTGGAGAGAAACCCGTATTACTACCACTACGATCCGAACGGCGTTCAGCTCCCGTACCTCGATCGGTACATCGTCCACATCGTCGCGGATCAGGACGTCACGATGCTGAAGTTCCTCAACCACGAGGTCCAGGCCTTCGGACCGAGAGCGGAGGACCTCGGAGTCCTCGTGGAGAGAGCCGACCGGGACGGGTTCACCGTCCTCGTCGACCCGGATGTCCCCAACTTCGGCACGTCGTGGATCGGGATCAACCAGGACGTCGGCCTCTCGGAGGACACGGACGAGAACCTGCGGGCACTGTTCCGGGACATCCGCTTCCGCAAGGCGATCGCCCACGCGGTCGACAAGGACTCGATCATCTCGAACGTCTACAACGACCTCGCCGTCCCGCAGTGGAGCCCGGTCAGCTACCTCTCTCCCTTCTACGCGGGCCGCACGCACTACGGTGGGCCGGTGACCGAGGAGAACGCGGTCGTCTATGAGTTCGCTCTCGATACGTCGGCCGCCCTGCTGGATGAGATCGGAATCGTCGACGTCGATGGGGACGGGTGGAGGGACTTCGCCGACGGATCGCCGCTGGAGATCGAGTTCAACACGAATCCGAACACGACGAGAGAGGCGATCTGCCTGATCATCACGGAGGACCTTCGGGGGATCGGCCTGAACGTCAACTTCCAGCCGATCGACTTCAACACGCTCGTGACCCGCCTGACGACCTCGATGGTCGAGATGGTCCTCCTCGGGCTCACCGGTGGGAGCGAGCCGAACTCGGGCGCAAACGTCTATCGCGCGACCGGCACGCTCCACTTCTGGCACTACTCCGGAGGGACCGACGACCTCTACGAAGTGGAGGCCCGGATCGACGAGCTTCTCGCCGCCGGCGTCGCGACCTACGACAACGACGAGGCGTTCGAGATCTACAAGGAGTACCAGTTCCTCCTCACCGAGGCGGACCTCGGCCTGATCTACACCGTCAACCCGACCTTCAGCTACGCGTACTACGACGAGGTCGGTAACGGGAACGTCGCCAACCCGATCGCGAATCCGAGCGGAGGCAATGGATTGACGATGGATCTCGTGTACATCAAGCAGGAGTAGGAATACGATGCGCGGGACCGTTCTGACGGTCCCGCGCCGTCTTCCGGCGTCGGATGAACGACAGGAAGCGCCTCTCCATGGAGCTGCGATTGACGCGCCAGGAAATCGCCGCGTCCTGGCCGTGCCGCACCGTGTACCCGTCGGACCGGGAAGACCTGGCGATCCTCCTCTACGCGGCATTTCGCGGGACGATCGACGACGAGGGAGAGACGTTCGCCGACGCGCTCGCCGAGATCGACAAGGTGTTCTCCGGCGACTACGGGGACCTCCTGTTCGACTGCTCGTTCGTCATCGAGCGGGGCGAGTTCCTCGTCTCGGCCTGTCTGATCGGCCTCTCCGAACCGGACGGCGTACCACTTGTCGTCTTTTCGATGACCCGCCCGGACGCGCGGCGCGAAGGCTTGGCTCGGCACTTGCTCCGTCAATCGATCGACGCGCTTCTCGGCCGCGGTTTTGCGCACCTTCGGCTGATCGTCACCGAAGGGAACACCCCGGCGCAGAATCTGTACGCGTCGCTCGGCTTTCATCCGATCGTGATGTCCTAGCCGGGTACCCGTGATGGTTTCGGTATAATCGGACCTCGCGGCCACACGACCGCCGAACGCGGCTGCGGATCTCACGCTCGGAGGACGGGATGAACAACGGTAACAACACGATGGAGAAGATCGTCGCGCTGTGCAAGCGTCGCGGATTCGTCTACCCGTCGAGCGAGATCTACGGCGGCATCGGCGGCTTCTGGGACTACGGTCCGCTCGGCGTCGAGCTGAAGCGCAACATCAAGGACGCGTGGTGGCGGGAGATGGTCACCGGGCACGACGACACGTCCGTCCCGCCCGGCGCCCCGCGTGCGTTCGACATGGTCGGGATCGAATCGACGATCATTATGCACCCTCAGGTCTGGAAGGCGAGCGGCCATCTCGACCTGTTCTACGACCTGTTCGTCGACTGCAAGACCTGCAAGGCACGGTTCCGCGCCGATCAGGTCGAGTCGAGCAACTGCCCCCGCAAGCCGAGCGTCCGTCCGGGAGAGCACAGCGAGTGCGAGCTGACCGAGCCGCGGGAATTCAACACGATGTTCAAGACCTACGTCGGAGCGTTGATCGATCCGACCGCCGAGGCGTATCTCCGTCCGGAGACGGCGCAGGGGATGTTCGTCAACTTCAAGAACGTCCTCTCGACGTCACGGGTCAAGGTCCCGTTCGGGATCGCGCAGATCGGAAAGTCGTTCCGAAACGAGATCACGCCGCGGAATTTCACCTTCCGCTCTCGCGAGTTCGAGCAGATGGAAATGGAGTTCTTCTGCTCACCGGAGTCGTCGGAGGCGTGGTACGCCTACTGGCGCGACCGTCGCGTTGCGTGGTACGTGTCGCTCGGTTTGAAGAGCGACAACCTCCGCCTCCGCGAGCACGGCCCGGACGAGCGGGCCCACTACTCCTGCGGGACGGCCGACATCGAGTACGCGTATCCGTTCCTCCCTCAAGGGGAGTTCGGGGAGCTCGAAGGCGTTTCCCATCGCGGTGACTTTGATCTGCGCAGCCACATGGAGGGGAAGCTGATCCGAGAGGGAGACGAGTTGGTCGTCGAGCGAGACGAGCACGAGCAGCCGACACATGCCGGGAGCGGGAAGGACCTCTCCTACTTCGATGACGTCACGCAGACGAAGTACGTCCCCCACGTCATCGAGCCGGCGGGCGGTGTCGGCCGGACCGCTCTGGCCCTTCTGTGCGAGGCGTACGACGAAGACGCGATCCCCGACGAGAAGGGTGTCCCGCAGGAGCGGGTCGTCCTCCGGCTCCACCCGCGGGTCGCGCCGATCAAGGCCGCCGTCTTCCCGTTGGTCAAGAAGGACGGGCAGCCGGAGATCGCCGCCGAAATCTACCGCGGGCTGAAAAAGCGCTGGAACGTCTTCTACGACGAGAAGGGCTCGATCGGAAAGCGGTACCGAAGACAGGACGAGTCGGGAACCCCGTTCTGCGTCACCGTCGACCACCAGACGCTGCAGGACGAGACGGTCACGCTCCGCGATCGCGACTCGACCGATCAAACGCGGGTGAAGATCGCCGATCTCGAGTCGATCATCGCCGAGCGGCTGCACGCGTAGCGACCGCCGAATCACGACAGCCTTTTCGGGACTCGGAGTTCTCCCTCCTGCCGACGATGGTGCGTGCGTCTCCGTCGTGCTCCTCTACCCATCGGCACGGCAGATGACATCGGTCCTCCGAATCCGTATCGTAGACTGACCAAGAGAGCACGGAGGTCCCGACCGTGGCGAAGCGATACCGGTTGATCGTCAACCCGGCGGCGGGCGCGGGAATGGCCTGTCAGGCCATTCCGACCGTCGAGCGTCTGCTCCGCGAGCGTGGACTTGCGTTCGACCTCGTCCGAACCGAGCGCCCCTGGCACGCGGCGGAGCTGGCCCAACAGGCCGTTCGCGAGGGGTACGATGTCGTCGTCGCCGTCGGTGGGGACGGCACGTCGAACGAGGTCCTCAACGGCCTGATGCGGGCGAAGGAGGCCGAGGAAGGGACCGCCGCGATGGGCGTGCTGTGCGCCGGGCGGGGGAACGACTTCGCCTTCGGTGCCGGCGCGCCGTACGCGCTGGACGAGGGGTGTGCGGCGCTGGCTGCGGATCACAGGCGGACGATCGACGTCGGCCGCGTCCATGGCGATTCGATCTCCGAGGGGCGGTTCTTCGGCAACGGCGTCGGGATCGGCTTCGACGCCGTCGTCGGGTTCGAGGCGGCAAAACTGAAGCGCTTGCGCGGCTTTCCCGGTTACTTCGTCGCGGCGCTGAAGACGATCTTTCTCTACTACCGCGCTCCGCTGATCCGCGTCGAGTTCGGCGGTCAAACGTTCGATCAGCGATCGCTGATGGTCTCGATCATGAACGGTCGGCGGCTGGGCGGCGGATTCATGATGGCCCCAGAGGGCAAGATCGACGACGGTCGGTTCGACCTGTGCATCGCGAGCCAGGTCAGCCGCCTGGGAATCCTCGCCCTTATCCCTCGGTTCATGAAAGGGACGCAGGCGAGTCGCCCGTCCGTCAAGACCGGGCGGGCCGAGCGCATCACGGTCACCGCGCTCGAAGGGCTTCTCCCGGCTCACGCCGACGGCGAGACGCTCTGCACCGAGGGGAAGCGGTTGACCATGGAGATCCTCCCCCGCCGGATCGAGGTCCTCTGTCGAGCGGCCGAGGGCGGCGGATGACGGTTCTCGGCCGGCTGGTGGACGGCCTGATCTGCTTACTGGTACGCATCCTGTGCGTCGTCGACGGGGCCCAAATCGACGGGATTCCGATGCACGGCCCGCTCATCCTGATCGCCAATCACGTCAACTTCCTCGAGGCACCGGTCCTCCACTGTCGCTTCCGCCCCCGCAAGGTGATCGGCTTGGCGAAGGCCGAGGCCTGGGAAAACCCGCTCCTCGGATGGCTGTTCAACCAGTGGGAGGCGATCCCGCTCCGTCGCGGCGAGCCGGACATCGGCGCGCTCCGTCGCGCCCTCGGCGTGCTGAGGGACGGAGGATTCCTCGCCGTCGCACCGGAAGGGACACGGAGCCGTCACGGCCGGCTCCAGCGCGGCCGCTCGGGGGTCGTGACGATCGCGCTGAAGAGCGGAGCCCCGCTCATGCCGGTCGTCTTCTACGGTGGTGAGACGATCGGTCGCAACGTCCGTCGACTCCGACGGACCCCGTTTCACATCGTCGTCGGCGAGCCGTTCTACGTCGCCGCAGGCAACGAGCGCCTCTCGCGCGATCTCCGTCAGCGGATCACCGACGAGATCATGTACCGGATGGCGGCGCTCTTACCGCCGGCGTATCGCGGCGAGTACGCCGATCTGGACGCGGCGACGGAGGCGTACCTTCGACCCGGCTCGGTAGGGAAAATCGATCCCGGCGGGATCTGATCCCCGGCGGGCGGCTTCCTACGTACGATCGGCGGCGGGTCCGACCAGAACGCCGACTTGAGGACAACGCGCTAACAGATCCGGTCCGTGCGGTGCCTCGCCGAGCGCCCGCGTCAGGTCGCGCCCAGCATCGTGCATGGCCTGATGGCGTCCGCCCTTCCAGAGGAAGCTCTCCGTCACGTCGTAGACCTTCCCCTCCCAAGCCACGTACGCGGGGCGACCGTCCCGCCCGTCGTACGAAGCGAGCGCGTCCGCTGTGAACCGCCGCATCGCGCCTTCCCGTCCGCGAGACACGGGGGAGGCCCGTCGGACCTCCCCCGTCGGTCACCTCGCTACTTCAGGAACTTCGAGACGAACGGCGACGTTTCGCCGCGCCTCAGGTAATGTCCCGACGGACCCTCTCCGAGGAACTCCGAGAACCAGGACTCGTGCTCGACCTCTTCGTTGAGGATCGCCAACGCCAGATCGTAGGTCCGATGGTCCTTGCCCGCGGTCATGTTGCAGATCTGCGTGTAGCCGCGGACCGCACAACGTTCCGCCTCGACGAGAACCTTCAGAAGCTCGGTCGTGTCGCCCAGATCCTTCGGGAGGTAGGCGGGCGGACAGGCCGAGACGTCGTGAAACGCCTTCATGTCCTGCGGCAGTTTCCCGCCCAGCTCGTAGATCCTGGGGACCAACGCCTCGAAGTGGTTCCGATCCTCGATCCGAGCCGTCTCCGCGATTTCCTTGATCCCTTCGCCCTGCAAGCCTATCAGGTTCACGCGAAGGATCGTGTAGTAGTAGTACGTCGTCAGCTCCGCGGACGCGTTCTTGACGAGAAGCTCCAGTAGCTGGTCGACGTCCACTCCTGCCCTTTCCACAACCTCTCGGGTCACCTTTGCCATGGTGTCCTCCTTTCGTACTCGCGTCAGTCCCCTCCGCGCGCGCAACGCCGGCAGACTCCGAAGACCTGAAGTTGCCTTGCCCCGGGGGTGCCCAACTTCGTTGCCTCGCGAGGAAGCTCCATGACGTCGAGCGTCTCGCTTTCGAAATCGGCGATCCGCCCGCACGTCGTGCAGATGAAGTGATGGTGACGTCTGTGATTCCCGTCGAACCGCGCCCGCTCTCCCGTGAGACGAACGCGGTCGATGAGCCGATGCTCCTCCAGGAACGAGAGCGTTCGGTACACGGTGTCGAACGAGATCGTCGGCATTCTCTCCCGAACACGACGGAACACCGTGCGTGCATCGGGATGCGAATCGGTCTCGACGATCACTCGAAGCACCTCGCGTCGCTGGTGGGTCACGTTGGCTCCCACACTGCGACAGACTTCCTCCAGCGCCTTCAGCCGCGCATCGACCCGGGATTCCACATCGTCTCCTTCGTCTCGTGAGATCTTGACCGATACGAAATAACGATTGGTTCCTTTTTCGTAATCATTATACAATTTTGTCGGTCGATTGTCAAGGCAAGGCACGACGTTCGCCATCGGATTGCCGACGGGTTCATGTACCGAATAGCCGCGTTGCTCCCTCCCCAGTATCGCGGGAGTACGCGAATCGTGATTCGGCAATCGAGACATACTTGAAGGTCAGCCCACAAGAAGAGCGGAATCGCTAGTCGCCATCCTGATTGCTCTCGGCGTGCTCGTCGATTACTCGGCGGAACCGCTCCTCGCGCTCCGGGTCTTCGCGCCCCTTTATCGCACGCTCAAGCGCCAGGTACACGGCCGTCCCGACCCCACCCAGGATGGCGCCCCAGAGAGGACCCCAAAAAGCGAATCCACTGAACTCGGAGGCGACTGCGTATTGCGCCGTTGTAACAATGATTCCAGTGATCACGCCTCCTGCGATCAGGCGAGGGGTCGAAACGATGCGTCCCTTTCGGTTGGAGAACCAGCAGAACATGTAGCCCGCGAACACGCCTACACCGAGATTGAGGAACAGAATGAGAAAGGCCAGTGCCGGAACACGCGTGATGAAGTGGTATGCGACAACGATTGGGGCACAGACCGCGCACGCAAGAATCAGAGAGAGCATCGTCCCCCCTTCAGTAGAAGAGCTCCGAGTGAAGGTAGCTTTACGAAAGAATCGCGTCAAGCGGTTGCAGGACGACGAAGCGTTGTGAACCCGAGTCTCAAGGATCCGCTCAGAGCGAGTGGCTCACACCTTGATTTGGACTTCTTCCAAGTTTATAATCCGTCCGAAATGAGATCCGAGGCACATGCGGAGATGCTACGAGAGGTCGGTCTGGTTCCGACGATTCAGCGGTTGGCCGTCCTCGAGTGGCTGTCCAAGACTAATCTCCATCCGACGGCGGATCAGGTTCTTTCGGCCGTGAGAAAGAGGTTCCCGTCGATCTCGCGGGCGACGGTCTACAACACCCTCGATGCGCTGACGAAGGCGGGGATGGTCCTCCGGCTGAGCGTCGATCCGACGGTCTCGCGGTACGACGCCGACCTCAAGCCGCACGCCCACTTCCGTTGCCGGGTCTGCCGGAAGGTGTACGACATCGCGGTGAAGGACGGGGATCCGACCGGCTTGAACACCGACGGGCATCTCGTCGAATCGATCCGCACGTACGCGTACGGCGTCTGCGCGTCCTGCCTTGAGAAGGAGGAGTTCGCGGCTCGCCGGTCCGATCGAAAGGAGGCACGCGATGCCTGAGCTCCCCGAGGTCGAGACCCTCGTCCGTCGTCTGGCGCCGATCGTCGGAACGCGAATCGTCGGCGCCGAGGTCCTCGACGATCGTCTTTCGATCTCCGCCGAGGTCCTGATCGGCGCGTCGATCGAGGGCGTAACGCGTCGAGGGAAGTACATCGTGATCGGCCTGGACGGCCGCGGCGATCTGATCGTTCACCTACGAATGTCCGGACGACTCCGGCTCGACCGATCCGAAGACGAGATCCCCTACACGCGAATGATCCTTCGCCTCGACTCGGACGAGTCCGTCTACTTCATTAACCCGCGTCGCCTGGGAACCGTCGTCCACTGCCCTCACGGCTTCGACGTGGACCTCGGGATCGAGCCGACCGGAACGGAATTCACCGCCGAGATCCTCGGCGAATTCGCTGCCGGATCGAGGGCGCCGATCAAACAGCTGCTGCTCGATCAGCGGAAGATCGCCGGAATCGGGAACATCTACGCCGCAGAGGCCCTCTGGCGTGCAAGGATCGACCCGAGGCGGCCGGCGAGGTCGCTCGACGAAGGCGAGGTCTCGGCCCTGCACGCCGGGATCACCTCGGTTCTGTTCGACGCGATCGAGCAGCTCGGGACGACGATCGGCAGCGGCGTGTCGGACTATCGCCGGTCCGCGGAAGAGGGCGGCTCGTTTCAGAACCGGCTCGCCGTCTACGGGCGGGAGAACGAGCCGTGCGAGCGGTGCGGGACGGCCATCGAACGTGTGACACAAGCTGGGCGGTCGACCTGCTTCTGCCCGGTATGCCAAACCTAGAAAGCCCATCGAAGGAGGAAGGAAGATGCAACTGAAGGGAACACGGACGGAGAAGAACCTGTTGACGGCGTTTGCCGGGGAGTCCCAGGCCCGGAACCGCTACACCTACTTCGCGTCGCAGGCGAAGAAGGACGGTTTCGTTCAGATCCAGTCGATCTTCGAGGAGACGGCGAACCAGGAAAAGGAGCACGCCAAACGGCTCTTCAAGCTCCTCCAAGGCGGGGACGTCGAGGTCGCGGCCGCCTTCCCGGCCGGCGTCATCGGAACGACGGCGGAGAACCTCAAGGCCGCGGCGGGTGGGGAGAATTACGAATGGACGTCGATGTACCCCGGGTTCGCGCAGGTCGCGCGTGAGGAGGGACTCAACGAGATTGCCTCCGTCTTCGAAGCGATCGCCGTCGCCGAGAAGCAACACGAGAAGCGATACCTCGGCCTGTTGAAGAACGTCGAGGCGGGGACCGTCTTCAAGAAACCGGGGACCGTCGTCTGGCGCTGCCGGAACTGCGGCTACCTCCACGAAGGGCCGGAAGCCCCCGAGGTTTGCCCGGCCTGTGACCACGCTCAGGCACACTTCGAGTTGCTCGCCGAGAACTGGTAGCGGTCGGCCGTTGTATCGCACTGAGAATCCGAGAAGAATGATTCAGTCCACGGGACCACAGGATGGAGGTGACCGACGATGATCGGACAACGAATGCAGGAAGCGATGAACGAGCAGGTCATGCACGAGACGTTCTCCGCTTACCTCTACGCCTCGATGGCCGCGTACTTCCACGCGAAGGGCCTCGACGGGATGGCCCAGTGGATGAAGGCGCAGGCGCAGGAGGAACTCGGACACGCGCTCCGGTTCTTCAATCACATCAACGAACGCGGCGGCAGGGTCGAGCTGCTCGCGATCGAAAAGCCACAGGCGGAGTGGGATTCGCCGCTCGCAGCGTTCAAAGCGGCGCTCGAACACGAGAAGTTCATCACCGGCAGGATCGACGAGCTGGTGAAGATCGCACGGGAGGAGAACGACAACGCGGCAGACATCATGCTCCAGTGGTTCGTCACCGAGCAGGTCGAGGAAGAGGACTCGGTCTCCAAGGTCATCGACATGCTCGAGATCGCCGGAGAGAAGGGCCCCGGGCTGTTGCTGGCCGATCGGGAGCTCGGGCAACGGGTGGCCGCGGCGTTCCCACCGACGTACGAATTCGGGGCCGAGGCCGCAGCGTAGGACAGGAAGAAGGAGACATGGCGTTCACGTTCGTTACCGACACCGCATCGCTCAATCAGGCGCTCTTTCAAGTCACCCACGGGCTGTACATCGTGACCGCCCGGTCGGGGGACCGGATCAACGGCCAGTGCCTCGACGCGTTGATGCAGGTGACGAACATGCCGCCGCGGATGGCGATCGGGGTCGGGAAGAAGTCGTTGACCCACGAGATGATCGCCGAGAGCGGCCGGTTCGCCGTCTCCGTTCTCGACCGAGAAAGCGAGGCGTCCGGTGACGTCATCCGCCGGTTCGGCTTCCAGTCCGGGCGCGACGCCGACAAGTTCGCCGGCTTTCCGCACGAGACGACCGAGCACGGGATTCCGTACCTTCCGGACGCGGTGGCGATCTACGAGTGCACCGTGATCCCGGAGATGACGGTCGATCTCGGGACGCACTCGCTGTTCGTCGCTTCGGTCGACCGCGCCGGGACGCGCGACGGCGGCGAGCCGCTCACCTACAACGAGTACCGAAAGAACATCCGGAAAGGAGCGTAGCCGACAGTGGACAAGTGGATCTGTACGGTCTGCGGATACGTGTACGACCCGTCCGTCGGGGACCCGACGAGCGGGATCGAACCGGGAACGGCGTTCGAGGATCTGCCTGACGACTGGGTCTGTCCGGTCTGCGGCGCCGGGAAGGACATGTTCGAGAAGGTAGCGTGACGGGCCGCGCCCGTCACGGACGAGACCCGTCTGTGAACAGACGGTTCTCGTGGTGGCTCTGTCAGCGGAACTCGGATGGGAGGAAACTTGAAACCTAGAGAGATTCGGCCGGGGATTTCGTGGATGGGGGCGATCGACTGGGATCGTCGGCTGTTCGACGAGCTGATCCCCCTCCCCGACGGCACGAGTTACAACGCGTATCTGGTGCGCGGCAGCGAGAAGACGGCGTTGATCGACACCGCCGATCCCGCGAAGAGCGAAGAGATCCTCGAACAGCTCGAAGAGGTCGAACGGCTCGACGTCCTGATCGTCCAGCACGTCGAACAGGACCATTCCGGATCCGTGCCGCTCGTCGTCAATCGCTATCCGGAGATCGAGATCGTCTCGAGCCCGAAGGCGAAGCCGATGATCGCCGACCACCTCGGAATCCCGGAGGATCGGATCACGGCCGTCGAAGACGGCGAGACGCTGTCGCTCGGGGACCGAACGTTCGAGTTCATCCACGCCCCGTGGGTCCACTGGCCGGAGACGATGCTGACCTACCTGCGAGAGGAGAAGATCCTCTTCACGTGCGATCTGTTCGGTTCGCACCTGGCGACGAACGACCTGTTCGCCGTCGATCGTCCGCGGGTCTACGAGGCGGCGAAGCGCTACTTCGCCGAGATCATGATGCCGTTCTCCAACCTGATCAAGGGGCACCTGGAAAGGCTCGCGCCGTACGAGATCGAGACGATCTGCCCGAGCCACGGACCGATCCACGACGATCCGGCCTTCATCGTCGACGCGTATCGCCACTGGGTCCTCGACCCGCCGAAGAACCTCGTCGTCCTTCCGTACACGTCGATGCACGAAAGCACGGCCCGGATGGTCGACCACTTGATCGGGGGATTGACCGAGCGAGGCGTCCGCGTCGAACCGTTCAACATGTCGGTGACCGACCTCGGCTCCTACGCCGTCCGTCTGGTCGACGCGGCAACGGTCGTCTTCGCCACGCCCACGGTCCTCGTCGGTCCGCACCCAAACGTCGTCTTCGCCGCGTACCTGACCGCGGCCCTCCGCCCGAAGCTGAAGCACGCCGCGATCATCGGGTCGTACGGCTGGGCCGGAAAGGCGGCCGAGCAGGTCCAGGGGCTGTGCGCCTCCCTGAAGGTCGAGTGGCTCGACCCGGTCTTCACGAAGGGCCTCCCGAAGCCCGAGACGTTCGAGGCGCTCGACGCCCTCGCCGACGGGATCGCCGCGCGCCACGAGGGGTTGGAATAGCAAACAAGAGGAGATCCATGGATCGAAGCATCTTCGTCACCGGCGCGGCCGGAGAGGGAATCCAGACGATCGGCGACGTCGTCGCTCGCTGTTTCCTGGCGCACGGGTATCCGGTCTTCGCGAGCCAGGAGTTCGAGTCGCGGATCCGCGGCGGCAACTCGAGCGTCCGGATCCGCGTCGCCGAGGAGCTGCGCAACGCGCCGCGCGAGGACGCCGACGTGCTGCTGGCGCTGAATCCGGTCGCGCGTGCGCACTACGCCGACGCGCTCCGCTCCGACGGGCTTCTCCTGTCGGACGACGAGGAAGGTGGCGGACTGACGATCCCGTTCACCGATCTCGCCGTGGCGCACGGTGGCCAGGCAATCTACGCGAACGCCGTCGCCGCCGGGGCGCTCTGTGCCGCGGTCGGTCTCCCGTTCGCGATCCTCGAGGGCGTTCTCTCCTCGGCTTTCGCGAAGCGGGGCGAGGAGACCGTTCGGGCCAACGTCGACGCCGCCCGGGCGGGGTTCGACCGGGCCGCGGCCCAAATGGGCGACAACGTGCCGGAGGAACTCCCGCGACGTGACGCGACGTACGCGTTCGCGTCGGCGCACGAAATGATCCCGCTCGCAGCGGCAGCGGCAGGCTGCCGGTTCATCGCCGCCTACCCGATGTCCCCGTCGACCGGGATCATCACCGCCTTCGCCCGCGACGCCGACCTCGGCGTCTTCGCCGAGCAGGCCGAGGACGAGATCGCGGCGATCAACATGGCCCTCGGTGCCTCCGCCGCCGGGGCGCGGGCGATGACGGCCACCTCGGGCGGCGGGTTCGCCCTGATGGTCGAGGGGATCAGCCTCGCCGGGATGATCGAGACACCGATCGTCCTCGTCCTCGCGCAACGGCCCGGCCCGGCGACCGGCCTGCCGACGCGGACCGCGCAGGAGGACCTCCTCTTCGCTATCCGCGCCGGGCACGGGGAATTCCCCCGCGCCGTGCTTGCTCCGTCCGACCCGCAGGAGGCGATCGATCTGACGGTTCGCGCGTTCGACCTCGCCGATCGATATCAGGTCCCCGTCGTCCTCCTGACCGATCAGTACCTCGCCGATTCGCGCTTCTCACTCGGTCGGCTCGAACTGCCCGCGGAGATCCCCGCCGATCATCTCGCCGACCCGGCGGAGTTCGAGACCTACGCGCGCTACGCACCGAGCGAGACCGGTGTCTCCCCCCGCCTGGCGTTCGGGCAAGGCGGACACACCGTCTGCCTCGACTCCGACGAGCACACTCCGGAAGGACACATCACCGAGGAGCTGCGAACCGTCCGCCCGGCGGCGGTCGAGAAGCGCGCGGAGAAGATGCGAACCCTGCGGAAGGAGATCCGCCCTCCGGATGAGGACCGAACCGACGACGCGGAACTGATCCTCGTCGGCTGGGGGTCGACGCGGGAAGCGGTCGCCGAGGCGGTCGATCGACTGCGGTCCGACGGCCGAAGGGCCGGCTCGATCCACTTCACCGAACTCTGGCCGCTTCCCGAGGTGGAGCATCGAAAGGAAGCCCGATACTGGACGGTCGAAGGGAACGCTACCGGCCAGCTCGCCCACCTCCTGCGGGGCGAGCTCGGATGGTCGATCGAGGGGACGATCGGACGGTCCGACGGCCTTCCGATCGACGCCCGGTACATCCTGGAGCGAACGCCATGACGAGACTCGAAGAGTACGCGAGCCCGGTCGAGAACCAATGGTGTCCCGGCTGCCCGAACTTCGGGATCCTGGCCGCGCTCAAGCGGGCCCTCGTCGAGCTCGACCTGGCGCCGGACAAGGTCTGTCTCGTTTCGGGGATCGGGCAGGCGGCGAAGCTGCCGCACTACCTGAAGGCGAACGTCTACAACGGGCTTCACGGCCGCGCGATCCCGGCGGCGATCGGGATCCACGTCGCCAACCCGAAGCTGAAGACGATCGTCACGTCGGGGGACGGCGACCTGTACGGCGAGGGCGGAAACCACCTACTGCACGCGTTCCGACGGAATCCGGACATCACGGTGATCGCGCACGACAACCGGATCTACGCGCTGACGAAGGGGCAAGCTTCGCCGACCACGCCGAGGGGGGAGAAGACGAGGCTCCAATTCGACGGGGTCGAGATCGATCCGGCCCAGATGCTGGCCACGGCGATCGTTCACGGCTGCACGTTCGTCGCCCGCGGGTTCGCCGCCGACACCGACGGATTGACTCACATCCTGAGGCGAGCGATCACGCACCGCGGCCTGTCGCTCGTCGACGTCATCCAACCGTGCATCACGTGGGGACACCATCCGGTCGATTGGTACCGCGAGCGGGTCGTCCCGATTCCGGACGATCACGACCCTGCCGATCGCGACCGGGCGGTCTCCGTCGCGCTCGACGTCGAGGATTCCTTCCCGGTCGGCGTGCTGTATGAGCTGCCGGCGCGGGAGACGTATGCCGCGTCCTACCGGGGGCGCGTCGGGGACGAACCGCTGGTTCGACTGCCCCGGATCGACCGATCGATCGTCGACGATCGTCTGGCGCGGCTCGTCGTGGGTGGGGAATCAACAGGGAAAGATTGAGAGATCGATAGAGCCAAGACAGGAGGACTCGACATGCACGAAATGACGAAGGAGTTTCTGGAGACGGCCTTCGCCGGGGAGAGCATGGCCCACATGAAGTACCTCATCTTCGCCGAGAAGGCGGAGAAGGACGGCCTCCCCAATCTGGCCCGGCTGTTCCGCGCGATCGCTTACGCCGAGCAAGTGCACGCGACGAACCATTACCGCGAGCTGGGGAACATCGCGGACGCGGCCGGGAACCTGCAGACCTGTATCGCCGGCGAACACTTCGAAGTGAACGAGATGTACCCGGTCTACCACAACGCCGCCGAGTACCAGGGCGAGGCCGGTGCGGTCCGTTCGACCCACTACGCCCTCGAGGCGGAGAAGATCCACGAGACGATGTACAAGGAAGCGAAGCAGACCGTCGAGACGAGCGCGGATCTGGATCTGAAGACGGTCCACATCTGCCCGGTCTGCGGGTACACGGTCGAGGGGGAAGCGCCGGAGTTCTGTCCCGTCTGCGGGGCGAAGCGCGAGTTGTTCAAGGCATTCTGAGCACCGCACGTGGTTCCCAAAGGAGGAACGAATGAAACTCGGAGAACTGATCAAGGGAGCGGACCAGGAAGGGAAGGAGAAGCACGTCCCGGTGATCAAGCTCGTCGACTGCCCGGAATGCGGGGAGAAGGTCGTCAAGATCATCGTCGGCGAAGAAGTCCCGCATCCGAACACGATCGAGCACCACATCAAGTGGATCGAGCTGTTCGGCGTCAAGGCAGGCCTCGCGGTCCACATCGCGTCGTTCGACCTCGGTCCGACGTACGGGGTTCCGACGGTCGTCACCCACGCGAATCTGGACGACTTCAGCGAACTGATCGCGATCGAGTACTGCAACATCCACGGGCTTTGGGAAGGCGGACTGGCGCTGTAGCGCCAGTCCGGGCGG